>NVWX01000019.1 GCA_002746355.1 Dehalococcoidia bacterium | reverse complement strand
CCCGGCGATGTCGTGACCGTCAGTGTCGAAGGCATCAGCGACTGCACCATTACCATTGGCGAACCGGCCAGGGATTGACGTCAGACATGCGATTGCACGGATTCTTCCGCTCGGGTGCCTCGCACCGCGTCCGCATTGCGCTGGAACTGAAGGGGATCGAATACACCAATTCCTCCTACGTCCTGCGCGAGGGCGAACAGCGTTCCGAGGCATTCCTGCGGCTCAACCCGCAGGGCCTCGTTCCCGCGCTGGAACTCGATGACGGGACGGTGCTCACGCAGTCGCTGGCCATCTGCGATTACCTGGAAGAGGTTCACCCCGAGCCGCCCCTGCTGCCGCAGGACCCGGTGCGCCGGGCGAAGGTCCGCGCGTTCGCGCAAGTCATCGCCTGCGACACCCATCCGGTCCAGAACCTCAAGATCCTGAAGAGGATCGAGGCGCTCACGGGCAGCGAGGAGGCGGCGACCCAGTGGGCCCGCCAGACCATCGAAGATGGCCTCGACGCCTGCGAGCGCCTGATCGAGGCGGAGGACGGCCCTTTTTGCTTCGGCGATAGCGTGACGCTCGCCGACATCTGCCTCGTCTCGCAAATGGGCAATGCCCGCCGTTTCGGCGCGGACCTTCGCTGGCCGCGCCTGCTCGCCGCCGAAGCGGCCTGCAACGAGCTGACGGCGTTCCAGCGCGCCGCCCCGGCCAACCAGCCAGCGGCGACATAGTCAGCCCGGTCCCCGGAGTGGTCATGACGGTCTTGGTGGCGGCAGATGAAATCGTGGAAGCAGGCCAAGACCTGGTGATCATAGAATCAATGAAAACCGAGCACCTGGTTAAGTCGCCCCGGGACGGTACGGTGGAGCGGGTGTTGGTGCAGGAAGGGGAACAGGTGGAGCGGGGAGTGGTGTTGGTGGTGGTGGTGGGAATTGGGGAAGAAAGGTGAATTGCCAGGTGAAAACCCGCTATGGCACGCGGTCTATCACTATCATGTAGTCGCAGGTCAGGCGGGGACTGTAGGCGGGCACATCTAGGTACATGGCGCCCCCGCTTGTCACATAAATCAGAGCCCTTCCACGGTCATCGATGGCCAGTGGCATTGATGGGAACGTGGTATAAAGGACCATTTTGGGATGACCGGTCGCAGTCACAATGGAGCCACGCAAAAGATAATTTGCGTTGAAGGCGAATGTTTCTCCAGTGGTCTCCCTGGAACACGAAAGTGTCTACATCTCCTACAGTCTCGATGGTGCCGGTGATCTTGAGCGGCGAATTGCTCAAAGAAAGATTGGTCGACGTTGTGGGGAATCGACTGTTCCCAAAGTCATAGATCACGACCGGGGTGGCGGTGGGCACCGGGGTTGGAACTATCGTGGGTACGGGAGTAGGCGTGGGCAGCACGCGATATGAGCCTGATTTCAACTCGCTTAATTGCTCCTTTATGGTTTTTGCCGATATGGCGAATCCCAAACCCTCAACCGGCCGGCCGCTGAGAGATGTCTCGTATTTGAAGGTGTTTATTCCGATGATCTCCCCCGATGGCAGCAACATGGGACCGCCGCTATTCCCAGGGTTGATCGCCGCATCGGACTGGATTACCTCGCTTAGACGCGCGGTGTCATAACGAGTGGCCGACACGATACCTCTGGGTAACGTGGCAGAGCCTGCCAGGCTTAAGGGGTAGCACATACTGAACACTCCGCTTCCTTGCTCCACATCCGCTGGGCCGGCGATGTCGATCGGCCGAAATGTACCGCAACAGATGTTCAGTACCGCCAGGTCTCTGGCCGGATCGGTGCCCCGAATCGTCGCCGAGTAACGCTTTGAATCGTTGGCCGTAACGTAGATCGGATCACCATCTTCGATCACTTGGAAATTCGTCAATACGATAGCGGTCTGACCGGAGGTTTCGATGATTACGCCACTGCCGCTACTTTCGAAGCTCTCGATCCTGACGATGGCCGGCCTAACTCGTTGGATGGTCTCAGCTAAAGAAGGGGGAGGCGTCGGAACAGGTGTGGCTGCCTGGGGAATAGGGTCCGCCGAAGCTGGCTCAGCCTCCAACGTCGCTTAAATCCCCACTGCGACCGTTGAGTCGATGTTAGGTGTCTCCATGGGGAACGCGGCTGCTACGGAAGCCTCCACGGTTTCAGGGATATTGGGGGTTGGGCCGGGATCAACTACGGTACAGGCGGTGGTAACCAGTGCACTTATGACAAGCGCCATCGTAACCAGAGATTTCAACCAGCTGCACCTATTTACCCGTAAATTTCATTAACTTTAGTCTACCATTCCGGTGAATTCGTAGGCGTGAGTTGAGTCTATGCGCAGAACCAGTAGTTCAGCGATCCTGAATCAACAGAAGGCTTGAACCTTTGGACTTAATGGAACTTCTCAGTTGCCGCCGCCGCCATCGATTCAACTGCGGGCAGGTGGCACAACCCGTTGGCTTCGACCCCGAACACCGGGTTGAATTTGCTCCGGAAGTTTTCATAAGCGATGATTGCCGCCAGCTCCACCAACTCTTCGTCGCTGAACTCCCGCTGCAGCTTCGTGAAGAAACGGTCCGTTACGCGTTTCCCTGTGTGGGTCATGCGCTCGGCAAGCTCCAAAGCCAACTTTTCGCGGTCGCTGAATAGACCGCTTTTCTTGTAGCCGTCTAGGTGTCCCAACTTTTCCGCGGAACCGTTCTCTTGCGCCGCCCTGGACGCATTGATGTCGATTCAAAAGGGGCAGCCGTTGATCCAAGCGGTCTTGGTATAGACCAAGTACTTCAACGGAGGTTCGATCAAGCCGGAGGTGTCGATACCAGCGGCCAAGGCAGTTGATCCGGCCAAGATCGTCGGCCTCAGCGCAAATACCGGAGTAGTGTTCAACACATCGCCGAACATCTTGCGCTGACGCTGGAACAATTCTTTGATCTCAGGTGTAGCTTCCTGTTCGGTTATGCCAATAACTCTGGCCATCGAAAGACTCTCCCTTTGATCCAGGTGAGGTGGTTAGGCGGCTGACGCCTCGGCGCTCAATTCATAATGGTTGAAGTTTGGCGGTTCGGAGAAAACGCTGTCGAATTTCGCCACCTGCTCTTGCAGATCACCGGTTCCGGACTCGCTGGCCAGCATTTCCGATTCCCAGATGGTGATCGAGAAGATCTTGCCGCCATCTGCGTCGGTCATAAGGTCGCTGCCTTGCCACCCCTTTTGGGCCTTGGCGGCCGGGATCAGGGAGTCGTTATGGAGATCGATTACCTCCTGCATTTTCTCAGGCCGAATCAAGACATTTGCCGCTCTTACGTACATTCTTCCTCACTGGCCGAAGTTGTGTTGGTTGAAGCTATACCGGGCTAAACGTTCATTGCCGCCAATCCGGCTTGGGCAATGGACTGGTCGTCGATGCCGCTGGGCAGTCCTCCGACGCCGATTGCGCCGACCACGGCGCCGTCCTTCAAGACAACCACTCCGCCTGGCAGAGCGATGAGTTGGGAGTCGCCGAAGGACTCCAAGGACCTGCCTGTGGAGCTGAGCTGCTCGGAGAAGGCCAGAGTGTCCATGCCCCGAACGGCGGATGTGTAGGCCTTGCGCGATGCGAAGGTGGGCCGGAGGCACCGGTCCATGCGGGCGTAGGCCAAAAGGTTGCCAGCGTCGTCCACGACGGCCATATCAACATTACGCCGGCTGGAATCCTTGTTGTGGTCCGCAATCATCGCTGTGATGGCGGCCTGCGCCTGCTCCAGGCTTAGCATCGGTTTGTCGTACATCTTGGGTCTCCCCTCTATCGAGATTTTAGCCACCCCAATATACGCCAAAAAGAAAAGAGGGCCACATGAGGCCCCCTTTTGGCTTTGCCGTTCGGCAGAAACGAGACGATTCGAATCCTCCGCATCCGGCGTTGGAGTTCTGCGTCAGTGTGTAATGGGCGCTTATTCGCGCCGGGTTGGCCTTCCTTACGTCTGTCCTAATAGCTCGGCTTGGTTGGGAACGGAGTCAATTGAATCTCGTGGGTCCAGCAGGACTTGTCTTGGGAATGTAGATAATAGAAAGCCTCAGCAATCTTAACGGGATTCATTATCACGTCGGGCTGCTCCTGGGCGACCGGCAGGGCACGGGTGCCCGGAGAATCGATCAAGCCGTCGATCACGACGTTGGCCACGTGTACACCGTGCTCGGAATATTCCTCTGTCAGGACCTGCGCCAGCGTGCGCATCATAACTCGCGGGTAGTACAGTGACTGTCCGGTGTACCGTTTTCGTCCCCTCAGGGAAAACGAGTTATTCGAAATCAAGAAAGAGCCTTCGCCCTGTTCGCGCATGGCGGGCAGTACTTCTTTGGCGACCAAGAACGGGCCCCGGCTGGCGATGTGCTGCGCGGTCTCGAACATTTCGTCCGGTATGTGCTCAAGTAATTCTTTGTCCGGCGGAAGGTCTCGCCCCTCCAGGTAGCCCGCGTTGTAGACCAGGACATCCGGGTCACCGGCTTCATCTCGAATCTGAGAGAAGGCATTAGATATAGAGTCCGCCGAGACCAGGTCCAGTTCAACGATCATGCTTTCGCCACCCTGCTCTCCTATCGCAGTCTCCAAAGCTGCCGCATTGGCCGCGGTACGGGTTGTCAGTACAACGAAGAAGCCCTCTTTGGCGAACTTTTGGGCTATCGCGCCTCCCACACCCCAGCGCACCCCAACCGGCATGTCGCTGTCGTCGAGTTCCCTACCGTGGGCTAGTTTCGTGTTTCGGCCATCTGACTGCCATTTGGACGTCGCCCCCACTACAACGGCGACTGGTTTACGGTCGGAGTTCATTTCGGATCGTCTCCCGCTTGTGCTTAAATCGTGACTTACTTGAGTCCGGACTGCTGGTGTGATGGAAGATAGTCTCTGTCATAACACCAGAATTATATGACGAGATTACCTCTCTAACCACACCCCCACCGTCACCAGTACCCCACCTGGGTGGCTTCCCGATGGGGGGCCGCTGAAATAATGAGAGCCCCCTCGTTTAAGGGGGTTTTTGGCATCTGTGCTTTGCTTAGAATGTACCATTACGTCCATGTGTTTACGCTGCTTAGAGGATGTTCCGTCACAACGTTACAGGCAGTTAGATCGCACTCAGGGGAGTTATTACGATAAAAATCAGCAGGATTTGTGAAAGCTATCCGTTGCCAGAGTATCGTGGATAGTTGATACTTCTCCCCTAAGTGCTCGGCGATTTATCCAAAGTAGGCGTTAGGTGGATGTGTGGGAATGATAGCGGCTATTGACTTGTTCGCAGGTGCTGAAGGCTTAAGTCTCGGAGCTATTAATGCCGGCCTAGACGTCCGCCTTCATGTCGATACCGATCCTGTTGCTTGTGCGACCCTGAGAGATAACGCTGATATTAACCAGGGAACGGTTGTTGAAGCAGACGTGTGCGATATGCGCGGCGGTGACCTTAGAGAGTTGTCAGGCATTTCAAGTGAGGCGTTTAGAATAGGTGGGCCTAGCGCATTAATCGACCGATTCACAAGTCAATCCAAGCAGACAATGCTACTAAAGAGAGACCAAATCATTGACTCATCTGAATAAGTGGAGTTGAAGGCCCTTAGTACTGGTGTTTAGTGCCGCGCGATCAACGTAATTCTAGATTCAGRYMKYCMRCMWYYYKAWMKMRGAWKSMRRYAAAATGKCGGCARAAKRGGAWWSMAAAAATAAAACCGGGGCCRYKMGRCCCCGGTTTAGCTWYGAAAATTGGCAGGAGCGGGAGGATTCGAACCCCCGGCCACTGGTTTTGGAGACCAGCGCTCTGGCCAGACTGAGCTACGCTCCTGTGTTGTGTGGCGCCTTTTGGATGCGGCGCCGGCCGTTACAATAAACGGATATGGAATTGTAATGGTACCCCTGGAGGGATTCGAACCCCCGACGCGCGACTTAGGACGCCGCCGCTCTATCCTCTGAGCTACAGGGGCATGATGGTGGAGATAGAGGGACTCGAACCCTCGGCCTCGGCATTGCGAACGCCGCGCTCTCCCAACTGAGCTATATCCCCATTATAACCCCAAGCACCCGCCCTTTCAGGCGCATCCAAGGGGCCGTTAGCCATCCCCTACGCGTAGGGGCGCCAACCTGAATCGTAAGGCCCCCGCCGAACCACTGTCAAGCGGACAACAGCCGATTCCCGGCTGGCGGGGACGGCTATACACCAAAYGTCAGGCGTCACCGTTGACGCTCATTTGCGCCGCCTGCTAGAGTGAACCTTAACTCRGAAGACCTGATTGGGAGATTACCCATGACATCCACCAAGAAAGACCCCATCTTAGTGGTGGTCCAACTGACCGGCGGGAGCGACTACATGAATATGGTGGTCCCCTACGCCGACCCCCTCTATTACGATAACCGTTCCACCGTTGGCATCCCCGCCGAAGATGTCCTGCCGATCAACGACCGGTTCGGGTTCAACCCGAATCTGGGCACCTTCAAAGACCTCTACGAYCAGGGCCAGGTGGCCGTCGTAAACGGCGTGGGCTATCCCAACCCCAACCGCTCCCACTTCCGGGCCATGGACATCTGGCATACCTGTGAGCCGGAGAAGATCGCCACYGAAGGCTGGCTGGGCCGGGTGATCCGCGATATCGACCCCCACGGCGAGAACGTGCTGACCGGCGTGAATTTCGGCCGGGGGCTGCCCCGGGCRCTGGCCCTAACCGGCGTGCCGGTGGCGTCGGTGGCCGTGCTGGAGGGCTACGGAGTACTGACTGGCATCGCAGGCCAGGAACAGCGCGCCCGCGCCTTGGACGTGTTCGAGAGGATGTACTCCCCAGCCATCGGGACCGGCGTGACGATGGACTATCTGGGCCGTACCGGACTGGACGCCCTGAAAGGGGCTGACATACTGAAGACTGCTGCTGACAGCTACTCGTCCACTGTSGAGTACGCTGCCACGACCATCGCCCAAAGCCTGCGCGGCATGGCCCAGGTGATCTTGAAAGGCCTGGGGACGCGGGTGCTCTACACCTCCCAGGGCGGCTACGACACCCACGCCAATCAGGTGCCGGTGCAGACGCCGCTGCTCAGCGATCTGTCGGCGGGCATCGGCGATTTCTTCACCGATCTCAGAGAACACGACGCGGCTGACAATGTGATGATGCTGGTATTCACCGARTTCGGACGCCGGGTCARAGACAAYGGCTCAGGCTCMGACCACGGGTCCGGMGGCGCGTCSTATCTCATCGGCCAGCCGGTGAAYGGCGGCATGCTSGGAGMGTACCCRTCSCTKAAAGARGAAGACCARCTRGACGGCGACCTGCATTTCAATGTGGACTTCCGCAGCGTCTATTCCACCATCGTCGATAGATGGATGGGTCTRGACGCCAAGTCCGCCATCGGCGGCAATTACGAGCTATTGGATTTCGTTAGATCTAGTAACTAAGGACATACATGAAGATCGGTATCGGCCTGCCGGGGAACGTCCCTGGCGTCAAGGGTGACTTCATCCTGGAATGGGCGCAACGCGCCGACGCCGGCCCATTCTCCACGTTGGGGACCATCGACCGGCTGGTCTACCAGAACTACGAGCCCTTCATCATGCTGGCTTCGGCCGCGGCCGTCACAACGAGGATCAGGCTGATGACAGGCGTGATGCTGGCGCCTCTCCGAAAAGAGGGCGTGCTGGCCAAGCAGGCCGCCAGTCTTGACGCCATCTCCAACGGAAGGCTTACCCTGGGCTTCGGMGTGGGCCGCCGGCCCGACGACTACAAGGCCGCGCCCGCCCAGTACAGCAACCGCGGCCGCCGGTTCGAGGACCAGATCGCCACCATGAAGCGCATCTGGGCCGGCGAGGATGTTGACCCAGAGAACGGCGTTGGCCCCATAGGTCCGCCTCCGGTCCAGAAGGGCGGCCCCGAGATCTTGATCGGCGGCGGCACGCCTCAGGCCATCGCCCGCGCCGGCAGACTGGCCGACGGTTTCCTGGCCGCCGGGACCCAACCCGAAGCGGTGGAGTCCTCCTATCAGATGGCGGTCGATGCCTGGAAGGCGGCAGGCAAACCCGGCAAGCCACGCCTGGCCGCCGTGGCATCCTACGCCTTGGGCCCAAACGCCGCCGACGTGGTGGGCGGCTACATCCGGCACTATTACTCGTTCTTGGGCCCGGTTGCTGAGCAGATGGCCGAGAACGCCGTCTCGTCCACCGAGGCGGTAAAGGGAATGATCCGCGACCTGGAAGGCATCGGCATGGACGAATTGGTCTTCCTGCCGACCGCCGCAGAAATGGGCCAACTGGACCGGCTGGCGGACATTGTTGGCTAAACCAATTTACTCGTGGTGAGAGATAGATATGCAAAGCGATAGCGAAGTCGCCGTATTCGGTGGGGGGTGCTTCTGGTGCACCGAGGCCGTGTTCTTGGAGATCAAAGGTGTGACCTCTGTAGCGTCCGGGTATTCGGGCGGCCACGTGGCGGACCCGAGCTACTATCAGGTTTGCGGTGAGACCACCGGTCATGCCGAGGTGGTCCGCATCGAGTTCGACCCCGTTCAGATCACATTCTCAGAGMTGCTTGAGRTSTTCTTCGCCACCCACGACCCSACYACYCTSAAYMGCCAAGGCGCCGACCAMGGCGCMCGYTACCGCTCGGTGGTTYTYYACACCAGYGACGMWCARMGAGASCAGAYGGMGGMRTACATCAAGGAACTGGACGCCGCTGGGGACCTGCCCGGTCCCGTGGTCACCCAGATCGCCGAATTCGAGGCATTCTACGAGGCAGAGCCCGAGCACCGCCAGTTCTACGCCAATAACTCGGCCAGCATGTACTGCCAGGTCGTGATCAGCCCCAAGGTAGCCAAGGTCCGCCAGAAGTTCGCCAAAAGCCTGCGCACCTAGCCGACGGCTAGGGAATACGGGGTTATACCCGAACGGGTCCGTTTCCTATACGGTCCGCGCCCAAAACCGATCGTAGCGAACTCCGACTGGAGTCGAGAGTCTCCCCGRTGCATCGGGGGACTTGTCGAACCATTGATTGGGTCAGGTCAATGCGGTTTATTAACCGAATTTGACTGATGCCCATCCTTCGACGGGCTCAGGACGAACGGATTTAAGCRCCCTAACCGATCGGTTGGTTTTCCTGGGTATGACAACGCACGGCTAGATAATCATCCCGGGCTGAATGTCGCGGTCTGATGATTGAGGAACCCGCCCAATGAATATTGAAGGCGGCCTTTTTACCGATCTTGTGGTGATTTTCGCCGCCGCCGCAGGGGGAGGTCTGGTCGCGCGGCTGCTCCGCTTGCCGGCCTTGCTCGGTTATATCGCCATTGGTGTTTTGATCGGCCCCGGAGTTTTCGAATTTATCGACGACCCGGAGCGCGTCGAGACCTTCGCCAACTTGGGTGTCATCCTGCTCCTCTTCGCCATCGGGATTGAGATTTCCTTCCGGGAGATCTACCAAATGACCCGTGTGGTGGTGGGATCAAGCATCGCCCAGATAGTCCTCACGGCCTCGGCCGTCTACCCCCTTGGCGTCTATGTGTTCGATTTTACCAGCGAAGAAGCCGCCGTCTTGGGATTGGTGGCGGCGCTCAGCAGCACCATGGTTGTGCTGAAAACACTGAGCGATCAAGGCGAGCTCCACAGCCTCCATGGGAGGATACTGACCGGGATACTCCTGATTCAAGACCTAGCTTTCGTGCCGATAATCGCGCTGCTCCCGGCGTTGAGCGGCGACGATTTTCTGTCCGACTTGGGCTTYGGCCTACTCAAAGCAGGGGTCTTGCTGGGCCTGATGGTCATCCTTGGCAGCAAGGGGATCCCTTGGCTATTGGGCCGGATCACCGCCCTGGGGTCCAGAGAGATATTCATCGTCGCCGTGGTGGCGATCACCTTTGTCTCCGCCGCCGCAACAGAGAGTTTGGGGCTCTCGGCCGCGTTGGGTGCCTTCGTCGCCGGGCTGCTGCTCAGCGAGACCGACTTCGGCCACCGGGCTTTATCCGAAGTGATTCCGCTACGAGACACATTTGCCGCCCTTTTCTTCGTTTCCTTGGGCATGCTCACCGCCCCCGAGTTCCTGGCCGACAACCTTGATCTGGTATTGCCATTCGTCGCCTGCATCATAATCGTGAAGATCGTCGTTACAGCCGTGATGGTGCGTAGTTTTGGGTTCCTGCCGCGGACGTCAGTGTTGACCGGTCTGGGGATGGGACAGATYGGTGAATTCAGTTTCATTCTTGTGGGGTCGGCGACGACGCTTGGAATAGTCACTCAAGATTTCCTGACGTTGACCGTAGTTTCGGCGGTGATCACCATGGCGCTGACCCCTCTCTTGCTGGCGGGAGGGACCGAAGCCGTTGACCGGCTGGGACACCGGGTTGCTTTCTTGAGCCCCCACAAGCTGGGTAACAGGAATTYAGAAGAACAGATTCCGCCCCTGCAAGGACACGCGATAGTCTGCGGTTTGGGCCGCGTAGGCCACCTGGTGGCAGAGGAACTCACCGAACACAAAGTGCCGATCATTGGGATCGACCTAGACCCATACGTAGTTGCCGAATGGAAGAAACTGGGACACACAGCGATCTATGGGTCCAGCGATAGTGAGACAGTTCTGGAGGCCGCCCGGGTCAGGGATGCCCGCTTAATGGTCATCAGCGTGGGAGACCCGATCGCTGCCTGGCTGACCGCCCAGCATGCCCTAAGAATCGCGCCGGACCTAGACATCGTGGCCAGGGTCCATTGGCGCGATGAAGGCGAGCGGTTCCAGGAGTTGGGAGTGCAGGAGGTGGTCTGGCCCCAGATGGAAGCTGGGCTCGAGATGCTGCGCCACGCTCTCTATCGTTTCCATACCGACCCGTCGGAAGTCGAGAACTTGGTGGACAACCTGCGAGACCACCTCAGCTTTGGGGAATCCGACGGTCTGGAAGCGATGATGGAGAGGGACAGCGGCGACGTACCCATCATGGACCCAGAACCTGAGCCGGAGCCGGAGCACGGCGATGAAGAGAGTCCGCCGAACTAAGCAGAATACCTGGTCGGAACGATAACCGACGGAAGTCGACTGCCGCCGAGTTTCTAGCTCGATTCACAACGTCCCCAATTGTTACTGATCGCTAATGTATAATGCGATATCTTCCGACAGATGCGGGTGGGATCATGACTCAATCGCCCGGATTCGACCACATATCGACCTATGTAATCTATCTGCACCTAAAACGGCGGGTGGAACAGGAATTGCAATTTTATTCCGAAGACCAGTTCCCGTCGGCCGACGAATGGGATGCCGTGACCACCAATGTGAAATCGGCACGCCCCGGCTTGGAGAAAACCAGAGAGGCTACTCAGCTCGCCGACGAATTATGGCGGCGATGGAAACTGCCCACGCTCTTTTTCATGCGGAGCCACGCAGTGGTTGACGAGCGATTGGCGGCGCTGACGGAGTACGGCGAGGGCGGCAATTGGTCTCATCGGCGCGATCATTCCGGCCAATGTCAGCGAAGCCGACTGGACGCCAAGGGATTTTTCGAGTCCACGGAGTGYGATTGCGGAGGGGGTCCTCTATCGGTGGCGGGGCCAACGCTTGCCTCGTTGGATTACGCCTTGCCGAAYCTCCCGAACGCCGGGGCGCCTCTGTCGAAGAGATCCAACGATTKTTTTCTGGCTGGTCGATGACCTCGATTTTCGCCAATTGCTCGGGTTCGAATCGGTTGGGAAAGGTGATGTCGTCGATGCCGGAGAATCCCATCCAGACACGGCTATCGCCGCGACATGCCGGGCGCTTGCATCGTTGATGCAGACCCAAAGAGATTTTCGGTTGGAGGGGCCTGCTTTATACGAAGCGTTCACATCAGCGGTCAAATCGGAATTCCCGACGATAAATGCGCTTGAAGACGAATTGACCAATTCGAGCCCAACGATGTTGCCCTGGAGCAGTCATCTGGAAGGACTGCCGAGGAATTTCCCTCCGAAGCTATTGCCGGTGCTCTCCTCCGAATTACGGTCGTGGGCTCAGGGCCGAAATTTCAACCCTCGCGTTCATCTGATCGGGACCGGCGAAAGCGCCGAGTGGCACATCTGGTGGCGGAAGCACTTGGACCATTCTTTGGAGAAGGGACCGCCGCCGGCCTTCATACTTGACCCAACCGCCGATCCGAGTCTGCTTAACAAGGTATTCGACGTTACCGCGACATTCACCAAGGACGTCCCGTCCTGGCCGAAGAATGTGAAAGTTCATCAGTGGGTGGACGACCTGGTCACCAGGAACGCCTTGGGGATGCGGTCTATGACCAACCAGATGTCGCAGCTGGGCAAGGCGGCCCGTACCCGTTGGTATACGCGGATYCAGAGTGGGTTGGCCGGATATCCCCAAGATTGGGCCGTCGGTATCGTCACGCACAAAGAGATCGAAGAAGAGGCGATAGGGGCGATGGGTTTTGAGGACGTGCGTTCGATGCATTACGGGGCGGAGCGAGGCTCTGATYAGCTTGAGGACGTAAAGATACTGATTCTGCTGGGATTCCCGATCCCTGATATAGATGCTTTCAAAGAAGAGGCGCAGGCGTTTCTCTATGACGAGCGGCAACTGGATTTCAACTGGGAGATSAGAGAACAATTTCTCGATCTCACGGATGGCGGCACGGCGGCCGTGCAAGTAAGTGGCTATTGGAACGGCCAGGTGGCCAATTATTTCCGGCAAAAGTGCCAGTCCRGACTTTACCAAGCGGTGCATCGTATCCAGCCGTATTTGGTACCGCCCGAGGACGAGCGGCATATCTTTATCTATACAAACATGCCGGTCCAAGATGTGATTGTCGATGAACTGATCTGCGGTCCGGAGAGTCAACGCATAGTTGACCGCCACGAACGTGTGATGCGATTTCTTGGCGATGAACTCGAGGAATCTGACCGGCTGAGTGTGCGGGCATTGGCGGAGCTGCTATCGCCGCTTGAAGACATGTCGATCGACACCCTCCTGGAGTGGGTCCAGGAGWACGGTGAAAGTTTGGCCACCGAAGCAGGTATCTCGTTCACGCCCGGCCATCGCGGCCAGGTGGCGCGGTTCGAGAAGCAAAGGCATGATTCCCATGACCATTAATCAGGGCGCTGGATAACAAATCGAAGATGGAGGAACGAAGATGCCATTTGGGGGTAACGATTGGCTCGCGTTAACTGAAGAGCCCACCTTGGAGCCGGAGATTCCCATCTGCGACCCCCATCACCATCTATGGGACAAGCGTCCGGCGCGCACCCCGTATCAGAGATATCTGCTGGATGAGCTGTATGCTGACCTGAACAGCGGCCACAACGTGCGTTCAACGGTATTCGTCGAGACCAACGCCATGTACCGCAACGATGGCCCGGAAGAGATGCGCCCGGTGGGAGAGGTCGAATTCGTACAGGGATTGGCCGCCGCCGGAGCAACCGGTCTCTACGGTGAGGCTAAAGCCGCGGCTTCCATCGTGGGACACGCCAATCTCAACCTGGGAGAAAGGGTCGCGCCGGTTTTGGAAGCGCTGTTGGCGGCCAGCCCCAACCGGTTTCGCGGCATACGCCACGGTCTAACATTCGACTCCCATCCCGAGATACCCAGCAACCGCTGGAACTTGGAAAGCCAATTATCGAACGAGGAATTCCGGGCCGGGGCCAGGGTCTTGGCCCGCATGGGGTTGTCCTTCGATGCTTGGATGTACTTTCACCAATTGCCGGAGCTGGTGGAGTTCGCCCGGGCGATACCCGGTCTGACCATCATCCTGAACCACATCGGCGGCGTGCTGCGCACGGGACCCTACGCCAACCGCGACGAAGAGGTGCTGCCAATATGGCGGGAGGGACTGGCGGCTGTGGCCAAGTGCYCCAACGTCGTCGTCAAACTTGGCGGCATCGGCCAGCCGCGGACGGGTTAYGACTGGTCAGCCAGAGACGTCCCCATCGGTTCKGAAGAACTGGCCGGGCTGATGGCGCCGTACATGAATTACGCTATTGAGCAGTTTGGGCCAGACCGGGGCATGTTTGAGAGCAACTTCCCCCCGGACAAGGTAGGTCATTCCTACAATATCCTCTACAACGCCTTCAAACGCCTGTCCAAGGGCTACTCAACCACCGAACGCGCCGCCTTGTTCCAAGGGACTGCGGAGCGGGCCTACCGGRTGGTGTACTAACCGTCGGCCCKWTNWTKCGNNGGCSGMSTGTTGGCGCCTAAAGCGGCAGCGCCACCGTCTGCCCGGTCTGAGCGCTGCGGGTTACGGCCTCGGTGAACTCCATGTAGTGGAGACCCACGTCGAAGGGCGTTCGGGTGATCGTCTCCGTCCCGCGGATGGCATTGCAGAATTCCTCTTCCACGCGCCAGTACGCACGGCCCTCTTCGGGGTTGGCAATCTCCTCGAGTTTGTCGTCGCCGCGTCGGCCGCCGTAGACGTTCAGAGCTCCGTCGACATGGAGGGTCCCCTCGCTGCCGTAGATCCAGACGCCACTGCCCGATGAGAGTCCGGTGACGCCGCTGAACTGCATGTTCGCCATGGCCCCGTTGGCCAGTTCGGCGATGATTCCCACATGGTCGGGAATGCTGACGGCCACCGACTCTCCGCTTTCGTCCTTGCGGGTCGAGACGTTGATCTTGGTCATGGACGTTACTTTGGTTGCGCGGCCCACCCAACGGATCATGGCCTCGTACCAGATGCCCATATTCAAGATGTTATAGCCGCTGAGGTCGCGGTCGTTGCGCCAATGCATGGGGCCGCCCTGGTCGATGAAGGCGTTGCCCAAAGACTGGACCGACACGCCGATCATGTCGCCGATGTAGCCCTCGGCGATCTTCCCCTGAAGCAGCCGGTCGATCTTGAAAGTCAGGGGGGACGGGACTATCTGCGCGATGAGGTCGGGCCGCAACCGGGATGCGTCCAGCATTTCTTGGGCTTCCTGGGCGGTGGTGGCCATGCGCGCTTCGCACAGCACGTGCTTCCCGGCTTCGAGAGCCGCCAGTGTCAGGGTGCGGTGCATGTAGGGCCAGGTGCCGATGCAGACGGCGTCGATGCTCGGGTCCTCTAGTAGGTCCTGCCAGTWKTCRWARACRCSGKSTWTKWTRAMCWGGKMGGNCCACTACCTGACTGGACTCCCGGCTGCGGTTGGCCACTGCGGCGATCTCCACGCCTTCCACATCTTGAAAGCCGGGTATGTGCCGGTCCCGGGTGTTCTTTCCGGCGCCGATGAGGCCGAGCCTGATTCCTTGTGAAGCCATCGTTGCCCTCCCTGGTTATAAAAGACCGCGTTTTTGAATATTTGCTTAAAGCGGCAGGTAGACCATTTGACCGGTCTGGGAGCTACGTGTCACCGCCTCGGTGAATTCCATGTACTGCACGCCCACGTCGAAGGGGGTCAGAGTTACAGGTGCGCCCCGGATGGAGTTGATGAAGTCTTCCTCTACCTGCCACTTGCCCCGTTTGTCGTCGGCGATGGGATGGTCTTTCAGCTCTTTATCGCCGTTCTTGCCCACCGAGACCTTGTCGAACGGCGGGCCTTCCACCTTGATGGTGCCGTCGCTACCGAAGATCATCAGCTCCGCGCCGGCCTGCAGGCCGGTAACCGTGCTCCAGCTAAGGTCGGCCTGGACGCCGGCAGCGAACTCGCAGATGACGCTCACATGGTCTGGGACGGTGACGCCCTGAAGGACGCCGTTCTCGTCCTTGCGCTGGTTGGTGAAGACCCGGGTCATGGCCATAACCTTGGTGGCCGGGCCAAGATAGCGCATCAACGTTTCGTACCAGATGCCCATACCCATGATGTTGTAGCCGCTGAGCAGGCGGTTATGGCGCCAGTGGAGCGGTCCATCAGTATTCATGAACGTGTCGGCGCGGTCGGCCCGGCCGTGGCCGTCGCTGACCCGTAGCTTCAAGGCCAGGAGCTGGCCCAGATAGCCATCGGCGATCAAGTCCTGGATCGTCCGGTCCACCTGAAGAGTGGAGGGCGCGGGCACGATCTGAGTCACCAGATGTGGGAACTGCCGGGAGGCGTCCAGCATCTCGTGGGCTTCCTGGGCGTCCATCGCCATGCGGGCCTCGGTTAGGACGTGTTTGTCGTTCTCCAGGGCGGACAACACAAGCGTGCGGTGCATGTAGGGCCAGGTCCCTACGCAGACCGCGTCGATGTCGTCGGCCTCCATCAGTTCCATCCAGTTGTCGTACACCGTGGGTATCTCGTACTCGGCGGCGACGGCTTCGCCGGAGGCGCGGCTGCGGTTGGCCACGGCCACTATCTCAACGCCTTCTTGTTCTCGAAGGCCGGGTATATGCCTGAGGCGGGTGTTGGCGCCGGCGCCGATCAACCCAACCCGAATTATTCCGTTCTCCATAGTCGCCCCCTCAAGCGCTGCTAGCGCGTTTTCTTGACGGTCAGAAAATAAATTCGACTAATTCTAGGTTAGAGGCTGGTTTTAGTCCATAGGCGGCAGGTTTGGGACTAAAATATCTGGAGTTGCTGACCTTGAATTCGTGAGGACTTGAGGGCGAGTGTTGGTCTCATTCCTACAGGCGTTGGTGAACATCTTCTTCTCGGCCCGGTTCCGGGTTGAGGGGGATAGCATGTTGCCGTCCTTGCGGCACGGAGAGTCGGTGCTGGTAGTGCGGACGCGGTTCCGGTGGAATCGGTTGCGCCGGGGAGATGTGGCTGTGTTTGTGAGTACTGGCGGAGTTGGTGGGACCTACATCAAGCGGGTGGTGGGCCTCCCCGGAGAAGATATCAAGATTGCTGAAGGGATGGTGTATATCGACGGCGTTCTGTTGGCGGAGGACTATACGCTGGGAACGAAGGAAACCGCGGAAACAGAGTGGTTTAACGGTCCGGATGAGTACTTTTTACTCGGGGACAACCGGGCCGACAGCAACGACAGCCGGGCTTTTGGACCGGTGTCTGGGGACTCRATCAGAGGGAGGGCTTGGTCCCGGTGTTGGCCGCCAGCAAGGTGGCGGCCGTTAGGCCGGAGTTAAAGCTTCCAGATATTGCCCACCTGCATTACCAGGTCCACGTTGAAGATGGACTCGGCGGGCCAGCCGGTCATTTTGATCCAGTCTTCGAAGTGCTCTTGCTCCACAGCCTCGCACTCGGTAACCAGTTTGCCGCGTTTCAGGTCGCCGTAGACCTTCAAGATTGTGGTCCGGCGGTCGGGGCGCCATTTACTGACGGCGCTCAGCTTCTCCCGGAACTCTTCTTCAGTAAGTCCGGAAACATTGTGTATCGCTAGAAATCGGGCCATGTCGGTCCTTTACCTCGTTAATAAAGCTGAAAGCCGAAGGCCCCGATTTATCGGGGCTGTCAGCTAATCCGTAGGCGGGACGAAGGGATACGGGATGTCTGCCCCGTCCTTCAGGGGCAACACAACTGTGGCGCTGCCGGGCATGCTCTCCACGCCGTCCTGGGTCTTCATGCCCAGGTCCATCTCGATGAAGCCCATACCGCCCTTCTCGTACTTGTTGGTCACTACGGCCCAAACTATCAGTGTATCGCCGGGGACCAGCATGGCGCGGTGCTCGAAGGCGGCCTTCCAGGGCCAGCCTTTGGGCAAGGTGAAGTCCTTCAGGTACTGGGGCACGACACTCTGCTTCCAGGAGCCGTGGACCAAAATGCTGGGGTTCTTGTCGTGGTTCAGACCAAAGTCCAGATCGTAGTGGATCCGGTGGAAATTCTCGATGGCCGCGCTCCAACGAAATAGGTGGGTGGGAGTGGGCGAATAGATGTACTTGGGCAGTTCGTCGCCCACGTTCACATCTTCGTAGTAGGTCTGGGTCTTGTTCCGCAGCTCATCGGCGGTAGGCCGCTCGTTGTGGGACTGAATCTCTTCGCGATTCATCTTCAGCAGTTCTTCTAGTGGGGCGCTCATGTGGATAACCTCAGGCGGTTAATGCCTTTTTTCTATATCGGAACTAACGGCGGATCGAGGACTGGCGCGTGATGCAGAGCAGTGCTTTGTCCTGGTTCGTATAGGTGATCTCTCGGGTGATGATCAGGAAGGGTTTGCCGTCCCGGCCGACCCTCTCGCGGATGTCTTGGTAGCGGTTCTGGAAGAAGATCACGTCCCCGATGTTGGGGTACTGATAGATCTCTATCTCGTTGCCCGCGTTCAGCGTCCGCACCAGATGCGTGGGAATCTCGGGAAGCTCACCGGGCCGCTTAACCGAGCCGATGCCGTCGGACATGGGGTTTTCTTCAAATGCCGCGGTGATGGCGTCTTCGGCGTCGGGGCGGATGCGCTGGGTCATGTAGCTGATCATGATGGGAGGCACGATGATCGCGCCGTAATGGGTGGACTTGGCAAATTCCTCATCCCAATACCTGGGGTCTGGGTCCATCACTGCCTGGGTGAATCTCCGCAGATACTCAACGTCCACGGTCCCCCAGGACTCGACCACTTCGCCCGCCACTCCGATCATGGCTTTTACTTCTGGCGTGAGGACCGACTCGACGTCTTGCGGGGCCTCYTGAGYCATAGCTGTTTCCCTCCGGTGGATTGACGCYYTCAGCCTACCCCAGGCWCRCATATTCGTCAACAAAKGCGCRAAGCGCCRCYAKAWSGGRCGCYRTCCCNNYCYCCRRMAAAKCYKASKSCRRGGGTTTYTGCTTGTGGATTMCGTGACGCTGRGATACGATGGCTSTCGGAYTGYCGGGSCCCATWATYTGCCCTATTCCGGGAAYAAAGTCCGAGGAAAATCTGGGGAAGAATYTRGAGCGYCRCCRYCCTGCCAGACCGTTAGTCAAGACCCGTTTTCTGATCTTGGCGATAGCGGCTGGATTGGTGGCCGTGACAGCCGCCTGCGGGAACACGGCGACAAGCACGCCACCGCCCGTGATTCCAACGGCCACTCTCGTGCCTGTGCCAGCGGCCGCGGCGACGGCCGCCGTAACTCCGACTGAGACCACCAACGCCCCGYCTGGGGCCCAGAGGCCGGTCGTCCAGGTGGGCAACTTGGAATTCACGGTGGAACTGGCAGCGGATCTGGAGAAGCGGACACGCGGGCTCTCCGGACGCGCTACCCTGGACGCCGGAACGGGCATGCTGTTCGTCTTTGAGAAGGCGGAGCGTTTCCGTTTCTGGATGAAAGAGATGCAGTTCTCCTTGGATATAGTTTGGATCGGCCCTAGTTGCAAGGTGGTGGACGTCTCGGAGAACGTACCGTTTCCCGACCCTTCGACTCCGTTGGAAGATCTGCCCCGGTACTCGCCTGAGTCACGGGCCAAATACGTTTTAGAGCTCAACGGCGGCGAGGCGGCAGACCTGGGACTGGGGATCGGCGACCAGGTGGAATTTCTCGGGGAAATAGAAGGCGAGCACGGCTGCTAACCCAGGCAAGAAGCTGATCGACGGAACAAAACAAAAACAGCGAGGGACCTGATAGATGGATATCCTGGTTTCCGGGTCGATGGCCTACGACCGCATCATGGACTTTGACGGCAAGTTCTCTGACCACATCTTGCCCGACCAATTGGACAACATAAATGTGAGCTTCACGGTGAACAGCCTCACTGAGAACTTCGGCGGCACGGCGGGCAACATCGCCTATTCGCTGTCGCTGCTGGGAGAGAAACCACGTATCCTGGCCACTATCGGCCAGGACTACCACCGCTATTTCGAATGGCTGGACCAGATCGGCGTTCCCACCGCCGACATACGGGTGGTGGAAGAGGAACTGACTGCCGGCGCCTACATCACGTCGGACACCCAGAACAACCAGATAACCGGGTTCAACCCCGGCGCAATGAAGCAGCAGTCCGGTTTCGATTTCGATTCTATTGACCCGGAGAACTGTCTGGCCATCGTGGCCCCCGGCAACCTGGGGGATATGGCCGACTACACCGCCGAGTACGAAAAGCGCGGCATCTTTTCAATATTTGACCCAGGCCAATCTTTGCCTGCTTGGGAGTCGTCCGCTCTGGCCAAGTGCATCAGCAAATCGAAGATGCTGGTCTGCAACGACTATGAGATGGAGATGATTTGCAACAGCACCGGCATGTCCCGAGAGCAGGTGGCTGGGACCGTCGAGACGATCATCGTGACCAAGGGGGGTGAAGGCTGCGACATATTGACTGCCTCCGGRACCGTGGAGGTACCGGTGGTGCTCGCCGATGACGCCGTTGACCCCACCGGCGCTGGAGACGCGTTCCGGGGCGGCTTGATCAAGGGCATAATCGAGGGCGAGTCCATGGAGCGGGCCGTGCAGATGGGGAACGTGGCCGGTCACTACGCCGTTCGGAAATGGGGCACTCAGCAGTACAGTTTCACCATGGATGAGTTCAACGCACTGCTGGAGAATCACTTCGGGAAATAGCCATGATTGCCTGGCCTGCTGGCGTGGGCTACAATCCTTGAGGCTTGACCAAACCTGAGGAGACCAAGCGTAAATTGACTTCCACCCAATCGCAGCAGGCCCCGCTTTCTCACGGTCCTTTAGATGGAGTGAAAGTGCTGGACCTGAGCTTGGACATCGCCGGGTCGTTCTGCGGCCGTCTCCTGGCCGACTACGGAGCAGACGTTCTAAAGTTAGAGCCGCCCACTGGGGCGTCGCTGCGCCGCATGGGCCCCTTCTTCGGCGACGACCCGCACCCCGAAAAAAGCCTGTTCTTCCTCCTGATGAACCTGAACAAGAAGGGCGCGACCCTGAACTTGGAGACCCTCACGGGACGGAACATCCTGAAGCGCCTAGTTCCTCATGTCGATGTGGTCRTAGAGTCCTACCGCCCCGGGTATCTGACCGACCTAGGCCTGGGATACGACGACCTGCGGGATTCGAACCCATCGCTGATCATGACCTCCATCACGCCCTTCGGCCAGACCGGTCCCTACAGCCAATTCAAGGGCGAGGAAGTGGTCAACTACGCCATGGGCCTGATCATGAGCATCAGCGGCGTGCAGGGCGAAGAGCCGYTGAAGCACGGCGGCTTTCAGGCCCAGTACGAAGGCGGACTCAACGGAGCGGCGGCGACGTCCATGGCACTGTTCATGCAGAGCAACACCGGCGAGGGCCAACACATCGATGTATCGGTGACCGAATGTGTGGCCTCCACGGCCATGGCGACCCAGACCATGTAYCCCTTCATGGGCGGCACCCTCCCCAGGCGGCGTCCATCCGGCAGCAATTTCGGCCACCCCATGCCCTGCAAAGACGGCTGGATCATCGTGCAGACCGGCGGCGGGGCTACCTGGGACACCATCGCCGATTTCTTCGGCGACCCGCAGTTGAAAGAGCCCAAGTTCGCCGACCCCGCCCAGCGGCTACGCAACACCGAGGAGTTGGACCAGGTGGTATTGGACTCGATCAAAGACCGGGGCAAGTGGGACCTATTCACCAAAGCGGCCGAGGCGCGGATGCTCTTCGGGTTGGTCCAAACTCCTTCGGAGCTTTTGGAATGCCCCCAACTGGAGTCTCGGGACTTCTACCGGGAGATAGACCATCCGGTCATCGGCAAGGTGAAGGTCCCGGCGGCGCTATTCAACCTGAGCCTGACCCCCTACCAGTACATCCGCCCGGCCCCAACCCTGGGCCAGCACAACTCAGAGATCTACCTGGACGGCCTGGAATATAGTCGAGAAAACTTCGTCCGCCTAAGGCAACTAAATGTTATCTAGAGCTTAATCCTAAGCGACGAAATCCCTTCTCCCGCGCACGGGAGAAGGCTAGGATGAGGGCTACCCCTCGCCAGCAACAAAGTACCCAGAAGCAACCCAAAATCAGAAGGAACAAAAATGGCCCGGTTACCCCTGGAAGGCATCCGAATAATCGACTCCACCTACGTGTTCGCCCTGCCTTACGCCGGCGGCCTGCTGGCGGATATGGGCGCGGAGGTGATCAAGGTGGAAGGGCCGGGCCGCCCCGACGTCACGCGCACCGGAGGTTACGCCGGTGCATTTCCGGAGAACGACCTGGGCGAAGACTGGTGGAACCGCCCATCCACCTATAACCTGATCCACCGGGGCAAAAAGTCAATCACCATCGACATGACCGACTCCCGGGGCCGGGGCATGTTCCGGGACCTGATCAAGGTCAGCGACGTGGTGATGGAGAATTTCACCCCCAGAGTGATGCGCAGTTGGGACCTGGACTATCCCAACATGAAGAAGATCAAGCCCGACATCATCATGGTCTCCAACACCGGATACGGCCACGGCGGAGGCCCTTATTCCAGCTACCCCGCCCAGGCCACCACCCAGGAGGCGACCCACGGCCATTGCTGGATCACGGGGTACAGAGACCAAGGACCGGCCAAGGCGGGCGCTTCGTTTGTAGATTTTCTTTCCACCTGGACTGCCCTGTTCGCCATCGGCTCGGCGCTGCGCTACCGSRACAAGACSGGMCAGGGCCAGTGGGCCGACATCGGCATGTACCARGCGGGYGTGATGTTCATGTCSGAGTACATCATGGACGCCCARGTCAAYGGCCGGGAGGGAGGCCGCATCGGCAACCGCCACCCCTACCGGGCGCCCCAGGGCTGTTACCGGGCCTTGGGCGAGGACCAGTGGATCACCCTCTCGGTGGGCGATGACGAAGGCTGGGCCGGCATGTCGGAGCTGATAGGCAGGCCGGAACTGGCCACGGACCCCGAGTTCGCCGACCTGCTTTCCCGGCAGCGCAACCACGAYCAGATCGACGAGATYATCACGGCYTGGACCTCSGGYGTWGACCGKTAYGAGYTGATGCACGCGCTCCAGGGCGTGGGCGTCCCRGCSGGYCCGGTGCTGAACRGCAAAGACATCCACTTTGACCCCCAGTTCAAGAGCCGGGGCTTCCTGGAACGGGTCGATTACCCCAAGGAGAGAAAGATAGGCTCCCGGCTGTTCATCGGACGTCCATGGAAATTCTCCAACAGCCCTCTGGCCATCCAGGGGCCATCACCCACCTTCGGCCAGCACAACGAGGATGTTCTGCAGCACCTGTTGGGCGTGGACGCCGAGTCCTATCAAAGTCTGGTTGACGACGCCGTGGTGGCCACGGTGCCCACCACCGGTGAGCCGACCCCCAGGGTGCCTGAAACAGAGTCGTTGGAACGAGGACTTCTGGCCGGTTGGGACCCCAACTACCTGGAGAAGTTAGGCCTGGTTTAGGCTCACTACCGCTTCCTTGACACCCTTAAATCCTCAGGGCTAAGCTTTTATAGAGGGCCCGTAGCTCATTGGTAGAGCAGTCGGCTCATAACTGACTGGTAGTTGGTTCGATACCAACCGGGCCCACCAATTTTATTATTTCTCTCAGTATCGTACTTAACTGAGGTATAACTCATGAAAACCGTAGCCGCGCTTATCTTCGAAGGTATGGCCCCCTTGGACCTGTTTGGCCCTATACAGGTGTTTAACGTTGCCTGCACACCACGGGAAGATGACTCTTCCAAACCAGACACAACCAAGCCCCTCTACAAGGTAATCACTGTGGGTAAAGAGGCGGGACCGGTTGCCACCGGAACCAACGGCGGCGGACCGGTGGTGGTGGCGGAACACGGCATCAAAGACGACTTCGATTTTGACATCCTGCTGGTGCCTGGTGGCGGTGGAACCCGCACGCTGGTCGCCGACCCCGATTTCATCAACGCCCTGTCGGCAGCTTGTGAACGGGCCGACGTTGTAGCATCGGTCTGCACCGGGGCCGCCCTGCTGGCCCAGACCAAGATCCTGGACAACAAGGCCGCCACCAGCAACAAGACTGCCTGGAACTGGGTGCTGACCCAAGGAGAGAACGTCGAATGGGATTCGACCCCCCGCTGGGTCGACCTGGTGGACAAGAACACCGGCAAGGGAATCATCACCTCGGCCGGCGTGTCCGCTGGCATCGACATGACCTTGGCCCTGGTGGCCGACCTGGACGGCGAGCAGGTGGCGGAGAACGCCGCCGTATTCATTGAGCATCACCGGATYAAGAGCCCGGACAACGACAAATTCGCCTACCTGGCGGGTTAACAACTTAGAGATTCAGCAATCTGAGGGTTTGTAACCATGGAGTTTGAGATTTCGGACTTGTTCCCGGTACCGCCCCAAGTGGTCTATGACACCTGGCTGGACTCGGAAGGCCACGCCGCCATAACCSGGTCTCCGGCCACCGCGAGCGCTGATGTGGGCGGCGAATTTACGGCCCACGGCGTCTACATCAACGGCAAAACCCTGGAGCTGATTCCCGGCAAGCTGATCCGCCAGTCGTGGCGTACCCAGCAATTCGCCGACTCGGACCCTGACTCCGAGCTGAAGATCACGCTGGAGGCGGAGGGGACCGGCACCCGGCTGACATTGAAGCACACCAACCTAACGGGCGACGGTTCGCACTACAAAACCGGCTGGGTCGAGCATTACTTCGAGCCGATGAAAGCGCATTTCCAGAAGTAGGTGCAGGCCACACCACTTCCTCGTATAAACGCTTTCAATCATCTTTACGGGTCCTTGATGTAAAATGCSATCAACATCTGGCTGGGGATGCTGAGACGCTGAGCGGATAACGAAACGCAGAAAAGCGATCTATTCGTCGGACGCCAGCGTGAAATGGCTGACTTGCAGGCTGCGATGGACCGCGTCGTGGCCGGACAAGGCCAATTGGTCATGTTGGCCGGCGAGCCGGGCATCGGTAAAACGCGCACCGCTCAGGAACTAGCTTCCTACGCCGAGTCATTGGGCAGCCGGGTTTTGTGGGGCTGGTGCTACGAGCGGGACGGCGCGCCTCCATAATGGCCCTGGGCCCAACACGTTCGTGCCTACGTTCAAGATACCTCTGTAGAACACCTCTGGTCCCAGATGGGACCTGGCGCCGCCGATATCGCTGAAGTGATTCCAATAATCCGAGAAAAATTGCCGGATCTGGAGAGATCTTCGACGCTCGACGCAGACCAAGCCAGGTTCCGCCTCTTCGAATCAATCACCACCTTCTTTAAGAACGCGGCCCAGGTGCAGCCATTGATGCTGGTGCTGGACGACCTGCACTGGGCGGACAAGCCTTCACTGCTACTCCTAGAGTTCTTGGCCAAGCAGATGGCAGGCAGCCGGATACTGGTWTTGGGTACTTACAGAGATGCCGAGGCGACCCGGGAACACCCTCTTTCCGATACCCTACTCTACCGGAACCAGGTATTCCACAGCACCGTTCTGGGAGGGTTGGAATCGAGGGCGGTAGGGCAATTATTGCAAGCCGACAGCGGATTTGTAGCGTCGCAGGAATTGGTTGACGCCSTATACGCCCACACAGAAGGTAACCCTTTCTTCATTTCAGAAGTGATTAGATTGTTGCGCGAAGAGGGCGCGACATTCGACGCCGCCGACAAGCTGCCCATACCGCCGGGGATATTGGAGGTTATCGGTCAACGCTTGGGGCGGCTGTCCGAGAACTGCAACCGGGTCTTGGCCACGGCCGCGGTGATCGGCAGGCAATTCGACTTCAAGTTGCTGGCCGGCCTATCCGAAGATACAACGGACATTCAGCTCATCGAACTGCTTGAGGAGGCGTTGGAGTCCAAGGTCTTGCAGGAAATTTCTGAGCAGCGTGAACTCTACGAGTTCAGCCACGCGTTGGTCCAGGCGACTTTGCTTGACCGGCTTTCGAGCACCCGGAAAGTCCGGCTGCACGCTAGCATCGCGGAGGCTTTGGAGGTCCAATTNGGGGGCAATCCTGGAAACCGCGCCGGTGAACTGGCCCATCATTTCGCTGAAGCTTCGCCGTATCTGGGGACTGGGAAGCTGATCGAGTACTCCCTTCTGGCGGGTGAACAGGCATTGGCCATCTATGCCCACGAGCAAGCCCTGGAACACTTCCGGCAGGGTTTGGCCGCCAAGGAGGGCCAACCGATGGACTCCGATACGGCGGCGTTGATGTTCGGCTTGGGGCGGGCCGGAGGGGCGACATTACAGATATACGAGATGCAGACAGGCTCAATAAATCACCTGGAAACCGCCTTTAACTACTACGCGGAGTCAGGAGACGTGGCCAAGGCTGTAGCGGTGGCTGCATCAGTCCCACGGATATCTGTCGGCGAGCGTGTTGGAGCCAAAACTTTATTGGCTAAGGCGCTGGATCTGGTGCCGCTGGATTCCCACGAAGCGGGCCGCATTCTTTCCCAATACGKCCTGGTATTGGGCTTACAAGAAGGTCGATACGAAGAAGGGATGGACGCACTCAATCGGGCCTTAGAGATAGCCAAGAGAGAAGGCGACGTTAACTTGGCGGTTCGGACTCTAGCCTTTGCTTCAAACGTCGAGTTGTTTAACATGAACGGAGACGAGGGCTTGGAATTTAACCTGCAAGCCATCGAATTGGGGCGTGAAGTGGACCAACCGCGGGCTGAATTATCCGCGCGGTTCGGCGCCGCTTCGGCCTATTGGAGGAGCGGCGATCTGGCGGAGGTGCGAATTCACGCCATAGCTGGACTGCGACTGGCCGAGAAGGTCCGGGATAGTTTCTGGCTCCCGGCGTCAGTCTGGTTCAACGATCACGTTGCCTACGCCGAGGGAGATTGGACCGCCGCCCGTGAATTTAATGACCAGGGACTGGCGATGGCGGACCATGACCCTCGGCTCCTCAGCTCCCGGGTGCAATTKGAATTCGCTTTGGGGGAATTCGATCAAGCAGAGCTCTACTTGAACCGGCTCATTGAGACGATGCAAAGGTTGCCACCGAGCCCCACTTTATTTCATGCCGCCACCGCGTTGGTGATACCRATAGCTGGACGAATTACCGGCGATGATTCCAGATTCGATATAGCAGAAAAGGCTGCCGCCGGTGTACTTCAATCGGRTTCCRCCAGCCGTGTCTTCGAAGTCCGCGCCAGAATCGGAATGGGACTGATTTCAGTAAGCCGTCGTGATGCAACAGAGGCCCACCGGCAGCACGAAGCCTTGGTATCTTTAGTTGAGTYCCCAGGTTAYTKGYTTACCTACATCTGCATCGACCGCATCYTCGGTCTCCTGGCCAATACCATGGGTGATTGGGACCTGGCGTCCGGCCATTTTGAAACTGCCCTGGATTTTTGCCGGCGGGCGGGTCATATGCCTGAAGTAGCCTGGTCAGCTCACGATTATGCTGAGGCGCTGGYCCAACGCCATGGGCCGGGCGATATAGCWCAAGCGAAATCATTGCTTGGTGAATCTTCAGCAATATGCACTGAACTGGGCATCAACGGGTTGAGCATGCGCTTACCCGYTCTCCAAGAGCTTGCAGATTCGACCCCGGCAAGGGCGTCTGCTGGCCCCGATGGCTTAACTCAGAGAGAGGTGGATGTTATTCGCCTGGTCGCGGCAGGCCGCACCGACCGGGAGATTGCCGAAGACCTGATCATCAGCATCCGCACCGTCACGACTCACGTGGGCAACATCCTGAACAAGACAGGCACCGCCAACCGGGCRKAAGCSGCSGCTTATGCCGTCAGACACGGACTGGAACCCGAAGAGGGGTCCGGTCATAGTGGAGCTTGAAATGACCCCAGCCGAAACATACGCCGCCCAGCTTGATGCCGYGCGGGCCCAAAACGCCCGCATCTATGGCCCACCGCCTATCGGCGATTCCTGGGGAGGGGCGGCGGCCCGGCAGTTCCGGTTTGACCCTCGGCGTGAGTTGGACCGCAACATGGCTGTCATCGCGTCGTATGTCCGGGAAGACGATGTGGTGGTGGACGTGGGTGGCGGGGCCGGGCGAGTCTGTCTTCCCCTGGCCTTGCGGTGTAAAGAGGTCTTTGATATCGAGCCGTCGCCGGGCATGGGCGCGGAGTTCGAGTCATCGGCTCAAGAATCGGACATCACCAACGCCCAGTTGGTTCCAAACTCTCTGGGAGACGCTCAAGTTCCCAAGGCGGATATCGCATTCACCGCCGATGTCACCTACTTCGTTCGGGAGATCGTCGATTTCATTCGCCAGATGGAAGCCGCCGCATCCCGCCGGGTAATGGTCACCATCTGGAGCGAGCCCCCACCGAACCGGCGCGCCAGAATCTTCCAACTGGTCTACGGCGAAAAGCAAGCTGTGCTGCCCGGCCAAGCCCAGCTTTTACCCGTGTTGTGGGACATGGGAATCCTTCCGGATGTGCAGGTCCTGCCGGAGTCGCCTTGGTGGGAGAACGAGCGTCCTCCGACCAGGGAAGAGGCGGTCAAGTTAGTCTTGGAAGACCGGGTGATCAAACCGGAAGACCGCGAGCGTGCCGGCCCTCTGATCGAAAGCCACTTCGACGAGCTGTTTGCTCCTAGCGAGGCCGGGTTCGTGCCGCAATGGCGCACGGACATGAAAGAGTTGCTGATCACCTGGGAGACTGGTAACTAGCCGACGATCGCGGCTGCCATTGACACCCAGCTACGGCACTGCTAGATTTTGGCATCCCAGAAGCTGGTCGCGACCGGCATTTTCGTAGGCTAGATGAGCGACTCTGTTCTAAAAGACATCAAGGTCATCGACCTGACCCAGCACATCGCCGGTCCCTATTGCACCAAGCTGTTGGCCGATTATGGCGCGGASGTGATAAAGGTCGAACGCCCTGACGGCGGCGACCCGGCCCGGCGCATGGGCCCTTTCCCCGGACACGAATCCCACCCGGAGAAGAGCGGGCTCTTCCTCTACCTAAACACCAACAAGCGGGGAATCACCCTGGACCTGAAGTCCGGTGAGGGCCGTGATGCGCTCTTGGAATTGGTCCGTGACGCCGACGTGCTGGTGGAGAGCTATTCTCCCAGAGTGATGCCGTCGCTGGGGCTGGACTACCAGACGCTGAGCCAGGTGAATCCCCGGCTGATCATGACCTCGGTATCAAGCTTCGGCAGAAACGGCCGCTACCGGGACTACCGAGCTTCCGAGTTAGTGCTTTATGCCCTCTGCGGCATGGCCTACATCACCGGCGGTTACCACCGAGAGCCCGTGAAGCACGGCTACAATCAGGCCCAATACCTCGGAGGAGTGGCGGCCGCCTCGGGCACGGTCGCAGCCCTGTTGGGGCTCTGGCGCGGCGGTGGCCACGGACAGCAGGTGGACGTGTCCATCCTCGAATGCGCCATCAGCACGCTATTCACCACCTTCTTGGACTACACCTACGCGGGCATGGTCTCCCGGAGGCAACCCGCCACTGGCAGCAGCCTCCGCTACCCGGCGCAGACCAAAGAGGGTTATATCCTCCCCACGCCCGGTGTGATGGGCGATTGGGACACCTACGCCGCCATGGCGGAAGTCCCGGAGCTGCAAGACCCCAAGTTCGCAACGCCCGCCGACCGGCAGTTGCACTCGGACGAAGTGGACGATCTACTGAAAGCCAAATGGCTGGAGAAGACGGCCGAGGAATGGTTCCACCACGCCCAGGAATGGCGCTTCCCATTCTCGCCCGTGCAGACCATGGAGGACATATCGGGTTCGCCGCAGTTGGAGGACCGGGGCTATTTCGTGGAGTTCCCCCACCCAGCGGTGGGCACGTTGCGCTATCCCGGCGCGCCGTTCAAGATGTCGGAGACGCCCCGCCGGCAGTCGATGCCTGCGCCGACACTGGGCCAGCATAACGCGGAAGTATTTCAGGCGGCGGAATCATGACAACGCCGCTGCCTTTAAGCGGGATCCGCATCGTCGAGCCGGGACAGGTCTGGGCGCTGCCCTACGCCATAACGCCCCTGGCCGCCTACGGCGCGGAGGTCATCAAGGTGGAGTCGGCAGTACGGCCCGATTCCTCCCGTGGCAGCCCGCAGCCGGACAGCCAGGTCGGCGGCGAACCGTGGAACGACGGCGGCATGTACCACGAAGCCAACCGCAACAAGCTGGGGGTCTCGCTGGACCTGAACACCGACCGCGGCAAGGAACTGTTCAAGGAGCTGGTGAGTGTCAGCGACGTGGTGGCCCAGAACTTCCCGCCCAGGGTGATGCGGAACTTCGGTCTGGACTACCCAAACTTAAAGAAAGTGAAACCGGACATCATCGTCTTGGATTCGACTGCCTATGGCAGTTCGGGTCCTTGGCAGAACTACATCGGATACGGGTCCAGTCTCCAGGCGGTGACCGGACTGACCTACCTCACCGGCTACGAGGACGGTGGGCCGGTGCAGGGCGGGATACTGTTCAACGACWCGCTGGGCGCGCTCAACGCCACCTACGCCATCCTGCTGGCCCTGGCGCACCAGAAGCGGACCGGTGAGGGGCAGTGGATCGACCTGTCCCAGTACGAAGCCGGCGTGGCCCACCTGGGCGAGGCGTTCATGGAGTACGAGATCAACGGGGTACCGCCCTCGCGCCGGGGGAACAGCCACCCGGACCACGCCCCCTACGGTGTGTACCGCTGTATCGGCGACGACAACTGGGTCTCGATCACGGTGACCTCGGATGCCGAATGGGGCAATCTTGTGCGGGCTGTGGGGGAACCCTGGGCATCCAATAGCGATTGGGCGACGGTTGAAGGGCGGCTGGCCCAGCGGAAGACCTTGGATGACGCCATCGGCAGATGGACCGCCGACCGGGACAAGCATGAGGTGATGCACCTATTCCAAGCGGGAGGTGTGGCCGCTGGGTCGGTGTACAACACCCGGGAGATCGCCACAGACCCGCACCACAGCGACCGGGGGTTCTTCGCCATCTCCCAGCATCCAGAACCAGTTGGCCCCAGACCTCATTCGGAGCCGCTATTCCGTCTGACCGGCGTGGACCGGCCTCCGGACCGCCTGGCGCCCGGGTTCGGGGAGTTCAACCGGCAGGTCTTTTGCGATTTGCTGGGTCACTCAGGGGAAGAATACAAACAACTAATGGACCAGAAAGTCATCGCCGATATCCCGGCCAATCCCGGAGTCACACCTCCGCCGGACGTAGCGGGCCTTTTGCGCATGGGATTCCTGGCGGAGCACGATCTGGAGTACAAGTCCCGGTTGGGCATCTAAGACCAAACAGAAGCACGGAACGAAGGGAGGGCCGCCCATGGACACGGTGAATTACGAGAAGAAGAGCCCCACCGCTTGGATAACAATCAACAGGCCACAGGTGATGAATGCATGCGACCCGCCGACCACCGACTACATCTACGAGTGTGAGCAGGACTTCGACAAAGATCCCACGTTAAAAGTATTGGTGCTCACCGGCGCCGGCGAAAGGGCATTCTGCACCGGCATGGACCTGAAAGCTGCAGCGGTGCGCATCGCCTCGGGCGGCCCGGTCAGCAACGTGGTGCCGCCGTACATGAAGACCGACAAGGTGACCATCGCCGCAGTGAACGGCTATGCCGTGGCCGGTGGTCTGGAGCGGGCGCTGGCCTGCGACATCCGCATCGCATCCGAGAACGCCCAATTTGGCAGCTTCGAGATTCGCCGGGGTCTCCCGAATCCGCCCGAYCCGCTCATTCGCCTGATCGGCTTCGGCCCCGCCCTGCATATGCTGCTTAGCGGCGACCTGATCGACGCCCAAGAAGCGCTGCGCATCGGATTGGTCACCAAGGTCGTTTCGGCCCAAGAATTGATACCCACGGTCGAAGAGCTGGCGGCCCGCATGGGCGAATATCCCACCGAGGTGTTGGTGGCCACCAAGAAAGCGGCCTTCGCCGGGCGGGACATGACGGCCGAGCAATCGCACCAATACGCACGGGCGTTGTCGGCCCCGCTGCGGGATTCAGACATCAGCCGGGAGGGAGTAACTGCCTTCGCCGAGCGGCGCAAAGCGAATTACGGCGAGTCGGCTAGCTAGAAGATTCCGGGGTTAGGAGGGCAATATCATGGCTGAGAAGAAGATTTCCTGCGCGTTCGGGGTCGACCTGGACGCCGTTGGTGGGTGGCTGGGTTCCTACGGAGGGGAGGACTCGCCCGACGATATCTCGCGGGGGATGTTCGCCGGAGAGGTGGGCACTCCCCGTCTGGTCAAGCTGTTCGAACGGCTAGGAATCACAACCACCTGGTTCATCCCAGGCCATTCCATGGAAACGTTCCCCACCGAATGCCAGATGATCGTCGATGGCGGCCACGAGATCGGCCTCCACGGATATTCCCACGAAAATCCCATCGCCATGTCGCCGGAGCAGGAAGAGGCGGTCCTGACCAAGTGCATCGACCTGATCACTAAGATATCCGGCAAGCGGCCCACCGGCTACGTGGCCCCCTGGTGGGAGTTCAGTCACATCACCAACGAGCTCCTCCAGAAGCACGGCATCAAGTACGACCACAGCCTGATGCACAAAGACTTCGAGTGTTACTACGTGCGGAAGGGTGACCACTGGACCAAGATCGACTTCTCTCAGCCGGCCGAGCATTGGATGCACGCATTGGTGCGCGGTGAAGAAACCGACCTGGTGGAGATTCCGGCCAACTGGTACCTGGACGACCTGCCGCCGATGATGTTCATCAAAGCCGCGCCCAACAGCCACGGCTTCGTCAACCCCAGAGATATCGAGCAGATGTGGCGCGACCAATTCGACTTCGTGTACCGGGAGTACGATGAAGCGGTCTTCCCGATAACCATCCACCCTGATGTCAGCGGCCGGCCTCAGGTACTGCTGATGCTGGAGCGGTTGGCGGCCTACATAATGTCCCACGACGGGGTCAAGTTCCGGACATTCAACGAGATAGCGGACGATTTCTTGGCCAACCACCCGAGGGGGTAAGGTTGGGGGACGTAGGGGCAGGTTTCTAACCTGMCCTGCWTGGGGAGGCTCATATAGTTCGAGAAGAGCGAACGGCGCCGCATGGCAACTTGGTCTCGTGACTCGGGATTGGTCTACGCGAGGCCGGGCGGGTTKSMAAYCCGCCCCTACGGTCGATCGCCTCATAAGAAGGAATGGCTTTGGATTCCGTCATTCCGCGAAATGACGGCTTTGTCCGGAGATCAGCCCGCCGTTAGGTCCAGGATCGTCGCTCCGCCCTGCTGCCAGGTCCCGGTCTGGCGGGCGTCTTTGCCGCCTACGGTGAATGTTACGGTCTTGCCGGCGAAGCTCTGGCCCGGTGGCTGTGAGGCGGTAACCACGAATTCGCCATTGCTAACGGTGGCCTGACCGGCGTTGATGGCGCCGGAAACAGGTAGCGACAGCGATGCGCTGTCTGTCTCCCCAGAATCGGCGGTGGCGGTGACCTTGATGAGCAACGAGGTTGAGTTCGTGCCGGCGATCCAGGCGATCACCACTGTGCCGTCCGGAGCAACCGCTCCGTCCAACGTCGCCTTCCCGACGAAAACGTTTGGAGGGATGTTGGAAGTGGCGGCGGCGGCAGTAGCCCTCCGAGGTAACGTGTAGGTGTGGGTGAACGGTGCGGATATAACGACCGTATCAACCCCTCCCACGCTGAATGTCACGAACGCGACCGCGGCGTCGTTGTCGGTTGTGGCCCTGATTCGGACCGTCTCGCCGGCCGTGGCTCTGGCGCCCGCCGCCGGCTCCGTGATCTTGACGTTGATCACAGTGACTTTCCTCACGACGGTGGCGCTCACTGAATCTCTGACGTTCTCTCCGGTGCTGTCAGTGGCGGTCGCCGTGATCCCCAAGGAAGGAGGGCTGTCTGACGAGGTATAGGGCACGAAATACCTCATGGCGTAGGGCGGCGCGGATACCGGGGTCTGGTCCACTCCGTTGATCGTAAAGACCACGGTGACCACGCCGGTGCCGGTTACTTCAGCACGGACGAGGATGGTGTCGCCCTCGGCGATGGCCTCGCTGCTACCGGCGACGGTAGATGGGCGAGTCGTGGTCCGATCAGTGGTTGCCACGGGACTCGTTATCTTGATACCCAGGYCCCCCGGTCTTCGGGCCACACGAAGGGTGATTGCGTCGGAGCTTTCATTGCCATTGGCATCCACCGCCGTAGCTTTGATGGCCAGCGACGAAACGCCCAGCGGGACCTTGACCTCCACTGTGTAAGGCGCATCCGCTAAGGTGACCAGATCTACGCCGGCGACGCTGAACGTCACGGAGTTCACGCCATGGTCGTCTTTGGCCTCTGCCACCACCGTGACAACATCGTTGGTGGAAACGACCGTCCCCGAGGACGGCGAGGTTATCCGGATAACCGGAGGACGGTCCGCCTCCGGTGTGGGGGCGCCTTCGTCCGGTTCAAACACTCTTCGGTGACCCGCCGCCGCTGGTCAGCGTTCAACTCTTTGATGCTGCCGGCCCGGTGGCCGGCGATGCCCCGGGCGCATTCAGAAACGTCTGCTCCGATACCGCGCCGTTTTACTCCCGCCGCCTGTTCTTTTTGCAGGGCTTTGACCCTGTTCAAGACGAACTCTTTGAGTCCGGTCTCGGCGTTGTCGGCGGTCCTGCGGAGACGTTTTTCCTGTTCGTCGTCCCGGCGGTCACGCAGCCCGGCCAGGATGCTGGCCTTRATCGGGTCTTCTGCTTCTGCTTCGGCCAGCCGGTCTAGCCGGTCGGTCACGGTMTTGGCCTTGAACAGACCACGCACCTTTTCTTTTGTGCTGCCGCGGCCCGGTTTCTGGACCAGAATGATGAGCGATTCACCCTTCTCGATACCAGCGCCGCGGCCCTTCAATTCAGTCTTAACACCGTCGGCGTCCAGCGCAGTGAGGTCGTCGCCCTGCTTGTCGGAGGCGATGGTCCGTTTGTGCGAGCGGGTCGCTCTGCCGGGAATGACTATGAGCTTCTGGGCAGTGTGTATCTCCGGCGTTGCGATCCCGTTGGCGTCGGTGATCGGTCCGTCCGCCAAGCCGGCGATCTTGAAACCCAGTTCCACGGGCAAGCCTGCCAGGCCCACGTCCTGGTCCGGGGGAACGTTGATGATCGTGGTGTCGTTGACGCCAAGCTGGAAGAGTATCCCCTTGGACTCGACAGCCAGCAGGCCGTTGGTGGCGCTGACCGACTTGACCACGCCCGTAAATCCCCGTCCGATGGCGGCTTCGCTCTGGGCTGAAGCAGTTCCGGAGAACATTGCCAAGAGCACCGCCAACGAAAGTACGGCRATCAAAGCAAGGCTCAGCCGGCGGGATGGGGTCTGCYGGGTGGCATGATTCATCTGCAACATGGGGACACCTGTTTTACGGGGTTCAATCATAAATCTGTGTCTAAGGGAGGTATATGGCGACTAGGACCAGGTCCATCTGCTCGCCACTGGCGMCGCTGGYCACCACCTCGATGATATTTGGGCCAACGTCGAGGGGAACGTCCAACGAGAAYTCACCGTCGATGTTTGGCTCTACTATCGAGTCGTTGATGGTCACCACGGCATCAACCCTGGTTCGTCCGACGACGGACAAAGTGCCGACTTCGGTGAACACCTCAAGTTCGGCAGGGCTGATCAGCTGCAGGAAAAAATCTCCTTCTGTCGCCACCGGTGTGGCGGTTGGCGCCTCGGTCGGCGAGGCCGAGGTTGGGTTAGGAGACCGGGTGTCGGCGGGGATCAGAGTCGCCYGAGGARCCGCGCCGGTTGGTTYCGGGGCCGCGTCTTCCAGTTCATCGCCATCGCCGCCRCCGCCACACGCTACCAACGTCAGCGCCAATAGCACAAGAAAAATGGGGGAAAGTACTCGCTTTCTCATAGACGAGATTCTATCTCCGGCAACCCAAAGTTAGGTGTGAATTCAGCAAGAATCTGGGCGAATCTACCGGCCCATTCTCCAACACGGACTTGCTCACCTAATATCCTGGGCCAGTCCGCCTCTTACGGCAAGCCGTTTTGTGTCTGCCAGGGCTGCCCCGCGGCTGAGCTGTGTGGCATAATCCCCTTGCCGATTTCGATACCGGACCGGATGGCCCTGGAGGCTCGATGGACTCGACCGCCTTTATCACCGACTGCCTGGCCCAGGTACACCTGAGGCTGATGGCGACCTGCGACGACCTCAGTAACGAGCAGTTGGTCTGGCGGCCCGCGCCCACGGCCAACAACATCGGGTTCATCCTGTGGCACCTGGTCCGGAACGAGGACGCCCGCGTCACCAACACGGGCAAGCTGGATGCGGACCTTTGGGCCACCGGAAGGTGGCACGAAAAGTTTGGCCAGCCCGCCACGGCCCCAGACCCAGGCGACCGCATGGGACTTCGGGCGTTGGCCATCCCTTCGCTGGAAGTGCTGGTGGGTTACGCCGAGGCGGTGCACCGTCGGACCCTCAGGTACCTGGCCGGCCTGACGCCGGATAGTCTRGACCAGTTGCCCGACCCGGCACGCCCGGAATATGACGTGAGCGGTTCCCTCCGCCATCTGATCACCCACAAGAACAACCATCACGGCCAGATCGACTACCTTCGCGGACTCCAGGACGAGGCTTGGGACCTGCCAAGGGGCACCGGGGTGGTCCTGCCCTAAACAGTCTGTCCGCTTGAGACACCACTAGACTAACGGAGTGCAATATGGCTGCCACACGTTCCGCCATCGGGAAGTCCATCGTGAGGGGAGAGGGCCCGGACAAGGTCTCGGGCAAAGCGGTCTACGCCGCCGATATCTCCCAGCCGGGCATGCTCTGGGGCCGGGTGCTCCGCAGTCCTTACCCCTACGCCCGAATCGTGAGCATCGACAAATCCCAGGCTGAAGCGCTGCCAGGGGTYCACGCCGTGGTCACCGGCSMRGANWTRCNCSGACACCWWSRKCGNGCYGCCGKAYRGTGGACATGCCGGTGTTGGCGCGCGAAGTTGTCCGTTTCGTGGGCGAGAAGGTGGCCGCCGTCGCCGCCGATGACAGGGACACCGCCGACGAAGCCCTGCTGCTGATCGACGTGATATACGAGGAGCTGACTCCGGTCTACGACGCCGAAGAAGCCATGGGTGCGGACGCCCCCGACCTCCATCCAGACATGGAGTCCTACCAAGGTTTCCCCCAGCCTCCTTCGGGCATCAAGAACGCCTTTGCCCACATAACCTGGGAGAAGGGCGACATCGAGCAGGGGTTCAAAGAATCGGACCTGGTCTTTGAGCACACCTTCAGCGCCCAGTTGATGCATCAGGCCTACATCGAACCCCATGCCTGCCTGGTCAGCGCGGACCCCGATGGAGAAGGAGTACAGATCTGGGCCAACAACAAAGACCCCTACATGCTGCGCGACCAACTTGCCCACACCTGGAGCGTCCCCGCCGAGAGCATCGTCCTCTACCCCAGCACCATCGGCGGCGACTTCGGAGGCAAGGGTTCGTTCATGGACGTGCCGCTTTGCTACTACCTGTCCAAGGCCTCGGGCCGTCCGGTCAAGATGGTCATGGACTACATCCAGGAACTGATGGCCGGCAATCCCCGCCACCCGGCGGTGATGACCATCAAGACCGGCGTGATGAAGGACGGCACCATCGTGGCCCGGCAGGCCAGGGCGGTGTTCGACAGCGGGGCCTACGGCGCCTTCAAGCCCACGGTCTACCTGCGGGGCGCCGACCATCTGTGCGGCGTCTACAAGGTGCCCCACGCCAAGATCGACAGCTACACCGTTTATACCAACAACGTCCCCCGGGGCCACATGCGCAGCCCAGCCAAGCCCCAGGTCGTGTTTGCGGTGGAGTCCCACATGGACATGATCGCCCAGGAGTTGGGCATGGACGCCTACCAGTTCCGCCTGAAGAATGTCATGCGCGAAGGCGACTCCTCTCCCATCGGTCACCATTGGCAGCAGATCAAGGCCCTGGAGACACTGGAGGCCGCAGCCAAAGCCGCTGGAATCGATAAGCAACTCCCGCTAAACACCGGCCGCGGCATGGCCATGACCGACCTGGTGCAGGGCACGGGTCAGTTCGCCGCCAAGATCAGTCTCAGCGACGATGGCAACCCCCGGCTCCACATGGCCTTCTGGGACACCGGCACCGGGTCACACACCGTGCTGCGCCAGATGGTGGCCGAGGAACTGACCCTCGACACGGACGACGTGCAGATCGTMCTCGAAAACACGTCCAACATGCCCTACAGTTCCGGCTCCGGCGGCAGCCGGGTGATGCACACCGCCGGACGAGCGGTGGTCAACGCGGCTATAGAACTCCGAGGCAGATTGGTCGAAGCCGCTTCGCCCCTGTTGGACGCCCCGGAAGAGCAGGTTTCCATGCAGAATGGGTTCTTGGTGGCTGCAGGACGTAGCGTGACGATCGCCGAGGTTGTCGCCCGCACCGGTGGCGAGAGTTTGACGGGTGAGGCGAGCTTGACCTCGGAGATGCCCGAGCTCACGTCATTCTGCACCCAGGTGGCGGAGGTCCACGTCGACCCGGAGACCGGCGAGATCACGGTTAACAAGTTCATCACCGCCCACGACATCGGCGCCATCCTGAACCCGCTGAACCACCAGGGACAGGTGGAGGGCGGCATGATTCAGGGTCTGGGATATGCCTTGATGGAAGAGCTGGAACTGGAAGACGGCCACATCTCAACKCTGAGCTTCGGAGACTACAAGRTACCCACCTCCGCCGACGTTCCGGTATTGGAAACCGTGCTCATCGAAGGAGATGCCGGCCCCGCGCCCTACGAAAGCAAAGGCATCGGAGAAAGCAGCAACATACCCGTAGCCGGGGCCATAGCCAACGCCGTCTTTGACGCCGTGGGCGTTCGGATCACGGACCTGCCGGTAACGGCCGACAAGGTGCTTGCGGGGTTGCGGGCGACGAGGGAAGGCACCTAATCACATCAGTTAAGCACATAAATAGTGTGGATGATATATGTGATTAAACGGCGGGAGGCTTCAGAAAATGCGAACACACGTGATCTTGCCTGAAGACCTTGTCAAATCGGTGGGCGCACTGGCCGGCAAGGGCAAGCGTAGCCAGTTCATCGAAGAGGCGATCAGAGAGAAGTTGCGAATAGACAACCTTCTTGCCGCACTCGAAGCAACGGCGGGCGCCTTTTCAGCAAGCGATCATCCTCATTGGGACACCCCGGAAAAAGTGGCTGCATGGGTCAGGGAATCTCGACGGCAAGACGACAAGCGAATAGATCGATACCGGCTTGGCTAACTACCTTCTGGACACCACTGCGTTGGTTGATTTTCTGAACGGACGCCAGGAGGTGGTCGATTTGGTTAATTCTTTGGCTAGCCCGAGCAATCGATTAGGAGTCTGTTGCGTTAGCGTGGCAGAGCTTTATGCTGGGACTAACCTAGAAAGGCGCGCTGCCGCAGACCGATTGGTTGGCGCTCTGGATTACTACGATGTGTCGTTGGCCGCAGCCAAAGAGGCTGGCCGGTACAGGCATGAATTTGCCCGGCGGGGAACCCCCCTTTCTACCATCGACACCCTGATAGCCGCAACCGCTATCGCTAAAGATGCGATCTTGATTACCGCCAACGTTAAAGACTTCCCCATGGAAGAGATCGAAATATTGGAGCAACTGTAAATTTATTAGTTTCCTGCCCAAATTAAAAGCCMCTCATCTGAGGGGCTTTTAATTATCCGTATTCGCCGGGCNAAAAAAGAGCGCTTTCAAYAATTTCTGAAAACGCTMCGCTATCATAGCATGCGGAATCTAGTTTTGTCAACCTTTTGTGACTAGAACCGCAAAATACCCCATCACGGCGATTTACATATTTCGACAGACCGGCTTGGTAAACGCCGATAAGGTTTACCGTCGCCCAGGGCCACCCCACACCAAGGCGCACATTTTATATAATRAACCATCGATTCTGAACATCCACTTTCTGAGAGGAACACCAACCTCATATGCGAACCAACACCACCAAGGCCAAACTTGCCGAGGGCAAAGTGGTCTACGGCGCCATCGTCAGCCGCTTCGCCCCCGACATCGTCGAAATCTTCGGGGCCATCGGCTACGACTTCGTGATGATCGACTGCGAACACGGACCCATGGACTTGGACCAAGTGGAACACATGGTCCGGGCCGCTGAGTCCTTCGACATCACCCCCATCGCCCGCATCCCGAACCACGAAGATTCGACCATTCTGAGGTTCCTAGACCGGGGCGTGCAGGGCATCATCGTGCCTCACATCAATACCCGCGAGGACGCCGAGTCCACAGTCAAAGCCGCCCGTTACTATCCGGACGGCCATCGAGGGTCAGCAGGGAGCGGGCGCGCCCATGATTACGGGATGGCGGTTGATTCAGCAAGCTGGATCAATTCTCAGGTGATGGTCATACCCATGATTGAAGAGACCCAAGCAGTGGACAACCTGGATGAGATCCTGGGTGTTCCCGGCGTGGATGTGCTCCACGTGGCCGCCGGAGACCTGGGCCAGAGCATGGGGAATCCGGGTCGCGAAGCGGTACGGAAGGTCATGAGCGAAGTTCTCCCCCGAATCAGGGCCGCAGGCAAAAACGTGGGCGCGGGCGGCAATTCCCCTGCCGACGCCGCCGGCGTGGCCGAATTCATCAAGCTCGGCGCAAATTTCATCACCGTGTCTTCCCAGGGCCTGCTTCGTCTGGCGGGAATAGATTTCCGCCAACGGGTGGAAGCCGCTCTTTAGCGTTCCAAAAACTATTTAAAACGAGTAACAGATGCTTGACCTACTCATCACCAACGGCATGGTAATCGACGGCTCCGGCAGCCCCGGCTTCTTAGCCGCGGTGCTGGTTGAGGGCGAAACGGTCACCGTGCAGCGGGGCGACGTCTCCAACCTGGACGCGGCGCGGACCATCGACGCCACGGACCAGGTCGTGTGCCCCGGTTTCATCGACCTGCACTCCCATGCCGGGCTGACCATCATGGGCGAGCCGCACCACGACCCCAAGGTGCGGCAGGGCGTGACCACCGAGCTGGTGGGCATCGACGGCATGTCCCACGCTCCCTTCAAGTCGCGCGAGGAACTGGAACGCTACATCTGGCAGGACGCCGGCCTGAACGGCTACCCGCCKCTRCCCRCCGACTGGCTRACCGTGGCSGRCCWRCTGRACAAGTRSGACAACTCMGTRGCCATCAACATGGCCTTCATCCTGGGCAACTCGCCAGTGCGCATCTGGAGCGTGGGCTGGAACGACCGGCCCGCCACCCCCGCCGAGCTCGAGGACATGAAATCGGTGGTCCGGGAGGCCATGGAAGAGGGCGCCTGGGGACTTTCCACCGGCCTCGACTACCCACCGGGCTCCTACGCCAGCACGGCGGAGTTGGCGGAACTGGCCGGAGTGGCSGMSCSGYTNGSYSKCYRMKAMCAMRCCSAWRSMSSCGNMCAGCCTGCGGTCCAAGGGACTGCTCGCCCCGTGGGAGGAAGCCCTCGAGATCGGCCGGGGCGGCGACTGCCCGGTGCATCTAACCCACTACCGCCAGAGCGCCGCCGGCGTGGGCAGCCACCTGGACTACATCGGCTTGGTGGAAGACGCCCGCGACGAGGGCATGGACGTGACTTTCGACTGCTACACCTACCCCTACTCGGGCACCACGCCGACAATCGGTCTGCCCCACTGGGCCAAAGACGGTGGGCCGGAGCGGCTGATGGCGGCCCTCAGGGACGCCGACGACCGGGAACGGATGAAGCGGGAGATCACCCGGGACCGGCTGGAGAATAACTGGCTGACGAACTTCAAGCAGCCCCAGAACATGCAGTACGACGGCAAGTTGATCACCGATATCGCCGACATGCGGGGCCAGGACCCGGCCGACACCCTGTTCGACCTGCTCATCGAAGAGAACCTGGGCATCTCAACCGTGGGGCTTGGGACCAACGCCCAAACGCTCTACGCCTTCGTCTCCCATCCGGCGGGCATGATCGCCAGCGACGCGATCTTATTTGGCGAATACCCCAACCCCCGGACCTACGGCTGCTTCCCCATCGTGCTGGCCGAGTTCGTCCGGGCGGAGAAACACCTGAAACTGCCCGAGGCCATCCGCAAGATGACTTCGTTCCCCGCCCAACGGTTAGGCCTGCCCGACCGGGGGTTGCTGCGAAACGGGTTCAAGGCCGACATAGTCATCTTCAACCCCGACACGGTCAAGACCCACGCCACCAAGGAAGACCCTAAGCACTACCCCGTAGGCATCCATTACGTGATCGTGAACGGCAAGGTAGTCATCGAAAACGGGGAGAATACCGGTGTACTGCCAGGCCGTGGGCTACGCCGAGGACGGGCGTCCACCTAACCGGGATATGAGACAATGCGGGTCACCTGGCCCAATAAATAATCGTGGGGTAACTCTAAATGGCTGCTGAAACCGGGCTGAAGAAAGTCAAGATAGCCGCCATGAATCCCGTCCATGATCTGGCCGTTTTGGTCGCCCATGATGAAGGGCTCTTCGAGAAAGAAGGGCTGGACGTTGAGATACTCAAGACCCCAGGGACCGGAACCCTCAGCGGAGACGCGCAGGGTCTACAACAAGGCGTGTTCGACCGGGCAATGTGGTCTCCATTCAACTCCGGAGAGGTCGATCAGTACCGCATGTGCGAATGGGGTGTGGTGAAGCGAACTGTGGAAGCGCTCTCCAATAACCAAAGACCAGGRAAGATTGTGGCCCTTGGCGCCGCCATGTCCAAGATGGCCATCGTTACCGGGCCCAACAGCCCGATCTACGAGCCAGAACAACTGAAGAACACACCGGTGGCGGTGAGCACCTTTAACGGCTCACACTTCACCACCCTCAAAATGCTGGAAGGCTTCATCAGAAAAGAAGAGATCCAGACAACTAGCGGCGGGACGATGCTCGAGCGCCTGGAGGCCATCAAGAAGGGAGAAGTGGCCGCCGGAAATTTCTACGAGCCGTGGATCAGTGTGGCGCAGAGTCAGGGGTTCAGGGTCATCATGGAGAGCCACTCAACCCGCAGCGAGGCGGCTGGCGATCAGTTGGACGGGSCGACGCTGGCAGCCATGTTCCGGGCSGAGGCCGTGGCCGCCGGGATGATCAACTCCGACACCAAGAGATATACCCACTACTTCATCGACGAGRTCCAGGGGCTGCTTGAACCCGATGATTTCCAGCATTGGCGCTTGCTCTACGCACCGCCCGTGCCCTACACCCGGGAACGGTTCGAGGACACCTACAACTGGATGCTGGGCTACCCAGAACTCGTAGAAGCTGGCTCCACCTACGAACAGGTGGTAGACAACCGCGCCTGGGAGTAGCAGGCGAGCAATTGGCTGACAAGCGTCCCTTCTCCGAACTCAAGCCTGTCATTCTGAAGAGTGCCGTAGGCCGACGAAGAATCTGCCAATCGTCACCTTGGCAGACCCTTCGCTTCACTCAGGGTGACATTAATGCAAGTAGAGGTAGATTTTTGGAAGAGCGGTGGGGAGGTTCATGGGTCCACTCTCCCGTCCTCCTTCCGCGGAGGGAGGGAAGGGCTAGGATGAGGGCGTTCCCAGCCTTTCCAGCAACCCATCCACAGCCGCGCAGTCCTTACAATCTCCAGCCCCCGCCGGCGGCGCATCCATGTCCCAGATGCTCCGAGCTTTCCGCAGCAGGGGCGGCAGCAGGCTGGCCGTCCTGAGTTCCACGGGAACGACCTTTGCGTGGAAGCCCATGGTGAAGCCCTTGGCGTCCACCAACCCGGGCTCCTGAGCCGTCTCTTTATCGGTGGCCGGTTCCATGTAAATCAGGGCCAGGTTGGATACGGGTGACAGCCCCTTCCGTTCCGCGATGAGCGCGTAGGCGTTGAGCTGGACCTCGTAATTGCTAAACATGCCTGGGCGATCGGGGTTGTAGCGGGACGTCTTGTAGTCGACGATCACATAAGACCCGTCGGACAGCCTGAATATGCCGTCAGCCTCTCCCCTCAGGGTGATTCCAGTCTCTTCGTCCAGCGTCTTGAAGCTGGACCAGTGGGGCGGGTTGATGTACTGGCTGGCCTCCCCCAGTTCAGCCAGCCACGGCGGGGCGTGACCCTCCCGGTCGAAGTGGTTGYGAACTATCAGCTTGTTATAGCGGTCGATGCTGCTGAAGATGCCGGGGAAGCTCTGGTAGGGCAGGTTTTTGATATGCAGCCGGACCCAGGCGCAGCGGGGACAGAATCGTGCTCTTGCGTAGGTGCCCAACTCAGTGGCCGAGATGGTGGGTCCAGGCTGGACCTCGCCATCAGGCCACAACTTTTCTTGGGCCATGCCCTAGGACCGCTCCACGGGATTAATCGTCGGAACCGCCTCCACCGCCGGCGGCGGGCGCAACCGCGGGAGCGCCACCGGACATCCGTGCTTCGGGAGGCAACTCGTCCTCCCAGTCGGGAAGCTGGTGGTGGTGGGTGGAAGGCAAGAAGAAGATGCAGAGCACAGCGGTGGCGCTAAGCCCGAACGACAACCACAGGGACCAGACATAGGTGTCGGTCCAGTCCTTCAAGAACCCACCCAGAACCGGTCCGATGGCCATCCCGATTCCGGCCCCGGCCATCTGCCACCCATATGTGGTCGCAGTGGGCGCGTCGCCGTAGTATTGGCGGTTTATGATTGGAAAAGCCGTCATCTCTCCGCCCATACCGATGCCAAACAGCACGGCAAAGGTGAAATAGGCTGACAGCTCTTGGGACACGATCAGCAGTAGCAACGGGAACGTTTGCGCGGAAAAAACGAAAATCATCACGACCTTGCTGCCAAACCGGTCGGCCAAGACCGGGGCCGCGAAGCGCGTGATCGTACTGACCACCATGAGGGTGATGAAAACCGCTACGGCCACGCCCTTCGAGTGGCCGTTGAATGTCATCATTGCGACCAACAGGATCAGTATGATGTTGTGGCCAGCGCAGCCCCAGAAATGGATCCCCACCAGGTTCCAGAAGGCGTTGGTCTTTTGGGCCTGCTTCAGGAAGACATGGGTGCGTACTTTGGCGACTTCATTGTTCTGCATGCTCCGGATGGGTTCGTCGTCCGGAGCGCCCCACTGGCGCAAGCCGATGTCAGCGGGCTCGTTGTAAAAGAACTTGACCAGTAGCATAAGGATCGCGCCGCCGACAAGCCCTGGGATCAAGAAGGTCATCCGCAGGCCGAATTGATCAAAGAGGATGAAAACCAGTAGGATCGCGAAGGCGGTTCCGATGCCCTGTAACCCCTGCAATATTCCCATCGCCAAGCCCAATTGTTTCCGGAACCACAGGGTTACACCGGAGACCAAAGTGACCTGGAACGCCGCCATACCCGCCGCCAAGATGACGCCGAAGTAGAGATAGAACTGCCACAGGTTTTGCATGAAGGCTGTCAGGACCATCCCGATGATGAACAGCACGCCGCCGGCCCACATAACCTTGCGGACGCCCCAGCGATCGGCCATCCAACCGCAGACGGGAGCCAATGTCCCCGATACGACCCATTGGATGGTGAACCCGGCGGCTATGGCGCCGATGCTCCAGCCGAACGGCTCTTTCTCAAACTCGTCCACCAAGATGGCGGCCGCAAAGCGCATCCCGGAACTGGTCATCCACATGACCGAAGCGACGGCAACAATCACCCAGGAGTAATGGACATTTCGCTTGCCCAGCGCAAACCCGGCCGGATTGAGTCCGAACCTAAACATGCTCTCCTCCGTCGTAGGTGSCCCATTGTACCTCGTGAATGTAGGCGGTTCAACGGGTGCGCGGAGGTTTAGCAGTCCGGTGTTACGGTTCCATCGATATCGAGGCGAATCGTTACGTAAACCGTCGGTGATTAGGCGTCTATCAGAAGTCCGGGGTTCAGCACGCCGTTGGGGTCCAGGGTCCGCTTGACTGCCTTCAACGCCTGGGCGAATAGTTCCGGGCGTTGCTGGTCGTACCAGGGGCGGTGCAGCCGTCCCACGGCGTGGTGGTGGGTGATGGTGCCACCTGAGGCCATGATGGCGTCGGACGCCGCCTGCTTGATCTCGGCGTACATCTCCAACTCGGCGCCCAAGCGGCCCATGCCCTCGAAGGTGAAGTAGGGCGCCGGTCCGTCGGTGTAAACGTGGGTGAACCGGCAAGAGACCGTGCCGCCGCCACAGACGCGGTCCAGTGCGCCTTGGAGCGCTGCCCGGACCGCCTGGTCCAAAGCGGGCCAGCGGTCCCAAGTAACGGCCGTCTCCATGGTCTCAGTCACGAGTCCCAGCCCGGCCTGATGGTTCTTCATGTAGGGCGCGTTCAAGAAAGAGTTTCGCCACGCGCCAACAGAGCCCTGGCGGCCGGTGTCTCCGTCGGAACTTCCGCCGGAGCCGTCAGCGACTCTTATATTGGCATCGTCTATCGTCCCACCGGCTTCCCGGGCGATGTCCACGGCGTGCCGAATCAACTCCCCCTGAGGCACCTCAGCCGACTCGAACCCCAGCAGCAACAAGGCATTGGCGCCGTCCATGCCAGCGGCTGCGGCGGCCTCTAACGGGTCCAGCAGACGGCAGTTGGCGGGCCACATCTTGGTCTGCACGATGCGGCGGGCGGCCTCGGCCCCGGCGGTGAAAGTCGGGAAGGTCACCCCGGCCGASGCCCGGAANMCGGGRCSKGNSCTGRATSCGCATCCAGGCTTCGGTGATGATGCCTAATATGCCTTCGCTGCCGATGGCTRTCCGGTMCGGGCTGGGGCCCGCGCCGCTGCCCGGCAGACGCCGCGATTCCCATAGACCGGAAGGCGTTACCATCCGCACAGATTCCACCATGTCGTCTATATGGGTCTGGTTGGTGGCGTAATGGCCGCCCGACCGGGTGGCGATCCAGCCGCCCAGGGTGGAGAACTCAAAGCTCTGCGGGTAGTGGCGGAGGGTGAAGCCGTGGGGGCGCAATTGGTCTTCCAACGCGGGACCGTAGRCCCCTCCCTGGATGCGGGCCGACCGGGAAACGTCGTCGATCTCCAACACCTGGCCCAGACCTTCCATATCGATTGTCACGATGCCGTCGTAGCCTTCGGGCGGTTCGAAACCGGCTACGGTGGAGCTGCCGCCGCCGAAGGGGATTGCGGCATAACCGGATGACGAGCACCACTCCAACACCGCTTCCACTTCCTGCTCGTTGCGGGGGCGGGCAACAACGTCGGGCGGATTGGGGAAGTCCAACTTGAACGCTCGGATGCGGTCCCGGAAGCTCCGTCCGTAGGTGTGGACCGCCCGGTCGTGGTCGTCGCTGACGCAGATGGCGGCCAATGATGATGGCGGAGAGATACGGGGTTTGCGCAAGGAAAGGTCGCTTGGCCTAGGCGGCGTCACCGGGGCCAGTTCGACTTTATACCGCTTGGCGAGTTCCCCCGCGGCGGTCTTCATCTGCTCGGCGGTGGGTTCGTTCGACTCGTGGCCCCAGGCCCAGAAACTTCGCTTGGCCATGGCCGTCTCCTGTTTGCTCGCTCCAGGATTGTCCTTCCAACAGACTAGGGTTTGCCAACCGTTCGCSGTGAGCCCCGTCGAACCATCACTGCGCCCCCGCCCTTCGACGGAGCTCAGGACGAACGGAGACCCTAACGCTAACTTCGGGGCGCTGAGGCTAGTCGGCCATCTCGAATCTTTCGGACTCGGCCGGTTTGGACCACAGCTCGGCGGCGCCATGCATGGCCGTGGCCCGTTCGGGGCTGGCCCGCCAGGCGTCATAGATCTCGTTGGAGTCCCAGGTGACAAGGGTGGATATCTTGGTGGGGTCCTCCTGGGATATGAAAGTCAGGCGGTGGCCGTAGCCGGGGGCTTTACTCTGGGCAAGCCCGTTGCCGTCCAGCAGTGTTTTGGCCTCTTCGATCTTGTCCGCTTTCGCCCAGTGGTGGGTAAGTACGCCAATCATCGTGAGGGCTCCTAAATTGAATCTCGATAGGGCGTCCGCAGGCGTGAGTATATCACTCGTCATCGCCGTCTTTGACCCGAAGCATGCGCCCAACCACAAGGGCGATGATCGCGGCGCCGGCGCTGAGCACCGCGCCCATCTTGGCCGGGTCTTGGAAGGCCGGGTCCTCGTAGGCTTTACCAGCCACGAATAGTGCAACGGTCAGACCCAGGCCCGCGATTATGGCGGCCACCAAAAGGTGTTTGGTCGCCATGCCCTCCGGCAACGGGAACCCGARYCGGGCKCCMASCCARGAGAAYARCGTGATKCCAACSGTCTTGCCGACGATCARSGAGATCAGCACKATAAAYGTGACCTGGGTGATGCTGGCGAAKGCKACWCCCGCATTCATGAAGGCGAAGAAGAACAACCCAAAATCCACCGGCAACTTGAGTTGGTGCTCAAAGTGRTCCAGCGGCGCGTGGCGKTGGTGTAGTTCCGCTTCTCCTTCGGCGGTTTCGGCCGGTGTCTCGTGGTCCGAAACGGCCTCTGCACCGCGTGGGTGGGTATGTTCGAATTCGTACTCGTCCTCTTCGAACAACCCGTGAGTTATCTGGGGTCCGGGTAAAAATGGAACGATCACCACCAATGCCAGGGCCGGTTCGATGGACGATTTGACCAGTCCGACCCAACTGAGCCCGCCGGCGATCAGGATGTAAACGGGCCAGTAAGGCACACGGAACCGCCGCATGACGTAGGCCACAACCATCCCGGCGGCCACCAACAACAACCAGGAGGGGACTACGGGAAATTCAGGGTCCGGGTAGAACACGGCGATGATCCCCAGTCCGATGGCGTCGTCGGCCACCGCCAGCAGCAATAGGAAGTTGACCGCCGGATGCGAAGCCCCGAAGATGATCCGGGCCACGAGCCAGGCCAAGGCGATATCGGTGGCGGTSGGTATGCCCCAGCCGTTGGCCACGATGCTCAGGTCGTCGCCGCCGCCATAGAATACCCAGGCGAGAAGGAAGAACAACCCCGCCGGTCCAATGACACCGCCCAGGGTTCCCATCAGCGGGTTTATGGCCTTCCGCATGGGGTTCAGCGCGCCGCCGGGCAGCACCGACTCGGTGATCTCCTTGGTGGCTATACCGAAGAAGAACACCATGAAAATCTCGTTGACCAGGAAGTGGACCGTCACCGCTTTGCCGAAGATCTTGGTGTCCTCGCCGAAGATATGGAAGTCCACCATCTCTTCGTAGGCGTGGATGTCGATGTTTGCAAAGATCAACCCAGCGATAACACCGATTATCAGCGGGATGGAGAATTGCTGGAGGATGGTTATGTGATGAGAGCGGAGCAGCGCAAGATCCTATCATTRAAAGGGCCCGTGTCGGTTCCCTTTATCGCCCCCTGAGGGCGAATGCATCGAGGATTATATCACCGAAAGCCCAGCCAGAATCTAGGCCTTCTCAGGCTCACGGCAGCACCTCGCTAGGCGTGAGTCAAGTTGACATCACATAGGCGCTTTGTTACTATCACGAGCAGCCTGGACAAGTAATTTCCAGGCTTATTTGGGCTTTTGCGCGGGCCGTTTATGGCCAGGAGGGACCTACCCAGGTGGCTTTCTTAAATGGACTTAAATGCCGTGAATGCGGCAGGGAATACCCGGCAGAACCGCTAAACGTTTGCGAATTTTGCTTCGGGCCCCTGGAGGTGGTCTACGACTACGCCACCATCTCTGAAGTCGTCAGTTGGGACAGTATCGCCAAGGGTCCCCTCAGCATCTGGCGATACAAAGACCTGCTCCCCGCGGAGGGCGACGACCCCGTAGACATCATGGCGGGATTCACACCGYTGCTCAAGGCCAAAGGGCTGGGCAAAACCCTGGGTCTGAACAACCTGTACATCAAGAACGACAGCGTAAACCCGTCGTTCTCCTTCAAGGACCGCGTGGTCTCCGTCGCGGCCACTAAGGCCCTGGAATTCGGCTACGAGACCATCGCCTGCGCCTCCACCGGCAACCTGGCTTGCAGCGTAGCCGCCCACTGTGCCCGGGCCGGCGTCCGCGCCGTGGTCTTCATCCCATCCGACCTGGAGAAGGGCAAGATCATCGGCGCAGCGATCTACAATCCGGTGCTTGTCTCGGTTGACGGCACCTACGACGAGGTTAACCGGCTGTGCAGCGAGCTTGCCGACGACTACCCCTGGGCCTTCGTCAACATCAACATGCGCCCCTACTACGCCGAGGGCAGTAAAACCCTGGGCTACGAGGTGGCAGAGCAACTGGGCTGGCGGGTGCCGGACCACGTGGTCGTCCCATCRGCCTCAGGCGCYATGTTCACCAAGATCTGGAAGGGCTTAAACGAGCTGGCCTGTCTGGGCCTGTTGGACGGCGTGGAACGCAGTTCGTTCGGCGTAGACCAGAACACCGTGCACCACCCGGCGGTCACCACCAAGATGCACATGCAACAAGCGGAAGGGTGCTCGCCCATCGCCACAGCCTGGAACAGCAACCAATCACAGGTCATCCCGGTGCGGCCCGACAGTTTGGCCAAGTCCCTGGCCATCGGGAACCCCGCCGACGGCATCTACGCGCTTAAAGTGATTGAARARKCMGKYGRTYSYGCCKRWKMKKYRYSGGRMKMRSAWATWKTMGWKRSSMTMRAWCYRSYRKCMRRWRMWRWRGKKAYMKWMRCSSRRAMRSYCGGCRRSGWGRSGGTCTCAGGTCTCAAGCACCTGGCCGAGTCGGGCGCCATAAAGCCCGACGAACTGACCGTCGTTTACATCACTGGCAACGGACTCAAGACCCAAGAAGCGGTGGAGCACGTGGTGAACCCGCTCTCCATCAAACCCAGCATCCGGTCGTTTGAAGAGGTCTTTGAAGGCGGGAAATAGCTGGGCTAAAATCACTGGGTGAACAAAGCCGGGAGGTGTTTGGGAATGGGCAAGCAGAGAGTTAAGTTCGTTTTCGAAGAAAACTTGGTGAAGCAGCCGGTGATTTACTTGTTGGGCCAAAAGTTCAARATCGTAACCAACATCCGCCGGGCCGAGGTTGGCGAGGACATGGGTTGGGTGGTCTTGGAACTTGACGGCGATGAGCCAGAGATAAAGCGTGGGCTGGAATGGGTCAGTTCCACGGGGGTTAGGGTAGACCCGCTTGGTGGTGACGTTATTGACGGGTAGGACATAGTCCTRCCATTGGCGCCTAAGACGGGGCGAATTTTAGGAGGGTACTTCCAGATGAGCATCGTGGTCCGAATCCCCACGCCGTTGCGGAAAATGACCAACGGCCAAGCCAAAGTAGAGGTTGAGTCAACCGTTCTAGGTGAGCTGGTGGAGAAACTGAATAGCCAATATCCCGGATTCAAAGACCGCTTGGTCGATGAGGAAGGCGAACTGCGCTATTTCGTGAACATCTACCTGAACGGCGAAGATGTCCGGTTCATGGATGGTCTGAAAACGGCCACCADCGACGGAGACGAGATCAGCATCGTCCCGGCGGTCKYCRKCKGCYYKYAGNCMSKTSSWGCMCNCGCYKWTRWCKGGCNNATYACCNCGMCNNKMKSGWCKSYRRYCRKCGKTCTNKWCKRTGCNNGCCGCGCGGCCTCGTCGGCAGGCTGGTATACGGCTAGGAATTCTCTAYGGAAAGCATCGAACCGGTCCTCTAAGATCGACGTCCTGATGCGTTCCATCAGCGCCAGCACGAACCGGAGATTGTGGATGCTTGCCAGCCGCAGTCCCAACAACTCCTTGGCCCGGAACAGGTGCCTCAGATAGGCCGCTGAGTAGTTCCGGCAGGTRTAGCAATCGCAAGTCTCATCCAAAGGTCCTTGCTGCTCCGCGTACCGCGCCTTGGTGACGTCCACCCGGCCCTCGGGCGTGAACATGCTTCCGTTCCGGGCTACCCTGGTTGGCAGAGCGCAGTCAAACATGTCGATGCCCCTCGCCACACCCTCCACCAGGTCCTCGGGAGACCCCACGCCCATCAGGTAACGGGGTTTGTCTTGGGGCAACAGGTCCGTCACCTGGCCGGTGAACCGGTACAGATCTTCTTTGTTCTCGCCCACCGCCAGCCCGCCGACCGCGTAGCCATGGAAGGGGATGGCCGATATGGCGCGGGCCGACTCATCCCGCAGCTCCGAAAAAGTGCCGCCCTGCACGATGCCGAACAGGGCCTGACCCGCTGCCGCGCCGGTGGGCGACGACTGGTGGGCGTCGAAACACGACTGGGCCCAGCGGTGGGTGCGCTCCATGGCCTGGCGCACTTGTTTCTCAGTGGCCCCGTAGGCGATACATTGGTCGAAGGACATGGCGATATCGGCGCCCAATCCCTCTTGGTTGGCCGTGGCCAGTTCGGGGGTGAAATTATGCTCGCTGCCGTTGATGTGGGAGCGGAACCGGATGCCGTTGTCGGTAACCTTTCGCAACGGCCCCATGCTGAAGGCCTGGAACCCGCCGCTGTCGGTGAGTATGGGTCCGTCCCAGCCCATGAATCCGTGCAGACCGCCCAGCTTGGCCACGGTTTCCACGCCGGGTCTCAGGTACAGGTGGTAGGCGTTGCTCAGGACCACCTGGGCGCCGACACCCCTGACTTCCTCCGGCGTCAGGCCTTTGACCGTGGCCTGGGTAGCCACCGGCATGAAGAACGGCGTGAGCGCTTTCCCGTGGGGCGTCGCAAGCACCCCGGCTCTCGCTGCGCCGTCGGTGTGCTGTAACTGGAAGTTGAATCTGGTTTCAGGCATTATCCATTGGCCCCGCGTTCTCCGGGTTCTTTGGGGGATTTTCAAGATACGTGACAGCCGTTGCAGGCTTGGCCTATGGTATCCTCTACGGGCGAATCCCATCAACTTTTCCATGACTACGATTACCGCCGAGCAGCCGATAGCCCCAGGCTTTGGCGTCCCAAGATGAACGAGTTTTTAACCAGCTACAGCTCCGATCACACCCTTCTTTGGGCGTTGTTGATCATAGGCGTCGTCGCCGCGGCAGCCATCAGCCTTCACCTATTCTGGACCGGGGTGTTCCAGGCGGTGGCCGCCCTTCTCGGTCGCCGGCCGAAAACCCCCGAGGACGCCGGTTAACATGTGGTTCCCCAACGCCGAAGTCACCGTAAATCCCGCGCTTCTCTTGCTCTTAGGCGTCATGGTCGGCACCCTCAGCGGGTTCTTTGGCGTGGGTGGCGGGTTCTTGATCACCGGAGGGCTGCTGGTTTTCGGCGTCCCACCCGTGTTCGCGGTTGGGACCGGCCTGGCCCTGATCATGGGCTCCTCGATCATCAACACCCTTAAGCACTGCCACCTGGGCAACGTTGATCTGCGGTTGGGGCTCATCATGTTGATCGGGACTGTCCCAGGCGTATTCTTTGCCGAGCAACTGAATTCGACCCTTGACGATGCCGGCATCATCGGTCCGGTAATACGTTATGTGTACATAGTGTTCTTGGCCGTCYTTGGTGGATTCATCATCTATGACCACTTGAAGCAGCGCCGAAACCCCACGGCGGCCGAAGGGGAAATCTCAACAGCTTCCCTGGCCAGGCGGGTGCAAAGAATGCGCATACCGCCMCATGCCATCTGGCTGCCTGGGCTGGGGAGAGTCCCAACCTATGTCGCTCTGCCGGTCTCCGGCATCGATCAGCTATCAGTTTTCATACCCGTGATCGTAGGGTTCAGCGTCGGGTTCTTCGCAGGTCTGCTGGGAGCGGGCGGCGGGTTCCTGTTGATGCCGATATTGATCTTCGGCATGGGCGTGCCTACGACTGTGGCCATCGGCACCGACCTGTTTCAGATCGTCGTTACAGGCTCCTGGGGAACTTTCATCTATGCCCTCTCCCACAACGTGGACCCGTTGATGGCGATAATCATGCTGGGCGCGGCTTCTGTAGGCTCTCAATTGGGGACCGCGGCCACCGCATTCGTGGAACCGGCGCGGATACGCATCCTCTACGGCGTGACGATCATGGGCGGCGCCATTTCGGTGGCCCTGGACCAGGTTTCGACTTACTCAGACAGCTTGGATTTCCTGTCGACCCTGGCATCGGTGGTCTTGCTAAGCGTCGCCGGCACGATGTGTCTGATCATAGCGGGAATGATGATCAAGGCTAAACGCGAGAGAAAGGAGCTGGCCACAGCGGACGACTAGCTAATCTTCACCGTTGCCAAGGAACCGCATATCGGTGAAAATAACCCCGAAATGGTAATTCTTCCTCGGATGTACGTTGTTCCCTGGTAATCGCCGCGGCGGTCGTGCTGATCGTCTTGGCGGCGTTTGGGGCGCGATCCAACGCCTACGCCCAAAGCACGAGCGCCGAGTGCAAAGACCTGGGAGGGCAAACAGTCACGGCGTCCGATATCGAAGCCCTCGTCAAGAACGATTGCGCCATCAAGGCGAAGGACTCGGTCATCAGCGATGAGCTCAAGCTAAACGGTCTGACTCTTGCCAACACCGATTTTTCCGGCGCGAAGTTCAATGGTAATGTAGATTTCTCTTCCACCACCTTCTCCGATGAAGCAAACTTCCAAGGAGCGACTTTCATCAAAAGCCCAGACTTCTCTCGGACGTTGTTTCAGGGCGCTGCCAATTTCGAGGGAGCGGTCTTTAATCAAGGGGCGAAATTTAATGTAGCCAGATTCGAAGGCGATGCAACCTTCAACACAACCATCTTCCAAGGTGAAACATCTTGCCGCCGCGCTGAGAATCCGAACCAAGGGGAAAGCYTCGCGGACTTTCGGAATACCACATTCAACGAGAGGGCAATCTTCAACGACGCCGAGATTTCAGCCTGCATCGATTTCGGGGGCGCCACATTCAATGGGTTTGTCGGATTCCGCGCGGTCCACATCATTGGTGACGCCGTATTCTCCCACGCAAAATTCAARCAATCAGTTAATTTTGGAGAAAGCGTGATCCAGGGACGATTCATGCTCCGCGATGCTGAATTCCTCGGCAAGTTCGAGCCTCCAACCAGCCTACAAGGCGCCACCGATCTTAAGTGGGATGATGTRAAGCACGCCTTTCCAGGGGGTGACCGGTCCGATTGGCTGGGCGCCTTACAAACATTTTTTTCCAGCGGCGGCCAGCATCACTCCGCAGGGAAGGTTAGCACGGCGCAGCGCCGGCATAATCTCCTCATCTTCGTGTACTACGTGCCTGCAGCATTCTTGGTGGTGCTGTTGGTATTCGCGGTTGTGTACGGACTTTTCATGGGACTAAAAACGAGAGGGACCCGGCTGCGAAATTCCGGAAAACTTTTGCTATTCAGCCTGGATGTGCTCACCCCGGGCGTCGGCCACTGGCGGTATGACTGGGGCGGAGACGATGCATTTCCGACATACCGGGTATCGGGGATAATCGCCGCTGAAACCGCCATCGGCTGGGTGATTCTCGCTATCAGTTCCGCCGTGTTCGTGRCCTGGATCGGCGCCTGATGCTAAGCGGTCAGCTCTCTGACCGTCTTCTCCACCAGGTCCTTGGGCACGTCGCTGCGCACCACCGACCGGCCCACCTCTTCCAGCATCACCCAGCGGTTGGAGCCGCCTTGGCTCTTTTTGTCCAGGGACATGCCGTTCAAGATATCGGCCACCGGCACGCCCTTGGCCGTCGTAGGCAGGTTGAACCGCTCCAACAGGCTACGTTGRCGGTCCACCAGGTCCTGGGAATGCAGCCCCATCTCCTGGGCCATGGACGCCGCGCCCATCATSCCCACGGMAACGCCTTCKCCGTGGAAGAACCGGCCGTACTCGGTGGATGACTCCAATGCATGCCCGATGGTGTGGCCGTAGTTCAGCATGATGCGGATGCCCAGGGTTTCCCTCTCGTCCTGGCTGACCACATTGGCCTTGATGGCCATGCTGCGGCGGATGACTTCGGTTGAGATGTCCGGCTCCACCTCCATAAGTGCTTCGGCGTGCTCCTCGAAAACGTCGACCAGACTGGCGTCTAGGATGAAGCCGTGCTTGATCGCCTCAGCCCAACCCTCGGCCAGCTCCCTTTTCCCCAGGGTAGACAGCGCTTGCACGTCGGCAAATACGCCCTTTGGCTGGTAGAAGGCTCCCACCAGGTTCTTGGCTTGTGGCAGGTTCACGGCGACCTTGCCGCCGATGGACGCATCGACCATGGCGGCCATGCTGGTGGGCACCTGCACGAAAGGCATGCCCCGCAGATAGGTGGCGGCGACGAAACCAGCCAGGTCCCCGGCGACACCGCCGCCGACGCTGACGATGGCGTGGCCGCGCTCTGCCTTCAGTCCCGCCAGCCAGTTGTAGATGCCCTGGGCCAGCTCGAAACTCTTGCTGGTCTCCCCGGCGGGGATGATGAAGCAGTGGGCTGGGATGCCGCGTTTTTGCAGCGCGCGCTGGACGTTCCGGCCGTAGAGGTTCATCACATTGGAGTCGGTGATGATGTAGGCCGTGTTGGTCAACCCCAGGTCCGTGAAACGGTCGCCGAGGGTGTTGATGACGCCCCACCCGGCGACAACCGGATAGGTGCCGCTCGAGTGATTTACTTCCGCCGCCAGGTCTGCGTCTGCCATTGTTCTGGTCTCCGTTCTGCGATTGAGGACTCTTTAGCCCTTATCATTTCATATCCCGACACACGAACGATACAGGAACCTCACGGAAACCGAAACTTCTAGCAGGAATTCTGAGTTACCCAGACCGACTCTTCAGCTCCGATACCGATTCCGATGCCTTCCCGGTCATAGGTTTCAGTCAGGATATTCTCCCGGTGTCCCTGGCTATTCATCCACCCATCAACGATTCGAAAGGCGATCTCTTCCAACGTAACGTAATTCCTACCCCGCGAATTGAACGACGAATACATCCAGCCCTGGAAGATGTTTTCAGAGATACCTTCGGTATAGAAACTCCCAAAATCTTTGAAACACCTATATCCGACTGCGTTCCCCCGGTCGGCGGCGGATTGGCCGGCAAGGTTCTCGTGTTCGAAGTAGTTGTTTAGGGCCATGTCTTCGCTGTGAGCACGAGCGATGGCAGCAAGCTGCACGTCCTGGCTTAAAACTGACAATGAATTCTTTTGACGTTAAAAATTAACCAGTTGATGGACCGCGAATTCGAGGGTGGTGATCCACTCTGCGCTGCCCCGGCCCGAAGAACCCGGCGCGGCCGTCGGTGTTGGGACAGCAGAGATCGAAGGAACCAACGTCGGAGATTCGACCGGGTCATCTGCAGACCGCCTTTCCAATTCCCGGACTGTTTCTTCTTCGCTCCATTGGCCGCTGTCAACCAATTGGAATATCTCATTGAGCGTGAGGGTCGGAGTTGGCATCAGTGGAGCCGGTGTAAATAACACCGGAGTGTTTGCAGGCGTTGGGGTGTCTGATGGCGTTGCCAGGGGGGCCGGATTCGCATCGTTATCAGGTCTCGGCACCTTGTCAACCGGCCCGGGAGGACCACCCGGCTCGATGGGCGTATTTGTAACTGCTAACTCTTCAGACCCACTCTCTGCCATAAAATACCCAGCAGCGACCGCCACCCCGATAATCCCAACGATCACCACCGTCACAAGCATCCACTTGGAAGACCCCTTACGCTTTGTTAGACGCAGCGACCGCTGCCTTTCAGCTTCCAGTTCCCTGGGAGACATGCCTTGGAAATGGCGGCGGCTGGACCATTCACGGTTGGGGTCCGGAGCGGCCGGTTCGGGCGTTTCAGGTTGAGGTTGCCGCGGTTCATCAGCGATCGAGTGGATCCCYGCGRTGCGAAGGTTTGAGCAATGACTACAAAGATGTGAGTCCTGTTCCTGGGGCACGAAAGCGTGCCGGGAGAAGATCGAGACACTTTCGTCTACCCGTCCGGGCGGGAAAAACAAAGCTGATAATTCGTCTTCATCCAATTCCGGGACTGCGCTTTCTCCAAGGAGGTATTCAAAGTGCTGTTGGATACGCGCTGAGACCATCGTCCCTGGATGGGATTCGATCATGTGGTCGTAGACCGCGTGCCAAGAGTCGGCCTCAAAATCGCATTGCGGTCAGCTYGGCCGNGNTSTNNNCGNGACGRCNNRMSCCCGMKSTGNSKCGRGSCGANGGCGCCGCCGCCTGCCGGTCCTTCAGACCGGTAGTTACCGGCTTAACWGGCGCCGCATCCGGCGTGGAACCGTGCGTGTCCATTCAAGCAAATAGGCATCGGTCACCTGGTTTTGCTGAGATCTGGAATCGTATGCCTAACGCCTTGCGTGTCCTATTGGATGATTAAGGCGATGGGCAATCGACCGCTTAGAATATACCTGATTCGGTATGACTTCACCGGTCTAAGTCTTCTTCGAGAGCCCCGGCCCGCAGATCTTCAAGATGGCCTCAGCCACTTGGTCCGGGGTCAAGCCGTCTGTCTCGACCGAGTGATGGGCCTGGGAGTAGGCGGGCGTTCGCTGGGCCAGCAGTTCGGTGATGCGCTCCAGCGGGTTGCCCGGTCCCAGCAGTGGGCGCACCGGCGCGTTGGGGTTCCCTTTGGTCACCCGGCGGTGGATGGTTTCGGGGTGGGCGCTGAGGTAGAAGACCGTCCCGCCGTCCAGCATCGTCTGCCGGTTCTCGTCGTCGATGAACGACCCTCCGCCGGCGGCGATGATTTTGCCGCTTTCTGCGCAGATGTCGGTCACCACCGCCCGTTCTAGCTCCCGAAAGGCGTCCTCTCCTGAGTCGCGGAAGATGTCGGCGATGGGTTTCCCGGCCCGAGACACGATCTCCTCGTCGGCGTCGACCCTGGGCCAGCCGCAGCGGCGGGACAGGGCCCGCCCCACGCTGCTCTTCCCCGAGGCCATGAACCCCACCAGGATTATGTTGCGTACTTGGTCCGGCTGCATGGCGAGATTGCTCGGCCTGGGCCTAGTCAGGCAGCCGGGTCAGATGCATCCGCGAGTTCATGCTAGTGTCGGTCTCGAAGTACAGAACCTGCTGGCCAACGGAGTTGGTGATCGGTGTGTCGGATACGAATCTCAACCCGTGCGACTCGCATTCGCCGATGCAGGACGGGATGTCGCCCACGACGTAACCTACGTGGTCCATGACGTGGTCGTTGCCCATGCTCGCGGGGTCACCTGGCTCGATCAGCTCCACCTGGACTTGGCCGAAGTTCACGAATGCGTTGCGGCCGCCACTGCGGGAAGGTCCGCCGCCCAGGTGTTCGCCATCAAAATTGTCCACGTACCACTTGATGGCCTTTTCCAGGTCATTCACCCGGTAACCCGCATGGACGATACGTTCGACCTCAAACCCGTTGTTGGCTGCCACGGGCTCGCCCGGCAACTGGGTGATGTGCATCAGCACGCCGTTGGTGGTGGTGGGGTCGAAGTAAAGCAGTGTTTGGCCCATCACGTTGGTGAAGGGTTTGTCGCCTGCAAACTTGAATCCACGGGCGGTGAGGTCGTCGATGGCCCGATCGATGTCGGCCACCACGTAGCCGACGTGATGCATGGTTAGAACTTCGCTGGAGAGACCGGTCTTGTCCTCGGGCTCTAGCAATTCGGCCTCGGCGTTGCCGAAACGCATGTAGGCGTTCCGCCCACCGGTGGGCATGGCAATGCTCTTGTTCAGGGGCCCGCCGCCGGCGTTGATGGCGCCAAAGGACTTCTCGAACCAGGCGACAGCTTCCTCTAGGTCCGGAGTCAGGTATCCCATATGYTGAATCTTCTCGAACACGGTATCTCCTCGAAATATGCTGGTCTTACCGAAGGCTACCCGTGGCAGGCGCATGACGACCCGTACAAAACGCGGCTGCGCCGCTTAGGCGGGGCGGCCAGGGGCGGGGAAATAACCGGAACCGGTACAGAACTCCACCCGGTTGCCGTCTGGGTCGTGGGTGAACATGAAGCCCTGGCCGTCGAACCGGACGCCGTGGCGCATGATCTCGTAGCCGTTCTCTTCCAGTATCTTCATGGTACCTTCAAAGTCCTCGACCTCAAAGGCGTGGTGCGTGTTCTCCGGCTTCACCGGTGCTTCATCGGTCTCGATCAGGTGCACCATGATTCCGTTGTCCAATTGCAGCCATGTGATCTCCGGATTGGGCACTTGACTCTCTATCTGCTTGATGCCCAGGAGTTCGTTGTAGAACTTCATGGCCCGGGCGGTGTCCTTGACCATGGTGGTGACGTGATTGATCTGTTTCGTCTTGATCTTTCCTTGCATGAGGCTCCTCTTTTTGGGGAATTCACCGATATGGCCCGTTGGTGGTCTGCGCCCAATTATGCCACAAAGCCGCTAGCTTGGGCCGGCGTGGTGATGCCGGGCAGGTTAAGGCGCTAGAGCGTGCTGCCCACGGTCACGACGATCACTCCGGCCACCGTGATGCCCACGCCTATGAACAGCCACTTGGTGAGGTTCTCCATCCGGGAGATGAAGATCTGGGCCAGAACCAGCGTGACTATGGGGTTGGTGGAGACTATCGGCGAGACCACGGTAACGTCGGCCCGTTGCAAGGCAAAGTAGAGGGCGCCCACTCCTGTGGCTGCGGCCAAGCCGGAGAGACCTGCGGAAAGGGCGAATACCGGGTTCCCTCTGGACGCCCGGACCTCCCGGACCGTCTTGATGCCAGCCAATGGCGAAAGCAAGATTATCCCGAAGAACAGTCCGAACGCTGAGACCATGAACGGGGAGCCATACTCCTCGGTCAACTCTTTGGCGATGACGTTGGTGCCCCCATAGGAGGCTGCGGCCACCAATGCCAGGCCCAATCCGATCAGGACGCCCCGGTTATCGCTTATGCCGTCACGAATCGAGTTGCCCAAGGCGGCGGTGAGTCCCAAGACCACCACCACCGTTCCCACCAGCACCACGAAATGCGGCCGTTCGCCGGTGATGGTGATGGCGAAGATGGCGGCGAACATCGCGGACGTGCTCAGAACGGCGGCCGTCCGGGAAGCGCCGATACGCCCTATGGCCTGGTAACTGAAGTTCCTCCCGCCTAGGAAATTGATCACTCCCAGCAGAAAGAACCAGAACAGCGCCACGGCAGGCAGGGCTTTGATGTCGGACAATGCGAAGATCAGGGCTAAGAGGAGTGTAGGCAGGAAGCTGACCACCACCGAGACCAGGGTGCTGGACAGAGGGCTCATGCCCTGCATGCCGAACCTGGCGAAGATAGCGGCGCTGCCGAACCCTAATCCAGAAAGCAGGGAGAGCGCTATCGCGTCCATCTAATCTCGGCCTATTCCACTCATAGTTGGCTACCCACCACCACAAATCCAACCCCAGCCACGGTAAGCACGGCCCCAAAGACCAGCCGCCGGGTGACTCGTTCCAATCTGGTCAAGAACAGGTGGGCCAGGAAGAGGGTCACCAACGGGCTGCTGGAGACTATGGGGCTGATCACCACMACRTCGGCCCKYTGCACCGCGARRTACCAGGAGATCACCGCYACTCCMGAKGCTAYYCCRGCCAKCRSAAMRKWCYWGMWMSASAWCAACGATTGGAGTATGCCGCGGTCTTCCGGGCTTCTTGGCCGAATGATGCCGCTATGGACCGCGCTTGCGCCCACCAGCGGCGACAACACCACCAGGCCGATCAGCATGCTGAAGGCGGTCATCATTAGCGGCGAATCGTAGATCCCCAACGTATGTTTGGCCATCACGTTGGTGGCCCCATATGCAGCTCCGGCGCCCAGGGCCATTAAATAGCCGATCAAGAACGATTTGTCAGTCCGCCAACCCTCCCGTATGGAGTCTCCACTGGCGAATAGCAGGCCGCCGACCACTGCGACCGTGCCCAAAGCCACCACCGGGTGGATGCTCTCGCCCGTGAAAGCGATGGCGAAGATGGCGGCGAAGGGCGCCTGCGACGACACGAACAGACTGGCCCGGGAAGCGCCGATCAAGTTGACCGACAGGAAGTTCTGAGACCGGCCGCCCAGGAAGTTCATGACTCCCAGAGCGAGGATCCACAGAACCGCTACCTGTGGTATCCCGCTGATGTCCGAGAATGCGAAGATGAGCACCATGGCGGACGCCAGCAGGAAACTGAACAACAGGGAGACCATGACTCCCGGTAGGGGAAAGATGGTCTGCATGCCCTGGCGGGAGAGGATTGCCGAACTGGCGAACCCCAATGCGGCAAGTAAAGATAGGCCGACGGCCGCCATCGGGCTGGCTAGCCCTTCCTTTGGCTGTCGATGATGGACTGGAAGATCAGGTTGCCGTCGGTGCTGCCCAGGATCGCTTCGCAGCTCCGCTCAGGGTGGGGCATCATCCCCAGCACGTTGCCGGCTTCGTTAATGATGCCGGCGATGTTATTGGCCGAGCCGTTGGGGTTGGAATCCTCGGTTGCTTGTCCGGAGGCATCGCAATAGCGGAAGAGCACCCGCCCCTCTTCTTCAAGCTGAATCAGGGTATCGGCGTCGGCGAAATAATTGCCTTCGCCGTGGGAAACGGGAACGTCCAAAAGTTGACCTTGGGTGCAGGACCGGGTAAAAGGGGTATCGGTCCGCTCGGTGCGCAGATGGGTCGGCTGGCAGCGGTATTCCAGGTGTTGGTTGGGGAGCAAGGCGCCGGGCAATAGGCCCGACTCGCAGAGTATCTGGAACCCGTTGCAGATGCCGATGGCCGTCCGGCCGGACGCAACGAACTTGTTCAAGGCGTCCATAACCGGGGAGAACCTGGCCATCGCGCCGGGGCGCAGGTAGTCGCCGTAGGAGAACCCACCCGGCAGGATCACCGAATCGTAGGCGTCCAGGCTGGTCTCATCATGCCAAACGTAATCGGCGTCCTGTCYCAGGATGTCCTTTACCTGGTAGTAACAATCGGTGTCGCTCCAGGTGCCGGGGAACACCAGAATCCCGAACCGCATATCAGTAGACCACCATCAGGCCAGCGACTCCAGGTACTCAGTGGCCATCTGATTGACCACCGTGCCGTCGGCCTTGCCGCGCACCTGGGGCATCAGTTTGCCCATTAGCTTGCCCTTGTCCTGTATGGATGCCGCGCCTACCTCGACGGCGGTGTCTTTGATCAGTTTCCCAATCTCTTCAGGAGACATCTGGGGCGGGAGGAATTCTTCCAGCACGACCAGYTCCGCCGACTCCTTGGCGGCCATCGCGTCCCGTCCGCCTTCTTCGAAGGCCTTGATGCTGTCCCGCCGGTCGCTGGCCTGCTTAGTGGCTACTTCRATCATGCCGGCGTCGTCCAATTCCTTCTTCTGTTCCTTCTCGACGGCCAGCACGGCGTTTTTATAGAAACGCAAGGCGTCCAAACGTGCCTGGTCGCGTTTGCGCATGGAGGTCTTGATGTCTTCTTCCAGTTTTTCTCTGAGAGCCATGATGGAATTTCGTTCCTGAGGTGATTGTTTGCTTGGTTTTTGGACTGATCGGGAGACGAGGACGCGCCACCATTCTACCCCTTGNGCGGCGCCCGCGGGTCATAGTTGGCGCTGGAATTAGGCCTCAACCCGTTAATCTCGCCTGCTCTAAGCAAATCCAATGAAATACCCGGCAGATCGAGGGTATCCGCCTTGCGTCCGCTCCCTTTCGCAAGGAAAATGATTTTGCTATACTCGTGTTGCTCTTTCCCATTCCTGGGAACGGGTATGTTTTTTTGTAAGGCGGGCTATTAGGATGCCGGCATACGCCGTGATTGGCGGCCAATGGGGTGACGAGGGCAAGGGGAAGGTGATCGATTACCTTGCCGGGGACGTTGACAGCGTAGTCCGTTATGCAGGCGGGAATAACGCCGGTCACACTGTAGTCAACGACAAGGGCACTTTCCAGCTACATCTGGTACCTTCAGGCATCTGTTGGCCGGATGTCTATGGAATCATCGGCAACGGGGTGGTTGTGGACCCCGATGTGTTGGTCGGCGAGCTAACAGAGATCGGTGCGCGGGGCATCGACACCAGCAAACTGTTCATCAGCGAACGCGCCCACGTAATCATGCCCTACCACGTCGTTCTAGACGCCCTAGAGGAAGAAGCCCGCGGCGACGCGGCCATCGGCACCACCGGCCGAGGAATCGGCCCGGCCTATATGGACAAGACAGGCCGCATGGGCATCCGAGTAGGCGACCTTTTAGACTGGGAAGCTTTAGTCCCCATGGTGACACAGGTCCTTGAGCACAAGAACGCTTTGATCACCAAGATCTACGGCGGCAAGGCCCTGAAGCTGGACGACGTACTGGCCAAGTGCCRCCTCTGGGCCGAACAGATGGCTCCCTACGCCATGGCCACCGAGCAGCTGGTCCAGGACCTACTCGCACAAGGTAAAAGGGTCCTATTGGAGGGCGCACAAGGCACCCTTCTGGACATCGACCACGGGTCTTACCCGTACGTAACCTCTTCTTCTCCGTCCATCGGCGGCGCTTGCACCGGCTTGGGGCTAAACCCCCAGGCCATCAAGGGAGTGCTGGGCGTGTTCAAGGCCTACTCCACCCGGGTGGGCAGCGGACCCATGCCGTCCGAGATCACGGGMGATGAGGCCGAAGAGATCAGAGAGAAAGCCCAGGAGTTCGGCGTAACCACCGGCCGGGCGCGGCGAATCGGCTGGTTCGACGGCGTGGCCGCAAAATACAGTCAGTTGATCAATGGATTCACCGGAATAGTGCTGACCCGCCTAGATATCCTAGATGAGTTCGACTCGGTCAAGGTCTGTGTTGGATACGAAGTGAACGGCGAGCGAGTGGACCGCTTCCCGGCCAACACTGGGTTGCTGGCCCGCTGCCAACCGATCTTCGAAGAGATGCCCGGTTGGGACCAGCCCACCGCCAGCGCCACCGAACTGTCACAGCTACCCGAGAACGCACTGGCCTACGTGCACAAGATCGAGGAACTGGTGGGATGCAAGGCCCAGATAATCTCCACCGGCCCCAGCCGCGCTGAGACCATCCAGGTGGAGCCTGTCTTTACCTAGACGGTTTTTCTCGGCCTACATACYTTGTAGGCGCGGGTTTTTAACCCGCCCGGGCTCTCATCAACCAGGCTGCCACCCGCCACTACGCTCCCCCACCATTTGCCGTTCCATAGGATTCCCTTAGTTTCTCCAACCTCGGTGGCAATGAAACAGGGCAGGTCAGAGACCTGCCCCTACGCGCCGGCAATTCCGGCCTACATCTAGGCTGACTCCGTCCAAGCCGTAGGGGTGGGTTTCTAACCCACCCAGGCTGTCATCAACCAGACTCCTGGCCGCCACGAACCTCGCCCCGGACATCTCTCTCCCACGTATTCCCTTCGATTCGACGACCATCGGTGCGATGAAAAAGGGCAGGTCAGAGACCTGCCCTGACTCCCATCAACCAGGTTCCTACCCGCCACGACGTTTGCTCCGGACATCTCTCTCCCACGTATACCCTTCGATTCGACKRCCATCANGGNNGSAWWRAMRMAGGGNRRKWCAGAGNSMWRCSMMYKRYGSGSSSGMRRTTCMKGSCKRCAWMKAGKCTGATTCGTCGAAGCCGTAGGGGTGGGTTTCTAACACACCCAGGCTGTCACCAACCAGACTCTTTGCCGCCATGAACCTCGCCCCCACCATGCGTTTCCTCTGTATCCCCTTCGTTTATCCGACCGTGATGGCAGAGAAAAGGGCAGGTCAGAGACCTGCCCCTACGTATCGGTTGTTCCGGTCGGAGTTTAGGCCGAGACCGGCAGATCAATCTCGAATTCATCTAGCAATTTCTCGATCTGGGCCACGGCTTTCTCGCTGGGCGGCACCAACGGCAGCCTGGGTTCACCAACCTTTAGGCCAACGTGGTTCACGGCGTATTTCACCGGGATGGGGTTGGACTCGACGAACATGCCGAGGAAGATGGGGAGSAGACGGCGGTGCTCGGAAGCGGCGSCTTCGATATCCCCCTCAAGCAACAGGCCAATCATGTGCTTGATCTGGTTCCCCACCAGGTGAGACACCACGCTGACAACGCCGTAGCCACCCATGGACATGATCAAGAACGTCTGGTTGTCGTCGCCACTCCAGACCTTGAAGTCAGGGGCGGATCCTTGGATTATGCGGGCGATCTGGTTCATGTCGCCGCTGGCTTCCTTGGTGCCGATGATGTTGTCGATCTGGCTCAGCCGGATGGTCGTCTCATCAGTCATGTTCACGCCGGTACGGCCGATGATGTTATAGACGATACAGGGCAGGTTGGTTTTACCGGCGATAGCCTTGAAGTGCTGGTAGATCCCTTCCTGCGGGGGTTTGTTGTAGTAGGGCACCACCAGCAGCAGGCCGTCAACGCCCTGTTTCTCGGCTTCCTGGCTCAGCTCGATGCTCTCAGCCGTGCTGTAAGTACCGGTGCCGGCGATTACCACGCCTTTGTCACCCACCGACTGTTTGACCTCGCTGAACAGACGCATCTTCTCATCGGAGGTCAAGGTGGGCGATTCTCCGGTGGTGCCGGAAAGGACGACGCCGTCGCTGCCCGAGTCGAGAAGGGCATGGGCGAGCTTCTTAGCCTGCTCAAAGTCGACCTCGCCCTTCTCGTCAAAGGGAGTAACCATCGCTGTGAGGAGTCTACCTATCTCTGCCATGTCCGCCTCCTGTAGTTGCCTCCCAATTAAACCCTGGGAAGGCATCCGTGCCCTGGATTCGTTGCATTATACTCGTGAATATCCGATATCGCATCCCCTGGGGTCACGGGCGTACCGGTCACGATTGCGAAAAGAAAAACGGCCAGATTCTGGCCGCTCTCTGGAGTGTCCYTAACCGCCGTTGTACGGCCGGCCTAGCTGGTCACTCCGCTGGTGTGCTTTGGCTTCAGCCGGCCTCGGGAGACCAGTTCCTCGGCGATCTGGAGCGAGTTCAGGGCTGCGCCTTTCCGCAGGTTGTCGGATACGATCCAGAGGACTAGGCCGTTGGGATGGGACATGTCCTGCCGGATGCGCCCGACGAACACGTCGTCTTCGCCGGCCACGTCCCAGGGCATAGGGTATTCGCCGCCCTCCGGGTTATCCAGCACTGTTATGCCCGGCATGGCGGCCAGGAGTTCTCTTGCCTCGTACACGGGCATCGGCCGGGTGAACTCGATGTGCACCGAAGCGGAATGGGAGATGTAGACCGGCACCCGCACGCAGGTGGCGGATATCTGTATCTCCGGGGCGTGCAGTATCTTCTGGGACTCCTGCCGCATCTTCTGTTCTTCAAAGGTGTAGCCGGATTCGAGAAACCGGTCGATCTGGGGCACTACATTGTAGGCGATCTGGCCTTTGCCCGACTTGCTGGTGTTGGAGTCGGCGTCCAGCAGCCGTCCCGATTGTTCCCGCAGGTCGGCCATGGCCCCGCCGCCCGCGCCGGAGACCGACTGGTAGGTRTCGGCCACGATGCGYTTGATGGGGTTTACCTGGTGCAGCGGGTGTGCGGCCATCACCAAKGGCGTGGTCGAGCAGTTGGGGATGGAGATGATTCCSTGGTGCCATTCGACATCGGCCCCGTTCACCTCGGGCACCACTAGGGGCACGGTGTCTTCCATACGGAAGGCGGAGCCGTCGTCGATCACCACCGCGCCCGCGGCAACCGCCGCCGGAGCAAGTTGGTGGCTGACCTCGGAACTGGCCGATATAAAGGCCACATCCACGCCATCAAAGGACTTCTCCGTCGCCTCTTCCACAACCAGGTCTTTCCCGCCCACACTGATATGCTTCCCAGCCGAGCGGCTGGACGCCAGCAGCTTCAGCTTGGGCAAGTTTGGGTAGCGGGTTTCAACGATGCGGAGAAATTCGGCGCCCACCGCCCCGGTGGCGCCGACTACGGCGATGGTTAGGTCCTGCACTTTCGGTTCTCTGTTTACTCCAAGATTCGTGCCTAGATTTAGTTAATTAGCGGCTAAAGCCCGAGCACGTTCTCCAAGCCTATCACAAGGCCTGGATGGCCTACAATGTCGCGGATGCAGCGCAGCACGCCGGGCATGTAGCAGCTACGGTCCAGGGTGTCATGGCGCAGGGACACKGTCTGCCCCGCCGCGCCGAAGATCACCTCGTGGTGGGCACTCTTGCCAGGCATGCGGATGCTGTGGACCGAGATACCGTTGTGCTCCCCGCCCCTGGTGTTTGCTAGGTTTTCTTTCTCCGGCTGGTTTCGGGTGAACTGCTTGATCTCACCGAGGCTGCGCAMCAAGGCCAGCGCGAACCCCGAGGGCGAGTCTATCTTGGCCTCATGATGGGATTCGATTATGTCCACGTAATCGAAGTAGGGCGCCGCCTGCTCGGCGAGCTTTTTGAGGACTATGGCCCCCAGGGCGAAGTTGGGMGCGACGATGATGCCGACGCCGTTGTCGTTGGCCATGGCGTCGAGTTGATCCAGCTGGTCCTCGGTAAAACCGCTGGCGCCCATGACGATGTTGATGGACCGGGCGGCGGCCTTGGCGGCAGCATCCATGGCCACGGCGGCGTTGGTGAAATCCACCAACACGTCTGGCCGTGTTTGTTCTAATATGGCATCGAGGTCGGTGGAAAGAGGAATCACGGTGCTGTACGGAGTTCCCAATGTGGGCCCCCGGTCTTGTTTGCAGGCGCCACCCACCAACTCCAGATCGCTTTCCCGGGAGACGSCGGCCAGGGTTTCGAGACCCATCTTGCCCGTCACCCCATTGATCACCACTTTTATCGATGCCATGGCGGCTCCTTGCTGGTCCGAGTCTGACGCGTAAGGGCACGGTCCCGATTCATCGGGATGCCCCTACCCACAATATTCGGGCCAATTCACCCCTGATGATAGCACGCAGTCTGAATACCGGGAAAAATAAAACAGTCCCGGTGGTCCATGTTTCACGGACCATCGGGACTGTTGGTTTGCTAGTTTGGTTGTACTCGGCTAGCGGTTTCCGCCTTGGAAGCGTCCGCCACCGCCCGAGCCGCGCCCTGGGCCGCCTGGGCCACGGCCGCCGCCGCT
>NVWX01000056.1 GCA_002746355.1 Dehalococcoidia bacterium | reverse complement strand
GGGAAGGGCCAAGATGCCAAGGACCTGGACGGCGATATACCAAATCAGGGCATCTAGCACGAGGGCCGCCGGAATGACCCATTCGCGGGTCCTTCGACATCCTTCCGCAGAGGSMYWSGACRRGYGSMSMMTSWNCGSMAYKYCGKCGNAAAGYMSSMNTCCMCSGCRMWNCGRGWSWRGSWWWSSGTNAKKKYKTSRGYYTGCSNGRASNAMCRWYNTCKRNGTSWSGAKNTKGMCYTTYGANNTCSYYCYKCGRNARGSWCAGGRCGAACGGAAGGCAGGGCTTGAATANACCGGRGMRTCAGGWAACGGGCGCCAGCAGCGATTCCACRAARTCSCGRGTGTCGAAKGSGGCCAGRTCYGAGAYRCCCTCGCCCGTGCCGATGAACAGGATCGGCAYCTGMAGTTCCTGCTTGATGGCAAGAACGATGCCGCCCCGRGCGGTCCCGTCYAGTTTGGCCAGGAATATGCCGGTGCAATTCACTGCTTCCTTGAAAGACTTGGCTTGGGCCAGACCGTTCAATCCGGTGGTGGCGTCCAGAGTCAGGATCACCTGGTGGGGCGCCTGGGGTTCCAACCGGGCCAACACCCGGTGGACCTTGCGGAGTTCCTCCATCAGGTTGGACTTGGTATGCAGCCTGCCGGCGGTGTCGATGATGACTATGTCGGCGCCCCGCGCCTTGCCGGCCTGATAGGTGTCGAAGGCCACTGCGCCGGGGTCCCCGCCGGACTCGTGGCTAATAACATCTACGCCGATCTGCTTGCCAAGGATTTCCAGTTGCTCGGCGGCGGCAGCCCGGAAGGTGTCCGCCGCGCCCAGGATCACCTTCTTCCCTTCCTGGGTGAAATGATTAGCTAGCTTGGCGATGCTGGTGGTCTTCCCCACCCCGTTGAYGCCCACCATCAGTATCACATACGGCCCCGACACCTCAGTCTCATCCGTCCAGACAGATTCGGGGTTTTCAGGCTCCATGCCGGCCACCAGGGATTCTTTAAGCGACTCGAATACCTGTTCGCCGGACTCAAGATGTTTCTCTCTGACGGTGACCTTCAGCTCCTCGATGRTGCGGAGTGATGTATCGACGCCAACGTCCGACGAGATCAGTATCTCTTCCAGTTCTTCCCAGAGGGCGTCGTCCAGCTTGGAAGACCGGAGCACATTCAGGATGCGCCCGAACCACCGCTCGCGGCTGGGTTTCACCGCATCCTGGGTGTGTTCGAGGTCCTGTTGGCGGTTACGTTTGAAGAATCTGAGCATCTGCCTTCCTGTGGCGTCCCAGTGGAGTCTTAGTAGTAAGCAAGGTAATTGTGGTCCGGGGAATGATGCCTGTCTAGACCTGGCCGGAGAGGGCGGCCAATGCGGCCCTGGCGGCGGCCCGTTCCGCCTCGGACTTCTTCCCGCCGGAASCGGTGCCCACAACCTGGCCGTTGACTATCACATCGAYGGTGAACACAGGGCCGTGGTCGGGACCTTCGCTGCTGATCAGGTCATACGTGGGGGGCTCCATCCCCTGACCTTGGACCATCTCTTGAAGGACGGACTTGGGGTTCTCGGGAGGGCTGTCTGTTTGTTGGGCCTGGGCTAGTTCGGGGTCCATCAACTTAAGGATGAGCTGGCGGGTGAACTCGTTGCCCTGGTCGATGTAGACCGCCGCRATCAAGGCTTCGAAAGCCGCGGCTAAAACCGAGTCTTGCTGGCGTCCGTTGGTGGCCTCGGCGCCTTTGCCAACATACAGATAACTACCCAGGTCGATACGGCGGGCGATCTTTGCCAGTGTCTCACGGCGGACCAACGAGGAACGGGTCTTGGTGAGGTCCCCTTCGTCAGCCTTTKGAAAACGGATGTAGAGTTCAGTGGAGACGGCCAGTTCGAGGACGGCGTCGCCCAAGAATTCCAGCCTTTCGTAGGACTCAGACGGCTCCAAGTCATGCTCGTTGCAATACGAGAGGTGAACCAGCGCTAGGTGTAGCAGGCTGGGGTCCTTGAAGGAGAACCCCAGCACTGATTCAAGGGCCTTTTCGGAGGCCCGGTTGAGCGCGGACTGGTTTCTAGATGACCCCATGAGGCCAAGGGGGCTGCGGGCGCTTGAACTCGCCGACGTGGGCGAACTCATTCATGGCTTTGGACATCGTCTCGTAGATCTCCGCGGCCTGTTCGTCCGGGGGTATGAACATCTTGAGGAACGTGGCGTTGCCGTTATCGGATATGAAGGTCGGTACGCCGAATGCCCCATATTCTTCCACTGCGATGGTGTGAGACTCTGCGATGTCTTTCAACAGTTCCGGGTCGGCCGCGTCCTCGCGGAAGCGGGCCATATCGAGACCGGCGGCAACCGCAGCTTCYTCCATGACGGCTGGGTCCAGCAGGTCCTTCTTGTCTTCGTGGCGGGCGCGGAGCAGGGCCATGAAGAAGGACTTGAACGCCTCGTCTCCCTGGCGCTTMGCGGCCAGGCCGGACATGTGGGCCAAGAACGTCTTGTCGGTCCCGTCKATGACCTCGGACTGCTCCCAGAGCTTGATGCCGCCGTCGTTATTGTCGCTATTGACCTGGGCCAGAGAGAAGGGCTTCCAATCGATCTTGATCGTCTCTCCGGTGGATTCCTCTACCTTCGACAGCCACACGGCTGCGTTGTAAACGAAGGGTCAACGGAAATCATAAAAGGTGGTGAACTGGGCATCGGCCATGGTGTTACCTCCCAAAATTCGCCAGCCCGCGCGTCTGTGCGCACGTTTGGCCTGAGCGTACGATAGTCGTACGAATCGATTGWATCCACCGCGCGAAAGGTTGTCAAAGCACTTCGTGCWGGTTTTAGGTCATTTCAGCTAACCATATCGGGGCGCTTTCATACCTGGTTTCTGAGCCTGTCATGCTATAATTTTCGCTCCGGYCCCGCTCATGAAAGGAGGCCCTCCCACGCCTGATTCCCGGCCGCCAACCCGTATCTCTTTGGACCGAGTCGCCGGAGGTGTCAGCGGTGGCGCATTGGCGGTGTTCAACTCCTTGCGCCGGCGCTCGGCGGAAAAAGGGCTTCCCGTTTACCTGGTGGGCGGCCCGGTGCGCGACGCCGTGCTTGGCCTGCCGGTGGCCAACGACCTGGACTTTGTCTTGGCCGGCGATGCGCCGGCCCTGGCGGCAGATCTGGCGGAAGAGCTTGGCGGCGAGGTAACCGTGCANGMCARRWWYNGCWCGRYCACCGTACTGGTCGATGGAGACCGGATCGATATCGTCACCGCCAGAAAGGAGCTCTATYCGTTCCCAGGGTCGCTACCTGAAGTTTCTGCCAGCAACCTTGATGACGACCTGGCCCGCCGGGATTTCTCCGTCAATGCCATGGCGCTGCCACTGTCCGAGGACTCCCCAGAAGTCATCGATCCCCACCGCGGTCTGGAAGACTTAGCGAACAGGTTTGTGGCGACTCTGCATCCAGGCAGCTTTACCGACGACCCCACGCGTTTGATGCGGGCCGTTCGCTACGAACAGAGGCTGGAGTTTCAGATCAGCGAGACCACGTTGGTGGAGATGAAACAGACCTCAGCCAGTGGCCACGCGGACGCGGTATCCGGAGACCGTTGGCGGCATGAATTTCAAAAGATCTTCGAAGAACACCGGGCCGCCGAGATGCTGGTTCGGGCGATCGAACTGAGTGTGTTGCCGGCGATTCACCCGGCGTTGACCGATGGGCAATGGCTGGCCGGACTTGCCGCGAAGACAAACTCACCTCCGACCGATTATCTGGCCGCCCTGGCGGTGCCGTTATCCGCAGCCGACGGGGAGGGCGTGAGCCGGCGGCTGAACCTTCCCACTGATTGGGCGCGGGTGGTACGTGATACCATTGCGTTGAGAGAAGCTGAGTCCTCCTTCGACGGACCGGTTTCCCGGATCAGCCGATATTTGGACGGCTTGGATCCCAACGCCATAGCGGCCTTTGCCCGTATCTCCGAGGACCCACAGGTTGCGGCGAGGCTAAGCAGGTATCTTGATGAATGGCGGCTGGTGAGTCCGGTCTTGAGCGGCGACGATCTGCTGGCGATGGGTGTTCCCCCCGGCGTCAAGATCGGCGAGATATTGCGGGAGCTGAACGCGGCGAAATTGGACGGCCTGGTATCCAGCGAAGCTGACGAACGGGCCCTGGTGCAGCAGATTATCTCGCGAAGTAGTTGATCACTGCGGGATGGCGGATTTATAGATGGCAGAACAGATGGGCGYCCCGGAAAACCTGGAAACACCTGAGAACGATCTGGAGTCCTGCGTCATCTGCGGCGACGCTCTGGACGGCATCCAAGAAACGTCCTGTCAGATGTGCGGCGGAAAGTTCCACCAGCCGTGGAGCCAAGACAGCGAAGTACCCCAATGCGGCCGTATCGGCAGCCACGAAGACGCATTCGCCATAGTATTCCTATGCGATGACTGCTACTACGGACRCCGYCCCTAGCACCCACCAACCCCTGAATCTTTNAAAAAATGACGGCTGATAACTGATAGCTGTCAGCTGACTTCAAGGAGAACACGGCCATGCAAGCAGTCTATATCGAAGCCCACGGCGGCCCCGAGGTYCTGACCTACGGCGAACGCCCGGAGCCACAAGTGCAGGCGGGCGAGGTCAAGATCAAGGTCAGGGCCACGGCGCTGAACCGCCTGGACCTCTACACCAGGGACGGCGGCCGGGGGCTGGAGCGGGAGTTTCCGCCGCCCTTGATCCTCGGCGGCGACTGCGCCGGTGAGATYGCGGAGGTCGGTGACGGCGTGGCCGGTTTCAAACCCGGCGACAGGGTTGTCATTAACCCCCGTCTGAGTTGCATGCAATGTGCGCCGTGCCTGGCGGGCCAGGACGAYCTCTGCCGCCGCTCCCGGTTTTTGGGCAGCGCCATCGACGGCAGCTAYGCTGATTACATCTCACTTCCGGCYGCCAATGCCCACCTTTTGGCCGATAGCGTGTCCTTCGAGCATGCCGCGGCGGCCCCCACCACTTACCTGCCGGTCTGGAACATGTTGGTGCGGCGGCTGCAACTGAAATCGTGGCAGACGGTCCTGGTGCTCTCGGCCTCGGCCGGGGTCGGCACCGCCGCRATCCAGGTGGCCAAGGATGTCATCGGCGCCAAGGTCATCGCCACCACCAGCAGCGCCGAGAAAGCGGCCAAGGCGATAGCTCTGGGCGCGGACGTGGTGATCAACTACAAAGAGGAAGACATCCGGGAGCGGGTGCGGGARATCACCGRCGGAGCGGGGGTCGACTGTGTGGTCGACCACGTAGGCGCCGACTTCTTCGGCCCGGCCTTTGCCTCGCTGCGGACCGGCGGACGCTACGGCATCTGCGGCGCGACCACCGGCCTGCGCACCGAATTGCACCTCGGGCAGCTATTCAGCCAGCAAAAAGAGATCTACGGCGTCTACATGGGCACCAAAGAGGATATGCGGGAGATTGTGRAACTGATGAACCGGGGCGCGGTCAGACCCGTGGTCGACCGGACCTTCCCCCTAGCCGMMGCCGCCGCCGCCCACAGATACATGGACGAGACCAGCTTCTTCGGCAAGCTGATACTGACGCAGGATTAGCGGGCGCCGCCCCACAAAGACGAGCACTCCAAAGAGAGAAAACCCCCTCTCCYGCTCACGGGAGAGGGTTAGGGTGAGGGCCGGCGTTTCCGGGAGATTCGGTTTGTTGTCGAGCGGTGGTTCGGCGGGCTTACCACGAACGGAATCGGGGAATGCTCACCACGAACGGAATCAGCGRATGCTCACCATGAACGGGTGCGTGGCCGCACCACTAACCGAGGGCCAAGTTYTAAACCTCAGGGATTCAGGCCATCACCGGGAAGACGGGGCGATGGCGTAGGCGCCGGTCTTCAACCGGCCCCGCGGTCAGGAGGTCAGATCCGTCAATGTAAACCGGGACAGCCTCGCACCGTGATCTGGTTTGGGGATTCGAAARTGGCYTTTCCATAGCCAGGCGGGTTAAARMCCCGCGCCTACGGACATTGGTTGACGCAGTGGGTCTGGATGCTGGCCTCTACCGAAAAGACTGGGCTAAGGATGACCTGCCAGTACCGTTCGTCGTGAGCGCGTCGAACGATGTGCCTGGCCCARGCTCTCCTGCGAAAGCACCCTTTACCCCTCAGATTTTTTCCGCAACCGCTGCCCGTGGAACAGATATTGCTGGGCGTAGCCGCCGTAGCGGCCGAAGTGGTCTTGGGCCCACGCCAGGAGTTCTTTGTCGGGCGGGGTTTTCTGATYGGGGAAGTACCATTCCGCCAAAGCCCGGCGTATCCABACGTCTATGGGAAACGCTTCCAGTTTCTCCAAGGAAAACACGGCGATACAGTCGGCTATCTTTGGGCCGATGCCCTTCATCTCCATCAACGCCGCCTTGGCCTCCGGGTAGGGCATGCGCACCAACGCAGGCAGGTCGAGCCTCCCCTGCAAGACAGCCCTCGACGCTTGGTCCACGTAGGGCGCCCGAAACCCCAGGCCCAACCGCCGCAGTTCGCCTTCTCCCGCTTCCGCCAGGTCGGCGGGTGACGGGAAGGTGTGGCGGGTCTGGCCGTTCAACTGAAGAGGACTGCCAAACTCATCAGACATACGCTCCATMAGTTGGTGGATGCGGGCGATGTTGTTGTTGGCGGAGCAGATGAAGGCGACAAGACATTCCCAGGGCTCGGTGCGCAGTATCCGAAGGCCCGGATACTTGCTGACCATGGCCGCCACCCGGCTGTCACGGTTGATGTCCGAGTAGATGGCGTCGATGTCATCGTCCAGCCGGAAGTAGTCGCGCAGCATGGATGCCGCCGCRGCTTCTGGGGACGGGCTCGATGAGAACTCTACRACTTGCCCCTTCTGACGTATCTGGATGAACTCACCGCGGACAACTCCCGAATACCACCCGTCCGATTTCTTCCAACGGTGGGCCTGCCCGCTCTCCAAGCTGGAYCCCAGGTCAAAAGGCTGCTCAATAGTTAGTTCCACACTTCACTCCCTCTAGGACTGCTTAGGGAATCTAAGATTTCCTGGGTAATCTCGTTTAGTTCTCGATTTGAAACCTAGCGATAGATATCGTCTATCAAATGGTTATATACCCGTCGGCCTAAATCGGTCAGGTGATAAACGGTTCGCGGCATTGCGTGGAGGGACGAATGCAAACCTCTAGAGTTGAGGGCGGCACCGGGACGATTTTCAGGCTCGATTAYTCCGGCCAAGAATAACCAATCCACACCAGCAGTAGCCAGTTGATGTGCCTCCCAATTYCCGTCTTTTCTAAACTGCTCCACCAGAGTTCCTAGTATGGAGTGGTAATCCAAGCCAATAATCAATTTTTTCGCGAGCACTATGAACAGCTGTGCACCTGTGACTACCTCGCTTCCTTCCGCTAGACTCTTCTGTCTAAGGAAACTGATAGCAATGCTCACGTCATCGCCATGTGATTTCGCTAATTCTCGAATTGCCTCATTGCGTTGTCGATATGGAGCGCGGATAAAGTTGAATACGAAAATTACGAAGAATAAGACGACCATACCAAACACAAACCCGAGAAATGTACCAATAGCTGTGGTAGTTCGTCCGTCAGATTCTGGATCCGAATAGGCTACTAGTGCCCCGGTGCTAGCCGCTATCGCTGATGCGCCTAGAATATTAAAAATCCAGAACCAGACCCATGAGCCCTTTCGGAATTTTTCAGAATCCGTCCAGGCTCTACGCAAGGAAGATCGCGGCGGATTTGTATTCGTATTGCTCTGACCAGGTGTAGGCATGTGGATAATTCAGAGGAATAGTTTTGGCGAATCTAGCTCAAGCGATCCACTGTTTGGCCAATTGGCCGGTGTTGCTTAGATTGCAGGGCTGGAGGGTGCACGGAGGTATCGACCTAAGGAACGAGCTACCGTAATTGCTTGCGGTGATGCGGTTGTCCATGATCACGATGGTCCCCTTGTCCTCTTTGTTGCGGATCAGCCGGCCAAAGCCCTGACGGAACCGGAGCACGGCTTGGGGGACGGAGTATTCGCTGAAGGGGTTTGAGTACTGGTCCGAGCGTGCTTTGACTATGGGGTCGGTGGGCACTTGGAAGGGCAACCGCGTCAGCACCAAGGCTTTCAGCAATCCGGGCGGCATATCAACCCCTTCCCAGAAGCTGCTGGTGCCCAGAAGGACGCTGTTCGGTTCCTCGGCGAAGCGAGTCATCAACTGCTGGGCCGAGCCGTCGACGCTCTGCGCCAGCACCTGCACGTCTTCGCCCATCAACGGGGCGCGGAGCCGCTGTGCCACCGCCCGCAGCGACGCATACGACGTGAATAGTGCCATGGTCCGACCCTTCATGGTCGTACCCAGGTCGGTCAAGACCTTGACCATAGCATCGACGTAGCGGTCGGAGTTGGGCGCCGGCATGTCTTCGGGAATCAGGAGCAGCGCCGCCTTCCGGTAGTCGAAGGGCGAGCCCACCAAGAGTTCTTGGGAGTCGCTGCCGACGCCGACCCGGCTTTTAAAGTATTCAAAGTTTCCTTCGGTGCTGAGGGTGGCGCTGGTCAGGACCACGCTGTCTTTCTGCTGGAACAACTCCGCGGACAGCGTGCTGCTGATGTCCAAGGGCGCTGAGTTCAGCGAAACGGTGGCGTTGCCCCTGACCTGATCGTTGCTGATCCAATGGATGTCGTCGTCCATGGGGTTGCCCAAGATAGAACTCAGATTGTCCCGAAGGCTCTCCACGTCGTCCATCAGGTTGGCGGTCTCCATGACCAATGCCGGTTGGTCGTTGGCGGCGGGAAGCTTGGTCGACTCCAAGAAACGGTGCAACCGCCCTACGGTCTGCGCGGCCTGCTGCAGTCCCACGTCYAGGTTCTCCCAGGCCAGATGCAGGTCGGTCCAAGCCTGGGTGTTCCGTACCTGGGAGGTGATCAGAAATTGGTTGTTATTGTCGCGGGAGCCCGACTTCTGGTTGGCCTGGAACCGCTCAACCTCGGCCCAGAGGCGGGCCCAGATCTGCCGGGTCTTTGCGCTCTCTTCCTCTACGCCGGATACCGCGGTGTCGGCGTCCTGACGCACGGATGAGGCCATGCCCTCGGCGGTTATGGCCTGGCGGACCTGGACGGTCAACCTTATCTGCGGTTCCCAGATCTCGTCCAGCTTGTCTTGGGAGACGTTGAATCCCAATTGCCGGGTGGCTTCGTCTTCCAGGTTGTGGGCCTCGTCGATGACCAGGTGTTGGTACTCGGGGATCAGTCCGCCGCCCCGGGCCAGGTCCGACAGCAGCAGGGCATGGTTCACTACTACGATATGGGCCTGCTCCGCCCGCTCTCTGGCGGCGCGAAGGAAGCAGGGAGAGCCGTCCCGAAGTCCGGGGCAGAACCCCTTCTCTCCGGCTGAGATGTGATTCCAAGAAGCAAAGTCCCGGCCGGATAGATTGATCTCCGCCCGGTCGCCGCTCAGGGTGCTCTGCATCCAGACCGAGGTCTTGGACAGCAGGCGGGCGTCGTCGATGGTCGGCGATTCGCTGCGGGCCAGATGGTTCCAGCGCCGGAGACAAAGATAATTGGCCCGGCCCTTGAGCAATGCGGCTTTGAGCACGCCCTCTTCGACTAGCCCTGATTTTTCCAAAACTTCGATGAGCGCGGGGATGTCCTTGTTCATCAACTGCTCTTGCAGATTGATGGTGTTGGTGGAGATGACCACGCGCTGCCCCTTGGATATGGCGAACAGCGCCGCGGGCAGGAGGTAGGCCATGGACTTGCCCACGCCGGTGCCGCCCTCCACCACCAGATGCTGGTTGTGGTACATGGCTTCGGTGACGCCGTTCAACATCTCTTCCTGCTCTGGCCGGTGCTCGAACCCGGAAAACACCTTGGCGAAGGGGCCGTTCTGGGCCAAGAGCCCGGCGACCTTGTCCTCGTTAAGGTCGCTCAGGGCCGGGTCGGCGCGGCGTTTCTCCGGAGAGCCCAGCCGGATGGCAAGCTGTTCCAGATCAAGGCCTGTGAGTCCCACGGATGATGTTTGGGCGTCGCCTGTGCCCTCGAGGCCGGCCAATATCCCGCTGATGGACCAGCGGCTGCGGGCGGCCAGATTGGAGAGATAACTCAGCAGCCCGGAATCCTGCTCGGCAGCCAGCCGCAGCAGCTTGATGTAGACGTTCTTGGTGGCCATGGCGTCGGCCAGCGCCCGGTGGGCGTCGTTGTGCTCCACCTGGAAGTGGGCTGTCAGGTATTTCAGCGAATACTGYCGGGACTGGGGCATGAAGACCGAGGCCAGGTCCCAAGTGTCGTAGGACGGGTTGCTGAGGGACACGCCGTTGCTGGCCAGGAACCCGATGTCGAACTGGATGTTATGGCCGATGATGGGGTCCGCGCCAAGAAACTCTTCTATCTCCGAGGCGACCGAAGAGAAGAASGGCGCGCGCTTGACCTGTTGTGGGGTGATGTGGGTCAAGCGCTGGATGAACTCGGGGATGGGAACGCCGGGGTTGACCAGTGTCTGATAGGTCTCGATGACCTCGTCGCCSCGAAAGCGCACCGCGCCGATCTCGAGGATCTGGTGGCGGTTTGAGTCCAGGCCGGTGGTCTCCAGGTCCAGGGCCACGTTGACCTGTTCAAAAGGGGAAATGTCCGTATCGAATAGCACCATTTGACTCCCGTCACAACCTCACATCACACGTTTACATAACTATAGGATAACCCATAGCCATGAATGGGACAGTTTAGCACGGGATGCGGGAGTGTTCGACCCCAAAGTTTCAGTTTTAGGGGCAGTTTCAGGAGTCAACGATCGCCATCGGAGTTCGGAGATACCAGGTCCCGTTGGCTGGCATAGATCGCAGCCTCAGTCCGGTTGGCGGCGCCGGTCTTGTTGAGGATGTTTCCCACGTGCGTGGTGACGGTCCGTACGCTGATGATAAGTTCTTCGGCGATCTCCCGGTYGGTGCGGCCGGCGGCGATCAGGCGAATGACCTCGACCTCTCTTTGTGTTAGGCCGTCCGGAAATTCGGGCGTTTGGACCGGGACCGACTCCGCTTTTTCTTGRAGCACCGCTGAACGTGCCGAAAGCGGCGACATGCCTAGCTCGCTGGAGATGGAGCCAGACTCGTTCAGCAGGTCTACCGCCTTGGCTAGATCCCCCGCCTTGTTGCGTTCGATCAGCATGGCGGCGTAGTCATAGCAGGTCCAAGCCAACTCCGGCCTATTTCCGGCCTTGTGGCAGAACGCCAGGGCGTCCTCGAAGTGGGCCATTGCTTGATCTAATTTTCCCATGGTCTGGGCCAGGAGCCCCAAGATACGGTCGCCGGATATATTCAGATAGGTACCAGAAGCGGAGCCCAAGGCAACGTACTGCTCTTTTGCTGCTTCTACATCCCCACGTAGAACAGCGATCAAACCCAGACCAAGTCTGGCGAACTTAGCGACGAGCGGGTTTGTGGATACCGCGAGCGCCGTTGCTGCCGCGCTTTCAGCCATGTGTAGTTGGTCCACCGCCTCGGTGATACGAGCAGCAACCGGTATCATCAGAGCAGCGGCTGAATGGTCGTATCTGGGTTCAGGCGATAATATCCGAAGAGCCACCAAAAGTTGCTCTAGGTAAGTTTGACCCTGGATCACGTCACCTGAATCGAATTCCATCACCATTCTGGTGCCGAGAAGACGGGCGTCAGAGAGTGCCACGAGTAACCCTCGTTCGTTAAAATCTTTGGCGGCTTGCCACTCGCCTGAACACGCGGAAAGCAAAYTATTGAACCAAAGCGCAGTAACCAGCCGGTAGCGGTCACGTAGCCCCTCCGCCGAAGCCAGGAGGGCTTCTGCATGTGGTCGCGCCGTTTTTGAATCACCTAGGTGCCAAAAAGCAGATGCCACTAGGCTCTGGCATTCACTTCCGACAAATTGGTCCGCGGCTAGCCGCGGCATCTCGGCGACGCGCAAGCCCTTTTCTATAGTCCCTTGCCATCTCATATGCCAACTGTCGACTATCGAAGAGTTGGCCAAGGCCCGTGCCTCGAGCGCCACGTCTCCGGTGCGCTGAGCAATGGCGAATGCGCTTTCGAATGCGTCCACTGCTGCTTGGTAGTCCCCTTCTTCCATTCCCATGACAAGTATGTAATTAGCCAAGAGGCGACCGGCTTCCGGAGAATCCGGAGGAATCAATCGCAATGCCCGGCCGACAAGCTTCGCGGCGAGCTGGTGGCCTGGTATCGTCTGCATGGGAAACTCGGCAACCGTTWTTGCCAGGGTAACTTCATYGGTCTCAGCATAGAAATCGAATGCTCGACTTAAGCTGGCAAACGCCACGTCAAGGTTGTGTCTGCGTAGTGTCGCGGCTTGGGTTCGCGCAAGGCCAAACAGAAGTGCAGCCGCATCGGCGTCAGGCAACGGCGTCTCGGCCTCCGCGTCCACCCCCTTGGCGAGCAGTCCTCGTYGAAWWNTNSRCCSAGMNNCTCWKCNGTWGRNCRYMGGCRWNAARTRNTMKMKCSSCRGSYAGCNATRGTGTMYNTWGWCCATCTTGTCAGGTCTCCCCACCGGTTCGGCCTCCGCAAAATGGTAGGCGAGTTCGGCGGCGTGGTCACCGGATTGGTCGCCATAAAAGGTCTCCAGCGTTTCACCGATCTTGACGTGGAGCCTCACTCTTCTGCTATTGGAAAGCCGTTCGCGCAACGTCTGCTGGATGATGGCATGGCTAAGGTATGCCTCCCCCTGTACTGGGACTTCTTGGATCAGATGGGCAGCTAGTGCTTCATCGATCGCCCTCAGCAACTGAGTCTCGCTGGAATCTTCGATCAGTGAGCTCAAAATCGAATTGACGGCCGATAACTGCTGCTGTCGTAAGGGCGGCTTCGCACTCGGTGGACAACCGGTTCAGCCGCTGTCCGATCACTTCCAGCACACTTTGCGGAATCTCCAACCCGCTGAGAACCGTGTCCACMGGTGCTCCGTCGGTTGATTGCCTCTCCTCCAGCAACCGGATCAACTCCGTCATAAAGAAGGGATTTCCCTCGGTGCGCGCGTGAATGGTGGCAACCAGTTCCTGGGATGGCTCTTGTCCGCTGATGTCGCTGATCAACTGGGCAACAGACTCGCCCTCCAGCCYTCCCAATTCCTCCCGGGCGTACGATTCGCTCCGCGCCAATCGGGCTAGAGTGTTGGACAAAGGATGCTCCCGCGACRCCTCTATATCCCGGTAGGTCCCGAGGATCATGATATTGCTATCGGACAACTGACCTGCTAGAAACTCCAGCAACAAAAGGGACGGCTTGTCCGCCCAATGCAGGTCATCCAGCACCAACATCAATGGTTGGGAGCGGGCAGCGTTCACTAGAAAATGAGAGATCGAGTCAAATAGACGGAAGCGCGCTTGCTCCGGCTCAAGAGGGGACGCCGGCTCGAGGCCGGGCAGCTTTTCGCTGACCAGGGGTATGATCTCGGAAATGTCCGCGGCCCCCGGACCCATCTGGTCGAGAAGGGGTTCGGGGTCGCACCCATGAATATAAGATCGTATGGGCTGGACCCAGGGCCAGTGGACACAATCGGACTACCGATTTACCTTTGCGGTACATCGGTAAAATGACACCCCGAGGAGGTTCCCCGGCGACGGGCTAGGGTCTCATGTGTTGGCAACCAGCAAAAGTGGGACACTTTTGCTGGTTGCCAACATCCCGCTCACCTTAGGATCGGTCAAAGTTAAGGAACTGCTACTCAGTTACAGATAGTGATTCGCACTTATTTTTCGTTCACTTAGTTACTCAATGTATACATAAGAAATGATGCATACATTGGCAACTATCGCTCTTTAAGAGCCATCGAAGGGTTAGCCGGYGGCCATTTNNYMYYCYSMKMTMKMYTKWMSMMRRRKGWCYCACTNWTTKMWRKWWRSSARMAGRMTTGCGCGCAAGTTGCCTCAATCAGCCGCATCTACTGTTTGGCCGCGACTACTTAATTGTAGGCCCGGATAACCATTCTGGGCTAATTCGTCGCAGGCTCTCTTGTAGCGGTCGAAGCCCCCAACGTACGGCATGAATACGCGGGGTTTGCCCGGAACGTTAGCACCGACATACCAAGAGTTTGCGAGTGGATAAAGCGTSGAGTCCGCGATGTCATTGTTGTGCAGTACCCAGGCATCCTCAGCCTGCTGCTCAACATTGAATCGGGTAAAGCCGTTGAGTCGCATATACTCCAGGAATTCGGCGATCCAGTCAGTATGCTGCTGGCCAGCCAGGATCATCTGAGTCTTTACCGATGGGCTCTGAGGTCCGGTGATCATGAACAGATTTGGGAAGCCGGCCATCGCCAGCCCCATGAAGCAACGCGGTCCATTCGACCATTTGTCCTGGATGGTAAGTCCTGCTCCATTGTCCAGTTCGATATTGCGCAGCGCCCCGGTCATCGCATCGAAGCCGGTTGCGAAAACTACCGCGTCCAGTTCGTAATCGTTCCCRTCGGCTGTCCGTAATCCCTCCGGGGTGAATCGCTCGATTGGGGCTTCGCGAATGTCGACCAGAGTGACGTTGTCYYGGTTGTAGGTCTCRAAGTATCCGCTGTCGAGTATCAGGCGCTTGGTTCCAATCGGGTGGTCGTACGGAATAAGCTTCTCCGCCACTTTCGGATCCTTGACGATCTGCCGAATTTTATCGCGCACGAAATCGGCCGCGGTATCATTCGCCTCCTTGTTAAGGAGGAGATCCTTRTAGGTGTAGAGAAAGCTGATAYTGCCCCCTTCGGCCCACTTTTCTTCGTACGCGGCCTGCCGCTCGTCGTRCGGCACGTCTAGTGCCGACCGTGTTGGTGGCGGATAACCAGCTATGCCGAAAGGCGTATCGAAGGCAGCCTCACGGAGGACCCGGTAGTTGGCCTTGTGCGCAGCCTCTTTCTCGCTATCCATTGGGCCGTTGCGGGCCGGCAGGGAGAATTGTGGGGTCCGCTGGAATACATGGAGATGGCTTGCYTGTCGGGCGATGATCGGGATGGACTGCACGCCGGAGGAGCCRGTTCCGATAACGCCAACGCGCAGGCCAGTGAAATCGACACCGTCATGGGGCCACTGCCCGGTGTGATACCACTTGCCTTGGAAGGCATCTAAGCCCTCGTAGTCGGGAACTCGCGGTGTTGATAGGTTGCCCGTAGCCATGATGCAGAACCGGCTAGTTATACGTTGTCCGCCCCCCGTCAATAGCACCCACTGGTTCGCGTCCTCGTYGAACGTTGCAGACGTGATCGGACAGTTGAAGACGATGTCCTTGCGCAAGTTATGCCGGYCAACCACATGGTTGAGGTAAYGTAGRATCTCRGGCTGGGTGCCGTACCGTTCAGGCCACTGCCATTCTTGCTCTAGTTTCTCGTCGAAGGAAAATGAGTACTCAAGGCTTTCGATATCGCATCGACAACCAGGATAGCGATTCCAGTACCAGGTGCCGCCGGCATCCCCACCCTGCTCGTAGACTCGAACCCGATAACCGAGCCCGCGCAGATGATACAGGGCATATAAGCCGCTTACCCCTCCACCGACGATTACCACATCCAGTTCGGTGCTATCTAGGGTCTGTTCACTGGTCATATCGTCTCCTAATCCTTCCATTGTTGTGCTCCGTCTGCCATCCCTATTTTACACATTCGACGATTAGGGTTCTTTCCGTTAGTATCCTCCAATCTATTCACCGTTGGAGGATACTATGCCTAGGCCAACGGTGATGGTTGTATATCAACGATGGTGGACTGAGCAAGCCAAGTATTATTTATATAGAAAGTTCCTACCACGGTGCGGGTAGCACCACTGTCTACTCAGTAAGGCGGTTTCTATTTATATATAAAGAGACTAGAACTTAGCTGCCAATTAAAAGTGTCCCATTATCGCTGAACGCCTACAGAGATGACGACACCGGACCGTACCAACGGGCGAAAAGAAAGTTCCGGTTATCAATGAGATGGACCGAATCCCAGAAGCGTGGTTTACGCCCAAGTTTTCTTTTAGGTCTCTTGTCGGCGGCACCACGCCCAAAGAGGCGCCTTACAGTTTTCAGCAACTTCGCCCCACCTCCATCACATCCTGCGGGCACAATTCGAGAGCCAAACTCTAGAGCTTATGCAACGATTATTTTAGACGCCGGCCTCTCATAGTTGCCAAGGTTCTGGCGTCATTCGCTCATATTCAACCGTCCATGGGAAACAAGCGCTAAGACTCCCGCCGGCGTCGCCCTCGCCTCTGAYTACGAGTGAAGAGCAGATGCTCGCAGGCGTGGGCGATTTGATACATGCTTTTGACATCCGCCTCGCAATAAGCCTTCAATACCTTTTCGTCTTCAGCGGTTGCGGTTCCGGATATCGACCGTCGGGCGGTAGCCAAAACTTCCATTCCACCAAACGGCAGGAACGGGGCATACCGGGGATAAAGCTTCTTCCAAACCTGCAATTAATCAAACGGCTGGAGGGCTAACCCCATTTCAGGCCACCTGTCTCTAACACTTGAAGAGTCCGGTGGCGTTTTTCTATTGCGCGGCTTGCGATAGGCTTGGCACGTCCTTAGAATTGCGCCGAGAATGCCAGTCCACATTTACACGACCGGGCAACAACCATTTGCGAGGATATGAGAAATGCTAGTCGAATTGGTCAGTTTGTTAAATGATGATGGCCTCCGTTTGGACGGCGCTTTCTATCCACCCACCGAGGGCGCGGATCGGGCCGGGCCGGTCGATGCGGTGTTGCTGATACACGGCTCCAGGGGGAACTTCTATGACGGCGCGACCAAGTCGATGGCCGAGGACCTTAGCGCGCAGGGTTACGCCTGTCTGCCGCTAAACACCAACGCCCATGACACCGCCTGGTACAACCCAGGTAGCCGCGAATTTAAAGGCAACGCCTTTGAGGTATTGGCTGACACCTGCATCGACCTCCGGGCTGGCATCGATCACTTGACCGAAAGAGGTTACCGGAGMATCGGCCTTTTGGGTCACAGCATGGGAGCTGTGCGGGTCGCTTACTACGCCGCCACCCAGGACGACGGTCGAGTGGCCACCGTTGTGCCGGTCTCACCGGTGCGRTTGTCCTACYCMTATTTTATGGAGTCCGAGGACGCWGAGGAGTTTGCCGCCAATATCGAAATCGCGCGCCGGCTKATTGCCAGGGGAGAACCGGAAGGCGTATTTAGAGTTGACCACCCCATYCCCCAATTGTTYAGCGCCGCTTCATTTCTGGATAAACATGGGCCAGAGGAGAAATACAACTTGATTAACCACGCCCACGGGATTCGGGTGCCGATGCTGACCTTGAACGGCTCTCTGGAGACCCATAGCCGGTTGCGAGACATGGCCCAAGACTTGGCTTTGGCAGCGGTCAATAGCCCGAAGGCCGAGACCCTGATGGTGGAGGGAGGAGAGCATTCCCTCGTGAACCGGACCACCGAAGCTTCTGATGCCGTGCTCAAATGGCTTGCTGCGCTCACGCCCGAAAGGGCTCGGGTCTAGCCCCGCTGGACTGTCACCGGAAGCCCCAGACAAACTCAAAATGCTTATGGTTTAGTTAGGTTCTGGGTAGCAGRGGRACTSGGGAACCGAAAGGAGAAGTCRTTTATGCTCAGACACGTTGGTGTCAATGTYCGTGAYCTAGCACAAGCCAAAGCTTATTACGACATCTTGATGCCTCTYTTGGGGTTTGAACCACATATCGMGGCTGAGGACCAGTTCGCGTATAGACCTATCAAYGACGAACCTGGCGCTTCTCTCTTCTTCTATCCAGCCCTRGAGCAATCGCCATATTCACGACACCAACCAGGCCTTCAACACTTWGCCTTCATGGTTGAGTCACGGGCCGCAGTGCATGCCGCYCACAMAAAAGCCATCGAGTTGGGATCTGAAGTAGTTCATCCCCCCCAGGTGTTCCCCCAGTATCGTCCTTATTACTTCGCTACATTCTGGCTGGACCCAGAAGGCTTCATGCTGGAGGCGGTCTGCCTGCGGGAGGAAGAGGGCACTTAGAGCATGGTGGAGTCGTGTCCACCCTGGTCAAGCTGATGGGGGGTTATAACGCAGTCAAGATGGGTAATTTGTACCCAATTTATTTTTGTCCGGTAGGCACGATTTTGGTCTTTAGCCTCAAATTCGAGACTGTATACTATCGGTGACCACGCCTAGGTAGGATTTCCTTCTAACTCTTAATCAGTAGGTTCTCGGTTCG
>NVWX01000055.1 GCA_002746355.1 Dehalococcoidia bacterium | reverse complement strand
TTGCTGGTCTTGGCGGCGTGTGGCGGCGACGACGAAAGCGAGACCGCGAGTCAGCCCGCCGCAGGCAGCCAAAGCAAGTCCGAACTCGTTTCCGAGGGTCTCAGTTTCAAGTTCCAATACGCCTGTATCAACAGGACCCTTGACCCCTGCGAGCTACTCGCAGCCCCTGGTGGAATGGTTGAAAAGATCAGGGAGCGGACCAACGGGCAGATAGATATTCAAATATCTTCCTTCCCGGAGTTGGGTCTGGCCGGTCCTGATACCCTGCGATTGGTCGCGGACGGCACTCTTGGAATGGTCGAGATCTATAGCGGCTACATCGGAGGCGACCTTCCGATCGTCGATGTAGCCAACCTTTGGGGCGTTATTGGGGACATTGGCACCAACTGGARGACCATCGAAGCCGTGCAGGGCCCAATTCACAAAATTATCGAAGAACGGTCCAACGGGATCGTATTGGGCGAAAGCTATTACGGCAACAACTACTACTATGCCGCAAAGGCCCTGCGGAGCCCGGACGATCTTAAAGGGTTGAAGATCCGCAGTCACAGCACGGTGCTGGGCGACCTCATCAACGGCATGGGCGCCGATGCCCAATTCGTGGCATTCTCAGAGGTCTACACGGCGCTGGAACGCGGCATCCTTGACGCGGCCGTCACCTGCGGACCTTGCGGCGCTGGTCTGCGCTGGTTCGAAGTAGCCGATTACCTGAACGGCCCCATCATMTCCATCGGAGTCACCTATATCACRATCAATAAGGACCGTTGGGAGGAGATACCGGCCGACCTTCAGGCCATCATGAAGGAAGAGGCAWTGGCGCACCAGGCTGAGAACCGCCGACTGATGGAGGATGTCTGGGATCCGTTAGGGATCACAGAGAACGTCGCCGGCGGCATGGAATTCGTCGAGTTCTCCCAAGAGCTTAAAGACGCTCTTAAGCAGGCTGCGATCGACGTGGTGATTCCCAACTGGGTAGACCGCAACGGCGGACCCGGATCCGAAGCCGTAACGATGTTCAACGACTTGGTCGGCCCAATCGTTGGTGTCACAATTGACGCTAACGGCAAAGCAATCGCCGACTAAAGACAGCTTGTTCAGCTAAAATCGGGCGACTATAAAGCATCCATCACGGCTGTTTTGGTCGCACGACATGGAATCATTGGGGGCATCTTCGGTGGAATTGAACTAAAAATTCCACCGAAGGTGCCCTTTTTGATTTTTACTTCAGCCCGGTAAGGGTGGCCGGGACCGAACTTTGCTCGTTTCGATACTCCGGTCCTGAACGAAACATGCACATCGCATCGGACTACGGACCCAAACAGCGAATCGTCAGTCCTGACCGTAGACCCCAGTATCATCATGAGAGGCGTACTGTTGGATTTGGGTGCGATACAGGCTGTCCAAGGTCAGAAAATAGTTACGAATTAAGTTCTCTCGGAAAGTTGCTGGTGTCAACGCTGCAACAAGAGGGAATCATGATTAGCGAAGATACTTGTCACTTGCCTCCGAGCTTTGAAGCAATTCATGATGTATTCTCTATCTCATTTGATCGATATCAAGCAATCTTCACACCTTCGGTAATGCAGCAAACCATTGAGCGAATTATCATGGGTACAATYCTTCCGGAAATGCACCCGGTTTTATGGACCAAGTATCGAGGGGAAATCGCCGGTCTTCTTCCTGCTGTTGTCAAAACCGTAGGTAACAAGATAAACGAAGGAGCGCGAATCGACACGGTCAGGCTCGCTATCTTCTTGCACCAAATCGCTAAGGGAATCCCGACGATAATGGAAAATCCAGATGACGATGTTGCAAACGCCGAATTTGGATTAAGAAATAATGCTGTCATCGATTTGGCGGCTGAAGATACCAATCGTTATATTTTGGGTAGTGCCAGAGTCGGCCGCAGGCTTTGGAGCATTAACCATCTGCGGAGCACAGCCTGAGTTCTCGCATTCCAATCTGCCGCGTGGCTGTCAACTTGGCTGTCATAATCGAGAAGATAGAAGTGGGCCGTGCGGGGGTCGAACCCGCGACACCCGGATTAAAAGTCCGGCGCTCTGCCAACTGAGCTAACGGCCCATTGTGAGGGTGGACGAGGCGGGGAGCCTCGACTGAGATATTGTATCACCCGCCCCTGCGTGGGAACACACTCGACACGACCCACCGGCCATTGGTCCAGGCACACTTTCTCCGCACTAGCCCTCCCACGTAAACCCGGCTGYGCCGGTTGCACATTCCTGTCCAAATGTGGTACTTTGCCGACGTAAACCAACTCAGTATTTGGAGAAAGATGATGGGTTACACACCGAGTCACCTGGGTCATGTGAACATTTATGTAAGGAACGCTGAGGCTTCGCGCCAGTGGTACGAGGACGTCTTGGGTCTCCACACCTACGACTTCCTGGCTGGGCGGGCGGCATTCATGACGGCAAACCTGGACGAGTCCCACGAGATCGCGCTGATGGAAGTCGGCGCCGACGCCGAAGGCCCACACAAAGGCCAGGTGGGCCTGAACCACATGGCCTGGCGCATGGACACCCTGGCCGACCTGGAAGACTTCTACAACAACCTGCACAAGCATGGCGTAGAGATCAAACGGGTCTCCAACCACAGCCTGTCCCTGGGCATCTATATCGAAGACCCCGACGGCAACGGCATCGAGGTTTACTACGAGACCCCGCGCAGCGAGTGGTACCGTCAGGAAAAGCTCTTCATGCACGGTGACCGCCCCGAGGTCAACTTCCCCGGACCCTGGGAAAAAGAACTCCAGCCCGACGGCGTAGCAGCCAAGAGCTAAACACCCCATAAGCAAACAAAAAAGGCCCCGATTMATCGGGGCCTTTTTAAATGAGCTGAACGCCGAATGCCYCGATTAATCGGGGTTACGAAACCACAGCTATCGCCTCAATCTCGATCAGCATGTCCTCATGGACCAGAGCCTTGACCTCCACCATCGTGCTGGCTGGATAGCCGCTGGTGAAAAACTCGGCCCGCACCTTATGGATATCGGCAAAGTGCCGTTCCAGGTTGGTCACGAACACCGTGACCTTCACCACGTCGTCCATGGTGGCCCCGGACTCCGCCAGGACAGACTGCATGTTCTGAAGCACTTTGCGGGTCTGGGCAGAGACATCGCCCACGCCAACCACGCTGCCGTCCAAGTCGCGCGCCACCTGACCTGAAACAAACACCATCTTGCCGGCCGGGACCTCCACTCCCTGGGACATTATCCCGCCGGGCGCCGATACCTTGGAGCTCTGAAGGATCGTCTTAGCCATTACGGCCCTCCCAAATCAATTCGATTTATTGCTGGAAGAATCAGCGGCTTACCGCCAGTTTGCGTCGGTCGGATAGAGGTTCATGCTGCCCCGGGCCGAACCCTGGATACCCTCCACACGCCACTTGTCGGCGGCTTTCTTGAACACAGCAAAGTGGGGCGCCTTCAGGTGGTCCTGGAAGGCCGCCTCGTCTTTGTAGACTTCATAGAGCCAGATGCGGTGGTCGTCGTCAGCATCTTGGACCGCGTCGAACCGCAGGCAGCCAGGCTCGTCTTCATTGGCCCCCTTGGCGTCCACCATCAGCGCTTCCAGGAACTCGTCCCGGTGTCCTTGTTCGATCTGAATAGGAACGATCACTACATACATATCTTCTCTCCGAATTCTGATTGCCTCTGATGGCAGGCGAATATTACGCCCTTTATGGCAACGGGGCAACGGGGCAACGGTTAAGGGGCCGCGGGCGCCGGGCGTGATACCATCTCACCGTTCAGCAGAGATAATCGTATATTAGAAATCCCCAGGGCCCGAGTCACGGAGGTACGGCCATGCCAGCGAGAACTGGAGCGGAGTACATCAAGTCTCTCCACGACAACCCGGCCGAGGTCTATCTGAACGGCAAGAGGGTCAAGGACGTCACCACCCACCCCGGCCTGCGCAACGGGGTGCAGACCATGGCCAAACTGCTGGACATGCAGCACGACGTTAAACTTCGCGACGAGATGACCTACGAGTCGCCCACCACCGGCGACCGTGTCGGTCTGTCGTTCCTCACCCCGCGGACCATCGAGGACCTGGAGCGGCGGCGGGTGATGATGCAACACTGGGCCCGGACCACCTGCGGGATGATGGGCCGCAGCCCCGACTTCATGAACGTGAACATGATGGCCATGGCCGCAGCCGGCGACTACTTCGCCCAGAACCGGCCCGAGTTCAAGCAGAACATGCAGAACTACTACGAACTCATCCGCGAGAACGACCTGGTGCTGACACACACGCTGCTGAACCTGCAACGCAACCGGGCGCCGGGCGCCACTCCCCTGGAAGACCGGACCGACATCGCCCTCTCAGTAATCAAAGAGACCGATGCCGGAATCATCGTCCACGGAGCGCGGGTCCTGGCCACGCTGGCCCCTCTGTCCGAGGAGATCGCCCTCTATCCGACAACCTCCCACATGCTGCCGGACAACGCGCCAAGCCCCACGTCCTTCGCCTTCGCCATCCCCTGCAACACCCCTGGCCTCAAGTTCCAATGCCGGGAGAGCTTCGACCTCAGCCGTTCCCATTTCGACCATCCCCTGGGCTCCCGCTTCGAGGAGATGGACGCCGTGGCCTTCTTCGACAACGTGCTGGTGCCCTGGGAGCGGGTGTTTCTCTTGGGCGACGTTGCTCTCTGCAACAACATGCAGCTCGCCACCCACCGGCACCTTCACGCCGGCCAACAAGTTGTGACCAGGAACGTGGCCAAGTGCGAGTTCGTCTTGGGGCTGGCCAATCTCATGACCGAGACTCTCGGCTCCAACGACCAGACCCAGGTCCAGACGATGATCGCCGAGATCATCGAGAACCTGGAAGTCACCAAGGCCTGCTTGCGGACGGCGGAAGTGGACGCCAAGATCGACGAATGGGGCGTGATGTGTCCTTCCGAGCTGCCCCTGCAAGTGGCCCGCAACATGTTCATCCGCATGTATCCCAGGATGGGCGAGATACTGCACCTCCTGGGTTCCAGTAGCTTGATGGCCTTGCCCACCGAGGCTGATATGGAAGGCCCGCTGGCCGAAGACATCAGCCGCTACCTGGAGACCGATACGTCGTCGGCCAAGGACCGGGTGCAGTTGTTCCGGCTGGCCTGGGACGTGAGCTGCAGCGCCTTTGGGGCCCGTCAGATACTCTACGAGCGGTTCTTCCAGGCCGACTCGGTGCGCAATGCCGTGATCCTATACAACATGACCGACCGGGAACCCGCCAGCAACTTGGTGCGGGAATTCCTGGCCCAAGATTAAATATCTTAAGTAAGGAAGTTCAGATGTCAGAGCCACGCGTGATCCGAAAAGAAGAAGTGGAAACCGTGCAACGCGCGCCGGGCGTGTCGGTTGCCAGTAGCGTGACCAAAGAGGTGGGCGCCACCGAGATATCCAGCGGCATCACCACCTTCCAAGCTGGGACTTCCAACACCATCCACTTCCACAACGCCGAGGAGTCGGTGATCGTTATCGAGGGTGAAGGCATCTTAATGATCAATGGAGAAGAGAACTATGTGCGGCAATACGACGCCGCCTTCATCACGCCGGGCACTCACCACCGCCTGATCAACACCGGAGAGGAGCCCTTCAAGATCGCCTGGTCCTACGCGACTGTGGACGTGACGCGGACTTTGGTCGATGAGTAGGGTGGTGCACCGAGAGCGATCGGCCCACGCTCGCTAATCCTGAGCCTGTTGAAGGACCTGGCAATGGGTAACAGCGTTCAGCTCCCCTGCCTCGCCCACATACCTGTCATTCTGAGGAGAGCCGGAGGCCGACGAAGAATCTGCCAATCACCGCCTTGGCAGACCCTTCGGCTTCGCTCAGGGTGACACCGGCGTAGCGCTGTTGCCGCCGGAAACTAGGAATGATTAACCATGAACCTACTCCACATAGAAAAACCCTTCGTTAGCCTGCTCAGCGAACTGCTGCCACTGCCCTGGTGATGAGTGGTGCCGGGCCTGCTCGGTTTACTGGGGGGTTCCTCAGCCGGGCTGGCCTTCGCCCCTGCGTTGCAGGTGCTGACTTGGCCCTTCTTGGCGGTGACCTTGCTCATGCTGGCGCGGGGCTGGTGGCTGGCGCCGTCCCACGGCAGTTGGTGGGGGCCTGCCTGGAAGAACCGCGCCACCTACACCCTGATCACAGCGACAGTGTTGTCGGGAACCCTCTGGGGTCTGCGGTTCGCCGGCGTGTTGGGTCAGAGCCCGCTGTAAGGCCTAAATAGAGCATCAGACCTCTGACTTGGATTCCGCCAAGTCGTCCGCTTCCGACAACTCCGGGTCTTCCACATGATCTGGTTGCAACGCCGAAAAAGTCATGGCAGCCAGCACGATGCCCATCATCGCCAGGAATGCGTATCGGAGTCCCAGAGTAAACGCATGGCTAACCCCCTGAACGTCACCACGCACCGCCTCCAGGCTGGGCTCGAAGCCCTGAGAAGCCATGGTGGTGGTTACGATGATGGTGGCGAAGGCGATGCTGGTGACATTGGCGGCGTTCCGCACTAGGTTCAAGAAACCGGACACCACCCCATACTTGACCTGGGTAACGGTGCTCATCACCGAGCTGGAGTTGGGCGAATAGAAGATTCCCATGCCGGTGTTCATCAGCATCAGGGCCGGGACCACCATGAACAGGGAAGAGTCCTCGGTGACCCGCGACAAGATCATTAACCCCGTCGCCGAACACGCCAGCCCACCCACGGTGAAGGGCCGCCGCCCGAACCGGTCGGAGAGCACCCCGCTCACCGTCCCCAATACCGCCATGCAAATGGCTCCGGGCACCACCACAAACCCGGCCGTTTTGGCGCTATAGCCCAGAACGTTCTGCATGTAAAACGGCATCATGAACAAGACCGCCGACGAGCCCAAGAACGTCAGGAACGCCGCGGAAACGCCAAAGGTAAACGTCCTGCCTTTGAACAACCGCAGGTCCAGCATCGGAGCATCCGTGCGCAGTTCCCACCAGATGAACGTGACCAGCATCATGACCGTCGCGCCGAACGCAACGATGATTGGCGGGGAAAGCCAGCCGGCCTTATTGCCAGTGGTCAAGGCCAGCATCAAGGACACCAGTATCCCGGTGGACAACGCCGCGCCCCACCAATCGAACCGGGTGCCGCTGGTCTCTTGGACCTCTGTCCAGCCCCGCATCACCCATGCAGTAGCGGCGATCCCGATAACCTCCAACGGCAGCGTCAGGAAGAAAACCACCCTCCAGCCGAAAGCATCAACGACCACCCCGCCGATGGCTGGGCCGGCAACCGCTCCCACGCCGACCATGGTCATGAACAGTCCGATCGCCCTTCCTTTTTCGTTGGCGGGAAAGGCGGCGGTGATGATGGCCATGCCCGTTCCCTGTGTCATGGCCGACCCAACTCCTTGCAGGACACGGGAGGGGAACATCATCTCCAAAGCCGGCGAAAAGCCAGACAGCGCGGCCCCGGCGCCAAGCACCACCATCCCGATGATGTAGATCTTCTTGCGGCCGACGATGTCCGAGAGCCGCCCCATGGGCAGAAGCAAGGCGGCGATGGTCAGGGCGTAGATGATCACCACCCACTGGATCGTGGGCAGGTCGGTATTGAACTCTTCGGCGATGGTCGGCAGCGCGACGTTGACGCTGCCATGGTCGACCACCGAGGCGAATATTCCGATGGCCAACGCGCCGAACACCCAATATTTGAAATTGGGGCTTTGCGTCAGGCCAGTTCCTTTGTTCGAACGGGGGTTGGCTAAGCCGGGGGTGGGGTCGGTCGAAGACATATCAACCTAGATTACTTCAGTTTCGGACGACGTGCCACACCTGTGGCCCAGGGCCCGACCGGGCACGGCTGTTGTATCATTGGGTGCCCGCAGGGAATCGGCGAACCTAACAATCTGGAAACCGGGAGGCCCAAGTGTCGAGAATACCTACAGCAAGCAGAGAGAGCGTGCCCCAAGACCAGGTGGCCGCCTTCGACGAAATGGTCAGTCAACGCGGCAGCGTGCCGGACATCGGGCCCATCTCCGTCATGATCAACGTGCCCGAGATCGCCAAGCGGGGCGAGCACTTCAGGGCCTACATCCGCGGCGACGAGTCCAGTTTGCCCGCCAACGTGCGGGAACTGGCCATGATCCTGACCGCCCGGGAGATGGATTGCCAGTTCATCTGGAACGCCCACGCCGCCTTTGGCCGCCAGTCGGGCCTGAGCGACGAACTAGTGAACAACCTGCGCGACAAGAAAGACCTCCCCACATTGTCTGCCGAAGAGTCAGCGGTCATCGAATATGGACGAGAGTTATTCCGGACCCGCAAGGTCAGCCAAGCCAACTACGACGCGGCCTTCTCCCTGTTCGGCGTTCGCGGCATGGTGGAACTGACCAACCTCATGGGCTACTACTCCAATCTAGCCTTCAACATCAATGCCTTCGACGTCGGCCTACCGGACAACATCACGGAACTGCCGCTACCCGTCTAGAACAAAAAGCCCCCNTTTCGTAAAGGGGGGTTGGGGGGATTTTACCCCCGTACAAAGCGCGAAGTTTGGCTCGATGAGCGCCAAAAATCCCTCTAGCCCCCTTACGAAAGGGGGAAAGCAACCTTTTATGCTAAGCTTGGCTTGGAAGCTGACCATTCACGGAGTGAGCCATGGCCGAGGCGCCCAGACTTGAAGATGCAGTGGAGTTTGCGGAGAACCCGGAGCCTCGATGCCCGTGCGTGCTGTTGCTGGACACTTCAGGCTCCATGCAGGGCGCACCCATAGAGGCCCTGAACCGGGGCCTCAAGACCTTTAAAGACGACCTGATGCGCGACCCTGTGGCCCCTAAACGCGTCGAAGTGGCCATCGTGACTTTCGACAATGAAATAACCGTGGTCCAAGACTTTATCACCGCCGACCGTTTTGAAGCCCCCACCCTGGAATGCCAAGGCATGACCCACATGGCCGCGGGCATCAACACCGCCTTGGACTTGGTCCAGGCGCGAAAGGAACGCTACAACGAGTCCGGCGTCCCCTACTATCGTCCGTGGGTGTTCATGATTACGGACGGACGGCCCCAGGGCGAGATGCCCGACTTCGTCGACCTGGCCGCCCAGCGCATCCAGGAAGAAGAGGCCACCAAACGAGTGGTGTTCTTCGGCGTGGGAGTTGAAGGGGCCGACATCCCGCTTCTTTCGGAGATCGTGGTACGTACCCCGATGCGGCTCCGGGGCCTCAACTTCAACGAACTATTCGTCTGGCTTTCCCGCAGTATGCATGCGGTCTCCGACTCGAAGGTCGGTGAGGCAGTCGCGTTGCAGCCACCCGGTTGGACGGTCGTGGATTGATCTCCAAGGGACTGCGCTGGCTAAGGGGCGGCCGGTCCGTAAGCCAACGGTTTCCCGAGGGCCTCGCCCCTTGGCGAGTGGTTGGCGCTTCCATCACCGGGTCATCCCATCAGAGGTTCGGTGAGCCCTGCCAAGACGCCGCCGGCTGGGCGCTGGGCCCGGAACGCTCTCTGATCGTGGCGGTGGCTGACGGCGCAGGGTCGGCAAAACTGGGCGGAGAGGGGGYCCGCTTGGCCATTTCGACGGCCATAGATCATCTAACCGGCCGCCGGTCTCTGGGCTCAGGCGAATCCCACGAAAAAGACCTCATCGCTGCCTTGGAACGCGCTCGTTCGGCCCTGGCATCCGAGGCAGAAGACCGGGGAGTCGACATCCGGGAGTTGGCGACCACGCTGATACTGTTGCAAGCCACTCACGACTCCGTAACCGCGCTTCAGGTGGGCGACGGATCAGCGGTGATCGAAGACAACCAAAATGGGATAACCGGTCTSACCAAGCCCCAGGTCGGTGAATACGTGAACGAGACCATATTCATCACCGCCGAAGACGCGATGGACCGGGTGGAGACAACGACCCACCTCGGGGCGCCGTCTGGCGGCGCAGTATTCTCAGATGGCCTGCAGTTGTTGGCGCTTAAGATGCCTGAAGCAACGCCCCACCCACCATTCTTCGAACCCTTGCTCCGGTTCGTCAGCACCGCAACCGATGCCCAGGCGACAGGCGAAGAGCTACGGTCTTTTCTGGCCTCGCCCCGGGTGACCAGCCAGACCACCGACGATCTAACTTTGGTGCTGTTCTCGCGGGACGATAACCTGGCGGCCAACCAGGACAGGAGCGGCTAGGTTTGGCTTTCCAGCTAAAGCGGGAATCCACCGGCGAACGTTTGGTGTTGGACGAGGGCAACACTCTTGGAACCGGCGGAGAAGCCACGGTCTATTCTTTGCCCGATGACCGGTCTCTGGCCGCCAAGGTGTACCTGAAACCCAGTGAAGACCGGGCCCGGAAATTGGTGGTTATGGCAGCCAACCCTCCGGCCGGTGCATCCCCTCATACGGCGGACGTGGACATCGCCTGGCCGCTTGGCCTTCTCTGGACCACAGGCAGGGAAAGCCGCATCGCCGGTTTCCTGATGCCCAGGATCGATGACATGGCGCCCATCATAGATGTCTACTCGCCCTACGCCCGGCTGATGTCCCGCCCTTGGTTCGACTACCGGCTTCTCCTCCGGACCAGCATCAATCTGGCCCGGGCGGTTGAGACGGCCCATCTGGGCGGTTACGTGATCGGGGAYCTCAACCACAGCAACATCTTCGTGGCCGCCGACGCCCGCGTAACCCTGATCGATGCCGACTCGTTCCAGGTGCGGGACCCCAACGGCGGCGACGCTTTTCTCTGCCCCGTATACACACCTGAATTCACCGCTCCCGAGTTGCATCATCTAGGACTGATCAAGACTGAAAGGTCCCTAWGGCAWGATAACTTCGGCTTGGGCGTATTGGTGTTCTTGCTGCTCATGGGCGGAGTGCATCCCTTCGCCGGAGTGCACCTAGGCAAAGGAGAGCCTCCACCCCTCTTTTCCCGCATCGCCTCGGGGGATTTTCCATACTCACGCAACAAACGGCCCATGATCGCCCCACCGCCCATCTCAGTGCCATTTGAGACCCTCGACCCGGAACTCCAAGAACTCTTCCGGCGTTGCTTCGAAGACGGCCACCAAGAGCCTGAAAGCCGCCCCAYGGCTTCAGACTGGCAGGACGCGTTGCGGAGAGCCGAGCAGGACCTGGCGGTCTGCGAAACAAACTCTCAGCATCAATACAGCCACCATCAGCCGGTCTGCCCCTGGTGCACCCGGACGCAGCAACTGGGCGGCCGAGACCCATTCCCATCCACCGAGGCAGTGGCGAATGGGCGGCATCACCGGGCTATTCCRGTGAGACGCACACTGGCCCTCGACCGGGTGCCTACGTGGCGCCTCCAAGAGCAGCGGATGCGGCGGGCCCGCGTCCGTACYGGCATAAACYTCAAGACCTGGCACTGGGCCGTGTTGGTAATCATGCTCTGGGTCGTGCTTCCGGCTCTCTGGGCATTGTCGTCATTCTATGTACAGCCTCTCCTAAAATTCACCGGTTTGTTGGCGGCCCTGTTTTACGGGATGACCGCGGCAATGTTGCCGGTGGCGGCGGGCATGGTCGGCTGGCGCCGGGCGGCCGCGGTCAGTCGAGGCGCGATCTGGATCACGGCGTCGGCGCTGGGTCTAATGGTGGGTGGAGGTTTGATCGCATTCATTTCGGTGTTGGCGTTTTACTGACCGGCGCCGGAGGCCAGACTAGCAAGCATAGCCGACCCGTAGTCTAGACTTTGATYAGGCCCGTGTATTATCATCAATCACAGTGGTAGCGAAGGATAAGGTAGCTTCAGAAGCAGCTAAGACCCTTATCGAGAGGGTCGGCGCTTACTTGCCCGAGGACAGCACCGAACTTGTGGGGCAGGCATACATCTACGCCGACGAATGCCACACTGGGCAGACCCGGAAATCCGGCGAGCCTTACATCGCCCACCCCTTGGAAACCGCCCTCTTCCTCGCCGACCTCCACCTGGACACCCACACCATCGTCGCCGCGCTGCTCCATGACGTAGTCGAAGATTGCGGCGTTTCCCTGGACGAGATCGAACGGCGCTTTGGTCCGGACGTGATGAAACTGGTGGACGGCGTCACCAAGCTGACCCGCATGGACGACAAGCTTCAGCCCCCTGCTGATGATGTCGCTAACCTCATGGACGACGCGGAGTCCCTGCACGCCGAGAGCCTGCGCAAGATGCTGGTATCCATGGCGGAAGATATTCGGGTGGTGTTGATCAAGCTGGCCGACCGCCTGCACAACATGAACACCCTGGATGCGTTGCCTCCAGAAAAGCGGCGGCGCATCGCGCAAGAGACCCTGGACATCTACTCCCCCTTGGCCCACCGCCTGGGGATCTGGGAGATCAAATGGCGGTTGGATGACTTGGCCTTCCGGCATCTCAACGAAGAGAAGTACCGGGAGATATCCAAGATTCTGGCGTCCAAGCGCACAGAACGTGAGGAATACATCGAGAAAGTTTCCTCTGGGCTTCAGGATGAACTCGCCAAGTACGGCATCACCGCCGAAGTTATCGGCCGCCCCAAGGGCATCTACAGCACCTACCTCAAGATGCAGAAATACGAGGCGCAAGGCAAACAGTTCGGAGACATCTACGACCTGTTCGCGCTGCGCGTGCTGGTCAACGAAATAGCAGATTGTTACCAGGCCYTCGGCGTGGTCCATCAGATGTGGCACCCCATCCCCGGGCAGTTCGACGACTACATCGGCAATCCCAAAGAGAATATGTAYCAGGCSCTSCACACCACCGTCATCTGCGAAGGCGGCACGCCCCTGGAAGTACAGATCAAGACCTACGAGTTGCACCGGATCGCCGAGTACGGCGTCGCGGCCCACTGGGCCTATAAAGAGGGCAACTCCAGCGACCAACGGTTCGACGAAAAGATGACCTGGCTGCGCCAGTTGCTTGAATGGCAGCGGGAAGTCGCCGGGACCGCCGAGTTCATCGAGTCGGTCAAACAAGACATCTTCCACGACCAGGTCTTTGTCTATACGCCTAAAGGCCGCATCGTTGARCTGACCTCCGGCTCGACTCCCGTGGACTTCGCCTACAAGATCCACACCGACTTGGGACACCRCTGCATCGGCGCYAAGGTAAAYGGCAAACTYRTYGCCTTGGACACCRCCCTGGAGAACGGCGACACRGTRGARATACTAAACTCGAAGTCAGACCGAGGACCCAGCCTGGACTGGTTGAACCCCAACCGTGGCTACGTCCGTTCCGCCGGCGCCCGCCAGAGCGTGCGTGCCTGGTTCCGCAAACAAGAGCGGAGCACCAACATCCAGCGGGGCAAGGAAGTTATGCGGCGTGAACTGCGCCGGCTCAACCAAAAGATCGACGACGAGACCATCTTGGGCCTGTTCAAGGTTGACTCCATGGACGACCTTTTAGTTAACCTGGGCTCCGGAAACATCGCGGCTAGTTTGCTGTCCCACCGTCTGGCGCAGATCGGCCATGAGACTGAACCGCCACTGGCCCAACGGCGTAATGAATTGCCGCTGTCCAGCCCCAACTCCGGCATCACGGTCTTGGGCGTCGGCGACCTGCTGATACGCCTTGGCCGGTGCTGCARCCCGATTCCCGGYGACCAGATCATCGGGTTCATCACCCGCACCCGCGGAGTGACCGTCCACAAACAAGACTGCCCCAGCGTCCGGCATGAGGACGAACCGGAGCGCTTGGTAGACGTCCAGTGGGGTCAGGAGAAGCAACTCTATCCGGTGCGGATAATAATGAAAGCCTATGACCGGGTCGGCCTCCTGCGTGACGTGACCGCATTGGTCTCCAACGAAGGAGTGAATATCGCGTCGGTAGTCACGGGAGATTACACCGACGGCACCGTGACATTGAGCCTCACCTGCCATACCACCGGCCTGGATCAGTTGGACAAGCTCTTCTCCAAGCTGGACGGCGTACATGGATGCATCTCCGTGACCCGCGACCATAGCATCATGCCCCTCTCCGACCGGAGCTAGGCTTCTCTCTCCTCATTTTCGGCAGACCTTTCCAGGTTCCTTCCCSACTTGACTYCCGGATTCGATCGCCTGGCTATATGTCGCCCTATTTCTTCCGCCACCCATCCGTAGGCGCGGGTTTTTAACCCGCCGTTTCTCGCAGRCGCCATCGTAGAGGAATCAGATACCTTAGCGGCCGGCGCTGCGCTACAGTGGCCACTGTCTGCAGTAACTTTTCCTACTCCAGCAGCAGCGGGTTGGAAACCCGCGCTTACGGTYCGCCGTGCAGGAGCGACTCACCTATACCGTCCCCCATATGTATAATGTGGGCGCGCGCGTCTGTGTGTACCTTCGGGCGTACGCCTGGAAAGAAATCATTCTGGAGGTATCGTCATGCCAGAGAGAAAGCCTGTGATCCCGCCCGGGGCCGCTCCCAATCCAGCCCTATCGCCGGGGGTGGTCGTCGGAGACCTCCTTTTCGTCTCCGGACATGTTTCCACCGATAGCAGTGGAACGGTGGTCGGCGAGGGAGACGCCGAGGCGCAGACACGTCAGATAATGGCCAATATTCAGGCGGTGGTAACCGCGGCTGGAGGCAGGATGGAGGACGTGGCCAAGATCACCTGCTTCATCACCGACATCGCCTAYTAYCCCGGCTACAGCAARGTCCGGGCCGAGACWTGGCCCAARGACCCGCCCGCCAGCTCCACSGTGGTGGTSGCCGGWCTGGTSCGSCCSGAATTYYTRGTRGAAGTRGAAGCCATMGTCCGYCTSCCARGCTAANRCGGNKCRGSCGSGYKKMMTRNGYCSKGYTTAMATNNSWRAATKMMCWWMMRSWYSMWWYAWSKKGANMRKGCRTKRWKGGWKYTWWWRKYKCYWRRWWCRSCNNGGCRTWKCYGNNCCTRGNKRTNNAGCCAACCGTAAAGCAGGTCAACGCATAGATTGATGGTCAAGATTCCTACTCCGATGATCACGATCACCGCCTGAATCATGGGGAAATCGAACTGGAAGACCGCCTCGATGAGAATCCTGCCCATCCCCGGGATCAGGAAGATCGTCTCGATGATGACAGCGCCCTCAAATAGCCGTCCRAACTGCCATCCGGTCATCGTCAGTATCGGCAACGACGCGTTTTTCAGTCCGTGGYGTATCACGACCGTCTTTTCCGACAATCCCTTGGACCGGGCCGTCCGCATGTAATCTTCCCGCAGGATCTCCATCATGGACGACCGGGTGACCCGGGCAATGAAAGCCATATCGTAAAAGGCCAATGCCAAAGCGGGGAACGCCATCTGTTTGAGATTGGTYGCCGGGTCGTTCCATAATTCCACGTAGCCTAGCGGCGGCAACCACCCAAACATACGCACCAGGAACAAGATAATCAGGACGGCAAATAGGAAATTCGGTATCGAAACGCCTACCAACGAGAAAATTCGAGAGACATGGTCCAGCCAACCGTCCGGCCGGATGGCCGAGAGTACCCCCAAAGGCACAGACAACACCACCGCCAACACGATGGCCAGTACCGCCAACTCTAGGGTCCGTGGCAGCCGGGTCTTCAACTCAGTCATCACCGGGGCATTGAACCAAGTGGAGTTCCCGAAATCACCTCTGAGGGCGCCCCCGATCCAATCGACATACTGAACGGCCATCGGGCGGTCGGTGCCCAACTTGTGCCGTAGATCGTCCAGTTCTTTCTGGGTGTAAGACCCTTCCCCGTCGCTCAGGATGGCCAAGGCCGTATCCCCTGGAATGACGCTCATCAACACGAAAACGATGACGGTCAACAAGAGGACCGTTGGAATGAAAAGGGCGATTCGTTTTACTGCGTACTGGCTCATCTTTGGCTTTCTCTTAACCGGTCGTTCGGCGGGTGGTCAGATCGAACATATCACCGAGTGCCCTTGGCTTGGTCGGGGAGCCAAGTGGCCAGCTCTGGGAATGCGATCACCAGACCGATGACAACAAACATGCATATCATGAATGGCAATACGCCCACGAAGACGTCGTTGATGGTGCCGGTCTGGACCAGGACGCCTTCATACTCCGCCATCTCCTTATCTACGTCGCGCCGTGCGCCGTGGAGCACGTAAAGAGCCATACCCTGGGGCGGGCTGATCTGGGCGGCCTCAAGGAGGATCACCATGATGATGCCGAACCAGACCTTGTCCACATTCGCGTCGTTCAAGACCGGGATAAGGATGGGCAGGGTGGTGAGCATCATGGAATAACTTTCCATGAACGTTCCCAAGATCAGATAGAACACCACCAATACCAGTATCAATTGTAATTGAGTGAGCTCAAACGCAGCGACCCATTCGGCCATATCCACCGATATCCGAACGACCGCAAACGCGAACTGCAGCGTGAACGCCGCCATCAGTATCAACAGAATCATGGCTGTGGTGCGGGCCATCGACAGGAAAGACTCCTTCAATAGACGGACCATCTTGTCGAAGTTCTGACGTACATCACCCGGCATCACCGGTCTGGCGCTCCGGAAATCGTCGAGCCTGACGTGCACCGCACTGGGAAGGACCGGTAGCCGCCTTACGAGGCCGGCGATCAAGTTCAGAACCAGCATTCCCGAATTTCCAGCCAGGGCGAGGGCAAAGGCCCCGGTCACTCCAGCGGCCGCGGCTTCGGTGGGTGTGGCAAACCCGAAGTAGATGCTGCCCAACACAGCGAAGATCAAAAACGCGATCGGCAGCAGGCTAAATAATCCAATGAATCGTAGCCGCCAGCTGACAGTCTCTTCCTTGGGCGCAATCCCCGGCCAGATCTTGGCCGCGATCACGATCATGAGCATGAAGGTAAGAGCCAATATCACGCCAGGTATGAACCCCGCCAGGAAAAGCCGGCCTATCGACTCACCTACGATCAGGCCGTATAGGACCAGGCCGATGCTAGGGGGTATCAAGATGCCCAGGGTCCCGCCGGCGGCCAATGACCCGATGACCAGCCGTTCGTTGTAGCCGCGTTGGCGGAAAGACGGAAGGGCAACCCGGCTGATGGTGGCGGCCGTGGCCACGCTGGAGCCGGCACAGGCGGCAAAGATGGCACAGGATGCGATATTGCTGTGGATCAGCCCTCCGGGGATGAAGACCAGCCAGCGGGAAAGTACGTTGTACATCCGCTCGGCGACACCGCTACGGAGGACCAGCTCTCCCATCAAGATGAACAGCGGAATGGCTATCAGGATGAAGTTGGTGCTGCTTTCCCAGGCCCGGTTCCCCATGATGTTCCAAAGATTGGGGTTGGAGATGTTGAAGAACTTCATGAGGAGGAGCGCGATCGCGCCCAGCGCTCCGGCCACGTACAGGCCGCCCATGAAGAAAGCGCTCATCATCGAGAACGCAGCTGCGATAGCCATCGTTTATATCAATCTCCCGCTGCGTTGATTCCAGATTGAATCAGGGAAGGTGTCAGGGGGACAAGGGGTCTATTTTGGTACGACTATTCGTCCACCGTGAATTGCCGTACCGGACTATACAGGAACACTCCAAAGAGAGGCAACCGGTAGGGGTTGATAGTTGCTATCTAACCTGGTTGCCCCAGACCCAGCTAGTCGTCGGCCGTCGCTGGAACAGCCGGAACGGTGTCTTCCCAACTTGGTATCAGGACGCGCCCGGTAGGTTCCATTGACATGATGACCACGGCGCCCGCAATACTGGTGAACGTCGAGACGAGGATGGTCGCGGTATAGGAATCGAAGATCCAGAAAAGTGCACCGCCGACCCAAGCACCCAGGGCCATGCCCGAACCGGCGCCCAATTGCTGCCACCCGAAGGATGAACCCATGGGGCCGCGCCCAAAGTACTGCCGGTTGATCACCGGGAACGCCGAGCCTTCTCCACCGTATCCGATGCCGAAGATCACGGCGAAGGCCGCGAGGCTGAGCGCGGCACTCTTGCCGGGACCCCATGTCGTTCTCGGTGGTCCATCGGAATGGCTGTCTGGCCGATCTGCACGGGTCATGCATCGCTCCTTGATTCCTGACCCGTATCGCGAACGATGTGAACAAAACCGTTCGCGATACGCCGCCGCAACACCTACCACTTCAACTGAGCATCCATCGTGCCCGTCTCGACGATCGCGTACTTCATCTCGCCCTGGTATGTGCCCTCGATCCGGTAGCTCGCATCGGGAACGCTGAACAGACATCGCGATCGTCGAGACGGGCACGATGGATGCTCAGTTGAAGTGGTAGGTGTTGCGGCGG
>NVWX01000001.1:134904-149420 GCA_002746355.1 Dehalococcoidia bacterium | reverse complement strand
GCGTCGCGGCCGTCGAATGCCACCAGGTCGTTGCCGAACTGGTTGTAGAAGCGATACTTCAGACCGATGTCGACGTTGTCGTTGATCGGTGCGCGCACGCCGGCAAGTGCCTGCCATGCGAAGCCCGTGTCGCTGTCGACGATGTCGATCGACGGGAACGGGGTCAGAACGCCAACCTTGACGCGGCCAACACCGGCGCCACCGCCGACGAAGCCCTGCAGGCCGTCATCRGGRCCRAAGTCGASMARGCCGTTRAYCATGAAGCTCARAGCTTCAGCRCCRCCRCCGACCWGCGRGTYGTCRAGCGAWACGRYGTTRTCGRWRTAGCYSTYTTCTTCCGMACGRCGGAAGCTGGCTTCAGCTTCCAGACGRAACGGACCGAAGTCRTAACCSACGATGCCGCCGACGTCGTAACCGATSTYGGTGTYGAGCGTGCCGAYTTCRTTSGAACCCGAAAGGTTGTCRATRTCTTCGACGATCATACCACCGGCGTTGAGTTCAACGTACCARSTRTCATCTTTTGCCAGGGCTGGCGATGCAAAGGCCGTAGAGGCCATCGCCATTCCTATGACGAGTTTGCGCATTATAATTTCCCCTTTTTGCGAAATTGGAGCCACCGAGTGGAACATATCTATCTTTCAGGCCCCTAGGTGGCAAGTAAACAATAGGTGGGAACTGTGACAATATTGCCGCTTTCCCTTATTGTAAGAATGAGTTCCGGGAATTTGGACCCCTTCCGTATTGTGCCGAACGGCGAYGCCCGGATCGGGTTCCCATCAGGCTCGTGGAAAGATCGATAGTGTTGCAAAGATGTCGATAATTGCCTCGATCGCAGCCCGCGCYTCKACATCGACRACTSCCCMTCCSGAGGGAGRGGWCGGCCGCTCGACMCGGTTCCATCCKCCYKCATAAACGATCCGGCTACWTYCCGATCGATCGAAYACSTGCATGCCGTCGATCGGCGTGCAGAGCRTCCATTGGGTGCCATCCCAGCARGCGAGSTCTCCCWCATGCCCCTGCCATGCGCCGCTGGCTKGTTGCGCCACGATCCAGCATTCGCCCGCGRYGGGATYYTGAGGCGGYGTTGTCGCCTCACCCTCCACKGCGGGATGCAGYAGCGCATCGATCCGCGCGAAGGTTTCGTTGACGRAYAATTCTTTCTGCGCCTGGCCGGGAACCAGCATGGCGAGCGCATGGCGGGGAGTGGTCGCGTCGAAAGAAACGGGCGTGGTCATGGCATCTTCCTTTCAGYCAAAGTYGATAGRGAAATGAGRTGCAGYGGMGGCGAAACTGCAAAGCTGCCCTTCTGCCGGACCCAMAGGGCCGCGCCCTCGTATGATTCGCCSAGCGCGGCGATCTCGCCCGCTTCGAGGACCAGYTGCGGTCCGGSCGTCGYCCATATKCGSRCGGGTCGATCCGGGTCGCCCAGCCCCACTTCATACAGTTCATCCTGTTCGACCAGCGGCTGYTCGACCCCGTCAGGCCAGCTCCAGCCGCCACGCGCCCGGCGCGTCCAGCGCAAGGTCAAATTGCCGAGCGCATCCTGCTCGCTGCGCGGATGCACTGGCAGCAGGGGGCGGCACGTCCGGCCGCCGTTCTCGATTYCGGCCAGWACGGGCKCGTCGTCTCCCGSKCCGATCGCCGCGATYCGGTCGCCRTCGCCCGGATATGGATTCGCGGGAAGCGGAACCAGCCGAYCGTCGAGAAGCGTGACCGKTGCACCCGGCTCATGACCTGCCAGCGCCTCGATTTCGGTYCCGCCSCGGCCCCGTARCAGCCCRCAGAGCTGCCAGAGCCCGTTACCTTCGGGCTCGCACTGCGCGAACTGCACGATCTCCCCGCCGATCAGCAGCCGGTTCGATCCCCGCGCAATCGCATCGAGCCCGGCCGGTTCCAATGCCGCTTCGTARTCGTCCAGCCGCACCCTCACTYGCGCARTCGCTTCGAACCGCAGSCCGGGGCTGGGCGRCAGGGCTTCCGCCAATATCCCGCCCACGGCGCGCTGCGGGCCGCTGTGYCCGATCGGCACCAGSGTGTCGGCGCTCTCGCGATACAGCATCGCGCCGCCCCAGCGSCCCGCTGGCGCGCTSACCGCGGCATAGCGTTGCGGCACGCTGCTCTGTCCCGTGCCGTCCCACGGMAGTTCGAATGCGCGCAGCCGCGTTTCGACCGGCAAGCGATCGGGCGGCGACCAGGCCGCGCCGCCATCCGCTGGCTGGCTGGCCCCTGCAGCGGGWGCGTAGCGGGCGAGRTCCAGCTCGATTCCCGTGTCGCGCCATTCCCAGGYGGTGATYTGCCACAGTCCCGGATGACCGGGTGCYCGCACGATGCTGCCGGGGCCCAGCGCCGGGTCGATCCGGTTCGTCCGCCACGCCAGCCTTTCGCCGCGCAGCCATTCCCGCCTTGCCGCTCCTGCCAGAAGAGATCGTGCGGCTTCAGGCTGAAASACGCCGGGAAACTCGATCGTTTCGCCCCCATCCGCGCCTTCGGATCGYTGCAGYCCAGGCTGGTAATCGCGGGTCGGATCGTAATAGCGCAGCAAGCYGKCCCCTTGCGATGCRSCCTGCCGACGCGACAGSGCCGTACCGCTCGCRCGCCCGAACTCGCCGTCCGGTGCGGCCACGGCGGGCGGCAGCATCGGCACSTCMTCCGGCGCCATATCCCCTGCGACGATGACATGCCCGTCGCGCATTGCGGCATGTATGGGTCGCAGGCCMTTCACCTGCGACAGTACCGCTGCCAGCCCGCCGCCCTCGTGTACGAAACCGCCAAGTTCGGGAAACCCGGTTCCCTCGCWCTCCATGCKSGCCTGCCGCGCAATRTCTTCCACCACCGCCTSCGCCGTTCCSGCGAACACTTCGAAGCTGATSGCCGGTATGCGGTTGCCGAAATCTTCCAGSGCCAGATCCTCGAACACGGCATAGGCGCAGCCGCGATAGGCAGGACATYGCGCGCCRATGCTGGCRGCCATCARYGGRTCGGGCARCTGGTCGGCATGSCCGGTATGAATGCGCAGCMCCCCTCCGGTCTTGAGGTCGCCTGCCGCACCGCGCAGCAGATTGCCATCCGCCCAGATCCGGCCCACGCCGTCGATCGGCCGGCTCGACAGCGCCACGGCGAGCGAKACGGAATARGCGTAACGTGTCGTTGCAGGCCGGCCCTTGCCGCCCCCGCTGGATTCGCGCCTTTCGCTCAGGTCGCTCGCCCAGATAATCGTGCCGGGCACGCGGACCCTGCCGTAWAGCGCGGGGATGGCGCTGCCATAGCTCGACGTGCTCACCGCCAGTTCCTTCAGCCGCGGGCCTTCGCGGCGYGGCGAACCGATGATGCCCGCATCGASACTGCGGCCCAGCGTCGCACCGATGGCGCCSCCCAGCGGGCCGCCCACCAGCGTCCCGAAGGCGCCGAGAACTAGAGTTGCCATGTCTGCTCCTGATCGGAATCGATCCGCCACTGCGCGAGCAGAGGATCRAGGGTGACAAGCTGCTGGCAGACGACYCGCCGCAGCCCTGCATGGGCGTGGACGAAGCCGTCGGCCCCCAGCGCGATGAGAAGGTGGTGCTGCGCCGGGCCGGGCCGGGTCAGCAGGACATCGCCGCGCCGGACCCTGCCGGTGCAGCTTTGCAGCCCGTTCATCCCGGCAAACTCCATCCACCGCGCGATGCCGCTGTTGCGTAGCCGGTACCCCTCCGGCCAGCGCACCGGCCGTCCGCAACCGGCCAGCGCGGCCCCCACCACCCCGATACAATCGAGCCCGGTTTCCCGGTTGCGTCCGTGCAGGCGAAAAGGGGACCCGATCAGGTTTTGCGCCGCCTGGGCGAGCGCGTCGCCGCACAGGCTCATCGGGCGACCGGATATTGCGCCAGCATGTCGTTGCCCGGCAGGAACGGCTCACCCTGAAAGTTCACGGCATTGCCGAAGCGGGCGGCGCAGGTGGCCACGGTCCGGTCGCAGCCCTCGCGCAATTGTACCCGCAGACCCGGCGACCAGTCGTGGTCGATCCGTCCGGCCAGCATCAGCACCGGCCCGTCCGTGTCGACGATCCGCGTCGAAAGCCCGGTGGCGGGGCCATCCATCCAGCGCAGGCTCCCGAAGCGATAGGCTGATGCATCGGCCAGATCGACGCGCAAGGTCTGCGTGTCGCGGTCGATCGCCGTCASGCGCACACGCTTTTCGAACGCTGCCGGGTTCAATCCGCARCCCGGGCCGCAGAACCGTGCCCGGCAAGTCGGGCCGGTCACCGGGATCGGRTCRTGCGCCAGTCGCRCCTTCGCCGATTCCAGTTCGGCCCGRAACCMCGCCCCSTCGCTGGTRACGCCCGCGATGGACCCKGAATAAAGCGATGCGCGYTCCAGCGTCTCCCAATCGACCACGCCGCATTCGACTTCCGCTGCATCGAAGCGGCCACCGGCCAGATCGGCCGCCGTCACGCTCGCATGGCTTAATGCGCCTTCGATATCGCCGGGATCGTCTTCGAATCCCGATGTCACGCGAATGGCCGATGGCAGCATGCCCGGCGCGGCGCGGTGGACGATGCCGTCGAACCACAGATCGCGGTCGTGCGTGGTAAAGCCCAGCGTAACGCCGTCGCAGCGATAGATGCGCCACCAGCTTGCCGTCGTATCGAGCTCGCTTGCAAAGAACGCGCGTCTCATACGGCCTCGCGTATCTCGATCAGCGCAACGGAAGGCGCCTCGCCGGCGGCAAAGGACACGCCGCTGACATCCAGCCGGTCCTCGGCAAAGCGCACCGGAACATCGAACAGATAGCCTGCCGTGATCGGCGCGCCCGCTGCCGGCGCGCTGTCGAACACGATCCACCCGCCCGCCTCGTATCGCCAGGCCGCAGTCTCCACAGCGCCCACGGCRATGCGTATGCTGCCGGGTTGCGGGCGGGTGATCCGGCGCTGCTGCTCGCCATAATTCTTCACCAGCCGGAACCGGCTGGCCATGCCGTCGCCCGTTCCTATGCGCTGATCGCTGGCCGACGGCGTGCCGGTCATCGCGGCGGAACTGAAATCGAAAGGATCGCGCAGGCGRAAACCGCGGGCAGGGCCGTATCKCGCGCGRAAGAAGGCGATCAGYGTGCCCAGTTCCGCTTCGGACCTTATCCCCGGACCGACATCGTATCGCATCCGGGCATCGGACCACAGCGCATTGCGATATTCGTGCCCCGATGCGGTCACCGCGACAGAGGTCGAAAATTCAGGGCTCGCCGCCGCGTCCCGGCCYAGCGTAAGCGGATAGGCGACATCGTCGAACGGGATCATTGTGTCTTCTCCGGGTGGKGGCAGGCGGGTGTAACCGTCGCGCGAWATCTGCGGCATCGCCCAGACGAAYCGCTGSGTMACGCCGCGCTCGCGCGCCTCGTCCAGCGCGGCGTCGATCCGTGGCCAGTAGGTTTCGGCATCCTCTGCCAGCAGCACGAAACCGGCCATGTAATCCTGCCGGGCGACCGGATAGCCGAGCCGCTGGGTAACGAAGGCGATGCCTCGCCGTCGTTCGGCATCGGCCCCGTCCGTCAGCCAGTCGTAATCTTCCAGCTGCAGCCGGTCGAAGGCGGGCCATGCCCAGCCCGTCGGCAGGTTCGCRCGGTAAAGTTCSGGCATGCKCGGGTTCAGCACGGTCGGCGTAAAGGCCAGCAGCAGGATCTCCGCCKCGCCGCCTGCCGCATCGYGCACSGATTGCGCCAGCGCGGCGGTCGACTGGGCCAGSAATGCGCCCGCCGCGTCCAGCACRTTGCGCTGCGCTTCSTCGATSGGCRCACGCATATCCGCGATTATCGCAGGCGATCCGCCCAGCGCGGCCCGCGTCGCATTATCGTAMAGGCAGGGCGCGCCGCTGTCRGGCTGGACCCACCACCACGGCTCGCCGATCTGGAACAGYACGGRAAGGCCCGCGGCCTGCGCAATCGCAACGAAGGCGTTTGCGACCTGCCGCAGATAGCTCATCGCGCCCTCATGCGCGGGCGACAACAGGGTCGATGGCGGTTCCCACCCGGTCAGCGCGGGCGATCCGTCATGCGCCCGCTGCTTCCAGTCGTTCCAGCAATGCGCGTCGAACAATTCGTAGGATAGCGACCAGATCACGTCGAAATCGCGGATCTTCGCKTGTTCGGCAAAGGATCGGTGCCASGCCGCGCAGGGTTCGTTCAGCACCCCGCCGGCAAGGCTCACGTAATGCCCGCCGCCCAGCGGCTCGAGCCGGAAATAATGGCTCATCCCTACATAATGGACGATCCGTCCGCGRTARCCGAGGCCTTCGGCGCTGCGTAGYAGTCGYGCSGGGGTCTGGTTGAAACTGTCGTCATAGGCGGTGGCGATCTGTTCGCCATGCGCGGGGATCAGCACGTCGCCGATGGCCAGCATGGCGCCTGCGCCTTCGCACCCTATGGCGGACATTTCGGCCCAGCCATCCACGCGTGCYGGCAACACGGCCTCGCTACCCTCGACATAGCCCTGCGGGGNCCAGGCTRATGAACATGCGCTCGATATCATGCGGATGGATCGCCTCGSCAGGCAGGGAAAAACCCGATKCCAGCTCGGAAAACCGCAGCTCGATCTGCGCATCGGTCGGYGAACCGCTGGCRTAGTTCCACAGGCGCACATACCAGGCCCGTTTYCTGCCTTCTGCATCGCGRCCCTCGATCGTCAGCGTCGGACCATGCGGCACGTCCAGCGCCAGMACCSCGCCGCTGCGCCAGCGAAAACGCAGCACGCAATGTGCGTAATCGGACCGCGTTTCATACGCCAGCAGCGGGTGGTCGAGCGTATCYKCRCTYTCCCAGATAAGTCCGGCCAGYTCGCCCTCGTGGTGGAAGCTGCACTCCACCCGCAGCGCGTCGGCTGCGGTGGTGACGACACTCGCCATCATCGGTCGYGGGAAATTGACCGTCCAGAACCGCGGATCGAACCGCTGGATRTGATCGGAMTGTTGCCCGCTGSGTTTGCGGGCAAGCCAGAAACTCATTGCGAAACTCCTGTGAAWWGCGTGCCGTCATCCMGGRCATGGTCCGGGGCGGTGCGTCTCGTTTGGGGGAGGGTGTCCGTTGCCGAAGGCTAAGTGCCCAGGGCCCGGCGAACCGCGCTTGCGACCTGTCGCGCGCTGCGCTGCATCGCTACCGGCGCAGTGGTGCCGCGCGGTGCGGCGATGGCGATCGAAACCTTTACGTCRYKSCTCGWRKCKGTGSSCNCATTCSCWTNNSSRSSCRACCGRCGCYKGMRGNGNNMWCGNANANCAGKTCGKKCCMCYGYTSGYMGWCMAKRKMGRGYYGGATGGCTTCCCGGACCCTGGCGTCGTTGAAAGGAGCTTTCTTGACGTTCATCATCAAGCCCCAGTCAGCCGAAGGGGACACTGCTTCCGGCCTGTAATCCCCGTTGGTATCCTTTTCGAGTTCAAAAGCCTGGGTCGGGGCTAGGTTGGTAAAACCACCATTGGACATATCGAGCTGACCGGCTTTGAACTGGGCAAGCAATGTGCCGGTGTCAGTGATTATGAAGTGGTCGATGCCGTCGAAGAACGGGCGACCCTCTTTGAAGTAGTTGTCGTTCTTGGAAACCTTGTAGAAGTTGCCCCGCTGGTATTCATCAAGAACGAAGGGGCCTGAGCCGAGCTTGTTGTCGATGATGGTTTCAGCCAAGTTCAGGTCTAGGCCAATCTTAAGGGCTTTCTTCGGCAAGGTCTTGACATAGTCAACCGCGAGGAACCTCATGAAAGCCCCGGAGGCGAACTGCAGATTGAACTCTAGGGTCTTGTTATCAATCAGGTTAACGCCGCCGTTCTTCGCTTCCAAGGTGTAGTTACGCCAGAGACCGGACCGGCCGGTTGGGCCGTCAAGGTCGCCGTATCGCAACATTGAGTAATGGATATCATCGGCGGTTAGGTCGTCGCCGTCGATCCATTTCATTCCGTCGCGAATCGTGAACGTGAACGTTTCTCCGCCGTTGGAAATTTCCCAACTCTCGCAGAGGTCGCACACTATCTGACTGGTGTCAGTAGTGTCCATCTGTACCAGTTGGTTGTACAACTGGGAAACGGCCTGGATGCTGGAAAGGGAGGAAGAACCCCTGGGGTCCCAATCCTTGGTATCAGCGTAGGCCGACATCCGGGCGACACCGCCATGTTGACCCTTGGTCGCTACCACTGGAGCCTGTGTGGCTTGGGCGCTGGTCACCCGCGCTGGCACTGCCGTGGGAACTGCTCCTGATGGAACCGCTGTTGCCTTTGCTGCTGGTGCCTTTGCTGCTGGCACTGCCGTGGCGCCTGGCACTGCCGTGGCGACCGCCGCTGCCTGCGGCTTTGATGTGTCTGTGGTCTCCGATCCGCACGCAACAGCGATAACCAATAAGAGCGCCGTCACTATTGGAAGTAGGGTCCTAAAGTTAAGTAACCTGTGCCTCGACATGTAGCCTCCTCCATTTCCATCCGTAAGACTATGAATTTTCCGAGAGAAAAGTCCGCCGTTCATCCTCCGTTTGGGACTTGGGCGTACTATCAAATAATGCTGGATTTGCACTCAGCATCCCTAAATCGTAAAACAGAATACTATATATTTTTGCCGAAGATTCGCGCCAGTTTAGCCCACAATAGGTCGCAAGTCAAGCCGATTCGCCAAATTCATCAGGTACAAATCCAAGCTACGGGCACAAGGCATGAAGCCAGTGTTGATCGCTTGGTCCCAGCAAGACAAACAGCTATGGCCCGGAGCCGGCGATTCTCTTACGGCTTTCATCAAAATGGATATAGGGAGTCGCTATGCGGCGGTTTTGCGGTACGGTTCCAGGAGGATGCGTACATCGGTGTCAATGTCGGAGTCTACGAAGAAGGGCTCAAAGTCGGCTGACCTGGTCCAGATCCTTGCTGTTTGAATCATCGCGGCCCTTTCAACCGAGGCCGGCCAGCGCAGAATATCGATATCTGAGTTGTCGGCGTGGGCCGCGGCGGTTGAACCATTCAAGCCCCGAGTCACGGTGAGGTCGTTGCCCGAAATCCCGGTTACCAGCATCTGTTCCGTGCCGATCAGGGCCGTTTGGCCGATCTCAAACTGCGTCCGTCATCCACCGCCACCGTGTTCTTGGTGGTGTTCATAGAAGCGTCGTTAAGGTCGGTGCCGCTGTCTTCGGAATACTGACTGTACCCCCAGACACCGATCACCTGGAAGTTCTGTTCACCGGTTACGAAACCATCAGCCTTATTTCCTTGGGAACGGGCTTTCAGTGCGGTGTAGGGACCGCCCCAATGCTGGGTGGGGGCGGCGTTGTTGGGCTGAAACCAGTAATCGCTGGCGGCCCATGTCTCGTTGAAAGTGAGGTCGCCGTTGCTGTCTTCTTTCAAGGTGGTTATCGAGATAATGTCAGGCACCAGCAACTGGACCGTGCCCCTGCCGTCAAAGACCAAAGTATCTGCGCGGGGGTAGAAGTGGCGGTTGCAATAGTTGTCCACCCAGTTAGAAACGGACAATAACAATTGGAACAACTCATCATCGTCACCGGCGCCGCCGGCGGGGTCTTTGAGCAGGCTATCGTTCTTCAGTTTAGTCAGGTCGCCGTAGAGTGAGCGGTATGCTTCCCGGCCCATGTTCTGCCTCCCGAATCGATTTCTAAACTAGTCCCTCTTGCTGAGCCGCAGAGGCAACCCGGATCCATAGTCCTTTTTATCGCTCTTCGATGTACTCGATGATTATATTGTGGGGACTGCTTGGAGCGAATCCCCGCCACCGGCCACTCAGGACTTCATTCCGTTGGCCCCGCGGCCCCTGACCCCGCCGAAAGACRCGGGTTGCCGTAGCGCCGGAGYCTGGGACCGCCAATATRTCCACGCCCTTGTYTGGAYCCGTKATCATATTCGGTGCGTCTCCGAAGTAAAGTTCCCACAGGAAGCGCCCTTCCGAAGAGTCCTGCAGGAGTTTGTTCCGGATGAAACGTATCCRCCGCCCCGGCCGGGGCGTCARGATGGTTTGCTGTGCCGTGTTGGTGCTTGAATCGACCACCCTGATCGAAAGGCGAATCGGCCGCTGCCGGAGTCTTGAGCGGGTTCGGCGTCTGGCCNNGCGTTAAGACTCCTCGGTGTATTCAACGATGATCTTATGCACCGTTGTCGGCGGTGTCCCCAGCCAACGGCCGCTGAGGACCTCGTCCCGCTCGCCCCGTGGGCCCTCGTCCCGCAGAAAGGTCCGAGTGGCGGCTTCGCCGTCGTTCGGTATATCCAAGATGTCGATCGCCTTAGCCGGGTCAGTGGTGATATCCGCTCCGGTGCCCAGGTATAGCTCCCACAGGCGCCGGCCATCGGTCTGCTCCTGGATCACCCGGACGCGTAGGACKCGGATCCGCCGCCCAYTGGAGGGGGTGACCAAGGTGTTCCGTGTATTTGACGTATTCGAGTCATGGGCCCGGACCAGTGCCACGTAGGGCCGGCGGCGGATGGGTGCGGAGCGTCGCGAGGTCACTTTAAGACCCGGCCGAACCCGGCGCCGCCCAGKATGCCGATGAAAGTTAGAGCTGCTCTGAGGRCCGTGCCGTCTATGCCYAGACTGAGTKCGTAGCCTTCCAACCCGGCGATGGCGAAGATACCGGCCAAAATCACCAAAGCCCAGTTTTTTGGATACCGATTCTTGGGCGAGATCCCATCGAGGTTGCTGGTTAGAGGGTTGGTAAAGCGGGCGATCAGGGCGCGCGGCCTGAAGATGGTCAACGTGTTTTCTCCTATGATTTTGTGCTCGTGCTGGCGGTCATCGGTCCCTTAAGACAGGGGTACATACTCGATGATGACCGTTCCCACCAGGCTGGCGGCGTTCTGGGCTAGAATCTTGCCGGTCACGTAGTCATTGGCGCCGCCGTTCTTGTCCCATTTGAGGGCTTCCCCTCCGTTGGTGCCGGCGTCATCGTGCCGGTCGGCCACGCCGGTTGCGGTGAGGTTAAGGCCGTCGATGATGCTGTCGCCGGTGCTGGTGGCGTCGGCTGCCACGTCGACGTCCAGGACTGAAGACGCCGTGCCTCCCGCGRTGGTGATGTCGACGATCACGTTGGTCACGATGCAATCGACGGCCTCCGGGTTCTGGACCGCGAAGGCGAATGCGTTGGTGTTGCCTGAGGCCAAAGCTTCTAYGATGTATCGTTTGGCAACGTAAACGACGCCGCTCTGGTCGGGAGGAATCATATTCTTAACGGCTTCGGCTACCGGGTCCTTCTGACTGATCGTTGTYATTTGTCCTCTCTATCTTCCGGACGGTGGTGCGTCCGTACTTAGAATAATCTTGTCTGGTGAGTGTCCGGAGGCTATGGCTTTACCCAGTCATGGCCTCCCTAAACGCGGCTGCGCCGCCTAGACGCCGGTTATGTCGTAGTGGAGGGCCGTGTGGGTGGCCGTTGACCGGGAGCCGGTCCGTTCTTGCAGACCGATCCGGAAGCTAACGACCATGATGTTCTGCCGCTTCTGGGCATCTCGAACGGTTTCAATAGTCAATTCGCGCTCGAATCCGACACGCCACTGGGAGCGGTTGACGATGAGCAGCCTTCCGGTGTTGGTGCCGTTCCCGGCGTCTGTGACCTTGCCGTCGGTGTCGGCCAGCGCCATCTGTTCCGAGACGATCACCGGGATGCCTTCCACCGCGCCTAGTTGGCCGGTGAGGAGGGTTGCCTGGGGCCCGAATTTGTCTAGAGTGCGGAAGTTGGACACACTGAGCGCCCTGATAAAGGTATTCACGTCGGTGACGTAAACGGTTTCAGAAGGCCGCACGCCATACTTTCCCAGCTTGGACCGAACCTCGTTGAACATGTCATCAGAGACTGCGGCGTTGTGGTCGGTTGCCTGACTGGTGTTGTCCACCAGCGGCAAGTGCAAGAGTCCGTCGAAGCCCAGCAGCCATTGGCCCTTGCCGGCGTCGGTGTTTGCGATCGTGGCGCCGTCGGCATTGATGTTGTTGGTGACGGTCGTGTCGCCGTTCAAGATCACATCGTCGATGACCTCACGGGCGTTCCGCATCAGGCTGCGCCGCAGCTCTTCCATCATGGCGATCACCGAGTCTTCGTCCAGGTCGTAGGACCAGGGGACTTCGGCCGCCAATTCGTAGGCGGTAAGTGTCTGCCGGGCGGTGGCCAGGCCGGTGCTCTTGGTGGACACGCTCTCCGTTCCGGGGTACCAATTCACGTCGCCCAGTTGGAGCGGGATCTGGAATGGGTTGCTAGGCATCTGGACCGTGTTGAAAAGGGGCGCCACCGAAGTCTCCAGATTAACGTCGTCCCAGAGTGCGCGGGCCTCCTGGGTGTCCAACAATTCGTCGCCGGAGCCCGAGGTCGTCGAGTCCATAGCTGCCTTTAGATTGGACTGCCAGTCCTCCAGCATCCGAGGGTTAACCCCCGACGGCTCACGCAACTGAGCGGTCAGGAGGCTGCGGGCACAGGCGATGTCCAGGTGGTCCAGCCCGGCGTATTTCCCGAAGTCGACTCTGGGCCGGTCGCTGCCGCCGAAGCGTGAGAGCAAAGCCCTTTTCTCTCCGTCTCGCCACAGCTGCTGCACCTTATTAAGCTGGCCCGAGATGCGGTCCATCTCCTCTTTCAACGGCGGGATCTCCGTGTTTATCCGGGCGTCGTAAAACTCGCGTATCCCAGACAGCTCTCGTTTGATAAGTTCCAAATCTTGTGCCGCGATAGTCATATTCAACTCCTTGGTTCGATTAGTAGAAGGCGGGGTCAGTAGCCAGTGTTTCTTTCAGATTCGTCGCCGTATGTCGGCGGTGAACGCTGCTGGGGCGAAGAGTCTTCGGCGGGTACGGTCAAACCCGTCCGGAACGTAGGGCCGATATGATTTCCGAGACGTGATCAGCCGCCAGGTCCGCGGACCGGTCAGGAATCTTCATTCCCTTGGCGTTGTTTTCCAGTTCGGCCACTGTTTCAGAGATGTCTCCGGCGAGCCTGGCCAGATCGTCTACCTGGGACTCCAGCACCGGCCACAGGGCGCTCAATGAATGAAGATCGGGCCCGTCCGAACGGCGTAGTGCGCTACGGTTGGCCGGGACCGGAACGGCACTGACCTCCAACAATTCCTGCTCCAGGAACCGGAGTCCCAGGAAAGCCCCGGTTTTTTCGTCCCTTCTTTCCTCGTAGCGCAGGGGCTTGAATCCCACGGACACTCCCCATTGGAATCCTGAGCGGTACAAAGATGCGATCTCCTGGGCGAATTCCGTGGGTGCGAATTCCATGTTGGCCAACAGCCGGTGGGGCTCCGTCCACATCTTGGCGGCCCGGCCGATGGCTGGATGCCGGTAGTCGTGGGCCCAGAGTAAGACCGGGTTCTCCTCGTAGGCGTCCAACACCCAGCCGTCGGCGGAGATGACATCGCCGTGCCGGTCGACATCATCTGTAGAGAGGACGAAGGTTATCGCCTGGTCTTGCGTTTCATCTGAAGGAGCCTTGATGTGCAGATCATTCAACGGGCACTCTGAATCAAGGCTCACTCCGGATTTAGATGCGGCGGTCCATTTGGTGACCAACGGCGCATCGCCGTCGCCACGGCTGAAAGCTTGCAACGATTCCAAAAGAAGGCGGCGTTCCCGCCCGGATTCCTGGGTGCTAGTCGGCATCATCACTCCTTGACCGCATTTGAGTTTCGTGGGTGTTCCCGTTGTCCTTACAACCAGAAAAGGGACAGACCATGGTGGGTCTGTCCCTCAGGCTGATTCCGGRTATTTTGTTGTCTGGCTAATACTGGGGCCTCGCCTTGCTGTTGGCCGTTATCTCACRMWGAAATTGAGTGTAGAAACGCGCTTTCCAGGGTGTCAACGCGGAGCTGACATTGACGAGGTATGTCCTTCTCCGGATAGCGAAACCCGGACTGTGAACACCCGAACACAGTGGCCGGGCCAGGTATCCCCTGACGTTGACTGGGCATTTCAGTTTGTGATATTTTTGATTCATACATTTTTGCGGTGGTTACCGCTGAAAAATCTTCCCGAGACAGTCTCCCAAGGAGAACAGGCAATGGAAGTTACGACCCTCGCCATCGAGAAACTCAAGGAAGTCATGGAAGAACAGGGTGAAACTAACGGGTCGCTGAGGGTAGTCGCGATACCTGCCGAGGCAGGCGGCCTTCAATATATGCTGACCATGGAAAACGAATCCCAGTCCGACGACACCGTCATGTCCATGGAAGGAGTAAATTTCCTCATGGACTCGGACAGTGCGCCCTTCTTGGAAGAGGCGACCATCGACTACGTCGAGAACCTGGGGGGACAGGTTGGGTTCGTGATCAACAACCCCATGTTCGCCAGCGCCGGCGGCGGCTGCGGCAGTGGCTGCGCATGCGGCAGCGGTGGTGACGGTGGTGGTGGTGGTGGATGCGGATGTGGCGGCGGCGGATGCGGCGGTCACTAAACCACTACTAGGACAATCTAGTGAAATTAAATGGGCCTCGAATGATCGAGGCCCATTTTTTTGTTTGATTAAGAACTTCTACATCGAATAGAGCGCCCYCACNMCTANNACMMTCTMMYGWWRYKAMRKGRGMSKSKWAKGRTNGAGGSNC
>NVWX01000001.1:0-134898 GCA_002746355.1 Dehalococcoidia bacterium | reverse complement strand
YYNNTYSRYYRMSAACNNCWACWTCGATGACAACAATACCTTGCCGTCCGAAAGGGATTYCGTAAACTAGTATCCTAAATGAAGCCACGTAGCCTCAAAATCACTCGCGCTCGCCAGTTACGAAAAGACTCAACCGATGCCGAAGCAGTTCTTTGGCAAGAATTGCGAAGCCGTCAGCTAAGCGGATACCGGTTTAAGCGCCAACACCCGATCAGCAACTTCATGGTGGATTTTGTGTGCCTCGAGAGCCGTCTGGTGGTAGAGTTGGACGGCGGGCAGCATTTGGAATCAGATGGATACGATGAGACTCGCACGGGTTACCTGAATGTGCTTGGTTATACCGTCATTCGCTTTTGGAACAATCAGGTTTTAAATGAGATGGACGGGGTGAAGGAATCTATCCTTCTAGCATTGAATYCGGTAGATAAAGAAGCGAAAGCCTCACCCTAACCYTSTCCCGTGTACGGGAGAAGGAACTGCTGTAGGAGATAAACATGGTGCAGTCACCTCATGGCGTTAAGTTTGAGTCGAACCGGCCCGTGGTTATGGGACGGAACGGGATGGTCTGCGCCGGGCAGCCGCTGGCCGCCCAGGCCGGGATGGCCATCCTACAGAAAGGCGGGAACGCCGTGGACGCCGCCATCGGCACCGCCGCGGCTCTGAACGTGGTGGAACCGAACATGTCGGGTATCGGTGGCGACGGCTACATCATGATCTACAACAAGGCCCAGAATAAGATCGACATCTGCAATGCCACCGGGGCCGCACCTTACGCCACAGACCTGGCACGTTATCAGGCGGAAGGCATTCCCCAGAAGGGGATTCGTTCAGTTTCGGTGCCGGGACTCCTAGACGGCTGGCTCGCAGCTCATGATAAGTACGCGACTTTGAAATTATCCGAGCTGTTCGCCGCCGCCATCGACTTGGCCGACAACGGTTTCCCAGTGTCCCACGTGCTGTCTCAGGTCATCGCCGCCGATTCCCTCTTGCAAGAGTTCCCCACTTCCCAGGCCATCTTCGCCCCCGGCGGCAAGCCCCCGAAGCCAGGGGTAGTGCTTTACCAGAAAGACCTAGCCAAGACGTTTCAAGCCATCGCTGAAGGCGGCCGGGACGCTTTCTACCAGGGACCGATCGCCGAAGCGATGGTCAAGTTCTGCCAGGAGCAGGGCGGTCTCCTATCCATGAAAGACCTGGCCGATTGCCGCTCGCGGTGGGAGGAACCCATATCCACCACCTACAAGGGCTACTCGGTGTATGAAGCCCCACCCAACTCCAGCGGCCATATCCTCCTCCAAGAACTGAACATGGTGGAGCAGTTCGACCTCCGATCGATGGGCTGCAGCACCGCCGAGAGCATCCACATGATGGTGGAGGCCAAGAAACTGGCCTTCATCGACCGGGAGGCATACATGGCCGACCCGGACCATACGGACGTCCCCACCCTGGGCCTGATCTCCAAGGAATATGCCAAAGAGCGTGCCAAGCTCATCGACCCGGACCGGGCAGCCGACCCAACCCACGGAGACCCTTGGGTGTTCCAGGGCAGCTCCGGTGRCGCGGGGAGGGTGACTGCCGGCTCCGTGCAGGAAGAAGACACCACCTGTTTCGTGATCGTGGACCGGTGGGGCAACTCGGTTTGCCAGCTCCAAAGCATCCAGAGTTCGTTGGGCTCCAGCCTAGTCGCCGGAGACACGGGAATCCTGCTGAACAACCGGATGACCTACTGGCATCTGGACCCGGACCATGTGGACTGCCTCCAGCCCGGCAAACGGGTGCGCCACACCATGAACCCGGTGATGGTATTCAACGRCGACGGTCCCGCTTCGATGGGAAAGCCCGCGGGCACCGGCAGCCTGATGCTGGTCTGCGGCACGCCGGGCGCCGACACCCAGGTGCAGACGAACATGCAGGTGATCACCCATCTGATCGACTTCGGTATGACGGTGTCTGAGGCGGTGGAAGCCCCTCGATGGCGGAATTCGCACAGCCCCACCGAGTCCAACGTGCCCCACATCTGTGATAATCTCTTGCACATGGAGTCCCGGTTCGGGTTGGACGTCCGCCAGGCGCTGGAAAGCCGGGGGCATCAACTGAACATGATGCCAGATTGGGGCGCCCAGGGCAGCGAGATGATGATTCAAGTTGACTCCGAATCCGGCGCACTCCACGGCGCCGCTGACCCAAGAAGGGATGGCTACGCCATCGGCTGGTGATCCCAGCCCGCAAATTGACACCCAAACGGACTATCGATGCGCATACCTGGTGACAAAAGAAGCCCCTTCCCCGACGAATGCGGCAACAGGGCGGGTGTCTTCGCCGAAGCTGTTAGAGACGGAGAGATGGAYCTGGCCTGGTCCATGCTGTCCAAGGAGACCCGCGGCATGCGGATGGGTGTGTGGGCCACCAAGAACCGGGTCAACATGCAAGACGCCTACCGCGCCGGTTACAACTCGGACCATCCCCTGCGCGCCGCCATGCTGGACGACTTCCGGAGTACGGTCTTAAGCCTGTGGCCATTGGAAGACCTGACGGACCTGGGTATCTCTCCCACCAGTTATCTGGACGACATGCACGCCTTCGCGTTTCTTCCCTTTGGCATGCAAGACGACACCACCGAGGTGGAACACGGCCGGGCCATGAACGGTCTGATCTTGCCCATGCTGTGGGAAGACGACGAATGGCAGGTTGACCTTCCGGGATGGCGCTTCCTGGAAGTGCCAGAGAAGGGTTAGCGAATTGGCGCGCCGCGCCGCGGTCGAAGTCACGCCGGCCAGTCCCGTCGAAGTGACGCCGGTCTGCGGACTCTGCAAGCGCGAGTCTCTACGGTTCACCTCACACCACCTGGTTCCCCGCTCCCGGGGCGGAAGGCTCGGACCCCAGGTCAAGCTCTGCCCCACCTGTCACCGGCAGCTCCACGCCATGTTTTCCGAAACGACTCTGGCCAGAGAATTGAATTCCATCGAAGCCCTGCGGGCCAATCCTGAGTTCTCCGATTACTTGCGGTGGGCGAGGCATCAGAAAGGGCCAACAAGCTTCCGGGTCCGCCGGGCAAAGAACCGCCGTTAGCGGTCTTTCTTCATCCCCCTGCGTCCTTGTACTGCCGGTGGGCCGGGGAATATACTCCGGGTGTTATGGCTCAGCCGCACGAAGAGTCTYCAGACGGACTCACCAGACTGCCACTCTTCCCGTTGAACCTGGTCCTCTTCCCCGGCATGGACCTGCCTCTTCACATATTCGAAGAGCGCTACAAGGACATGATTGGGGAGTGCATGGACCAGGATGCTCCCTTTGGCGTGGTGTTGATCAAAGAGGGACTAGAAGTCGGCGCTCCGGCCGACCCAGAACGCATCGGTACCTCAACCAAAATCTTGCGGTCCGAGATTTTGGACCAGGGCCGATTGAACATCATGACCAAGGGTCAGCAGCGGTTCGAGATCGAAGAGATCATCCAGCGGGTGCCTTATCTGGTAGGACGCGTCCGGTTCCTGCCTGATCTGGAAGGCGAAGGCTGTGCCGAGTTGGTGCCWCAGATCAATGAGGAGTATGTGGCCCTGGTACGGAACCTAACGGCGCTCACCGGGGGTTATACGTCACGGGTAGACATCCCAGAAGACCCCATCCAGCTTTCATATGCCATCGCCACCAACCTGGAATTGGAACCGCACCTAAGGCAAAGTCTTTTGGTCACAGAGACAGCCGCAACACGCCTGGCGGACCTGATCCCATTGCTGAAGCAGGGCAACGAGGAACTGCGAGACCGCGTCGTCAAACAGAACCCATTCCAGGGGCCTAGGTTGAACTAGGACTCTTTAAGAAGTCTTAGTCAGATCTCCGAAGAGACGCAGCGCCCCAGACTCGGGTATCAGGCCCGAGAACAGCTCTGGATGGATCATCTCCGCCATTATCTCCAGACCCGTGACCAGGCGGGGTCCTGACCGGCTGGTGTAGGCGCCCGCATCCACCACGTAAACCCGGTTATTCTTCACCGCGGGCAGCGTTTCCCAACCCGGTTTCGCCGTCATGGTAGGCATGTCTTCCAGCGCCCGCTTCACGTCGAAGCCGCAGGGCATCATTATGATGATCTCCGGCTGGCTGGCCACTACTTCATCCCAGTCCAGCTTCAAAGTTCCGGTGTCTTTGTCCCCGAAACTGTTGGTCCCGCCGGCCAGTTCCGTCATCTCCGGGACCCAATGGCCGCCGCACATCACCGGGTCGGCCCACTCGACGTGTAGCACGCTGGGGTGAYTGTCGGCGTCCTTGGCACGCTCGGCAACAGCCTCGATGCGCGCGGTGAGTCCGGCGGTGATCTCCAACGCCTTAGCCTCCGTCCCGGTCGCCCGGCCGACCCGGTTGAGGTCTTCAACCACGTCGCCGATGTGTAGCGGGTCGAGGGACAGAATCTCAGGCTCTTTGGCTAGCCCCACGCTTACCTCGGCAACCTGCCGAGACGATATGGCTCAAACTTCGCAGATGGCTTGAGTTATGAGCAGGTCCGGTTCGGCCGCTTTCAGCAATTCAGCATCGATCTCGTAGATGCCGAGCCCTTCTTTCAAACGCTCGGCAATCACCCTACTGATCTCGCCGCTGGTGGGTTCTTGACCCTCGAAGACGCTGTGGACCACATGGGGTTTGTCCCGCGCCTCCGGAGGATAGTCGCACTCGTGGGTTACGCCGTAGAGTTGGTCCTTGAGACCCAGGTCAAAAACCATTTCGGTCGCGCTGGGCAAGAAAGAGCAAATGCGCATATATCGTCCCTGGCTAAGGTTCCTCAGCCGTTAATCTCTTAAATATGCCGTGCCTAGTGTCGTTACTGGTGGTTCCCTACCGGTGGTTCTCAGAATGGGAGACCAACTCCACGGTCGTGTCAGAGGTCGCCACGGCGACCGAACCATAGAGGGGTCAACGCTTCTTCCAGGTTTCGACCAGGTTGTGGGCGTCTTCGTCGTCAACACCCCACATCTCGAACTTGATTCGGATGGCATCGTAAAGCGTTAGGTCGCCGTGGTCGATGTCCGAGTCACGGTAGGACTCCACGCTGACATCCATCCACTCCAGTCCGATGTCGTCCTTATCGGCTAGTCGCTCCACCATGTTCACGGCGCAGGCGCCGATCCCCGAGAAGAAGAACTCCCCGGCGCCCAACTCCTCGCCGCCGGCGTCGTCGGCAACGAAGTGATGGGTACGGGCATTACATATGGCCCGGCCAAGAGTGCCGGTGCTGTATGCCCTTGTTTTGTACGCCAGTGTCAGGTTAGCCATTTACTCCTCCATCTGGACTTTTATTCTTAGTCAGCCACTCGGTAGGCGAAGCAGTCAACGATCTCGATGACCAGCGGGCTACTGGCCAGGCCGGTGGTGCCAATCACCGCCCGGCAAGGCGGGTGGGGCACAAACTCCCGGAAGACTTCGTTGAACTTCTCCCAGTTGTCCATGTTCGTCAGGAAGATGACCATGTTGACCACTCGGCTGTAACTGGTGCGGGCGGCCGTTAGCGTAGTTTGAACGTGGCGGAAGCAGGCGCGGTACTGGTCCATGAAATTGTCGCCCACAACTTCCCCATCGAAATTCGAAGATGTGGTGCCACGGACGTAGACCTTGATCGCCCTTACTTTGAGCATCCTGGTCATATCTTCATCGAAGTAATCGGTGTACATGCCGGTGCGGAACGAAACAGAATCGGTGGCCTCGTGGCGGCCKTCGGCGATGATCAGGTCCAACAACCCGTCCCGTTCCTTGAAGGACAGGGATTGGGCCTSGTCGATGGATAGAGCGTCCAGTTGTTCCAGTGTGCTTGCGGTGTTGGTTACCTGGGTCATGGCTGAGCATCCTATGTTGTTGGGAGCTATCCGTATSKKWGCSYSWRKCWTAGCGTCAGGCATCAGGCCGTGCAAGACGCTTTGACACCCTCCAACCCGCCCACCTATCATTATGGGCAAAGCATTACCGCATCCCGGCTCAGACCAGCACGGAGGCACGCATGGCGACCATCCAGGAACTGAAGGAACAGTACGAGGGCCTTGACCAGGAATTGCCCTCCMAAGGCGAGGAGGCCATCRACCCATCGTGCCTGCTCACATTTCAGTACGAATACCCAGATCAGCARTCGCAGGTTGAGATCGACACCGACGAATTCACCGCGGTCTGCCCTTGGACCGGCCTCCCCGATTACGGCGTGCTGACCATCTCCTACGTGCCCAGCGATTCGTGCATCGAACTGAAGTCCCTGAAGTACTATCTTCTTTCCTACCGAGACGTGGGCATCGTACAGGAGCATGCCGTCAATCGTATTCTCAACGACCTGGTGGCGGTCTGCCAGCCTAGGTCTATGAAGATCACCCTGGACTACAAGGTCCGGGGCGGTTTGCACACCACAGTAAGCGTCGAACACAGCCGCGACGAAGGCGGCAAGTAGGCACACGGGTACGCCCGCCGCCTCCACGTTTCTCCCATGTACCAGATCAGAATCGAGTTCACCTTCGACAGTGGGCACCGCCTCTTGGACTACAACGGCAAGTGCGCCTACCCCCACGGCCACACCTACCGCGCGGAGGTCTTTATCGAGTCCCAGTCCCTGAACGAATTGGGACTGGTCTACGACTTCACTGACCTGAAAGACCGCATCAAGACCTGGGTAGACGAGAACTGGGACCACGCCTTCCTGCTTAACAGCCGGGACAGCGAATTGATCGARGGGTTAAGCGGCGCTAAATTGGTTCGGTTATACAAATTCCAGGACGAGAACCCCTCGTGCGAGGTTATGAGCCGGGCACTGTACGAAAAGACRGTTGAGCTCTGCGGCGTGGCTCCCGCCAAAGTCCGGCTTTGGGAATCGGTGAACCAATTCGCCGAATATCACGGGGAGAATTAACACAGTGCCCAGCTACGGAGTCAGCCTGCTCTCAGGCGGACTTGATTCAACCACAGTGACCGCTCTGGCCAAGGGCAAGACCGACCACCTGACTGCCCTAACTTTTCACTACGGCCAAAGCCATAGCAAGGAGGTCGAGTGCGCCGCCGATGTCGCCAGGTCCATCGGTGTGACCCAGGAACTGTTGGACATCTCCTTCTTGGGCAAAGTTGCCTGGTACTCGGCGCTGACCAACCCTGACCGGTTCCCAGTCCCCGAARACCGGGAAGCCGCCCAGATGGGCAACAGCATCCCCATCACCTACGTTCCCCTGCGAAACACGATCTTCCTTTCCCTGGCTGCCGCCTATCTGGAGAGTCAGGTGCTCCATGCCATCGAGCTGGAAAACGTGTCTCCCGACGATGTTCAAGCCCTGATCTACATGGCCCCYAACGCCATCGACTACAGCGGTTATCCCGACTGCCGGCCCGAGTTCTTCGACAAGATGGGGGAGTCCCTGGGCTACGGAAGCAAGCTCTGGACCGAGTATCACGTGCCTCTGCAGATAGAGTTACCTATAATTGAGATGTCCAAGGCCGATATCGTCAGATTTGGCATGGAGCTCAGGGCCCCTTTGRAGYTGACGTGGAGTTGCTACCAGGGCGGCGAGACACCGTGCGAGCGCTGTGATAGCTGCATCCTGAGAGCCAACGGATTCAAGGACGCCGGTTATCGCGACCCGGCCCTGCCGTAGACACGGACCGACTGATACTTGGTTGCAAGAATAGGTCCGCCAAATCCGCTCATCCTAAGCCTGTCGAAGGAYCCTCAAAGGGCAATTGTCAGGTATATTAAGACCCGATGAACTTGGCGTACGTGGTTTCCGGCTTTCGCCAGAACGACGGGGCGTAGGCGCGGGTTTTTAACCCGCATGTTCTGTCGTCAACGAGGCTCGATTTGCYCTGTGATCCTGCGGCGAATACCGTCATTCCAGCGAAGGCTGGAATCCAGGAATGCTCTCGTATATGCTGGTCGGCTAAGGCAGTCAATCTGGATTCTGGCCTTCGCCAGAATGACGGGGAGCGGCAATTAACTAACCCTCACTTCTCCCGCTCATGGTGAGCCTGTCGAACCACCTCTTGTGTTTAAACATTTCTTCTCCAAAATCATGACTTATGCGCCTCCTTCGACGAGCTCAGGATGAGCGGATGAACTTGGTGGTGTTTCTAAGAGGTAGTATCTAAAAATGCTTAAGGTCAGCCGGAGATCAGGGGGAGAACCGGAGATATTCCACTCTATCCAGGGTGAGGGGGTGTCCATGGGTGTGCCCTCGGTATTCCTACGGTTGGCTACCTGCAATCTGGCCTGTCGTTGGTGCGACACCAAATACACCTGGGACTGGCAGAACTTCGATTATCAGACCGAAGTGGTGGACCTTAAAGMGTCCGAGGTCCAGGCCAAGATACAAGCCTTCGACTGCTCCCACGTGGTGATCACCGGCGGCGAACCGATGCTGCAGCAGGCCGGACTGACCCGTCTGGTGGAGTCTCTGGCGGAAGAGGGTTACACCTTCGAGGTGGAGACCAATGGGACGATCGCACCGGCGCCGGAGATGCTCCRCCACATTGGCCAATGGAATGTGTCCCCCAAGCTCCGCACCTCCGGCAACCCCTTGGCGGGGAGCCAGGTGCCTTCGGTTTTGGAAGTGTTTGCCGGGTTGGACGAGGCTTATTTCAAGTTTGTGGTGACCGGGGAAGCGGATGTTGATGAGGTCTGCGCTCTGCGGGACCGATACGGGCTGGAWCCGGACCGAGTCTTGTTGATGCCCGAGGGAAGAACGCCTGAAGCTCTGGCAAAGAAGAGCGCCTGGCTATCAGAAGCGTGCGTGAAAAACGGGTTCCGGTTTACCACCCGCCTCCACATAATCCTGTGGGGCGACGAGCGCGGCCGGTAGAGACGGCTAGCTTGGTTTGAGCAAGCGGGTCAGTTCCCTGATATTTTCCAGGGCATCCAGGTAGCCTACCGTCTCGGCCACTTGGACCGCGCCCTCATCACCCAAGATATCCTCGGCTAAGAAGTTGAACTTAGCCACCAATTCTTCGCGGGAAGCTGGATTTTCTGCGTCTCCGTGGTGGGCGGTCACATCCTCGGTCAGAGTACGCCCGTCCTTCAATGAAATGGCCACCCTGGCCGCCGGATAGTCGTAACGCCGCAGGTCCATCTCCGGGTCGGCAACGATATCCACGCGATGGGCAAGCGCGAGGGTCGCCGGGTCCTGTAGCCGGTCTGGGTAAAAGGCCGTGATGTCGGTGCTGTTATGCACGATCGCCGTCGCCACCGCGTAGGGTAGCGAGAACTTGGCGGCCAGCATGTTCGCCGGCTCCGGATCAACCATGATCGTCGCCAGCGCCGGGGCCTCTACCCTGATGCGGTCCACATCGTCGGCGGCGAATCCCTCCCGGCCCTGCAGTGCCTGAACGCCGTCCAGCACCGGATGGTTGTACAGGCAGCAAGCGTGGAGTTTGAAGTAGTTATGCTGGATCCGGTAGGCTCCAGGCACGCCCAGCTCTTGCACCACTGCTTCGGGGTCGAAAGAATCGCCTAGGATGGTGTTGTAGATATCCGATGGGCCGTCCTCTAGTCCCGTGAAGCCGCAGAGGGTCAAYTGGGCCGCCATGATGCCCTGAAACCCGGAGCGGCCTGGGTAGAGGTTGCGGATGGTCGCCCCTTCGATGCATGGGGCCCATGTATTGGCCGGGCTCATGGATGCGGCGACGTTTATCGCCTCCGTCGTGTGGGCCCCATCGAACCCCATCAACTTGGCCGTTGCCACCGCTGAGCCGATGGTCCCCCAGGTCCCGTGGGAGTGGACCGCTTTCCTGACTTTCGTGCCGGTGCCGATTCGGGAGGTCACCTCATATGCGGCGATGACGCTCTCCAAGAATTCCTTCCCTGTGGCGYCCCGTTCCTCGGCCACCGCCAGCGCCGCGGGTATCACGTGAATGGCGGCGTGTCCTCCGCCCAACCGGTTGCCCTCATCCATCTCCAAGGCCACTCCGGCGGTGGCGTTTGACAGGGCGGCGAAGACCGCGGTTGCCGAGCCAGGCTGTCCCAAAAGGGTTGCCGGTCCCTGGCCGCCRGTCTTGGCAGCCAACTGCGCCAGCTTCACGTTCTCGGGAAGGCGGCTACCGGCCAGCATCGCGCCGATGGTGTCCAATACCACCGATTTAGCGGCATCAACAGTARRCGATTCCAAGTTTTCCAGGCGGGTTTCGCAGACGAAACGCGAGAGTCGGTCGAGGTAATCTGGCATCAGTGTCTCCCGGGTCAGGTTGCCTCTATTCTAACCGAATGGCATAATCCGGCAACCATGTGTGCCCCCGAGAACCAGAACGGCGAAACAGCCTTTCAACCGTGGACCAATCTGAAGCAGCCCATGCCAATCTGGCGCAAAMTGGGGCTGCTGGCTCGAAACAACTTCATCAAGCTGCGCACAAGAAAGGGCTGTTGTGGAAACCTGAATCAGCCCGGGTGTTGACGCGGCCAGAGTCAGCCGCCGAGTTCCGGCGGCCGAGTGGGGTAAACAGGGTTAGGTAGGAAGTTCCGCCTGGTAGCCTTCGTAATGACCGTTCGTCAACTCCGGGCTCCTCTCGACCAACGTTTCTCCGATCAATGGAGCTGCGGCGGCAACTAAGCGTATGCCGTCCCACCAGTGTTTCCCCCGGCCCCGGCGGCGGCGTTGGAATCCCATGGCGGTGAGTTGCATACCGAAGCTGCGCTGGGAAACGTCGTCTTGGCCGGTATTCCGGCACCACGCCTGGAATCCTTCATACAATTCCTTGGCCAGGACCAGGTTACCGTTACTCACGTCGCACTGCACGTCAACGAACCTGGCCACCGCGCCATCRATCATCCGCGCCGGCGCTGGGCTGGCGATGACTATCTCAGGCTGCGCATCATCTTCGGGTACAGACTCCCATCTGGCCGCCGGCGTGTCGTTTTGCCCGGCGGCCGGCTGCTCGATCTCAKTCAGGTCTTCGGCCCAGTTGGCGAAATAGACCAGCAGGTCGATGAACTGCCGCAAGCCTCCAACGTGGTCCCAACTAAGCTGCTTGCCATGGAGTTCGCCGGCGTCGATCAGAAGGTTGATCGGCCGCACTTCGAACCGGCGGCGGTATTCGGGAGGGCAATTCCAGACAGGCGTGAATAGATTGGCGAAGACGGTGTTGTTCAGCAGGAACATCACGCACCGAGCCGCGCTAAGATCGGAGTCTTTTTCTTCCAGTGGTGGGTTGGTAAAAACCCGGTCCAGGCTTCTTTGCGTTTGAATCACCGCCAAAGCAAACGCGGCGCGAGCCTGGTTGGCTGCGCGCCGCGTTAATTCCGCCTGGTCGGGTCCGTCATTGTCTACCGCGAAGGCGACGAACATATCTTCGGGGCCCTCCCGAAAAAGCTGTCTTGCCGTTACTTTCTGTTCCTGGACCGCCTGCAACAACGCCATCGACAGGTCCAGGTTCTCTTTGACCATCCTGATCTCAAATGCCGGCTTCATCATCACAACACCCCTTCATCACACTTCCCGGACACACATCCCGGGCCTTGCCGCCCCTGAAATCTTATAAGGACCCTATGCGGTGATGTCCATCACTACTTTGATAACTTCTTCCTGCTGTTGATCATACATGTCATAGGCCTTTTGTACATCTGTAAAGCCCATGCGGTGAGTGATCAAATCGGCGGGTTCGCACCAGCCCCGCTGCCTGAGCGCCACCATGTGTTTGATCTGGCTGGTGGGGTCTCCGCTGCGGGCGCCCGTCGTGCCGATCATCCGCGGCTGCTTGTCCATGATGTAATTRTGCTCGATGGAAACAAACTCGTCGGCCTGTACGCCGAAGACGATGATCGTGCCAAACTGGCGGACCAGACGGAAACAACTGTTGAAGCTGTCGGGATATCCGGCTGCCTCGATGATCACGTCTGGGCCCACACCGTCGGTGATCTCCAAGATAGCCTCATCCAGGTTCTCTCTATCGGGGTTGATCTGGTGGGTTGAGCCAAATATCTTGGATTTCTCCAGGCGGTAGTCCAAGGGGTCCACCACCGCGACGCTGGACGCTCCCATACGAGAGGTGATCATGGCGAAGCTGAGGCCGATGCTTCCCTGACCCATGACGACGACGTTCTTGCCCAGGATGTTTGGCATTTGCTGGCAGGAATACAGCACTGTGCCCGAAGGCTGGCACATGACCCACTCGTCCAACGGCCCTTCGTCGGGCAGCAGGATCATCCGGCTGGGGTCTGAAGTCATGTACTCCACCAGCCCTCCTTTGCCCCTCTCCGGTATCGCGATAACCCGCTGCCCCTCTTGGTATTCATCGGTGCGGCTCTCAACGATGGTCCCTGCCAACTCGTGGCAAGGCCGGCCGATGTCCATGGGATATTCTTCCTCGGGGTGGATATTGAACCCGTGGCGGCAGTCGCTGCCGCATACGGACACGCGCTCCAGTTTGATCAGTACCTGGCCGTCGTTGGCCACCGGCGTCTCAGTTTCCAGAAACTCAAAGAGTTTTGGTCCGACAAGTCTCGCAGCTTTCATGCTGGCGRATCCCCCTAATTTTAATCAGGACCTGTTGCGGAGCAGCCCAGTAGTCATCAACTGCGACTTGGGCCGCGTGTATCTTAAACCGGGCACAGGACGGCGGCAACCTGTGGGCTGTCTGTGGGCTGTTAGACCTGCCCGTGCCGGAAGCAGCCCATCTTATGGTCATTTACCATACCGGTCGCCTGCATATAAGCGTAACAGATGGTCGTTCCAATGAACTTGAATCCCTTCTTTTTCAGGTCTTCGCTCATGGCGTCCGATTCGGCAGTGAACGCCGGCACCTCTGACATGGAACTCCAAGTATTCGTATTGGGGCTGCCGCCCACGAACCCCCAGATATAGCTGTCGAAGCTGCCCKCCTCTTCCACCACTTTCAAGAATGTCTGGGCGTTCCTGATCGTTGACGCGATCTTGAGTCGGTTCCGGACGATACCCGCGTCCGCCAACAAACTCTGGACCTTGGCGTCGCCGTACTTCGATATGGCCAGCACGTCGAAGTTGTCGAAGGCCGCGCGGTAGTTCTCGCGCTTGTTCAAGATTGTGTTCCAACTAAGGCCCGCCTGAGCGCCCTCCAAGATCAGAAACTCGAATAAGAGCCGGTCATCGTGCAGCGGCACGCCCCATTCTTCATCGTGATAGGAAATCATCAGTTCGTTTCCTGCCCATTCGCACCGGTCCATGTCCAATCTCCGCGTTTATCTTGTAGGTTTATGTCTGACGGATTATTATAGTTCACGCTTCAAAGGCTGAACGAAACCAACCGAAACCCGTTAACTCAGACCCGTTTAGGGACTCCCCTGGAGGTACCCAATAGTGGCAAATCAATATGACGTGATAGTAGTCGGCGCCGGCAATGCGGCCCTTTCCGCGGCCATCGCCGCCAGAGAAAATACCGATTCGGTCCTGGTAGTAGAGAAGGCCCCCGAATATTTCCGGGGCGGAAACACCTACTTCACCGGCGGAATCATTCGCTTTGCGTTCGAAGGCCTGGACGACATCAGAACAGTCATACCTGATATGTCTGAGACCGAAGTTAACCAGGTGGAAGTGGGCAGCTATACCGAGGACCAGTTCTACGACGATATGATGCGGGTCACCGAAGGTCTAACCGACCCTGATCTGGCCCAGATATTGGTCAGCCAATCTCTGCCGACCATGCAATGGCTCCAGTCCAAAGGTGTCCGGTTCGTGCTGGCCTATGGCCGTCAGGCATTCAAAGATGGCGACAAGTACCGGTTCTGGGGCGGCCTGTTGGTGGAAGCCGTGGGCGCCGGTAAGGGCCTGTCCGACCAACAGTTCGACATCTGCGCCGATATGGGGATAGACGTGAGGTACTCCACCGAGGCGAAAAAACTATTACAAGACCAAAAAGGCCGCATCAGTGGACTCACGGTCCTGGGCCCAGACGGGTTCGAAGACATCTCCGCCAGCGCGGTGGTGYTRGCCGCCGGRGGSTTCGARGCCAAYGCYGAGATGCGCWSCCGYTAYCTCGGTCCSGGTTGGGASMWCGYCAARGTCMGKGGCAYCCSMTAYAACACCGGCGACGGCATCAAGATGGCCCTGGACGTCGGCGCCCAGTCACACGGACACTACAGCAGTTGCCACGCTGTGGCCTGGGACATGAACGCCCCGGCGTTCGGCGACCGCACGATCACGGAGCTGTACCAGAAGCATTCCTATCCTTTCGGACTGATCGTGAACATCAATGGGGAGCGCTTCCTGGACGAAGGTGAGGACTTCCGCAATTACACCTACGTTAAGTTTGGGCGGGCCTACCTGACCCAACCCCAGGGCCTCGGCTTCCACATATTCGACGAAAAGGTCAAACACCTGCTGCGGGACGAATACCACATAGACCAGGTGACCATGGCCAAAGCAGACACCCTCAAAGAACTGGCCGAGCGATTGGACATCGACCCTGCCGGTTTCGTCAAGACCATCGAGGAATATAACGCGGCCGTGCAGACCGACATACCTTACAATCCGACCGTTAAAGACGGCCGCGGCACCGTAGGCATCACGCCGCCCAAGAGCAACTGGGCCGAACTCATCGACACCCCGCCCTACACGGGTTACGCCGTAACCTGCGGCATCAGCTTCACATTCGGCGGCATCAAGATCGACACGCGCGGCCGGGTCGTCACCAACAGCCAAGAGCCCATCCCCGGCCTGTATGCGGCGGGAGAGATGGTCGGCGGACTGTTTTATCACAACTACCCCGGCGGGTCAGGTCTTTCTGCKGGCATGGTATTCGGCAGGCTGTCTGGCAAAAACGCCGGGCAAGACGCCAATGCGCTCAAAGCGTAATTACAGGTCTCTAGGAGGACCATGGTTTCGACTGCGGAAGGGATAGAACTGATTGAGGCCGAGACCGGCCGGATCAAAGCGTACCTTCGTGGCACCGGCCCGGACCAATGGGGGCTGGACAGTCCCTGTGAAGGCTGGACCGTTGGAGATGTCATCGGCCACCTGGGCTGGGCCGCCGAGTTCTTCTCCGACGCGATCTCCCAAGGCCGCTCAGGAATCACCTCGGCACCACAGGGATTACCGGAGATCGGGACGATGCCGCCAACCGAGCTTCCGGACTTCATCGCCCGAATGGCCAAGGAATATCACCGATCAGCCGGCTCCAACCTGGCCGACGCGTTCGCCTCCAGCGTGGACCGGTTGGGTGGGATCTTCTCAAGCATGGAAGACGATGACTGGTCCAAGGAGTGCTTTGGACTAAGGATGCTGCAACCGGCATCCGCTTACGTCGCCATCCGCATCAGCGAAGTTGTCATTCATTATTGGGACATCCRCTATCCGTCCAACGCTAATGCTCCTCTCTCACCCGATTGCGTGCCCGCGGTATTGGAGCGGCTCCCCGTCTGGCTAAACAGCCTGAGTCTGGCCGATCTCAAGCCCACGCAGTCTCCCGCCCGCTACCGGGTCCAGACCACCGGGGCCGCCGACTTCCAACGGGATGTGGTGATCGGAGATGGTGAGAACCGAATCGAGGAAGCACAGGGAGAGCCTACGGCAACGTTCACCTGTGACGCCGATGTCCTGGCGCTGTTGGTCTGGGGCCGCCTGCAACCGGGACAGGTCTTGACCGATGGCAGGCTCGCCGTGAGCACCGGAACTGGAACGGGTGAAGATTTCTCCGCCTGGTTGTCCCGCTAAACTGCAACCATTTCATCTCTCCCGGCATCGAATTCCACGGTATGTCATTGCTTTTGGCCGCCGTGGTAGTGATATGATTCACGGAATCAACGTGTGATTGCCTTAGCGTTTTGACTACGCTGAGTCGTAATAAACCTGGTCCTTGATGCAAACGACGGAAAAAACCAAGAAACCCATCTACTTTGGCTGGTACGTATGTGCTGCCGCGGTATTCATTGGATTCGTCTCTGTCGGCGCCCGCAACAGCTTCGGGGTATTCGTGATCCCGATGAGCGAGGAGTTCGGCTGGAGCCGGCTCACCGTTTCCATCGCCGCCGCTCTCGGCGTCTTTACCAATGGCCTGATTCAACCGTTCGTTGGTCAACTGTTTGACCGGACCGGCGGACGAAACGTAATCCTGGTCGGTTTGCTGGTTCTCGGCGTGTCAACGATCCTGCTTTCTTTGACCTTCCACATCCTTTTTCTGGTGTTCATGTTTGGGTTCGTCGCTTCGATGGCCCAAGGAGGTCCCGCCCTTTCCAACACCGCCGCGCTAATGGCCCGGTGGTTCAAGCGCCGCCGGGCGACGGCCATCAGCATCAACTCCGCGGCCCTATCCCTGGGCGGCTTGATCATGGTCCCGTTCTCGATGTATATGCTTCAGGCGACCAGTTGGCGGACGGCTTGGATCGCCTTGGGAATCATCGTTCTGACATCGCTGCCTTTGGCCTATTTCTTCATCCGGGAAAGACCTTCGGACCTTGGCTTAAATCCGGACGGCGACCCCACGCCAGTCCCCACCACTAGCGAACCTAACCCCGTCCGTCGCGAGGTCAAAGGCCCGCTGGAAGTGGAAAATTGGCGGGAATCCTTCAAGTCCGCTCCCATATGGCAGATGGCGGGGTCCTATTTCGTATGTGGTACCACGACCTTCGTACTTTCGGTCCATTTCATACCATTCGCCATTGAAGACCGGGGGATCTCGGGCACAACAGCCGCGACGATATTCGGCTACATGATGGGCTTGAACATAATCGGAGCATTGGGGGCGGGTCTGCTTTCCGACAAGATCGGCGGCACCAAGAACTGGTTGGCGCTGGTGTATTTCATGAGGGGCTGCGCCTACGTATGTCTCCTCACCATCGATTCGGTGGCCGGACTCTGGATCTTCGCCACCATCGCCGGTTTCTCGTGGGTGGCGACCCTTCCACTAACATCCTCGCTCACCGCCGATGTATACGGGCTCAAGGCCATGGGAACGATCTCCGGCATCACATTCATGTTCCACCAGTTCGGCGGGTTCGGAAGCGTGCTTCTGGCCGGACTGCTCTTTGACATCACTGGGTCTTATGTATTGCCGTTCAGCATCGTCGCCGCGTTGTTGTTCCCGGCAGCGATATCGGCTTTCACCATCAAGGAGCGGAAGTATTCGATTCGGTACCAGACACCCGTCTCAACAGCGGCGGCCGGGGACTGACCGGCGGCGGCAATCGCTCTTCGCCCACCAGGCTGACTTTGTCGATGCCGGCGGTGGTATGATTCTGCGATAGGTTCACGATTACGCCCGGAAATCTGTCACAGCGCCGCGTTCCTGTCCAATTAGTTCTTCATGCAAGCAGATCAAGAGACTAAGAAACCCATCTACTACGGCTGGTACGTCTGCGCCGCCACTCTATTCATAGGATTCGTGGCAGTAGGAGCCCGCAATAGCTTCGGCGTGTTCGTAGTTCCAATGAGCGACGAATTCGGCTGGAACCGGTTCACCATCTCGATAGCCGCCGGCCTGGGCGTCTTTGTAAACGGGATAAGCCAGCCTTTCTTCGGGCGAATCTTCGACCGGACCGGCGGCCGGAAGCTGATATTGGTCTCGCTGGTTGTACTGGGCACGTCGACCGCCATGCTGGCCCTCACCTTCCATATTCTTTTCCTGGTATTCATGTTCGGCGTGGTCTTGTCGATGGCTCAAAGCGGTCCTGGGCCCTCCAATACCGCCGCATTGATGGCCAGGTGGTTCAAACGCCGCCGAGCCACAGCGATCAGCATCAACTCCGCAGCCCTCTCGCTGGGCGGGATGATCATGGTTCCCCTATCGATGTACCTGCTCCAAGCCACCAGTTGGCGCGTTGCCTGGCTTGGGCTGGGAATCATTGTCCTATCCTCTCTGCCCTTGGCTCTATTGTTCCTACGTGAGCGACCCGAGCAAAAAGGCCTCTATCCAGACGGCGACCCCGCGCCCCCTGAGGATGGCCCAGGCGTAAATCGCGCTGAAGTTGTCGGGCCGCTTGAGGCAGAGCGGTGGCAAGACTCCTTTAGAACGGCGCCCATTTGGCAGATGGCGGGATCTTATTTCGTGTGCGGCACAACCACCTTTGTGATGTCCATACATTTCATTCCCTTCGCCATCGAGGACCGAGGAATATCGGGGACGGCCGCCGCAACGATCTTCGGGTACATGATGTTCTTGAATATCTTTGGCGCATTGGGCGCCGGCATCCTGTCCGACAAGTTGGGCGGCACCAAGAACTTGCTGGCATTCGCTTATGCCATGCGGGGCATCGCTTACCTGATGTTGCTCACCGTAGATTCCGTTTTAGGCTTATGGATCTTCGCGACGATCGCGGGATTTTCGTGGGTCGCGACACCGGTATTAACATCCTCGCTCACGGCGGATGTTTACGGCGTGAAGGCCTTGGGCACAATCTCTGGGATTACCTTTATGTTCCACCAATTCGGCGGGTTTGGCAGCGTGCTGCTAGCGGGTCTGCTTTTTGACATTACGGGCAGCTATACATTGCCATTTGCACTGGTTGGGGCGCTACTATTGCCGGCCGCGATATCTGCTTTCAGCATCAAAGAGCGCAAATACTCGGTGCGCTACCAGACACGGGTCCCCACCGCCGTAGCCGGAGGCTAACCGGCCGCCACGGTCTGTCTTCTTCGCCCACCAAGCTGACTTTGTCGATGCCGGCGGTGGTATGATTCCGCGACAGGTTCACGATTACACTCGGAAATCAGTCATAGCGCTGGGTCCCGTCCGAATAGTTCTTCATGCAAGCAGACCAAAAGACACATAAACCGCTTTACTACGGCTGGTACGTGTGTGCCGCCACCGTCTTCGTTGCCTTTGTAACCACCGGCGCCCGCAGTAGCTTCGGTATCTTCATCATCCCGTTGGAGGAGGAATTCGGCTGGTCCCGGTTCATGCTGTCGGCTGCCGTAGGCACCGGCTTCTTGATCAACGGCATCACCCAACCATTCGTCGGCCGGTTGTTCGATCGGTTCAGCGGCCGCAACGTCATCATGGCCGGGCTGGTCGTTGCGGGTCTGGCTACCGCATCTCTGAGCCTCACTTTTAGTTACCTTTACCTGTTCTTCGTGTTTGGCGTCCTGCTGTCCACCGCCATGAGCGGCGCAAACATCTCGAACACAATGGCGCTCCTGTCCAAGTGGTTCCGGCGCAGGCGGTCTACAGTGTTGGGCATAAACGTGGCCGGAGCGTCTCTGGGAGGGCTCGTGCTGGTGCCCTTCGGAATGTTTTTGCTTCAGGCGACAAGTTGGCGCGTGACTTGGCTCGCCCTTGGTCTGATGATTCTGTTGCTCGCCCTTCCCATGGTATATTTCTTCATCAAAGACGACCCCGCGGATATGGGCCTCCAACCTGACGGGGATACCGAAGAGAGGGCCAAAAGCGAAGCGTCCAGCCGGCAACGGGGACCGATCGAGGTCGAGGAATGGTCCCATTCGTTCCGTTCCTGGCCCATGTGGCAGATCTCCGGCGCGTATACCATCTGCGGCGTCACCACCGGCATGATCTCAGCCCACTTCGTGCCCTACGCCATCGGCCAGGGATTTTCCGGTACGCTGGCCGCCACCGCCTTCGGAGTCATGATGGCCCTGAACGTGTTGGGCGGATTAGGCGCCGGATTCCTCGGTGACCGGTTCGGGAGAAAAAACCTCTTGGCTGGGGTTTATGCTCTACGCGGCATCGCCTTCATACTTTTATTGGTGCTGCCGGGCGTGACTGGAGTTTGGATATTTGCGATCTTGGCGGGTTTTTCTTGGATCGCCAGCGTACCCTTGACCAGCTCTTTAACTGCAGATGTTTATGGCCTTCGGGCCCTGGCGACCATCTCGGGCATCTCCTTCCTCTGCCATCAGGTCGGTTCTTTCGTGAGTATCCTCGCCGCCGGCTTGCTGTTCGACATCACTGGTTCTTACACTGTGCCTTTCGCCATCGGCGGCGCCCTGCTGTTCCCGGCCGCGCTTTCGGCTTTCAGCGTCAAGGAACAGAAGTATTCTGCCCGCTACCAACAATTGGCCCCCACCGCCGCGGCTGGGGACTAGCGGTCAGCAATGGCGTGGTTATTCAGTTTCATCTTGGCCCACCAGGGCGACGCCGCTGATCCGGAGCTGCTTCGCTGGATCAAATTAAAGCTGGACCATATCTTTGGGTCCGGGCCTTGGGTAGTGGTGGCTATCATGGGATTCATCATCATGTCCATACCCGTCTTCATCATTGTCGTGTACTTTACGCAGTCCAAGCGACGGTCGGTCTACGCCCCGGCGGAACCGGACGAAGTCGCAGACACAAACGAGCAAGAGAGGRTCCCGTAAATGGGGCCGCAACTRYTCCAACGCCCATGCCTACATCGGGCACAGATCAGGGTTGCCACGGCCATCGAAAAATTGTAGACTAAGCCTCGYCGCAGCTTCCATCGTCCGTTGCGGAAACTCCCTCAAACGGACCTTCCGGACTCGTATGAATAATCGGTCCGGCCAACGCTCGGCCTAAAGATCAGATCGGAGGACAGACCAAATATATGTTTGACAAAAAATCGCTTGACGCCATGTTTAGTGAGCTTCGAGACGCCTATGAACTGGAGCCTGAATGGGAAGAGATTCAGCGGGACGCCCACCTCGGCATCGCACGGGCCGACGGCGGCGTGGACTTGGGCGACATCGACCCTCGCGTCGCTGAGGTGCTGAAGAAGCACAACCCCAGCTAGCCCAACGACCCAAGCGATATAACCGACAACGGGCGGTCCGTGATGACGGACCGGCGGTTGACACTCTGCATCGCAGAATCCTAGCGTGTTACCAACAGGGACGGACCYTTAATGAGGGTCCGTTCCTTTTTATTTGGATACCCAACTGTTGGAGGTAACACGCCTTGCATTGCCGACGCTGCCAATCTCAACGATTGATCCCGCTGGAAAAGAAACAACAAGACGACAACGATGTTTTCCGCTGCCAGGAATGCGGCTACATCTTCAGCCCCGCCGCAAGTCCGCGGATAGGAACCGGTCAAGACACGAAAACGCGGACCACGGCAGTCCAGTCCGGTTATCCGGCCCAGAGCTAGGCCGGATGCAGGAACAGCCGGGCATCGCCCCGACACCACTGGAGTTTGCCTCAGACACGCTGGGAGTGAAGCTCTGGTCCAAACAACAAGAGGTACTGGGGTCCTTGGTGGAGCACCGCCRGGTGGCGGTTAAATCGGGAAACGGACTGGGCAAGGGCTTCTGCGCGGCGGTGGCGCTGCTCTGGTTCCTGCACACTCACCAAGACGCCGCTATCGTGCTGAGCACATGGCGCACCCGCCTTTCGCCAGGTGCGCCATGTGCTGTGGAGGCAGGTCCACCGCCTGTACCGTCCCAAGGCGGAACTCCTCGGCGGCAAGATGTACGACACCCGCTGGGAGATCTCCGACGACCGGTACGCCATGGGCCTGTCCGCGGAGAACGCCGACCAGTTCCAGRGATTCCACAGTCCAAACATGATGATCGTCGTCGATGAGGCGGAAGGCGTCAGCGACGAGATCTATGAAGCCATAGAAGCCGTGATGACTGCGGCCGMCCCKCTCTTGCTGCGGATCGCCGACGATGGCCTCAGCGGGATAATCATGGTGGCCGGGATGCAAATAATTACCGGCGCCCCAGGTCTATCAGGTATGGTTGATGGACGGCGATAACACGGTTTTAGCCGAACAGATGAGGGTTGACCCCAGCGGATGGGGCGCTACGACCATCTATCTTGAAGACCCGCTCACCGACTTCGAATCCATTGAAGTAACTACTCAGAGGGAAGATGGACTGGGTTTGGCCCCCGGTATTCGRGTCCTAGAGGCCACGATCGGCGGAGACGCCGGATAGGACGACCCGCCGACTAGCTTAGAAACCGGCCATTGCACAATCAGACCAGCCCGCGCTGATAAACATCCAGCGCGGGCTGGTGCTTTGAACGGTCTTTCCCAGAGCTAAGCCAGGTACTGGTTGAACCAGCCCAGAGTGCGAGTCAGGTACTCCTCACGCATCCTGGGATGGCCCATCCGGGGAAACAGGTGGGAGCAYCCCGGAAACCTAACGAATTCCACTTCTTTATTCAGCCTTTTCAACACAGTGAAGTATTCTTCGCTCTGCGAAATGGGGCACCGCGCGTCGGCATCGCCGTGAAGCAGCAGCACTGGGGTGTCCACATCGGCGGCGTAGGTGATGGGGGAACGCTCCAGCATCTTGTCCGCGGCATCAACGGATGAYCCGCCCCACTGGGCTTCTCCGAAGCTGATTCCGATGTCCGACGTGCCATACATGCTGTGAAGGTTGATGCAGGGAGCGCCCACCACGGCGGCCTTGAACCGGTTGGTATGGCCAACCGCCCAACTGGTCATGTAACCCCCGTAGCTATAGCCGTGCACGCCCAACCGGTCTGCATCAACATAGGTACGCTGGACCACGTCATCCACCGCGGCCATCAAGTCTAGATAGTCCTCGCCGCCCCAATCGCCCAGCACCGCCATCATGAAGTCGGCGCCATAAGTAGACGAACCCCGTGGATTTACCGCCAATACCAGATATCCAGCCGTGGCCAATACCTGCTGGGCTGGCACAAAGGCGTCGTAAAASGCCCCGTTGGGTCCGCCGTGAATGTCCAACACCAACGGGTAGACCAAGCTTGCGTCAAATCCGGGAGGGAAGTACAACCTGCATTCAATCTCAAACCCAGACGCTCCGCCGGGTCTTTCTATCGAGAATTTCTCCATTCGGGCTGCTGKATGCGCCTCCATATAGGAGTCGTTGTGATTCGACAACCGCTTACTCGCACCCGTTGCCAAGTCGATCTGGTGAAGATCGCCGGGAGAATCGGGGAACGAGGCGGTCACCACCGCTTGTCCCGCTTTCCCATCTAAAGTCAGTCCGGTGGACAAGCAGGAACCGCCCCAGACCGTCTCGCTCGGTCCGCCCTCGGATGGAGCCTGGAAGAGGAACGACTCACCTTTGCGTTCTCCAAGGAAGATGATCCGCCCGTCGTCCGCCCACCACAGCGCCGCAGGNNNNCNNGCAYAACCGGCRGGWMTMCYRSMWAGRRCNTGAKGCTRTCNGMCGRKKARTYTGMRGSSKTSWTWSCCNTCSKSSRKWANNTMTAGNCATSSCTGMCWCWGSASCRYKCSYTCYSRAGSNNATCCGRSYSKWSGACYKYMMMTSGMYRCMNTKCMGGMSMCYMGGYRASNGCGYMWACKCTNGRAKNANGKCSYYCRGRYNATCAASNTTGRGYYCRMCYMCCGCCGCGGGCACGGTGTATACCTCGCTCAGGGCCAGGAAGTCCCGGTCGTCCCGGCGGCCCGACATAAAGGCGATCTGAGAGCCGTCAGGGGACCAGACCGGAGCAGTATCGTCCCAATCGCCGTCGGTTATCTGCCTGCTTTCCAAACTCTCCACGTCAAGCACCGACAGATGGAAATGGGAGTCGCCGCGCCAGCCTAGGGTGTCATAGCGGTAGCGTACCCGCCGCACCACCGTAACTTGCGGCAGATCTTCCGGGCCGTCCTGAGGATTTTCTTCAGGATCGACGTCTCCACAGACCACCATCGTCTTGCCGTCGGGCGACCAGGCGTAGTCGAAAACGCCTTTGGCTGCATGGGTCAACTGATTGGCATCGCCGCCGTCCGCTGCCATCGACCATACTTGGGCCGGGTTTCCGTCCACCGACCGCAAGAAAGCCAGTTGGCTGCCTTCCGGAGAGAACTTGGGCGCCGAGTCCTTCTCCCCATCGGTTAACTCTTTGCACGACCCGCTTCCCAGGTCCATCAACATTATCCGTGAACGGGCGCCCAGACTTTCTTCGTCGACCCAGCCCAGCGTGTAGGCCAGCAAGGTCCCACCCGGGGACAATGCCGGGTCGCCGACCGTTTTGAGATGGTAGATCAGTTCCGGTGTGATTGGTTCTGGCATTACGCACCTTGGAAGAGGCTGGCCTGAAGTCGTGTCCGATTCTAGCATAGGGGCGTGTCCGAGCACCSGTTATATAATGGCCCTGCTTTCGGACCCCGAGGCCCAACCGGGAAAAGCCGTAGGAGGAGCCCATGCAGCGTGATCTGATCGGTTACGGGAAGAATGTCCCCCAGATAGAATGGCCCGGCGGCGCCCGCATCGCCGTGTCATTGGTGGTCAATTACGAGGAGGGGGCCGAATACTCAACCATGGACGGCGACGCCCACCACGAGACCAACGGAGAGGTGCCTTCTCCCGTTCCGCCCCAAGACCGGGACCTGAACAACGAATCGTTCTTCGARTACGGGAGCCGCGTCGGCGTCTGGCGGCTGCTGGACATGTTYSAGCGCCACSRSGTCAGCTCCACWTTCTTCTSSTGCGCCTTGGCRYTGGAGCGCAACCCCGARGTYGCCCGGGAGATCACCGCCCAAGGCCACGAGGTCTGCGGCCACGGCTACCGCTGGGAGGAATATCACCTGAAGGACATCGACGCCGAGAGGGAAGCCATCGCCAAGACAGTGGCTTCGCTGGAACGCACCACCGGCGAGCGCCCAGTNGGTTGGTTCACGCGCTACGGACCCAGTCTGAACACCAGAGACCTAGTGGTGGATGAAGGGGGTTTCATCTACGACAGCGCCGGCCTGAATGACGATCTGCCATATTATGTCGAGGCGCGGGGCAAGCCTTGGCTGGTGGTGCCATACAGCATGGAGACCAACGATGCCCGGTTCTGGCGCGGCGGGTTGGTCAGCATCAATGATTTCTACGAGTACCTGCAAGAGACCTTTGATTGCCTCTACCAAGAGGGAGAAACCCGGCCCAAGATGATGTCCGTGGGTCTCCATTGCCGTATCGCAGGCCGCCCGGCCCGGTCACGGGCGGTGGAGCGGTTCCTGAACTACACCAAGGGCTTCCCCGGRGTCTGGTTCGCCCGGCGGGATGAGATTGCCCGTTGGTGGCTGGAGCACTACCCACCGGGCACGCTGCAAGCCTGATCTAGCCGCAGGCGCCGCCCCCTGACAGACTTATAATGACTTCCGCGCCCGGTAGCTTATCCCCATGATTCCAAAATCAAACCCGGCAGTTTGTTGCGGAGCATCACGGTAGATGTCGCCGCGCCAGACGATCTCGAAATCCTCAAATCCAGCCTTYGAAAGCTTGCCCGCCAGCTCTGCTTCCAGCAGAGCGCCGGCGATTCAACCCGTCCAGAGGTCGATGTTCCTCTTGGCGCTTTCCGGAATGGGTTTGTCCAYTAAGATATCGGCGATCTGCAGACGCCCGCCGGGTTTCAGGATCCGGTTCATCTCCGTGAAAATCTCGTCTTTGTCCNGGGGCCAGGTTGATAGCTCCATTGGAGATGACAACGTCAGCCCATCCGTCTTCCACCGGAAGCTCTTCGAAAARACCCTGATGGAAAGAGGCATTTTTAACGCCCGTGGCTTCAGCGTTCTTCTTAGCTTTGTCGRCCATTTCCTGAGTCATATCGACCCCGATTATCTCGCCGTCGGGTCCCGCCATCTTGGCGGCTATGATGCAGTCCAGACCGGCGCCGCATCCCGCGTCAACAACCTTCTCGGCGGGGTTGATGTCCCCCAACATGAACGGGTTTCCGGTGCCGGCAAAGGACTCTATCGTCCCTTCCGGYARTCCCTCTAGCCAWTGGTCTTGGTACTCCAACAAGGCGGTTAGCCGCCTGCCGGTGTGGAAATGAAAGCCCAATTCCGGGTTCTGCGCCACCTGGCAGTATTCCCGGGRAACTTCACTGCGCAAGGTGTCTATGAATACCGCCGGCGGTTTGGAATCAGGGGAAAGAACGAATGGCTCAGGCTCCGGGGGATAGTAAACGTAGGTTTTTATGTCGCCGATATCGTCGTATTGCTCCTCGCCTTCCTCCACCTCCCATTCTGRTGGGGCCAAGTCCCGGTACGCTGGCTCCGTAAATAGCATGTACTCGGTAGCTTGGACCGAGTTTTTCATCAGCCGGTGAATCACGATGGGGCTGGTCCCGGTGAGCTCTTGGTGCTCTCCCAACCGGTAAAAGGCAGCCGTCCCGCTGTGAGCAACTACTTTGAGCTTCAACTGCTCGATGTTGAYGCAAGCGTTGCAATTGCAGACCTTGTGAAYCATCAGCTCGGCAAGCTTGTCGGAGAACGCCTGGAAGAAGGCCATCACATCGCTCGCCAGTGTTTTCGACACCTTTTCCCAAGGGTGTTYTGGATCGTCCTTCAAGACGTAAAGAAAGATGGCGTCGCCTTCGATCCTCACTAGGTTCAGAGGCACGRCGACCCGGTCCATCAGCGTGGTGATGAGCTCCCGKATGACCATCTGGMTGTGGGAGATCTCTTTTTCGTTGGCGAATATGAATTTGGTGTAGCCAGAGATATCTGCGATGAAAAAGACTGCTTCTCTTTCCGTGTCGTCTATTCCNGGGGAACCTCGAAGGGTCTCGCTATCTAATTCAGGAATCTTGAAACCTCGGATGAACAGGGAATCATTTGGAATCTTAGTCAAGGAGGATGTTAACCCCAGTCACGAATGTTTGYCCACGGTTAAAAGCAGATTGCCCAGCGGTGTCCGGCGGCTACGCAGGAGTCTTAAAAAACCCGGAGGCCTCCAACATGCGGCGCTGCCCCGCACCTCKTTTTTGGGAGGATACGACTGCCAACATGCCGGAKCCTGAGCAGTTTTGCTACCACGCATTTTTGAACATAAGAGTCGTTAGGCCAGCTCGCGAACGCCGCCTATGAGAAGTTCTATTTCTTCTTCGGTGTTGAAGAAATGGAGGGAAGCGCGCACACCCTCAGGGTGACCCACCTGCCTGACCACGATCTTGTGRTCCTCCCACAGCCGCTCAACGACTGATATAGGTGTCTTGCCATCCACCGCGAAGGTGACAAGCCCGGAAGAATCGCGCCGCTCGGAGGGTGATAGGACCGTGACTCCGGACACCTCGGAAAGTTTGGCCTTGGCCGATTCCGCCAGGTCCAGATTGCGCGCTTCGATATTCTGGATGCCGGCCTCTTCGATGAACTTGGCGGCTTCCAAAAAGGCCGCCTGTACCGGCACGCTGACGGACCCACCCAAGAATTTCTCCATGGAGTCCGCCACCGGCTGGAAGTTGTGGGCGCTCGGCGGGCGGGCTATTCCGCGGCCGCCGGTGTGGGCCGGATGGATGCGCTCCAGATGTTCGCGGCGGATGTACAGAGCTCCGGATCCCTCGTAGCCCAGAAGCCATTTCTGGCCGGGGATGGCGTAGAAATCGAATCCGGAACGGGCCATATCAAGTTCGATGTGGCCGCCGGTCTGCGCCCCGTCCAGCATCATCAGGATGCCCCGATCCTTGGTCGCCTGCCTGATCTCTTCAGCCGGCATCCGCCGGCCCGTGGCGTACAGGATGTGGCTGATGAAAACCATGCGCGTCTTAGGCGTGAACGCCGCTTCGATCTTGGTCACGATCGTCTCGCTGGAGTCGTGGACCTCCAGGTCCACCACCTTCACTACCACACCATAACGTTGGCCGATCAACTGTGCCGGAGCTATGACCGAACCATGCTCCATGTCGCAGATTATGATCTCGTCTCCCTGGGCCCAGTCCAGCCCGCTGAGCACTATATTGAGTCCCTCAGTCGTGTTACGGGTGACCATGACCTCGTCAACCGTGGCGTTAAAGATCCGCGCGGCGGCCGCCTGCGCCTGCTCTTGTATCTCTTTGCCCGTTTCGTAGACACCGGACGTGGTCGACCCCTTCTCTAATTCCAGGTCGATGCGGTCCTTCATGGCCTGCGCCACCCGCTGCGGCGCCGGACCAGACCACCCGGTATTCATGTATGCCGTGTGCGCCAACACCGGTATCTGGCTTCGTATCTTGTCTATGTCCACGTTAGGCATTCCTCATAAGTCAATTTCCTAAAATTTACATCGGCCCGGACCTCACGAGGCCCAGGCCGATGAATAAAAACCCGGTTAACGGCGAAAGGTTACCTGGGCGAGTAGTCGGTCAGGCGTAGGATGGAGTGCTTGGACACCCGCACCAAGGCCCCGTTCTCCTCGGAAGCAGCCCGCGCTTTCTGCCAGGCGGGGTCCGATTGGAAGCCGGCCCAACCCTTTTCCCTGGCTARGAGGTCGGGGTAGCCAAGCATATAGACCAGCCGGTTGCTGGTGCCCACGTCCTCGGTCCAGTAGGCCACGTTCTCGATTCCGTGCTTCTCGAACAGCCCCATGGTGTGGTTRGAGAACCGGTTGTGGAGGTCTGGCAGCTTTCCGGGCATGGCCTCATAGACCCGTTTCTCGTGCAGCGTGGTCTTGAACGACGGCTGGGGGGAGTACGGTGTCAAGCTCATGAAGGAATTGATCACCTGAGCGACCAAAGGACCGTCTTTCTCAGTCTCAGCCCGCACTTCCAGCCAGGGTTTGTGGGCGCCGAATGCGGCCCACTTCTTTTCCCGGTCGGCCATGCTGTCGTAGCTGAGGATGTAGGTCAGCTGGTTGCTAGCGCCGATCTCGTCGTTCCAGAAACCAACGATCCCGATGTCGAACTCCTCGAAGAACCCGATGGTGTGATTGGCGAACCGGGCGTTGATGTTCGGYAATYTGCCGGGCACGGYTTTGTAGACCCGTGACTCGTAGATCATGTTTTTGCTCCTAGCGCGTCTGAGTGTTCCTTAGATCTTTATTTATTCTCGATGAACTCGAGTTGCACGCCGTCGGGGCCCTCGAAGAACACYACCCGCCGGTCTCCCGAGATGGAAGTTTCTTCCAATATCTTGGCGCCGTTGGCCTTCAGGCTGTCGATCATGCCCTGGATGTCRTCGGCGTCGATGGCAATGTGCTCGATACCGTATTTCTGGTCCCTGGTCTGAGTCTCGATGTGCTTGGTCACATTCAAGGTCAGCCCGTGCAGGTCCAGGCGCACTCCGATGTCGCCGATGTCAGCGATCTTGGTTGCGCCCAARGTGTCTATATAGAACTTTGCGGTCTTCTCCGGGTCGGGAGTCTTTAGGTGAACGTGGTTCAGACTCAGTGCCATGGCGCCCCTCCATTACCAGGTCAGATTCAACATACGTGTGGCTTCCGCCAGATTAGGGGCAGAATAATTCAACGCGCAAGCCTAGTCAAGCTGGCTGGAACGCTGTTAAAAAGTACCCGCCACGCACGCCAGGATTTCGTATTATAATCCCACAGTAATTCAGGCCCACAACTAGCAACCACACCGATAAATCCTGAGTCAAAAGGAAGGGAACATGCCCATAGAGCAGTTTGCCCCRGAACTATCCAAGATCATTTCCACCGACGAGCCTATCCTGGAGCTGGCCGATGGCTTCGGTGGAGACCAAGGCCCCGCTGAAGGACCGCTCTGGTGGAAAGAGGGCGGTTACCTGCTGTTTAGCGACATCCATAACAACCGGAGGATGAAGCACACTCCGGGCGGGAGCACTGTCATCGACCGCGAGCCCACGAACCGGGCCAACGGCCTCACCCGTGACCTCCAAGGCCGGCTGGTGTCCGCGGAACACGATAGCCGCCGCGTCGCCCGTCTGGAAGCCGACGGCAGCGTAACGGTCATCGCCAGCAGCTTCCAGGGACGCCGGCTGAACCGCCCCAATGACGTGGTGGTGAAATCCGACGGCAGCATCTACTTCACCGACCCCTGGACCAGTCCCCACCCCGCGGAAGAGTGGGACCTGACGTTCTCCGGCGTCTACCGGGTCAGCGCCGACCTAGGGACCATGACCCTATTGATCGGCGACTTCATCGTTCCCAACGGGCTGATGTTTTCTCCCGACGAGAGCATCCTGTATATCAACGACTCCAGACGCGGTCACATCCGGTCCTTCGAGGTCATGCCCAACGGGACACTGGCYAAGCAGTCCGACAAAGTCCTCATAGACGTCACCGGCAGCGAGTCTGGAGTGCCCGACGGTATGAAGGTGGACATCGAAGGCAACATCTACACAGGCGGCTCCGGAGGCCTGTACRTCTTCGACCCCTCCGGAAAGAAACTGGGCCTGATCAAACACGGATACACCGCCACCACCAACCTTGCCTTCGGCGGCGACGACTTGAAGACCCTCTACTTCACCAGCCGCAATCAACTGGGCTCCGTAAAAGTAAACATCCCAGGCAACCCCGTCCCCGCCGTAAAGAAATAAGAAGAGGGCCGCAGGCCTGAAAATCATACCTTCTCCCTCGTCCTTCCGCGGAAGGAGGGGAAGGCTARGTCCGACGAAGTCGASACTCTCGACGTAGTCGGAGATGGGGGCTCTCCCATATCCTCCATCAACCAAATTAAAAGAAACAAGACCTCGCAAGGAGAAACCAAATGGCTAGACTACCCGCCGTAACCCGCGACCAACTGGCCGCAGAAGACCACCAGTATTTTGACTCCATCGTAGGCACTCGGGGCAGCATTCGAGGGCCCTACGGCGTATTGCTCCATAGTCCCAAACTGGCCGCCCGCGTGGCCGATACCGGCGCCTTCGTCCGCTACGAGTTCGGCATCCCCGAGAACCTGAAGGAGACGGTCATCATCGCCACGGCCAAGGAGATGCATTCCCAGTACGAGTTCTCGGCMCAYGCCAARYTKGCCCGGACCGCCGGMGTCTCCGAYGAGACSATCAAGKCCATCGCCRMCGGCACSGCKCCCGGCGRCCTYTCRGGWGACGAGGCGCTGCTGGTGGGATACGTTCACGAACTGCTGCGTGACCACAAGGTCAGTGACGCCACCTACAAGGCACTGGTAGACCGCTTCGGCGAGCAGGACACCCTGCACCTGGCCGTACTGGTCGGCCACTACCTCCTTGTAGCCCAGATCCTAATGACGGTGGATGTGGAACTTGGCGAAGGCATGGTCGCGGAGATTCCTGAGTAGGGTTCAATCTCTGATTTAACCGGACCCAAAGAGGGCGTCCCGAATCAGCGGGACACCCTCTTTCGTTTCAGCCAATTTCAAAAACCCCTGATTCCCCTGCGCCCTTGACCGCTCATGGTGAGCTTGTCGGRCCACTTCCCAGCTGAAGTGATTGTCATCAGTAACATGGCTTACCCGCGTCCTTCGACGTGCTCAGGACGAACGGTTTRGTATGTGGCGGACCGTGTAGGCTGGGTCGAGATTTGAGCAGCCCTTACTCCAGCGTGTCCGTCAGCGTGACCTGCAGTACTCCGTCCAGCCTGAATACGAATTCCACCGGCCCCTCGGCAGGGAACTTATCGCGGTCCACGGTGACCATCRTCATCGGAGCGTAGAGATARGGATACTCCCGGCCCTGGGCGTCTTCATCTAGCTCCAAGTCCACCACGGCCCGGTTTCCGTCTATCTCTATACCCACCACCGACAGAGGGTCGCCCTGGACCGGCAGCCACAGCAGATAGGCCACCAGGAGCACTGAACCGGGGAATTCGGCGCGGCTCAGTGATGTGCCAGTGCCAACCGTCCTCTTGCTGATCACGTTCCGGTTGAAATTCTCCAGCTCCTCGGACGTGGTTATCACAACCACCCGCAGCTCCCTGGAGAACGCGTTCGCCGACTGCTGGTTTGACGGCGAGACCCAACCGCTGTTTACGTRACGCCACAGGGGTGGGGTGGGSGCCTCTTGTGTCGCCTCCGTTTCGACGACCGCCGTTGGTTCCGCCGTGGAATCTAGCGAAGGCGAGGCCGTATCGCCGCCGCAGGCAGCAATGAGAAAAACGGCCACTATGGCGGTCAAGACCGCCGGATATATGGTAGGCATTCGCCCTTCTTGGCAGTGGTCTGCGTGGCTGAGGTAATTCTCAACCGCAACGCTATAGTTTCTGGGAGATTACGGCTGAATACACCCATAAATTCGCCTCGTTCTATAGCTACGTATGATATCAAAATTCAGGTTTCCAACGCACGCCGCCGCGGCTGGAATAGCCTCGCCCAAAAATCAACCGCAGCCTGAATAGCCTACCCTTGTAAATCCAATTCTCCACTGTCAGACTAGAAGCATGCGCATCGGTGATTTCGAATTCACAGAGCCTCTGCCAGAGCTTAAAGACCCCCACGTGTTGGCTGTTCTAAGGCCTTGGATTGACGTGGGAAACGTCGGGACYCTGGCCTTGAGGCGTTTGGAGCGTCATCTCGAGTCTAAAGAGATMGGGCGGCTGGTCAAACCAGGACGCTATTACGACTTCACCCGTTACCGCCCGAAATCGGTCTTGAAGCAAGGCGTTCGGGAATACAACATCCCGTCCACCACCATCAGCGCCAGTGTCCGGGAACACGGCCCCGACCTCATCACGCTCCACCTGCTGGAACCTCATCTTTACGGAGAGGACTACACCGATTCCGTGATTGAGGTAATGAAATATTTTGGCGTCAAGCGCTATTCCATGATCGGCGCAATGTACGACATGGTCCCCCACACCCGCAAGCTATTGGTTTCAGGGGGCACCGTCGACGCCAACAACGAGGACGAATACAAGCTGGTTGGCGTGCGTCCCAGCGACTACGAAGGGCCGACCACCATCACCTATCTTGTTTCCAACACCCTAGAGGAGATGGGGGTCGAGACCCGCATATTCGTGGTCCATCTGCCCCAATATTTCCAGGTTGAAGAGGACTTCACTGGGACCGCACGGCTGATGGAGATCCTCTGCACGCTGTATGGACTGCCCAGCCGCTTGGCCGACCCGGAACGGGGGCGCCAACAGTACGCATCCCTGCAGAACGTAGTCTCGGACACTTCAGAGGTCGCCGGTTTGCTGGAGCGRCTGGAAGAGCGCTATGACCGCGAGAATGGTRGCGACGCCCCTTCAACCAGCCCTCTCTCCCCCATGGTCGAAGAATTTCTACAGGGCCTTGGTTCAARCGTCGACCTGGAAGACGATCTGGACTTGGACCTGGATTTCGACGACGACCCGGACGACGAATAGCCTGCCCGTAAGCTGGCCGGTGATACGTGCCCGATTCCCGTTCTCCCGACACTGAATACCTGGACCCAGTTGCGTTAACGCAGCGTCTGGTCCGTTTTGACACCACCAACCCGCCGGGTAACGAAGGCGAGTGCATCGCCCACATCAAATCNNTTTGCTGGGCGGCGCGGGCATCCARAACCAGGTCTTGGCCAAAACGCCCGGCCGCCCCAACCTCATAGCCCGCCTGCCCGGCGACGGCAGCGCACCGCCGTTACTGCTCCAGGGCCATGTCGATGTTGTGCCGGCTGACCCGTCYCRTTGGCAGCAACCGCCCTTCGGTGGCGACATCGTCGACGGAGTACTTTGGGGCCGGGGCTCGCTGGACATGAAGGGCGGGATCGCCATGATGCTCCACGCCATCATGCGGGCCAAGGCCGACGGAATGACGCCCGCCGGCGACATCRTGCTCGCCTTGGTCTGCGACGAGGAGTCGGGCGGAGACCAAGGCGCCCGGTACTTGGTTGAAGAATATNCCGAGCTTTTCCAGGRGATCAGATACGCCATCGGCGAATTCGGCGGGTTCAGTTTCAACCTGGKCCGGCGGCGGTTCTACCCCATAATGGTGGCTGAGAAACAGGTGTGCCACCTTCGGGTAACATTCAAGGGACAAGGCGGCCACGCCTCGCTGGTCCAAGGCGACAACCCGATGGCGGCTTTGGCCCGGTTCCTGCAGCAGGTCCAGTCATGCCCATTACCGACCCACGTTACGCCCRAAGCCCGAATGATGTTTCAGGCCATCGGCAGACACTTGGCCCCGCCTGCCCGACTGGGGATGGCGGCGTTGCTCAACCCCCGTCTAACTGCCATCACACTAAAATTGTTGGGCGCCCGGGGCCGGACTTTCGCGCCGTTGTTCCGAAACACGGTCAACCCGACGATCGTTCGAGGCGGCGAGCAGATAAACGTCGTGCCCGGCGAGGTGTCTGTTGATCTGGATGGACGGTTGTTGCCCAACATTGGCCCGGACCAGCTGATCTCTGAAATACGTGCGATCGCCGGTACCGGCGCAACGATAGAAGTCCTGAGTCACGACCCCGGGCCTCAGCGCCCTGAAATGGGCTTGTTCGAAACCCTGAGCAGTGTCTTACGGGAGAGCGACCCGGAGGGCATTCCGGTGCCCATGCTCATGCCTGCAGCCACAGATGGAAGGCTATTTGCCCGCCTCGGCATCCAAACTTACGGTTTTCTGCCAATGTTGCTGCCATCGACGCTGGATTTCGCCGCGGTCATCCATGGCCCAAATGAGCGTGTCCCGGTGGATGCCATCAACTTTGGAGCGAACGCGATCTACCGCCTGTTACAACTGTACGGGCGCACCCCCTAGGCTGGCCGGTGGCATGCCGCATTTTGTTTGACGTGCCATAGGGCGTATGCTAGAGTGAATCCACCTRTCTTTCACGTATTTGATGAGGATTTTATCGGAGGTACCAGAGTATAGCTAGACAATATCGGGTCAACGAGCGGATYAATAGCCCCCAGGTAAGAGTCATCGGTGACGACGGGGCCCAGCTCGGTGTGATGGAYCTCGCCCGTGCGCTCCAACTCGCGCGCGATGCCGATGTGGACCTGGTTGAAGTGGCTCCCAACTCCGATCCCCCTGTCTGCAGGCTACTGGACTACGGCAAACTCCTTTATCTCACCTCGAAGAGAGAACGCGAATCCAAGAAAGGCCAGAGAAGCACCGAGCAGAAAGAAGTGCGCTTCCGGCCGAATATCGGGTCTCATGACCTGGACGCGAAAACTCGCAAGATACGCGAGTTCATCAGCGACGGGTCCAAGGTAAAGCTCACCGTCCGTTTCCGCGGACGGGAAGCCGCCCACCAGCAGTTGGGCCTTTCGGTCCTGAAGCGGGTGGCCGATGAATTGAAAGACGAAGTACGTTTGGAACGCCCGCCGGCCATGGAAGGCAGAGCGTTGTCCATGGTGCTGATTCCGGCCCTGGTTAAGCCTGAAAAGGCTGCGGATGACGAGCCAAAAGATAAAAAACAGGACCAAGTAGAAGAACTGGCTGATGCCAAAACTTAAGACACATAAAGGGGCCAAGGCCCGCATACACATCACAGCAACCGGCAAGCTGATGCGCCGCAAGCGCATGAGCAGCCACCTGCGGCGGAAGAAGCCCACCAAAGTAACTAGGAAATACGCCGACAAGTTGGCGGTAGACAGTGCGGACTTCAAGCGTCTGCATAGGATGCTTCCCTACGGCTAGGCAATCAACCTGATTCACTAATCCCACCCCGGAGATTAACCCGTGGCCAGAGTCAAACGTGGCGTTACTAAACACGCCCGACACAAGAAGATACTAAAAGCAGCCAAAGGCTATACCGGCTCTTCCTCCCGCAACTACAAGTGGGCGAAGGAAGCGGTCATGCACGCCTGGGCTTATTCCTACCGGCATCGCCGCGAGCGCAAGGGTGATTTCCGCCGCCTGTGGATCATCCGCATCGGCGCAGGTTGCCGCGAGGCGGGCACCACCTACAGCCAGTTCATGCACGGCTTGAAGTTGGCCGGAGTGGAACTGGACCGCAAGATCTTGGCTGATCTAGCCGTTCAGGACATTGATGCCTTCAACAAGCTGATTGGCGTGGCCAAGGAACAATTGGCCGCCGCATAGACCGCTCAAAAACAGTAAAAGGAAAACCGGCCATTCCTTATGGAATGGCCGGTTTTYTTGTTCCCTGTGATYAGTGGCCCGGCTCAACGGACCGGTTACAGCCAGTCAGTCTACTTTCTAGCGAAACCGTAATAGGTGTCGGTGTCCAGGATGCGAAGCAGACGTTCTTCGGTTATGACTATCGGCCGGATGGGCGTGGCCCAGCGCTCCGTGAGCTCGTAATGCAGGTCGGTCAACGACATCGGCCGGTTGTTCCGGGCCAGTAGCGTGCGGAACATGATCTCTTGCAAAGGCATGTCTGACCGGATGAAGTTGGAGTCGTTCTTGTAATTCTGAGAAATCTCTCGAATCAGGRCCTTCACATCGCCCATCTCAGCCATCGACTTTGACTTGGACGGGCTGTCTGCGGTTAGCCTACCAGCGATCAGATGCACAGGGGAGCGTTCCAATCCTTTCAGACGGTCGGCGCTGATGAGGAACAAAGGGTTCTCTTTTTCAGGTTGCTCCTCTACCGATTCCTCGGCTGCCAGTTCTTCGGCATCGGGTTCTTGGGTCGTCATACTTGCACCTCTTCGTTCCAATCCAACATGATGATCTGTACCTGGTCGCCGGCGTCTTTACCCGGCAGGTCCTCGGGGCATATCGCCAGGCCGTTGGCCCGGGACATGGACGTCAGGATATTGGAGCCTTGGGGGCCAGTGGGAGTGGCCTGGTAGACTCCGTCTTTAAGTTCTACTTCCACCCTAGCATATACCCGGCGTCCATCTTCGTTTCTGATCGGGGCGGTAAGCACGCCTTCAACCATCGGCCGGGGAATCTTGGTCCGGCCCAGCATCGTGCGTATGGCCGGCCTGGCAAACATCTCAAAGGCCACCATGGCGCTCACCGGGTTGCCTGGCAGTCCCAGGAGGGGGATGGTCTTCCCATCGGCGCCGTTCAAATGCCCAAAGGCCAGGGGTTTGGCCGGGCGCATCCGCACCGACCAGAARTTCATCTCGCCCCGTTCGTTGAGCACCTCTTTCACGATATCATAATCACCCTTGGAAACACCGGCCGAAGTGACCACCAGGTCAGCTCCCGCGGTGGCTTCCAACTTGGCGTTCAGGTCTTCCAGGTTATCTCTGGCGATACCCAATATCTTGGGGACGCCACCGCTGGCCACAACTGAGGCGGCTACGCTAAAGGTGTTGGAATCGTAGATCTTGCCGGCAGGTAGAGGCGCGCCGGTTTCTTCAAGCTCGTCCCCAGTGGCCAAAACCGCCACCACGGGGCGGCGAATGACTTTAACAGTGTCCATTCCCAGCGAGGCGATGACCCCGACTTCAGCGGMCCGCACCACGGTGCCTTTCTCCAATACCAATGCTCCCTGGCTGACATCCTCGCCGGCGGGGCGCACGTTGCAACCCGGCGGCATGTCGGCATAGATGGCCACCTGGTCCAGAGGTTTGCCTTCACGCTTGCGCTGGACCTCGTCGGTCCCCTCGAAGGGGACGACCGTGTCGGCGCCGTCCGGCACCGGCGCTCCGGTCATTATTCTGATGGCTGTGCCTGGAACTACGGTCTTATCAGGCATCTGACCGGCGGCAACGATCCCGATGACCTCCAGCGTGCTGGGGTTTTCCTGAGAGGCTCCGGCGATGTCGCTGTGGCGCAGGGCGTACCCGTCCATACCCGAGTTGGCCAAAGGTGGAAGGGYGAGCGGCGAGTTTATGTCCTCAGCCAGTACCTGCCCCATGCAATCCAACAAGGGTTTTTCCTCGGCCTCCAACATCCGGAAGCTAGCCATGATGCGTTCGTAGGCCTGCTCAACACTGAGCATGTCTTCTTGAGCGTGGCCATGGCCGTGGGAATGGACTGGTTCGTGTCCCCCGTCATGATGTCGGCCGTGATTGTGACTAGTCATATCTCTTTTGTGGTGGTGCCTTAGCTCAGGACCGGCTAAGCCCTTAGCGTTACGTTTAGTTCCTGTTCCAGGGTCCGTAGAAGACCGTCCAGAGACCGGTTCACCTCTTCGTTGGTCATGGTACGGTCCCTCGCCTGAAAGTATACGTGAAATGCCAGAGATTTGGTGCCTTCGGCGACGTTTTCGCCGGCATAGATATCGAACAACTCGGCCCGGTCAACGCCCCGGTGGCGCAGTATCAACTGGGTCACCCGCCCGGCATCCACGTCCGATGGCATCACAAGAGCCAGGTCGCGGGTGGCGGAGGGATATCTGGGCAACGGCTCAAACTGCCGCTCCGATGACGGCAGGGCAGCCAGGATGGGCTCRAGGTAAAGCTCAAAGGCCGCTACCTGCGGCGACTCCAAACCCAAGCGTTCCATGACCACCGGATGCACTTCACCAACGAGGCCCAGTAACGAATCGCCGGACTTTATCGCCGCGCACCGCCCCGGATGAAAAGCCGGGTCGTCGACGGGTTCGTAAGTGGCCGTCACGCCCAAATGCCCGAGCACCGATTCCACGACGCCCTTGACGTCAAAGAAGTCCAGCAGGCTATCGTCTTCSAGCCAAGAGGGTTCATGGCGCAGTCCGGCCAGCACCCCGGCGACGGTCTCCCGTTCTTCGGGCAGGTCTCCGGTGCGCGGCCAAAAGACCCTACCGGCCTCAAACATCCGGAACGGTCCGGCGCTGTGGCCTTGGTTCGCAGCCAGATTTGCCAGTAGGCTGGCCCTCAAGGTGGTGCGGAGATATTCACGGTCGGAACTCATGGGGTTGGCCACCCGCAGGGGCAAAGCCGACCGGTCCAGATGTTCGACCTGTTCCAACTGCTGCAATGTAACCAACGGATAGTTGATYACCTCTTGCATCCCAGCAGCCGCCAGCACGTCTTTGATCTGGTCGCGGAGCCCCATGACCGGCACCGGTTGCTGGAAGGGAATTGGACTCGAAAGCATGGTGGTCGGAACAGAATCGTAGCCGATGGTCCGCACCACCTCCTCAACCAAGTCCTCTTCGATATTCACATCGTTACGCCAGTAGGGGACGGTAACTTTAAGTGCGGCATCGCCCTCCGGTTCCCAGGTGAAACCCAGTGCGTCCATGATCTCTTGGACTTTCTTCAGGTCCACTTCCATGCCCAACATACGTTTGATCTTGCTGCTGGTCAGGGTCACCATCGGGGGCTCGGCGCCTTCGTCGGAAAGAACATCCACGATGCCGGGGGCCACGGTGCCGCCGGCGACCTCCTGGATCAGGCCGGTGGCCCGCCGCAATGCAATGGGCGCCAATTCCGGGCGAAGACCCTTTTCGAACCTCAGTGTGGCTTCAGTACGCAACCCCAGAGACTGGGCGGTCTCCCGGTTGTTGGTACCGTCGAACGTCGCCGATTCCAGAAGAACGTTCACGGTATTCTCACTGATCTCGCTATTGGCCCCGCCAATCACCCCGCCCAGACCGATGGCGTCKTTGGCATCGGCGATGACCAGGTGTTCATCGGTTAACTTACGCTCCACGCTGTCCAAGGTGGTCAAGACCTCTCCGGGCCGGGCTCGCCTAACGATGACCGTGGCGTCCTTGATCAAGTCATAATCGAAGGAGTGCAACGGCTGGTTGTACTCCAGCATGACAAAGTTGGTGACGTCCACCACGTTGTTGATGGGCCTGAGTCCAGCCCGGGTCAGCCGGTCCTGCAACCACTGCGGAGARGGGCCGATCTTGACGCCCAGCAACAGGCTGGCGGTGTAGCGRCGGCATAGCTCCGGGGAGTCCACGCTGATGTTGACCCATTCCGTGATGGGCGGACCGGATTCCTCGTAGCTTGCTTCCGGCTCCCGAACAGTCTTTCCAGTCAGAGCCGCCACCTCGTGGGCCACGCCCAGTACCGAGAGGCAGTCCAAACGGTTGGGGGTAAGTTCCAGGTCCAAGACGGTGTCGCCGAGATAGTCGTCCAGCGGGGTCCCGGTGGGAGCGTCGTCTGGGAGCACGATGATTCCGGAGTGATCGTCACCCAGACCCAACTCGATGGCGGAACAGATCATACCCTGGGACTCAACGCCCCGAATCTTGGCTGCCTCCAAGGTTTCATGCCGCTCGCTGTGGRTGTTGTAGATATTGGCGCCGACTTTAGCAAAGCARATCTTCTGGCCTGAGGCGACGTTGGGCGCGCCGCAGACCACTTCCAGCTCCTCCGCGCCGGTGGTCACTACGCAAAGTCGCAGCCGATCCGCGTTGGGATGGGGGCGGACGTCGGTCACATGGCCGACGAAGACCTCTTTCCAGCCTCCGATGACCTCAACCTCGCCAACCTCGATGCCGGCCATTGTTAGCCGATGAGCCAACTCCTGGACGGGCAGGTCAACGTCCACGTATTGTCTGAGCCAGCTTAGGGGGACTCTCATTTTTCTATCTCATGTCCCGGCAGGCCCGGGCCTGCGAAGCGGCGGACTCCTGCCCGCCGGTTGTGAATATCATTAAAATTGCCGCAAGAACCGGAGGTCGTTGGCATAGAAATGGCGTATGTCGTCGATCCCGTATTTCAGCATGGCTATGCGCTCAGGACCCATGCCAAAGGCGAACCCGGTGTATCTCTTAGTGTCGTAGCCCACGCCCTCCAAGACCTTGGGGTGAATCATCCCGGCGCCCATGATCTCGATCCATCCGCTGTCGCGGCAGATGCGGCAACCGTCGCCCTCGCCATTACAGGCGAAACAATCGATGGACATATCCACGCCGGGCTCGACGAAGGGGAAATAGTCACAGCGGAAGCGTATCCGGCGTTCCTCACCGAACATCCTGCGGGCAAACTCGTAGAGCGTTCCCTTGAGATCGGCGAATGTGATGCCCTCCCCAACGGCCAGACCCTCCACTTGGTAGAAATGCCATTCRTGTGTGGCGTCGGTGGCCTCGTAGCGGTAGCACTTGCCKGGCACCACTACTCTGATCGGCGGCTCCCTGCTTTCCATGACCCTGGCCTGCATCGGCGAGGTGTGGGTCCGCAGCAGCATCGYCTGCTCGCCCGMCGGGTCCTCATAGTCCACCCAGAGGGTGTTCCACATGTCCCGCGCCGGATGACCTTTCGGTATGTTCAGCATCTCGAAATTGTAGTGGTCCCACTCAACTTCGGGCCCCTCAACAACACCGAAACCCATGGCGGTAAAGGCGCTGCAGATCTCCCGGACGATCTGGGTGGTCGGATGCAAGCGGCCTTCCAAGGCGGGGCGGCCGGGGAGGGTCACGTCCAGACGGCCCTGGCTGGCGGACCGGACCAGTGCCGCTTCGTTGATCTGCCGGACCTTATCTTCCAAGCGTTCTTCGAGGGTRTTCTTCGCCTCGTTCGCCAATGCGCCGACGGTTCGGCGCTGGTCAACATCCAAGGACGATAGACTGCGCAGGACGGTAGTCAGTTCACCGCGGCGGCCAAGGTAGGACACACGCCACAGGTCCACGGCTTCCAGGTTTTCCAGAGGATCCAACTCCGCCGTGGCGGAACTGACAATCTCTTCGATGCTCTGCGCCGTGGGGGGCTGGGCTGAGGGCTCAGTCAATCGGGGTGTTCCTCCGGGGCTCTGGGTAAATAGAATCCGGGTCCGTGGGCGAATACGATCGAATCACGCACGCAACWTRCAATTATAGAAACCACCAATTCACGGGTCAAGACTGCCAGGCTCAACGGCCAACTTAATTCATCAAAACGGCGGCTCACAAATACGATTACGAGGTGAAGCYGGGCAGGTTATGACAAACAAAGATTGCGTTAGAACATATATTCTGATAATYTAATCGTGTTGCTTACCGAACTCAATCAACACGGTTAGGCAATAAACGCGGTCTTAACCCATGCCGCCAAGCTACATACCCAACGCCGTAGCCATCGATCACAAATCTGCCAGGACAGACCTGAACGGGATAGAACGTGAATTGGTTCCGTCTTRAGACCTGCATCAAATGCCAGGGNCGACCTSGCCGCCGACCATGGAGAMTGGTTGTGCCTGCAATGCNGCACCTACTACTATACCGGGTTGTACCAACTCCCTTCTCACACGAATGACAGTCCGCCGCCACAGGGCCCAACCGCCTCCCCGGAACCGAACGAGAGATCGTTGGCCGCGGGAATAGTTCCCTCATTCACAACGTCCGAGACTGCGGCTAACCGCGCACTTTCCGCTATAGGCGCAGCCGTGGAGTCCTTATGACATTGGCGCCAGACAGTACGGTCCTGTTGGCGCTGGATGCGGGCGTCAGGGAGACCGGCTGGGCCGTGTTCTCAAGGACGGCGAGGTGATCGAAAGCGGAGTCACCGGTCTCTCAACACGGCGCAAGCTGGACCCCGCGGTCCGGGTCTCGCATCTGATAGAGTCGCTGGACGAGTTGGCGGGGCGATGGGACCCCCACCAACCCAGCGGCATCAACTGGCTGGCCGGTGCCGGCGTTGGACCTGTTGATAGCATCGTTGGCCACCTGGTCCTCGGARCGTGCCCTCCCTCAATTCTCCTACACGGCCCAAGAAGTCAAAACAGCAATCGCAGGGCACCCAAACGCCTCCCGCGACCAACTGGGGTACGCCATCATGCTGCTTTTGGGGTTGATCGGGCAGGGCCGCTCCACCCACGAATGGGAGGCCATCGCCSTGGGCCACTACCACCGCACCAGACTAGCCCGAGTCTGATTCAAAATCCCCTCTCCCAAAATCCCTTTTCCCGCGCACGGGGGAAGGTTAGGATGGGGCACCCCGTTCCTAGGAGACCAAATTCGTAGTCGAACAATCCCCCTGAACAAACCTAATGCCCCCCGGCCCCAGGAAACTTCATCTCCCCTGCATTGATAGCTACCGTAAGCCTGTTCTCGGACGGAGGTATGGGGCAACTCCAGTTTGGGTTGTAGGCGCAGTAGGGGTTGTAGGCATAATTGAAATCCACAACCAGACGTCCGTCGCTGGATAGCGGCAGGTCCAGATAGCGCCCATCTGAATACGAATCATCCCCGGTCGTGGCATCCATGAACGGCAGAAAATAATCCCCTCCGCCTTCGCCGCGGTACACCGTCARAGCGACGGGCATGCCGTCAACAACGAACTTAAGTTGGCCCCAGCGGATGTGGGGCGCTGTGTCCCCTGAACTGGTCGCTATCTGAATCAGGTCTTTGGAWTCGTCGGGGAATTCTTCAACCGAGAGGACGAACTGAAGGTCCGCATTTTCTACGAAGTACTTCAGACCTTTGAATCCTTTCCGTYNAKCKSGSKTCAMYGGCNGRAYMTSGKKCCMYKCCKRRNATAWTGSKSSKYGRAYYWKSTSRWNTCAYCKMNCKCWBACATTGCTATTACTGGYTCCCCMSGCYGTTCTAATCTTCGAAWCRTTCAATAWCTAGGATGCACYGTMCMRGGAWTTGATGCGCYWGATYCRTCYAYCRGGRTWTCTGGCGATGCCRGGCGTGTATAATAAGGCCCGTYCCGGACCRACGCTCCCAWGCGTTAAATTAASCCGTGAAATCMAGCGGACCAGCGCCGCATCYGTGGAGGCYCCATGCCMATMATYCAACGCCCCTACGTTCCACCCGACGATMAGGTRCCMARTGAAGATTCCTACGTTAATMCAGGCGTGAGCCAGARCGAAGGGACCGGCGAWRKCAGCGCTCCCGATGGRGGCTCACTGGACCCGATCACYTTCTACAGCGACTCCATGCACATCTTCAGCAGCTTATATTCGGCGGTGTTGTTCTTCGGTGAGCAGATGGAGGAGCGGGAGCCTATACTCAGGGCCCGCATCAAGGTCAGCCCCCAGATGCTGAAAGCCATCGCGCTGCTCACAACCAAACACGTCAAGGAATACGAGGACGCCGTCGGGCCAATCACCTTGCCGGACCAGGTCTATACGGCCTGGGAACTAGACCCACCTAACGGATCAGCCGAGGGAGAACATGGGCATGCAACAGGATGAAGACCGCAGTCTAGCCGAGGACATCACCACGCCGATCAAGATTGAACCCGGCCAGGACTACGCCGCACCGGACAACTGGACTTGGAAATACATATCCACCAGCCAGCCCAACGCCGCGGTATTCCACATCAGCCACTCTGAGTCCACACGGGTGCTGATCGACAAGATCGGCCCGGACGACAGTCCCGCCGACGCGAATTACGTGCTGAAGGAAGAGATTCCCATCGTGATCTTAGACAGCCTGGACAAGTACTGGGCTGCTGAGTCACGGACTAGAATGCCTCTTTCGGGAGTACGGGTACCAGTGGAAGGGGATACCGTCGCGGAAGCCAAACAAGCCTTGGCCGCAGACCTGGGCGCCCAGCTACGCCTGTTATTGCTGCTTTCCAGTTCTCACAAGGGGAAGATCGCGCCGGCCCTCTTGGAGAACCTGAAATACCTTTCATCTTGCATGGAGGCTGGCCCCGGTCCTTCATAACCGGGTTCGGGGTGATGAAAGTTACTACCCCGAAGCCGCTGCCAGCCGCTCTCGCACGGCTTCCGCAACCCCGTCCAGCGGCACGCTACCGGCTTCGGACTCCGTTCGCCCYTTGATCTCCACCACGCCCGCCTTCAGGTTCCGCGGGCTGACCACCAAGCGCACCGGCAGGCCGAGCAAGTCGGCGTCGTTGAACTTAACTCCCGCCGCCGCATCCTCCCGGTCGTCGTACAGCACCTCTATCCCCGCGTCTTGGAGCTCTTGGTACAGCTTGTCAGCGGCCTCGGCGACTTCCTCAGTCGCGATGTTCAGGCCGACCAGGTGCGCCTGATAAGGGGCAATCGGGGCCGGGAAGACGATTCCGTTATCGTCGTTGTTCTGCTCCACCGCCGCCGCCAGCAGCCGTCCCACGCCGATGCCGTAGCAACCCATGATGATGGGGTGCTGCTGCCCTTCGGCGTCCAGGAAGTCCGCGCCCAGCGCCTCGCTGAAGAATGTGCCCAGCTTGAATATATGGCCTACTTCGATGCCTTTAGTGGATTCCAGCATGTGCCCGCAGCGGGGGCAGAGTTGTCCCGGCTGGGCCAAGGCGATGTCCGTGATCAGGTCGGCCTGGAAGTCCCGGGGGTAGTTGGCCCCTTTGAAGTGGGTATCCGGTTTATTGGCGCCCACCACGAAATTGCTGCCGMTGGTGATGGACACRTCRGCKACTCGTTTWATGTYWGTMAGTCCGATRGCCGAYGCSGACCCCGCRACCAGTCCSGCCGCTTTGACYTCWTCGTCTTCSGCCAGCCGCAGGTCGTGGGACTTGAGGGCGTTCCTCAACTTAACTTCGTTCACGTCCAAGTCGCCCCGAATGGTGACGAACACAGGCTCTCCGTCGGACATGTAGAAAACGGCTTTCAATGTTCTCGATTCAGGAACATCCAGAAACTCGGCCAATCCGGCGATGGTTTTGATGCCGGGCGTGCTCACCTCTTCCAGCGCCTGTTCCGGTTCGGCCTCGACCTCCGGATATCTAGACTCGGCCTTTTCAGCGTTGGCGGTGTAGTTACAGGAAGCGCAAGTGATCACCGTGTCTTCGCCGGTCTCGGTGGCCAGCAGGAACTCGTGGGAGTCTTTGCCGCCGATGGCCCCGCTGTCGGCTTCAGCCATCAACACAGGCAGGCCGCAGCGCCGAAAGATGTTGCGGTAGGCCTGGGCCATGGCCTGATAACTTTCGTCCAGGCTGGCTTCGTCGGCATTGAAGCTGTAGGCATCCTTCATGTCGAATTCCCGTACTCTGACCAGCCCGGCCCTGGGGCGTGGTTCGTCACGGAACTTGGTCTGGATCTGGTACAGGATCAAAGGCAGGTCGCGGTAGCTCTGGACGTTGGCCTTGACCAAGTTTGTGATTACCTCTTCGTGGGTCGGCGCAAGCACCATGGGCCGCCCGCGCCGGTCCTCCAGGGAGAACAGACTGTCGCCGAACGCCTCGCGCCGCCCCGTCTGCTCCCAGAGTTCCTGGGGTTGCAGCGCCGGCATCATCAGCTCCTGCCCGCCGGCGGCGTCCATCTCTTCCCGGATGATGTTTTCGATCTTACGCAGTGACCGCAAGGCCAACGGAAGATAGGAATAGACCCCAGAGGCAACCTGGTGGATCATCCCGGCCCGGAGCAGCAGCCGATGGCTGGCCGTTTCGGCGTCGGGAGGGTCGGACCGTAATGTCTTCGAGACCATCCGGGAGAATCTCATATCTGGGCAGGGCCCCCTTGGGAATTGATAAWAATGGATTGTCCCGGGTTACCGGGACAATCCATTATAGCGGCTGTGTTGGGACATATGGAGGCGGACCGCCTCCGAAATACGGCCGCAGGGCCGATGATGTATTGGCGCCTACCGGGTTAGTCGGCGGGCACCGGCGTGTTCTCTACTTCTTCCATCAGGGCGGTCAGCATCTCGGCTTCCGGCACTACCCGTACTTTCTGGCCTTTGCGGAATATCACCGCGCGGCCCGCGCCCGCGGCTATGCCGACATCGGCGTCCTTGGCCTCGCCGGGGCCGTTGACCTCGCACCCCATGACTGCGACGGTGATCTCTTTGTTGCCCTTCTTGAGCAGGGCGTCTACGTCATTGGCCAGCTTTATGACGTCCACGTCGGCCCGGCCGCAACTGGGGCAAGCCACCAAGATCGCGCCCTTCTTGCGCATGTTGAGGGACTTCAATATCTCGAAGCCGGCCGCAACCTCTTCGGTGGAGTCGCCGCTCAGCGAGACCCGGATAGTGTCGCCGATGCCGTTATAAAGCAATACGCCCAGCCCCACCGATGTGCGTATGGAACCGGCCATCGGAGTTCCGGCCTCAGTGATGCCCAGATGCAAGGGATAGGGCATCATGCCGGCCAAACGCGTGTAGGCTTCCACGGTCGTGGGAACGTCGAACGCCTTCATCGATATCTTGATCTGGTCGAAGTCCTGTTCTTCCAGCAGGCTGATCTCCCAAAGCGCGGTCGCCACCATGTGGTCGACCACACTGTAGTCGCCTTCCTGGGCCTGACCGGCCTTGGGCAGCCTGTTAACCAGGTCCATATGCCGGGAGAAACCCCTGGTGCGGCCGATGCCGCCCACCGGGGGCAGGCTGCCAAAGTTCACGCCGATGCGAATGGGCACGTTGCGGGCTTTGGCGGCGCGGACCACCTCGCGCACTTGGTCTTCGTTGCGTAGGTTGCCGGGGTTCAGGCGAAGACAGTCGATGCCGCCTTCGAGACAGGTAAGCGCTAGTTTGTAGTGGAAGTGGATGTCCGCGATGAGGGGTATGTGAATCTGCTTCTTGATCTCGGCCATGGCCTTTGCCGCTTCRGCRTCGGGCACRGCRCTGCGGATCACYTCACAGCCYGCCTCTTCCARYTCGTGGATCTGYTTGACCGTGGCCTTRACRTCCCGGGTATCGGTCTTGGTCATGGATTGGACCGTGACGTCCGCTCCGCCGCCTATCTTAACGCCGCCCACATACACCGGCTTAGTTACTCGACGCTTATTCATTTCGCTCTTTCCTCAACGATCAGATCAAAGAGGCAATATTTCTGTAATATCATGCCTAAACAGGCATACCTCGCAAGCCAATGCTAAGGCAGGCTAATAGTACACGACTGCGGTAAAAGGTGCCAGAGTGCGGGACGCCCGATAGGCGCAGGACCAGAAAGATTAACTCGGAAGCTAACCCAGGAAGTTGCGGCCGTCGATCAGGCGGCCAATGTCGTTTATGCTCACCAATACGATGCCGCCCATCAACAATGCAAAACCGATCAAGTGGACCATGCCTTCCCGGTGGGCGGGTATCTTCTTCCCCCGGCGCGCCCATTCCAGCACCACGAAGAATATCCGTCCGCCGTCCAGCATTGGGATCGGCAGGACGTTCAAGATGGCCAGGTTGATGCTGAGCAGGATGCCCACTCCCAACCAACCGATCCAACCATTTTCTCGAGTGATCTCTCCCGTGACCTGAGCTATGCCGATGGGACCGGAGAACTCCGGAGAAGAACCCTCCCCGAAAGCCCCACCCAGGGCCTGTTTGACCAGCASCAMSWKNNCKSYMRMSKGTTGACGAAGCTGTTGGGGATCGCCTCCCAAATGGGTTGGGACCGTTTGACTATAGTAACGTCGTCCAGGCGCGGAAATACGCCCACAAGCCACCTGGCCGACTCGGTATCGAACCGGGGCCGGAGGTGCAGCAGCAGTTCTTGGCCGTCGCGTTCGACCAGCATCGACATCTGGGAACCACCGTTCAGATTGATCTCACGGGTGAATTCCAACCGGTTCTCGATGTCCTTGCCGTTGGCCTGAAGGACGACATCTTCAGCCTGCACCTGCGCCTCGGATGCCGCCGTGTTCTCCCCTACCTCCTGAATGACCAGCCGCCCAACAGCAACGTCCTGGGGAATCATCAGCAGCACGGTGAAGGTCAGCAGCGGCAGGATGGCGTTCATCAGCGGCCCGGCGATYAGGACCAAGAACCGTGTGCCGGTCCCCTTGCCTGCCAGGCTGCGGGGCACGTTGGGGTTGGCTTCCCCGGCCAGCCTCACGAACCCGCCGATGGGCGCCCAGTTGACGGAATACAGCATATCGGCCAAGACYAGTGACCCGTCGCCGACAGAGCGAATCTTGCCCTCGTGCTTCAGGAGGTCCTCTTCGCCAGGATGATCTTCGTCCGGCTCATCCCCCTCTTCACGCTTGGCCACCTTGTTGCTCAGCTCGATGACTCGGGCCACCAGGTTACCCTGGTCGTTCTCGGCGGAGCTAACCTTGATCTTAATACCCCGGCCCAAGTCTTCAGGACCGGACAGACCGACATACCGGGTGGCGCCGTCCACCAGAACGGCGGTRYYKSCKKYRYRSMYASMRRMKSCRYSMSGMSKGRWRCYMACSYCRWMKWCMAGYRSWWKKWSKMYSWKGGYSCGGSCGGTGGCGTAATGRCCAAACTCGTGGATGACCACCAATATCAGGAGCAGTGGCACCAAGGAGCCAACAGCTATGAGAACAGATTCCATGCTTAGTTGATTCGCTTCTTCATCGTTCTTAAATAATGGACAATGCTGTAGTTAATACGGCCAAAAGCTTCTGAAGGATTCCTAACGGCTGGTTAATTCGATCGCCCGTTCCGTGGCCCAACGGTCCGCTTCCAGGAAGTCCTCCACGTTATCCCCGGGCTGGGAATCGTGCTCAGTCAGCACCTGGTCAATCACCTTGTGTATTTCAGTGAAGCCGATCTTGGAATCCAAAAACGCCTGTACCGCCACCTCGTCGGCTGCACTTAGCGCCGCCGGGTAGGTCCCTCCCTTCTTCCCCGCCGAGACGGCGAGTTCGAAACATGGGAACCGGCCAGGTTCCATCGGGTCGAAGGTCAGGGTTTGAGATATCGATGTGTCCAGCCTCGGGATCATGGCGTTGGGCAGGCGTTTCGGGTAAAACAGGGCGTACTGGATGGGCAAACGCATGTCCGGCGGCCCCATCTGGGCCTTCACCGAGCCGTCTCCGAATTCAACCATGGAATGGATGGTGCTCTGTGGGTGGACAACCACTTCGATCCTTTCCCAGGGCACGCTGAATAGCCAATGCATTTCGATCACTTCAAACGCCTTATTCATCAGCGTAGCAGAGTCAATCGTTATCTTCTTGCCCATCTTCCAGGTTGGATGCTGGAGCGCCCGTTCCGGCGTGACGTCTTCCATMTCCTCCAGGGGCGTGGTGCGGAAGGGTCCGCCCGATGCGGTAATCATCAGCCTGAATATCTCGTTATCCTNNCCCCGCAGGCACTGCCAGATKGCGCTGGGCTCGCTATCCACCGGAAGGACCACGCCACCGTAGCGCGACTCGTACTCCTTGATCAGACCGCCGGCCATGACGATAGGCTCCTTGTTGGAGAGGGCTACCGACTTGCCGGCCTTGAGTGCGTTCAACGTCGGCACCAGGCCCACGCTCCCCATCAACGCCACCATCACCAGGTCCACGTTATCCAGGCACACCATATCTTCCATGGAGGTGAATTCCATGCCCAAAAAGGCTTTCTCTGGGGGTTTGATGCAGCAGACGTGCTTGGGGCTGAACTCTTTTACCTGCTCTTTCAGCAGCTCTATGTTGTTGCCCGCAGCCAAACCGACGACCTCAAATTCGTCAGGAAACGCACGGACGATATCCAGGGTTTGGCACCCGATGGACCCGGTGGAGCCGAGTACGACAATCCTTTTCATGTTCTGTCAGCTCACTTATGGAGACTGTTGGTTTGCCGTTAAGGGACAAACACGTTAACGACCAGATAATAGACGGCAGGCAGAGTCAACAAAATGCTATCCAAACGGTCCAATAGCCCACCGTGCCCCGGAATTATACTACCAGCGTCCTTCATGTCRGCGATTCGCTTCAGCTTGGACTCTATGAGGTCTCCCCACTGGCCAACCACGCCCACTACGCCCCCGATCACCGCCTGCTGCCATGCCGGGATCCCCAGGTCGAGCACCAGGCCAAGCACCAGTGCGGCGGCCACGGCTGAGACGAAGCCACCCAGGCTCCCTTCCCAGGTCTTGTTGGGGCTGATGCTTGGGGCCATGGGCCGCCTTCCTACCGTGCGCCCCACCAGGTAGGCCCCGGTGTCCATGGCAAAGGTAACCAGCAAGGCGAATAGGAGCCAACTACGCCCCAGGTCTGCCGTCCCTTCGACCTCAGCCCCGGAGCCGGTGATCTCTCGGAGCATCAGTGCGTGAGCCAAGAGAAATCCCACGTAGATGGGACCTAGAATCAGATACGCAAAGCCGATGGGAAAATTATTTTTCCCTGCAGATTCGTCGCCTCGGTAGAACGCGATGAACCAGAGCATCGCTGCGAACGAACCGGTGGCCAAAACGCCACCGGATATGATTAGAAAATTATCGCGTCCGGAGGCGGCTTGGGCCCCGGAAAGCATCGCCAGCACCCAGGCGGCGCCCAGCGCGATGGGCAAAGGTCCAACGCCTGGAGGTGTCATCCGGTAGAGTTCCCAGATCGCSGCCAAACCGGCCGCGACGACTAACACGGTCAGCCACGGGGCTCCCAGCCAGATGGCGCCCACCAAGATGGGGACCGCAACCAACGCCGTAAGCGACCGTTGGAGCAAGAACTCTTTCCTGTTCCTACTCTTGAGGAGTCTGGAGAGGGGTTGAGGAATCTGGGGATTGGTCTTCGGGGTTGAGGGCGCCGTAGCGGCGGCGGCGATTGCCGAAGTTCTCCAATATCTCCGTGAGCTCAGCAGCGTCCAAGTCAGGCCACAGGGTGGGCGTGTGGTGCATCTCGCTGTAGGCCGACTGCCACAAGAGGAAGTTGCTGATGCGCTGTTCCCCGCCGGTCCGAATGATCAGGTCAGGGTCTGGGCTTTGGGCAGTAAACAGATAGCGGCTAAACAGGTCTTCATCGATCGATTCCGGATCGACCCCGTCTTTGACGATCCGCCGCACCGCTTCCAATATCTCGGCGCGGCCCCCGTAGTCGATGGCCACGTTCAGGGTGATACCGGTGTTCTTGCTGGTGAGCCGTTGGGATTCGGCCATCCCGTCTAGGAGGGCCCGGCTCAGGTTCTCGGTTTTGCCCACGTGAATGATCCGCACGTTTTTCTCGTGGAGCAATTTAGTCTGGCTGGCGATGGCTTCTGAGAATACGTCCATGATGCCGTCAACCTCGTCTTGAGGACGGTTCCAGTTCTCGGTTGAGAAGGCATAGAGGGTGACAAACTTCACGCCCAACGGCCCCAAGGTTTCTAAAATACCTTGGATACAATGCACGCCGAACTCATGACCGGCGATGCGCGGGAGGCCTTGCTTCTGCGCCCACCGACCGTTGCCGTCCATTATAAAAGCTACATGGACCGGTATGTTGGCGCCGTCTCCGGCCGGCGGCTGAGGAGTGGTCGACTCAACCTGCACAGTGTTAGACCTGCAGGATCTCCGCCTCTTTGGCGGAACCGGTCTCGTCTATCTGCTTGGTATGACCATCGGTAGTTTTCTGCAGTTGGTCTTGGGCGCGGCGGCCGTCGTCCTGGGAGATCGACTTTGCTTTCTCCAGCTTCCGCAACGATTCCAAACCGTCGCGGCGTACATTTCTGACAGACACCTTGCCGTCTTCCATCTTTCCCTTGAGGAGTTTGACCATCTCCTGACGGCGTTCCGCGGTTAACTGGGGAATGGGCACCGTGATGGTGGACCCATCATTGGACGGATTGAACCCCATTTCCGAGGTCATCAGGCTCTTTTCGATCTCCCGGAGCGCTTTGGTGTCCCAGGGCTGAATCATGATGGCCCGGGCATCAGGGGTGGAGATGGATGCGATCTGCTTCAGGGGAGTCATTGACCCGTAGTAGTCGACTTCGATATTCTCCACCAGCGCGGGGGTTGCCCGGCCGGTACGGAGTTGGGTCAGGTCACGCTTGAAAGCGTCCACGGCACGGTCCATCTTGACGGAGACCTCAGACAGCACAACTTCGGGGGTCAAGTCTTTTGAAGTCATAATCAATCCCTCGCTGTAATTAGTGTACCCACGGTCTGTCCAGTGAGGATATTGCCTATTGTACCCGGTTCAAAAATATTGAATACCACTATGGGCAGTTGATTGTCCATGCAAAGTGAAAGCGCCGTCGAGTCCATCACGTCCAGCCGCATGTTCAAGGCGTCCATGTAATCCAGATTGCCGAACCTGACGGSGTCTNWRTYCTYGYKSGGATCRGMRYYGTASACGCCRTCGACGTTGTTCTTRGCCATGAGGAGMAYRTCGGCGTYSATCTCSAKGSCYCGYARSGCSGMSGYRGTGTCRGTSGTCATGTAGGGGTTGCCGGTGCCTGCGGCAAAGAGCACGACCCGGCCTTTTTCCAGATGGCGGATGGCCCGGCGGCGGATGTAGGGTTCGGCCACGGCCTGCATCTGTAGGGCGCTCTGAGTACGAACATCCACRCCTAGGTGTTCCAGACCGTCTTGAAGAGCCAGAGCGTTGATGATGGTGGCCAGCATACCTGCGTAGTCGGCGGTCGCCCGGTCCATCCCCCTGGATTCGGCCGCTTCCCCTCTCCAGATGTTGCCTCCTCCCATGACAACGGCAATCTCCACGCCTAACGCGGCTGCTTCGCCGATCTGCTCTGAGAGGTAATTTACTGCTACGGGGTCAATACCAAACTGAGTCTCTCCCTTTAGAGACTCACCGCTGATCTTCAGCATGACGCGTCGGTATCTCGGTTCAGCCATACCCTTTCGATTAACTATTCGCCGACAGCTAGTCGGCTGAATCGGACCACTCGGATATTCTCTCCAACCTTACCTGCCAACTCCTTGACCATATCACCAACGGACGAGGAACTGTTCTTGATGAACGGTTGCAGCAGCAGCGCGATCTGGGCCGGAGGACGGTCGTCCCCGTCTTCGATATCGTCTGCGCTGACGTAGACCGGGCCCATCGCCGCGACCTGCATGGCGATGTCGTGGGCCAGTTTGAGGAATTCTTCTGTCCGGGCGACAAAGTCGGTCTCGCAACCAAGTTCAACCATGGCACCGACTCGCCCACCGGTGTGTAAGTAGGTCTCGATGACGCCTTCATGCGTTTCGCGGCCCACGCGTTTGCCCGCGCTGGCCACTCCCTTCTCACGAAGCGCCACAACGGCTTTTTCCAAGTCGCCGTCAGATTTTTCCAGGGCTTCTTTGCAATCCATGATTCCGGCGCCCGTTTGGTCGCGCAGGGYCCGGACTAATTGAACATCGACCGCCAATTGCTTGCTCCTAATAGCCGGCCAAGGGTTGGCCGTGGATTGAGAACTCCGGAAGCTTACTCTCCCGACTGTTCCTCGCTACTTTCCTCTGTTGCCGCTTCAGCCTCAGGTTCGGGGGCCGGTTCAGGCTCAGGTTCGACAGAAGCTTCAGGCTCCACCACTTCCGCAACCGGTTCTGAGGCAGGTGCTTCGGCCACAGGCGCGGCTGCTACAGCATCCGGCTCCTCAACTTCCGGCTCCGCCACCGGGGTAATGGCCGCGGCCGTCACGGGCGCCACCTCGGCGACAGTGGCGGTGTCCAGACCTTCCATCTCAGGAAGACCCTCTTCTTCTTCGTCGGGCGACACATATGCGGTCAGRAACTGGGACTCATCCACTTCCGCCATCTCTTCGATCTGGGCCTGCAACATGGCTTCGCGTTGCGCGAGGCCTTCCAACACGGCGGTGGCCATTCGGTTTGTGATCAACCGGATGGAACGAACGGCGTCGTCGTTGCCGGGGATTATGTGATCCACAAGGTTGGGATCACAATCCGAATCTACGATGGCGAAGATATCAACGCCCATGCGGCGGGCTTCGGCGATGCAGATATCTTCACGGCCGATGTCGATGACGAAGATGGCTTTGGGCACTTCAGTCATGTCTCGAACGCCGGTGAAATACTTCTCCAAGCGGTTCAGTGTGTCGCGGAGCTTGACTCCCTCTTTCTTGGGCAGGACTCTGAAATAGCCTTGGTCCCGCTTCTGTTGGAGCTCCAACATGTAGCTGATGCGGGTCCGGATCGTCTGGAAGTTGGTCATGGTGCCGCCCAGCCAGCGCTGGTTGACGTACAACATTCCGCAACGTTCAGCTTCGCTTTGAATCACTTCTTGGGCTTGGCGCTTGGTCCCAACAAACAGGACCTTTCCGCCTTGGGCCACCAGGTCCACCATCTCTTGGTAGACGTTGTTAATCATGCCCAAGGTCTGTTGCAGGTCGATGATATGGATGCCGTTTCTCTGAGTGAAGATGAATCTCTTCATCTTGGGGTTCCACCGCCGGGTCTGATGCCCGAAGTGGACTCCCGCCTCAAGAAGGGCCTTCATGGTCAGGTGTTCCCGAACTGGGGGCGGGGGCGGGGCTGGAGGCGCCGCAGGAACGGGTTCCGTAGCAACGGCTGCGGSCGGGGCTGGRGGCGCCGCAGGAACGGGTTCCGTAGCAACGGCTGCGGCCGGGGCTGGGGGCGCCTGGAGTACTTCCGCCGTAGGTTCTTCCGCTTTCGGTTCTTCCGAGAGGCCTTGGGACTCTACCATTCTAAATGCCAATCCTTTTTGCCGGCCGATCTGACCGGCTACGTCCGAGAGTCCGCCGCATGGGGACGGCGGGACACGCAAAATCYCTGCCGGAAAAATCCATTGTTCGACGCCTGGGCCGAAGCTGAAATCAGGCAGATTGATGCTGGTGGAAGTATAACATAGCGGTATCTGACGGGCAATGGAACCAGGCTCGGTCCGCCCTTTAGAAAAACACCCGGTAGACCACGTTCAGCCCAACGGCCCCGACAACACCGGCCGCTAGGTCGTCCGCCATGATGCCCAGCCCGCCGGGCAACGCTTCGAACTTGCGTATCGGCCAGGGCTTAACGATATCCAGCACCCGGAAGACCACGAAGGSCRCGGCCAGCCAAGGCAGGGTCTTGGGCAGGAACAGACAGGTGATCCACATGCCGGCAAACTCGTCCCAGACCGCTCGCTTGGGGTCGTGRTCGGACTCGGTTATAAGCGTTTGGCAGGCCCAGATTCCCGMCAAGAACCCYAGTCCGCAGAGCAGGAAGAACCCGGTGGAGTCTTCATCGAGTGACGAGAAGCCGTAAAGCAGCACCGCCGCGAGACTGGCCCAAGTAGCCGGGGCGATGGGAATCAGGCCGATGCCCATTCCAGTGCCCATAGACCAACCGGCGCGGCTAAGCACCGTGGCCATCAGCCGTACCCCAGCCGGTGCAAGTCATCCTCGCTCATGCCCAGATAATGGCCTATCTCATGCCACAGGGTCACYTTGATCTCGTGTTCGGCCTCGGTTTTGGTGGAACAACTGCGCAAGATTGGCTGGCGGTARATCGCTATCCGGTCGGGCAACATGGGGTCTCCGCCCTCGCGTTCGGTCATGGGAACGCCTAGGTAAAGACCAAAAAGAGTGCCCTCCCCGCTTATCACGTCTTCGGGTCCCGGCCATTCTTCGACTACCACGTCGATGTTGTCCAGCGCCTGGATCACGTGGGGAGGCATCTCCCGGTACGCCTGGCGGACCAGTCTCACGAACTCCCGGTTGGTCATATTGATCAACTGGACAGGCCTACCTGTTCTCTGATCTTTTTGAGAATGYCTATGTTGCGCTGGTCCGGCCCTTTACCCTCAAAGCCCGGCACTTCCAGGAAGAACGGCACTTCGGCAAAAGCAGGGTCGCCCATGATAGCGGCGAAACCTTCTTCGCCGATGAACCCGTCGCCGATGTTGTCGTGCCGGTCTACCCCTGAGCCGCAGACACGTTTGGAGTCGTTGGCGTGGACCGCCGCCACGTTGGCGCTGCCCGGGCCTGCATCTAATTCGTCCAACATCGCTTTGATACCTTGGGGATTGGTCAGGTCGTATCCGGCGGCGAAAGCGTGCTGGGTGTCCAGGCAGATCTTCAACCGTGGGCTGTCCACCGCTTTCAGTATGCCGCCCAGCTCATCGAACTTGGCCCCGATGTGCTGGCCCATGCCGGCCATGTTCTCCACCGCCAGGCATGGCCCGTCGGGCGAGGCGTCCAGGACTGTTTTGATGGCATCKACARTCTGTGGCAGCACCGCTTCATACCCTCGGCCACCATGRCTGCCTGGATGAAAAATGACACCCGCCGCGCCGATGTCGGCCGCCAGGTTCATGTATTTGATCAGCGAGTCGATTCCCTTCTTTAGACTATCCTCGTTRGGAGYCMCCAGGTTGATCAGATATATAGCGTGCAAGAACACCGGGCCGATACCCGCTTCGGCAAGGCCTTGCTTGAATGATTCGATCTGCTCGCCGGGCGCGGGTTTAAAAGCCCACGTTTGGGGTGAAGAACCGAAGATCTGAATGGCTTCACAGCCAATCTCCTTCGCTCTGCCCACCGCGTTGCTGATGCCACCGGCCGTGGAAACATGGGCCCCAATCTTCATTTCCTACCCCAGGAAAAACTCAGAATCTCGGTCCCTGTCAGCCACGAAAATGGGCCTGGCCGAGAGGGAACAGCGCAACCAATTATACGTTAGCCCCACATTGKCGGTATACGTTCCCAGGAATATAATTCGCSGGTATGAGAGCGCTTTATGTGAAACAAGCGGGCGACCCTCCGGTTTTGGAGATACGCGACGTGCYCATACCCGAGGCGGGTCCTCGCCAGGTCCTCGTCCACGTAACTGCCTGCGGCTTCTGCCACCACGACCGGTCGGTGATGGCCGGCCTGCTGCGTCGGGGCGTTGCGCCGGACGTTATCCTGGGCCACGAGATCTCCGGGGTGGTGGAAACGGCCGGCAGCGACGTCACAGGGCTGAAGACTGGGGACCGGGTAGTCAGCATCCTCACCGAGGCCTGTGGCAGATGCGATCGTTGCGACAATGGGCGCGAACACCGCTGCCGCGAGGGTCAGGGGATCGGCCACGGCCGCGACGGCGGGTTCGCCGAATATGTGGCCCTTTCCGAGTACAGCTTGGTCAAACTTCCTGAAGGATTGGACCCCGTCGGCGCGGCGCTACTGGCCTGCCCCATGGGGGTTGCTCTCCAAGCCGTGCGGGAGACGGCCCAAGTCGCTCCGGGAGAAACGGTGGTGGTGACGGGGGCTGGAGGCGGTCTGGGCSTTCATGCAGTGCAAGCAGCGKCCGCGTTGGGAGCACGGGTGCTGGCTGTCTCATCATCTCCGGAGAAGGAGAACGCACTCCGGGAACTAGGCGCCGCAGAAGTCTTGGAGATTAACGGCCTGGACTTCGCCGAGTTGGTCATGGCCATGACTGGCGACGAAGGCGCGGATGTAGTGATCGATACCGTGGGCTCAGCTCTGTTTCCCTCGACCCTCAGGAGCCTGGCGCAATACGGCAGACTGGTGTTGCTGGGAGAGGTCCTCGGGCAGCATATCAGCCTGAACCCCGCCGAGATCATCTTCCGTGACGCCAGACTCATAGGAGCATCGGGCSTGTCCAGGGCCACGGTGGAGCAGGCGGTTCTGATGGCGCTTGAAGGCAGACTGCGGACCGTGGTGGATTTGGAGATGCCCCTTGAGCAAGCGRCGGATGCCTACCGCCTGGTGTCGGAACGGAGGCCCACTGGGCGAATAGTCCTGCTCCCCAACGGTTAAGTACCCGTTCGTCTTGCTAGCGGCCGATCAGGTGCATCAGCGACGAAACCGTAGCCGTCCGTCCCCGCCTGAAGAAACGGCCGATCTCGCCCCGGTCCCACATCACCAGATACTGGCTGGCGATGAAGATTGAGCTGTAGGTACCTGCTACAGCGCCGATAGCCAATACCAAAAGCAATTCCCGGATGCTGGTGCCGCCGATAAATATCATGGCCAGCAACACCACCAGGGTTGTGATGCTGGTGTTCAGCGACCGTCCCATACTTTCCATGATGCTGAGATTGACCGTGCTGGCCAGGTCCCGGTCGGGATGGCGGGAAACGTTCTCACGGATACGGTCAAATACGACTATAGTGTCGTTCACACTGTAACCGGCCACGATCAACAACCCCACTATGAACATTGAGTTCACTTCAAGGTTGATAACCCTTCCCAGAATCGAGAATACGCCAAGAATTATCAGCAAGTCGTGGGCCAGAGCCAGGAGGGCGCTAACCCCGTACCGGTGCGCTTTGGGCACGTGCCGGAAGGCGTACCAGACGAAAAACATGATGAATACCGAGGCTGCGGCCAGGGAGTAAAAGGCCGTCCTGACCGTTTCTTTGGCCACGATCGGGGAGACAGTGTCAAATTCCACCCRGYCCCGCTCCATCCCCAAGAACTTCTCTAGGTCGCGTTCAATGACCTCTCGTTCTGAAAGACCGTCACCGACCGCTTCTTCCAACACCTCGGTCCGGATGAAATAATTGGCGCCGCCGAKGCGCTGGATGAGCGCTTCCGAGTGGCCGAGTTCGTCCAGCCGCTCRCGGATGTCGTCCTCATCCACCGGTTGKCTGAAGGAGACGTTCATCACCGAACCGCTGCTGAAATCGATGCCGGCTTTCAATCCCGAATCAAGGGTGATCCAGCCGGGCGACATGATYAGCGACACTAGGCCGGGCACGATGATCAGCGCCGAGAAAAGGAAGTACCAACCCCGTTTGCCTACGATGTCTTGCACTAGCGTCCTCCTCTCGGGGCCGGAGTTTGTATCCCTTGTTGGCTAGTGCGRTTCAATGACTCTGGTGTGAATAGCTCGATCCGCCCTCCCAGGCCGATCCAGGCCATCAACTGCAACAGATTACGGCTGACCACCACGGCGGTGAACATGCTGACGGCCACGCCGATGAACAGGCTGATCGCCACACCGGTCACCAGGCCGCCTCCCAGACGGTCGCCGAACCAGAGGAGCACCACGCAGGTRATCATCGTGGATATGTTGCTGTCCCGGATAGCGGGCCAGGCCCGGCTGAACCCAACCTCCATCGATGAGGCTAGGGTGCGTCCGATTCGAACCTCTTCTTTCATGCGCTCAAAGATCAGGATATTGGCATCTACCGCCATACCGATGGAAAGGATGAAACCGCCGATGTGCGCCAACTCCAGGGTGATGGGAATCATCTTGAATATCGCTAGCACGACGATGGCGTAGAACACTAGGGCGAAGGCCGCCACCACGCCGGCCATCCGGTAGTAGAGGATCATGAAAATAAAGACCAGGCCCAAGCCRACCAGGCCTGCGATGAGGCTGTTCTTCAATGACTCCGACCCCAACAAGGCGTCGACATCGCTCTCTTGGATCAGCCGGAGAGGCACATCGAGGCTACCCGCCTCGATCTGGATAGCAAGGGAGCGGGCTTCTTCTCTATTGAAGTTGCCGGTGATCTGGGTCCGGCCATCCCGTATCCATGCCCTAGCAACTGGGGCGAGCAACTCCCGGCCGTCCATGATTATCGCGATGCGTTTTGTGGCTTGGGCTTCGGTCGTGGATATACGGCGGGTCAGTTCTGAGAAGATGTCGGAACCGCGGCTATTGAACTGGATGTTCACCACCCACCCAATGCCAATTTGGTTCGCGGAGGCCTCGGCCCGGGACAGGTCGTCACCAGTGAGTCCCAGGTCTGCGTCAGAGAAGGTGGTGCAGGACTGGTTCTCGCAGGTCCGCTCTTTGAACTCCAGCCGGGCTGTTTGGCCGATGAGGGCTTTGGCGTCATCGATGCCGCTGATCACCTCAAATCGGTTCACCGCGCCGATCTGAGTGACTATTGCCGCGARCGCCTGGCCCTGGATCTGTGAAYTGACAGTATTCGACCTGACCGTGAAGTTCATCGCATCGTCGAATTCGATATTGAAATCTTCGTACCCGGCCTCGGCCAATACCCTTGGAAGGTCCGTGAATATGTCAACTTCCACTTCCGGAGCTGGCGCCGCTGGATCTGGCTCGGCCAGCCCTATGGTGGTGACTGAGCCGCTGGCGCCCGGAAGTTGGACGATGATCCGGTCGTCGCCAAATATCTGAATGATCGGCTCTTCCGTCCCGAACCGGTTGACCCGGCCGGTGATATTCTYCAACACGCCTTGCATCTGKTCCAAGGTCGGCTCGGGTATGACGCTGGTTTGAAAGAGCGTGATATCGCCGTGGGCTTCAGCCAGAGCATCGTTCAGGCCGGTGCTTCTGGGGTCATCATCCGCTAGAATCTCGGTGCGGATCTGATAACGATTTGGGCCGATGGGAACAACCTGTAGCCCTTCGAGTTCGGAGTCGTCATCTCCGAACCGCAGTCCCCGCAACGTGGTGAYCAGATCGTTGATCGATACGTCGTCAGCGAAGGTGACATCGAATCTTGTGCCCGTATCAGCCTGGTAGACCAGGTGGCCACCACCGCGGAGGTCCARTCCCAACTTGAGGCCCAACGGCCCCGTTYCGTCCCGTTCGATCCGAGGGAAGCCGGGGATATCGATAGTGATGTCTTTGAATCCTAGGGCGGCGATGGCGATGCCCAGGATCAGGAGAATCGTGATGGATATACGTATACTGCGGGAGCGCATCGGCTAGTTCGAYCCGCCGGTCTGGCTTTCCGGCGTAAGTTGTTCGGCCAGATATCTCAGTGCGTTGGCTGCCATTTCCAGGGCTTGCTCCTTGGTTTCAATCTCCCCYGCGGACCGGGCCTCTTCGACGCGTTCCAACACGGCGCCAATCTCTGGCCCCGCTTGAAGATTGAAGTGGGTCATCAGGTCATTTCCGGTGATGAGCCGGGTGGTSGKKGGGGAAACCGGCTCACTTGTGCCTATGTGGAGGATATGTCCGACCATTCTAGCATGATTGCGCCATTCCTCATGTACTACGTCGGGTCCTTTTGCCCCTAAATAATCGGCCAGGCTTAGATACAACGTATCGATGGCGACATCGCCCACGTCTCGAAAGTACCGGTGTATCGCGCGGTTGGTGGGCCAGTCGTCGCCGTCTTTCATGCCAGTGGGACGCAGGTGCTGCTCAACCATCTTGGCCACCATCTCGATCCCCTTGGAACTGACGCGGAGAAGGGTTAATCGCTGGACGGCGATCTCGGCGCCCTGTTCCGAGTGGCCGAAGAACCTGGTTCGTCCCGTTTCATCTTGGGACTTGGTCTGGGGTTTGGCGATGTCGTGGAACAAAGCAGCCAATTTCAGCAATGTGCCCCGTGTGTGGCCGTCAGTGGCGTGCTGGTCGAAATGGGCCTTGCTATCCGGTGTCCAAGGCACGCAGGAATAGATGGGCGAGTTCTGGTGCCCTTTCGTTATGAGTTCCGCCGCTTCGACGGTGTGCATCGTATGTCCCCAAACGTCCCAATAGTGCATATTTGGCTGATCGACACCTTTTGCGGCCTGAAGCTCCGGTATCACTTGTTCAAAGAGGCCAAAGTGGTCAAGCACCTCTATCTGTCCCTTGGCGCCGTCCAATGAAAGGATGTTCAAGAATTCCTCTCTGACTCGCTCGGGAGACACCTCGGCCAGCAGCCGCGCGTCGGCGGCGATCAGTTTTGATGTGCCTGGCTCAACCCTGAAWCYCAACYGSSMYGCCAGMCKSACCGMCCGCAWYARMCGGCCRGGGTCGTCTTGGAAGACCGTGGGCCCCAGGGCGCGGATAGTCTTCGCAGCCAGGTCGGCCCGGCCCCCCAATGGATCGATCAACGAGTCCAAAGACGGCCAGTCCGCCAGCGGTACGGCCATCGCGTTCACGGAGAAATCCCGCCGCGCCAGGTCTTCGTCGATGGTCCCGGTGAACCCGTCCACGTCGATGTTCCACGGGCCTTCTTCGGTTTCGTTGCCGCCCGGCACCGCCACCCGCACTATCCCGTGAGCTTGGCCYAACGGGACAACCGTGCCACCGAATCTGCCGGCGATCTCCCGGGCGATGACATCTGGGTCTCCGGCCACTGCTATGTCGATGTCTCGGCCCGGCTTGGTGGAGAGCAGCCAGTCGCGCACGAACCCGCCTACCAGGTAGGCGTCGGTCTCCAGAGCAGCGCAGCAGGCGGCGAGTTTTTCAATCATGGGCTATACGGCAAAGAGCAAGCGGTGGATTGCAGTTGTCTCTACGGGAACGAAAAAACGGCCCGGCCCGCAGTTTAAGGTCACGGATGACGGAAAGCGCCAGGACTTAGTCCTCGCTACTCGTAGCGGAGACCTCAGCGGCTGCTGAATCAGCCRGTTCTTCGGCTTCATCATCTTCKTCTTCAAACTCGTCATCTTCTTCAGCGTGTTCAGAAATCTTCCACAGGCTCTCGTGATYGGCCAGATGGTCGATATACAAGATGCCGTTCAGGTGRTCTATCTCATGCTCCAGCGCCTGGGCCAGCAGGTCTTCGGCGTTGAGCCGGTATGTCTTTCCGTCCAGCCCCATGGCTTTGACCCTGACTTTCTCGGAGCGGTTGACCGTTCCCCGCCAGCCGGGAACGCTCAGACAACCTTCGATAACCTGGCGCTCACCCTCGGTTTTCATGATCTCAGGGTTGATCAGAACCATAGGTTCTTCCATGTCCGGAGTCTCTATCACCGCCACTTTCTGCAGGGAGCCTACCTGATTGGCGGCCAAACCCACGCCGCTCTGGTCGCGSWYRRYSWCKWYSATAWYWTCGACCAGYTTSTTGAGYTGCGGAGTGATTTTSGCTATTTTAATCGCCTTCCTACGCAGGATTGGGTCAGGCAGGATTCGCATTTCCAAGATCGCCAATTTGAGCACCTCAGCGGTGTGAAGATCGCGGTTACAGCGGGCCGGMAAAACTCTGGCAAGCTGGTCCTRATCGCGGCGTCCCAATCACATCCTGTGGGGACGCTGACTATTATATTCAACGCCTCTCACGAGTGTAAAGAGGGCTACAGGACATGGACCGGGTCGATATCGACAGTACATCCCGGAGGAAATTCCATGCCCTCGATGAACCGCAGCAGCCTACGGCCTCGGAGGCTCAGATGCCAGCGGTAACGTCCCCTGATCCGTGAGGGTATCCCCGGCGCCGGACCGATAACCTCGATGTCAGTCAGTCCTTGGGCCTCGGCACGAAGCGTCAGCGTTCTTCCTGTGTCGGTGGCCAGCCGAAGCGCCTGGCTGTCGTTCGAATCTTGGAATACCAGATGCACCATTTCGTTGAACGGAGGATTGCCCAACTCTCTTCGGGAGTCAATCTCGTATTCGTACAGGGCCCGGTAGTCCTGGGATGCCGCTGCTTGGATGGCGTAGTGCTCGGGGTTGTAGGTCTGGACGATCACCTGCCCGGTGGCCTCGCCCCGGCCCGCGCGCCCGGCCACCTGGCAAAGCAGGCCAAAAGCCCGCTCTCCGGCCCTGAAATCTGGGAGATATAGACCGATGTCCGCCAGCACCACTCCCACCAGAGTCACATTGGGTATGTCCAGTCCCTTGGCCACCATCTGGGTGCCCACCAGCACCTGGGTGTCGCCGCTGGTCAGGCGGGCCATGGTGTCTTCGGTGTCCTGGCCGGAACGCGTGGCGTCGGCGTCCAGCCGATCGACCGTTGTGCCGGGCAGCAGCTTCTTGACCTCTTCAACCACGCGCTGGGTACCCGCTCCCAGTTGGCGGATATGCGTCCTTTTGCAATCCGGACAGGTGGTTGGCATCCTGGTCTTGCGGTTACACCGGTGGCACAACAGGTTCGATTGGGTGGAATGGTAGGTCAGCGACACGGAACAACTGCGGCAGGTGACCACGTGGCCGCAGTCCCGGCATTGCACGATGGRCGAGGCGCCGCGGCGGTTCAAGAAAAGKATCGCCTGATGACCGCCCGCGATGCAGTCCTTCAATCCCTGTGCCAATGCCCGGCTGAAGATACTCCTGTTGCCATCTCTCAGCTCCTGGCGCATATCGCAGACCTGGACCTGAGCTAGGCGTGAGACACGGTCCGGTCCGGCACTCACACGCTCCGGGAGCTCCAGGAGCGTATGCCAGCCCCGGGTGGCGGCGTAGTAAGTCTCCACGTCCGGAGTTGCGCTACCCATCAGGACCGGCGACCCTGTGAGACGGCCCAGTTGCAGGGCGGAGGCACGGGCGTGGTAGAGCGGATGGGTTTCGATCTGCTTGTAGGTCCATTCGTGCTCTTCATCGACAACGATAAGGCCGAGGTTAGCCAGGGGTGCGAACAGAGAACTGCGCGGGCCCACGACGACGTCGTACTTGCCCTCGCGGATCTCCCACCACTGGTCGAACTGCTGGCGGGCGGTCAGACGGCTGTGCATCACCGCCACGCGGCCTGGGAACCAGGCGTTGACCCGCTCCAGGGTCTGCGGGGTCAGGGATATCTCAGGGACCATGAATATGGCCTGGCCGCCCTGCTTAACCACCTGATCGATGGCCCTCAGGTACACCTCGGTCTTGCCGCTGCCGGTGACGCCATGCAGCAAAAAACTTCGCGGCTGAAGCTCCGGGTCGTTCAGCACCTCGGTTATCTTAGACAGCGCCTCGGTCTGTGGAGTGGTCARAGTATGCCGTTGCCGGCCGGTGGCTTCCCTGGGCTTCCCGATGGCTACCGCGTCGGCCCGCACCCACTCCATGGCGACCAAGCCCTTGCTGAACAATGCCTGGCCCACGCCGTTGCCGAACTCCTTATTGGCCAGCGCGGTGGGGTAGGGAGCGCGCTGTTCCCGCACTGCGGCCAGGAGTCCTTTCTGCCGTGCCGGAAGCTTGGGGCCATCGCCTTCTGCGTCTGTAGGCTGGGGTGGCGGCAATAGGAATGCCTCGTACTTCGGGGCTACCCGGGGCCGGGGCATGGTTAGCTGTCGCTGGACCAACTTCTTGTCCAGAAGTCGGGTCAGTTCCCGGCTGCCGTTGCTACCCAGCAGTTTGGTGAATTCGGCTTCATCCAGCCCCGTTCTCTTCGCCGACAGCTCCGCCAGAGCCGCAGCGGATTCTRGTCTCAGGTCGTTGGCGGAGGATTCCGCGCCTAGAGTTGCCGTAATTCGAGAGTTGACGTGGTCGGCGAATCCGGGAGGGAACAGGGGGGCGAAAGCGGTGAACAACGAGCAGCGGTAATGGGAGCTGATCCAGCGGCCCAACTTTAGATGTTCGGGACCGATAAGCGGCGACGGCTCCACCGGCTGCAGGATATCTCTGGTCTCSGGGACGTTGGGCACGTCGACCAATTCGACGACCAGGCCTTGCAGCACCCGCCGCCCGAAAGGGACCCAGACAAGTTGACCGGGTTCCACTGTGAACCGGGGCGGAATCGAATAGGAGAAGGTCCGCGAGTGAGCCACCGCCGCATCCACTGCCACTTCCGCGTATCTCAAGCTAACCATATAAGCCCGTGATAAAAGCCCATCTGTGAGCGCCCATCCTGATATCTGATGGGKACATTCCTAAAATCAACACGGCCCGTCCTTCTGAGGARGGACGGGCCGTGTTTCGTTCTGCTTATTCCTTTTCCGGTTCTTCTTCGGCCGGTGGGTCTTCAGGAGGTGGTTCCTCCGCCGCTTCTTCGGCAGGTTCTTCCGCCTCGTCCGAAGCCTCATCAACCGGAGCTTCTTCCATGTCGTCCGTGGACTGTTCTTCCAGATCGTCCACAGGGTCTTCGATTTCCAGCGTTTCRRTCTCGGCTACGGCTTCGGCGATCTGTTCGGCCAGTACAGCCTCAGCTGCGGCGGCCTCTTCTTGGGCCTTCCTGCGCTGGACGGGGTTGAGTTCTTTGATCCTGGCGGCCCGGCCTTGCAGTCCGCGCAGGTAGTAGAGCTTGGCACGYCGCACCGAGCCGTATCTGGTCACTTCCAGGGACTCGACCAGGGGCGAATGAAGCGGAAATTGGCGCTCGATACCGATGCCGGCGGTGATGCGCCGCACGGTGAAGCTGGCTGCTGGTCCTTTGCCGTTCTTTAAACGGATCACAACTCCTTGGAAGACTTGGATCCGTTCTCGRTCGCCCTCCCTGATCCGGAAGTTCACCCTGACGGTATCGCCGGCGCCGAACTTGGGGATCCTGGGATTGGCTGGTTTCTTTAGTAACTGGGCGGCGTCCATTCTGTCTCACTAACTCGCGTTTTCAATACCGGGCWAGCTCAAGTGGACCAGGCCACAGGTCGCCGCCAGTGTATCTTTATGGATTGGGYTAAGGTCTGCCGGGAGGTCCGTGTGCGGTTGCCCGTGTTTGAATGGTGGGCGGTACTGGACTCGAACCAGTGACCTCTTGCGTGTCGAGCAAGTACTCTAACCAACTGAGCTAACCGCCCGCACGTCCAAAGTGTACCAAGGGGCGCTTTCACCAGTCAAGACAGCCCCTGCATCCGGCCGGCAACCGCGTGCTAGGATGAAACGACCTTGAATATCCAGACCACGCGCCTGCTGCTACGCCCCCTCAAGCTGTCCGACGCCCGGGACATCCAACGTCTGGCCGGTGACCGGGACGTGGCATCCACCACCCGTAACATCGAGCACCCATACGAAGACGGCATGGCCGAAAAGTGGATCAAGTCCTGCCAAGAGAGATCCGATGCGGGCGAACTGGTCAGTTTCGCCATCACCCTTCACAGCAGCGGCACATTCTTGGGCGCCATCGAGTTGCATCCAGACACCGGTTCGCGCCAAGCCGAACTCGGGTACTGGGTCGGCAAACCATACTGGAACCAGGGATACGCCACCGAAGCAGTCAAGGCCGTGATACACCATGGGCTGATCGACCTGAATCTAGACCGGGTCTACGCCGCCCACTTCACTCGCAACCCAGCCTCGGGACGAGTCATGCAGAAAGCAGGCATGCTCCACGAAGGGTTCTTGAAGGGTCACACGGAGAAGTGGGGTCAACTAGAGGACTTGGAGCTTTACGGGGTCACCATGGAGCAGTTCGGAAGACGTGGTTCGACAGGCTCACCATGAGCGTATAAGGAGGGTTGGCGGCAAGCCCAACCGCTCATCTTGAGCCTGTCGAAARAACGGCATCAGTCAAAGTTGTTCAATCCGCCTACCCCGCGTAATGCGGCATCACCTCGTTGGTGAATAGCTCTATGGACCGCATGGCCTGCTCGTGGCTCAGGTCTCCCCACTGGAACGCGCCCACGAAGTAATTGGCCCCGGTGGCCACGTACTCATCCATATACTTCCGGATGGTCTCGGGCGAACCGGCCACCGAACCGAACCCCGCGCCGCCGCCAGCAGGATTTGCCACCCGGCCTCTCAGGTTCAGCCTTCGTTCCTGTCGCTCCTCGTCTTCGAGCGTGGCCGCAAGATCCCGTCTATCTTCTTGGGGAATCTCCCTGGCAGGGATGGAAGCAGGGCGTGGGTTCATGCCTTCGCCTTGAAACTGAGTTAGGCCCCTCCTTTCGGCCTCCAATCTCCGGGGGGTTCCCAGGTTCCAACTGTAATGTTCCCAGGCTGGCTTAGCCTGCTCCATGGCCTCTTCATCGGTGTCGGCCAGCAAAAGATGGACYACCAGCCCGATCTTAGGCTCCGTCCCTTGGGCCGTCAGCGCGCCCACTCCCTGATGTTTCTCCCATTCTTGATGGTAGCGTTTGACGTTTGCCTCGAAGCTGTCCAGACCGCCGACGATGATGGTGTTCATACCGTCCATCGCCGCCGTCTCCACGTTGCGCATGTACCAGAAAGGCGGGGTGGGCTGCTGTAGTGGCCGAAGCCGCATGGGTAGTGCGTCGAAGTTATAGAACTCCCCTTGGTGGGTCAGCACATCATTTGACAGACCGTTTTGCACGGCAGCCAGAGTCTCGCGGTAGCGGGCGTAGTTGGTCTCGACATCCGAGTCCTGACCCCAGAAAAAAGCCTCAAAAACTCCGCCCCGGCCGACGCCGATCTCCAAGCGCCCTCCGCTGAGATGGTCCAGCATGCAGTATTCCTCAATGAGCTGGACGGGGTGGTGGAGTGGCAGCACGCAGATCCCMGGCCCGAACCGRATCTTGCTGGTCCGCTGGGAAACAGCCGCAAGAAAGACGTTCTGCGACGGGGCCAGACTGTGCACCGCCGGGGTGTGGTGCTCAGCCAGATGGTAGGCGTAATAACCGGCTAGATCCAAGACCTCAATCTGCTGCATGCGCAGCTCGTAAGTCTCCTGAAGTCCCATGTTGGGTACTGGTTCGATGTGATCGAACACTCCGAATTCTAGGGCCATCTACCGAATCTCCTAGGCTGTGAAAAACTCACTCACGTCGCAGTTTACTATCAACGTCAAACCTGGGGCGTCAGACCTGYCCCAGTTGGCTCGTTTGACGGTCTCTCCACCGCTTTCCCTCCCTGTAACGCGCGCCAACCGCCGGCCAGGAATACCAACGCAGCCAGCAGGCCCAGGGACGAGCCSATCACAAATACGTCTTTGAACGCTTTTATGAACGCCACTCCTTCGGCATCTGCGGTGATCGCCAAAGCCGCCAGGTGGTGGTCGCTGCGCCAGGCGAAGATTCCGCCGATCACCGCGACTGAAAGAACGCGGCCACAAGACTGGGCCAGGGAGAGAGCCGCCGAGGCCGTGCCGAACCGGTCTGAGGGTACGCTGCCCAACATCAGCGAGTAGGTCGCGGCCTGGAACAGCCCCAGTCCGGCGCCGACTATACCGACYCTCAACGCCACCTGTCCTAGACTCGAACCGGTGTCCAAGTAACCCAGGTAGAGCAGCCCGGCCGCCATGRCCAACAACCCGCCGAACCCCACCGGCAGATAGCTGAACCGGTCGCAGAGCCAGCCCCCGGCGCCGGAAGATACGGTATTAAAAATGGCCAAGGTTGCCAGCATCAACCCCAAGGTCAAGGCGCCCCCTCCCAGACTATCGGCCACATAGAACGGAAAGATGAACCAGATYACAAAGACACCCAGGTTGGCCAAGAACATACTCGAACTGGAGACGATGAAACCCGTCAGCCGGAGCAGATAGCCAGGCAATACCGGCCACTTGGCGGTCCGTTCGACCCGCCAGAATGCAACTAGAAATACCGGCGCCAATGGCAACAGTGTGAGGACCACAGGCGAGTCCCAGCCCAAGGAACGTCCCAACCTCAAGCCGATTATCAAGGAAAGCAGTCCRCCGACCAGGAAGACCGCCCCAGCGAYATCGAAAGCCGGCCCGGACGATGAGCCGCTTCGGTTCCGTTCCAAGAACCAAACTCCCAGGATGATGGCGGCCACGGCGAACGGCGTCCGGCCCAGGAATATCCACTCCCAGCCGACCCAACCAACCAGCAATCCAGCGCCGATGGTCCCGGCCAGCATGCCCAGGGCCTGGCTGCCCACGGCGAATCCCATGCTCAAGCCGCGGCGGCTGCTGGGGAACACGCCGGCGGCGATRGCCGGCGATACGGCGAACAGGCACCCCGTACCCAGCGCTTGGAGGACCCGGAACCCCACCACGGTCTCCAGGTTGGGCGAGAAGCCTATCGCGAACATGGCGGCCAGGTATATCGCTGCGCCGAAGATGTACACCGGCCTCAATCCGAACCGGTCGGCAAAGCTGCCGGCCCCCATGACCAACGCCGCCTGGGTGGCCACGAAGGCTACGATCACCCATTGGATGCTCTGCAAGTCGGCGTTCAGGTCCTGGGTCATCGACGGCAAAGCCACGTTCACGGAGGTGTCGAGCGCGGCCAGAAACATGCCCAAGGTCGCGGCCACGGCCACCAGGACTCTACGCCCGGATATTGACTCGTTCCCCGAGGCTGTTATCGAGGGTTGTTCCGGCTCCAAGCTCATAGAAACCGCATTCTACCCTTTCCAGTTCGAAAGTCGATACGCCCAACCTTGGTTTCTGATTGCAAAGGCCTGCCGCTTGTGTTAAAAATCCARTGCTAATCAGCCTGRAATCTGGCGGGCAAAAAAGACCTGATTCGGCCGACAGATTCACCCCAGTCCGCCCTTAAATCGCCCAGGAGGTCGCCAAATGGTAGAAGATTCCGGAAGATTCGATGCCTTGCTTCAAGAGGACCGAACTTTTCCTCCTTCCGAGGCGTTCAAAACCCAGGCCAACATCTCCGACCCCGGCGTCTATGAAGAAGCCCTGCGCGACCCTGAAGCTTTCTGGGCCAAGTTCGCCGAGGAGTTGGACTGGTTCAAGAAATGGGACACGGTCCTGGAATGGGACCCGCCCCATGCCAAATGGTTCATCGGCGGCAAGCTCAACGTTTCCTACAACTGCCTGGACCGGCACCTGACCACCAGCCGCCGMAATAAGGCCGCCATCGTGTGGGAGGGTGAACCTGGAGACCGGCGGGTCTACACCTATTGGGACCTCTACAGGGAGGTCTGCCAGTTCGCCAACGGGCTCAAAAGCCTGGGGGTAAAGAAGGGCGACCGCGTCACCATCTACCTGCCCATGGTCCCTGAACTGCCCATCGCCATGCTGGCCTGCGCCCGCATCGGGGCCGCCCACAGCGTCGTGTTCGGCGGGTTCAGCGCCGAGTCCTTGCGCGATCGTCTCAACGACTCCGAGTCCAAGATCTTGATCACCGCCGACGGCGGCTTCCGGCGGGGCGGTGTGGTGCCATTGAAACAGAACTCCGACGATTCATTGGACCTAGAAGGCGGCGCGCCTAGTGTCGAAAAAGTGGTGGTGGTGCGAAGGACCGAGACCGMCGACGACAAGATGGTGGACGGCCGCGACATCTGGTGGCACGACCTGATGGAAGGACAACCCCTCACCTGCGAGCCGGAGCAGATGGATAGCGAAGACATGCTCTATCTGCTCTACACCAGCGGCACTACCGGCAAACCCAAGGGCATCGTCCACACTACCGCCGGATACCTGCTGGGCACCTACGCCACATTCAAATGGATCTTCGATATCAAAGAGAACGACACCTATTGGTGCACCGCCGACATCGGCTGGGTCACCGGCCATAGCTATATCGTCTACGGCCCACTGGCCAATGGGGCAACCTCGGTGATGTACGAGGGGTCGCCAGACTATCCCGACCGGGACCGGTTTTGGGCCATCGTCGCCAAATACGGCGTGACCATCCTCTACACCGCCCCCACGGCCATACGCACCTTCATGCGTTGGGGCGAAAGCTACCCCGAGAAACACGATATGTCGTCTCTACGCCTGCTGGGGTCGGTGGGCGAACCCATCAATCCGGAGGCCTGGATCTGGTACCACAAGAATATCGGCGGTGGCCGCTGTCCCGTGGTGGACACCTGGTGGCAGACCGAGACCGGCAGCATCTTGATCGCGCCACTGCCGGGAATAACGACGCTGAAGCCCGGTTCGGCCACCAAAGCATTCCCCGGCATCGAGGCTGAGATTTTAGACGAGCAGGGCAACCCGGTTGGTCCGGGAGGGGGCGGCTACCTGACCATCAAGAAACCGTGGCCGTCCATGCTCCGCACCATCTACGGAGACCATGACCGGTACATCGAGCAGTATTGGTCGCGTTATCCGGACATCTACTTCACCGCCGACGGCGCCAAGATAGACGAAGACGGAGATTTCTGGCTGCTGGGCCGCGTGGACGACGTGATCAATGTGTCCGGCCACCGCATCGGCACCATGGAGGTCGAAAGCGCCTTGGTGGATAACCCCAAGGTGGCCGAGGCAGCCTGCATCGGCAAAGCCCACGAGATCAAGGGCCAGGCGATCGTCGCCTTCGTCACTCTGAAAGACAGTGTCGAAATGTCCGACGATGTCATAGTTGAGTTGAAGGCCCACGTAGCGGGTAAGATTGGCGCGATGGCACGGCCCGACGATATAATATTCGCCGCGGAGTTACCAAAGACACGTAGCGGCAAGATCATGCGCCGCCTGCTGAGAGACGTGGCGGATGGCCGGGCGTTGGGCGATACCACGACCCTTGCCGACCCCGCGGTGGTAGACTCTCTTAAGGAACAATACGGCGACGAGGAATAGGACCTTCGGTCCGTTCTGGAACGGGACTACCAGGCGCCGTTAAACAGCCATGGCAAAAGGAAAATTGCTCCCACATGGAGGGTGGAGTCAATGGCGAGCTATAAGAAACATGAAGCCCAGGACTGGGCTTGGGAAACCCTTAAGGGACAGTGGACCACACTCATAACTCCCTTTACGCCCGATAACCGCGTCGACATAGATGGCGTCAAACGGAACGTCCGCCATGTCCGCAGCCTGGGCACCACCGGCGCCGGCTGCACTTGGAACATGGGTGAGTTCTGGGCGTTGTCCTACGATGAGCGTATCCAGGTGATGGACGCCGTCGCCGAAGCAGCCGAAGGCACTTGGCCCATCGGAGCCCATGTAACAAACACCAACGCCAATGAGATGATCTCTTTGGCCCAGCATGCTGAAGATAAGGGCTTCGACCTCCTGATCGTCGCGCCTCCATACATGGCCACCAAGACCGAGGACCAGGTGGTCGAATTCGTCCGGTTGCTGGCCGACAACACCAACCTGGCCATCATGTTCTACAACTCCCCCCAGTTCGGCATCATCATGAGCCCCTACGGGATGGGCCAGTTGTGCGCCATCCCCAACGTGGTCGGGATCAAAGAGGCCAGTTTCAACCAACAGMTATCGATMGARACSCACCWGTYKTTGGGSRRRGACYACGTCATCAGCACCCCCGAYGAGTGGATMTWCTTCMRSGSCCAGGARCTGGGYWTYSARCAGCAGGTGATGTTCGCCAACACMTCCGACTGGAGATTCGACGTTCCAGGCGCCAACAACTACGTCCAATGGGTCGACCGGGCCTGCAAGGGCGACCTGGACGAAACCTTCTACGACAACAAACTTCGCCGTCTGAAAGAACTGTCCGACACTTGGTGGAYCAGGATTCAGACGAAGTACAACGGCGCATTGCCCGTCGCCATGGCCAAGCATTGGGGCGCATTGATGGGCATGTCTGCCGGTTCCGTACGGCCACCATTATTCGATCTAACGCCAGTGGAGAAGTCTGAATTGAGAAAAGATTTAGAACCCCTCAAGCCCAAACCCGAACCCAAGATTCCCGCTGTGCCGGCCCCGTCCCGTGGCGCATGGCTAGACGGTAACAATAACTTCGCTTCGGGCATGCTGCTCATGGTCAGCGTGCAGAACGTGGCGGAGGCGATGGAGGCCGAGCAGGGCGGCGCTGATATCGTCGACGTGAAGAACCTGCAGGAAGCCTTGGTCGGCTCCGGCCATCCGAACATCGTGAAGGCCGTCCGTGGCATGATGCCGGTCGAAAAACACGTCAGTGTAACCCTGGGCGTCGTGCCCAACCAGCCYGGCACCGTGGCAATGGCCGTTTACGCGGCAGCGATGATGGACGCCACCTCAGTCAAGGTCGGCTTCCAAGAGGCCCAGTACGACCAGGCTGTTCAAGTCCTCAAAGAGTCGCGCATGGCCCTCGAGGGCTTCAACACCAAGCTCGTTGGCTCCGTTTTCGCGGACAACGTCCTGTTCGAGAACGGCCTGGACCCCCTGTGTATGGTCCAACTTGCCCACGACGGAGAGTGCGACGGATTCCTGATCGACACTCTCACCAAAGACGGACGAAACATCTTCGACTTCATGCCGGAGGACGTCCTGAAGGGCATCGTCCTCAAGGGCAAAGAACTGGGCATGAGCACGGCGCTCTCAGGGCATCTGAAGCTCTCTGACCTGGACGAACTGGCCCGCATCAATCCCGACATCGTCGGCGTGCGAGGAGCGGTCTGCGGCAACGGAGAACGCGACCGGGCAGTGGCCTGGGAAGCGGTAGCTGAGTTCAAGCGGCAGGTGGACCTCCGCAAGAGCGGCGAAGTCGACGTCTTTGACGGCGAGGTAGTGCCGGTCAGCGGCTCAAACGGCTGGGTGGTCATCGATGGCCGGGGCAAGAGTTGCGCCGGGGTGATYGCCGCCCTGAGCAAGCAGGTGGAAACCGACAAAGAGTCCTTCGTGGAAGCCATCTTGGCCGACGCCTTGAACATCTACGACGTCACTCTCTGGGCTGAGCAAGCCGGGCATGAGGTCCTAACCAAGCGGACCGACCCCGACGGCACCACCCGGGTGCTCATCCGCCCGTAACCAGTCACATTCRAAAAGGAACCCGCGCAAAAACGTAGGGGCACGGCAATGCCGTGCCCCTACGTTTTGTCTGCTGAGTGTATAGACCGCGCCGCTTAGGCGGTCACACCATGAATACTGGGTCAGCGTCTGTGTTGATCCGGTCTTCGCTCTTTAGCCCGTCCCGCTGGAACTTGGTGAGTGCGAACATGCTGYGGTGGCTTCCACCGTCATAGTACTTCAGCGGTTTCGACAGTCGCCGSCCCAGCTCCGCGTCGATATCATCCTCAGACATTTGCGGGAAAGGCGTGTCCGAAACTATGGTGAACCCCCACAGGGTCTGGAATGCGGGTATGTGGATCTGGGCGGCCTTGGTGTGGCTGAATAGAGTGCTCAGCGTATTGAAGATGGTGGTGAAACACTCTTTGAAACTGAGCAGACCGGCCGGGCCGGACTGCGTGACCAACACCCCGCCTGGATTGAGGCGCGCCTTGGCGATGGCGTAGAACTCCTGCGTGTAGAGCAGGGCGGCCGTACCACCTTCCAGAGGGTCTACCAGGTCAAGGATGATCACGTCGTAAAAATCCGAAGTGTTTTCCAGGTAGCCGCGGGCATCTTCATGAGCCAAATTGGTGCGGGGGTCRTCGAAGCTGCCTTGGTGATGGTTGGGGAGGTACTCGCGGCAGAGCGCGACCACTTCTGCATCCAGATCGATCATCGTCGCGCGTTCCACTGAGCTGTGGGCCAAGACCTCGCGGAGGGTGCCGCCTTCGCCGCCGCCACCGATGAAAACCTGCTTGGGGTCTGGGTGGCAGAGCATGGCTGGATGCACCAGCGTTTCGTGGTAGATGTGCTCGTCCCGTTCCGTGGACTGGGTCTTGCCGTCCAAGACCAGGCTGCGGCCGAAAAGTTCCGAGTCCAAGACTTCGACCTTTTGGTAGGCCGTCTGGCCAGAGTAGTAGACMTCCCGGACCTTTAGCATCATGGACAAATCAGGGTAGATACTCTCGATATACCAGTGTCCGGACATGTCCATCTTGAAGCGTGGGCCCAGCTAGAGTCCCACGGCCTCCTTGATCGCCAGGCCCCTTGCTATCTCTTTGATCTCCAGGTTACAGCACTCTAACGCCTCAGCCAGCTTGTTAGCGGCTTCTCTGGGCCGGAACGATGTCCCGCAGGAGAAGATGTCCGCCGCCGCGTAGCCGTATTCAGGCCAGGTGTGGATCGAGATATGAGACTCGGCAATCGCCAATATTCCGGTAACGCCTTGTGGTGAAAAGTGGTGGAATGATTCGCCGACGATGGTGGCGCCCACCTCTTGGGCCGTCTCTATCATCGTCTTGCGAATATAAGAGAGGTCGTTTAGCAGTTCGGAGTTACAGTCCTTCAGTTCTAACAAAAGATGAGAGCCTAGTACTTCCAATCACCTGTCCTCCTGTATGTATGGGTTGGATTGAGCGCAACAATGAAACATTCTATATGCCCAGTCCTGGCTAGGCAATACCCCACGGAAAATGGGCATCATCGCGATGGCCTAAACCCAGGCCTTTCGGCTGTTCTTCCGCATCGTCGCTACCTATGAGTCCGATCATGGAAACCGGCTCTCTTTTAACATAGCTCCGTGCTAGCGTTGAATCTAACCGGATAACTCTGAGTCAGTCTACAGTATGCCATTGCGCGGTAACGACGCAGGCGGAATCTCGGCCTCCAACGGCGGGATGATCCTCATCGTAGAAGACGATGACCGAATCTCGCGACTCGAGCGCTTTGTTCTGGAGCAGGTAGGTTAYCGGGTTACCTGGGCTGGCAMCGGTGAAGACGCTTTGGAGATCCTGCCCAAAGCGACTCCATCTTTGGTTCTTYTGGAYGTCATGCTTCCTCAGATGGACGGGTTTACCACCTGTCAGAAGATCCGCGAGTCTTCCCAAGTGCCGATAATCATGGTGACCGCCATGGACCGCGATGTGGACAAGGTCCGCGGCCTGGAGATGGGAGCTGACGACTATATCACCAAGCCATTCTCGACCCACGAGTTGGCATCCAGGGTGAAGTCTGTCCTGCGGCGCATCGATGGCAGCCGCCCCACATTCTTGCGGTCCACCAAGCTTGACATGTCCTTTCTACACCCGCGAGACGAGGAGTTGGCCTATCCCACCCAGGCGCCATTATTGGAGACCGGAACTCCCTCAGATAGCCATCCGGGCAACGGACTGTCCGCCGCTCTCGTCGATCACCTGGTCCCAGACCCCGCCAACGGCAGTGACGATAATTACGAGGAGACCGTGCGTCTGGTCGTCAAGACCACCGGGGCCGTGAAAGAATYGGTCCGGTTCGTCGATGCTCTCCGGGGAGACCCCCAGATTCATCTGCTACGTTTGGTCTCCAACAAATTGAGAGACGGAATGGAAGTTTGGCTTCGATTACGCGCACCGAAGCCCCTGCGGTCCACCCTTCTGGCCATGGCCGGAGTCTCACGGGTAGAGGCAGAGGAATGCCCTGAATCCGGGCCTGAGACGGCGGTCTTAAAGRTGTCGTTGGACTGACCGTTGACCTCCCATTTTATCGCAGGTAAAAACGGCTAGCAAAATACCGGCTTGAAGTTAGATCAGCATTGTCATAACTTGGAATTAGCCACCTGGCGGCATAKKYSMSWYYMCGSACGNMKSCTGGWGCYKRNGMMTYCCNCYCRSMCSTSCTGSTMYKRRWMKGYGNAYRRAYGWYWCRSWYKWSMSCCGAYGCNSKKCRSRRTRMMGWMYKSKSRRCSGAYGCMTNWYCAGNNCAAYGTNNYWWRAYWMKTYGMMCCGCCGCTGAGGGCGCCARCTAGGAGAGGAAGAAGATGCGTAACATGTTGAAGAAAACCCTGGGCAGAGGGGCCGAAGACCAAAAAGGGTTCACCCTGATAGAACTGCTAGTCGTTGTGGGCATCATCGTCGCCCTGGCCGCAGTCATCGTTCCCCTGGTTATCCAGTTCTCGGGCCGAGGCRATGAAGGCGCCGCCACCGCCGAATNGGATGCCATCCAGTCCGCGAYCGACACCATGATGTCTGACGTGGGCATAACCGCATTGACGGGCTCGCCCACCACTTATCTCCACATCACCGATACTCTTGACTTGATTGGAGGCACCACCTTGTCCGCATATGTGCGCAACGCTTCCACCACCTACTGCTACAGGTGGGATGCCTCGGGCAGGATAACACTCCAGATAGTCGCCACCAACGCCAGCACCTGTCCATGATCCAATAGCTTAAATCGCAATAAACGGCTTGATTCGCCAGGGGCTGGGGTCGGGATGTGACTCAGTTAGTTCCTGGCGATTTCATCTTCGGCAAACCGTCCTGAGCAAGGCCTGCATCGACAGGAGTATCTCCGTGGACCGATTCCAAAAAATAATTCACCGATTAGGACGAACACGGGCCGCAAGATCGTTTGCAGCCCGTTTCCGGTCCGCTGTCTCCAACTCCCTGGGGATAACGCTGATGGAAACGGTTATTGCTTTAGCCATGTTTTCATCCGCCGGGACGGCGGTCMTCTTAGGTGTCAGCGCGGCCCACGTCTCGAGCGACCGCGTGAAAGCCAGCGCCGTGGCCGAGAACCTGGCCCGGAATCAGATGGAGTACGTAAATTCCCTGGCCTACGTTGCGCCTCCCGGCAGCTACGCCTCTGTCTCCGATGACATCGGCCTAAACATAAATATCCCCACCGGATTTGCCGTAAGCGCCGGCACACAAACCTATGTCGCCGACGACRGGTACACGGGTTCCATCGAAAAGGTGGTGGKGACAGTCACCAGAGACGGGCAAAGCATCCTCGTACTGGAGTCGCTGCGCTCCGGACCGTGACCCTAGACCGTGATCGATGAACAAAGTCCGTGACATACTCCGTTCCTCGAAGGGTTTTACCCTCATCGAATTGCTGGTCTCGGTCGGCATTTTGTCTGTGGTGGTGGCCATCTTTGGGACCGGCATGTTCCAGGTGCTATCCATCCAGAGGTTCTGGACCGACGATGTCAACGCGGTTAGAGAAGTTCGCCACGCCGGAAGTTGGTTCGCCGGCGACGCATTGAACGCCACGGACGTGTTTGACGACGGCGGCGTCACTCGTCTCACCTGCGCCCCGGACCCCTCGGTCGAACAGATCACACTGACCTGGACAGACACAGCAGGCGCCGCCCACAACGTGGTTTACAGCGTCATCGGCGACGAGCTCCAACGTGATTTGGACAGCAACGGAACTCCGCTGGTGATGGCCACTCGGGTGGTGGCAAATTCCATCAGTTTCACTCTGTGCGGGAACACACTGCGACTGAATATAGACGTCCTGGGAGACCGCAACACCACAGACAGCTTGGACCTGATCACCTACGTGAGGAAGCTCTCTTGATCAAGTCGGTCTTGGACAATATCTTGGGAAGGCTCAGACCTGTTGGTAGAGACCAACGCGGCGGCATCGCCATCTTAACCGCGTTGGGATTTCTGCTCTTTTCAGTGCCGCTGATCACCGGGTCGCTCAATCTGGCCCAAAACACCAGCATCGACGCCCGGGTGAAGACCGACATCACCCACCGTCAGTATTGCGGCCTGGGAGTCGAAGAATACCTCGATTACCTGGTGGCGGACGAAACGCGTTGGGCCACGTGGTTAACGGCCAAYGTGGACCCCAACGACCCGTCTGGCGCCACGTCCACCGAAACCGTAGACCCCTGTGGTAGAAACATCACGATCACCGTTTCCCAGCAATCGGTCCTGCCGYCCGGCTCAATCACCGACCCAATTGGAAACCCCCTGGCGACCATCCCGCCCCTATCGGCCTACGGCAGCCGGGACTTCCAATCTTCCAAGGTTGTGTCGAACTCAAATCCCAACGCCGGAGATTCGGTCCCTTATACCYTCACTATAGTCAACAGGGATAGCAYCCCGACCACCCTAACTCAGATCGAAGAAACCTTGCCTCCAGGATTCTCCTACGATTGCAACGGTCCGGCAGACATGTTGACACTGCCGGGGACCGCGCCGCAGGTCATCGTCCCGGACGACGGCCCATGCCCCGACCCCAGCGAGGTTKATATCGAATGGGATATGCCTCAGGGAACCTCCATCCCGGCGGGCGACATGGTCACATTGACGTTCACAGCCGTCACAAGCGTGACTCCCGGCACGTATTTCAATGAGTTCCAGGTGRGGCCCGGTGGGAACAAGACTAGAACCGGGAATACGGCCGCCGTGCAGATCGGCCTCATCCCTGGGCTGTGTCCCGGCGAAGCGGTAGTGGTCAGCAAGACCGTGGACTCGGTGAATTATGTTTCAACAAACACCAACACCTCTTACTATACCTACTCCTTCGACATCGATTTCACCATCAAGATAGAGAACATCGGGACCGACGACGTGACCTTGRAGGAATTCATCGATCTGCTTCCGGTAGGCTTTTCTTACGCTTCCACCAGTCCATCTGGGGACGTCACAGACATGCCGGACCAACTCCACCAAGTGAGCCAGGTCGACCGCCAACGGATCACCTGGAAATTCAACCCTGAGGTCCCGTTGCTGTCCGGGACGTCSAAGACCTTGAAATTCTCGACAACGGCGTCGATCACGAGGGGGAATTACTGGAGCGATCTTTTGGTCGATTTCGGTGGAGGGTCATTCGCGGAGGACCGGTATACCTGGCCCACGGCATTGATCTCGGTGAAAGATGTCTACACCGTGACGGCCATTGATGACGAGGGCAACAACCAGGTCATCGCCTTACAAGTGTGGGTTGGGGATGAGAACGGCGTGATCGATACCTGGACCCTGCGGTAAATCAGGCTCAGGCAAAAGGCTGGCAGTGACGCAGGCGAAAGTTCAAACAGGGTCCAAGGGCGGCTAGACGGCTTTACTCATCTTCCGACCAGCCCGTGTCCATCTCTTCTTCGTCGATGATGTTTTCTTCCTCGTCATCATCATCGTCCTCTTCCTCTTCCCGCATAAACCGGGCCACCGTCTCGTTCAAGAACACCCGGTCTTCCTCCTTAGCCTTGGTCGGGAAGGAGAATACGTTCTGCAGATCGCGGTGTTTGAATGTCTCCCGGATGATCACTGAGACACCCTGTTCGGTCACTGTCACCACGGCGGCGGCATACGTGTTTCCCCCGTCAATCAGCCGCGCCAGCCGGTTGCCCAGTTTAGGCTCTATCTGACCCAAAAGCTCCCCGTCCAACGTTCTCACGGTAACCGTGTTCTTGTCGCGGGATAAGGCCACCCGGTCGCTGGGCGAAAGGTGGAGCACCGCCTTGTTTCCGCTGGTGTTCCGCAGGATAGTGGTCCCGGATTTTCCGCTCTCTTCGATGAATATCTGGGGTGCTCCGGCGGGCTTTCTGGCCTGCTTAGAGGAACCGAAGTTTGCTGAACCGGGTTCTGCGGTCAGCTGGTCGAGCCGGGCCCGGTTCTTCTTGGCGATGTTGTTGTAGGGGGCTACTTCACAGACCTGGTTCAAAACGGCACGGGCGTCCAGATAATTGCCCAGCTCGATCAGCGCTTTGACCAAACGGTTCATCGCCTCAACGTCGTCTGAGAACAACTCCAAGATGGCCTTGTTGACTTCGGTGGCGCGTTCCCAATCGCCCTGCAATGCCAGTTTCACCGCCTCTTGGCTGAGGTCCCGTTTCAGCCTCATGCTGCCGGSTGTGCGTATAGCTTCCGAATCCATCCCGTCTCCTGTCCGGTGCTGTATTCCCGTTGGCCGAACCCACTGAAAGGGGCCTCATCACAGTCGGGCAAGGCCTAACAAGCCTCGTATACTCGCTTGAGATGATATTGTTTGCCAGACCCTATTATCGAGTCGGTGGCCACCGGTAGGCGAGGCTCGTTTCATGCCTAGGGCATAACTAGTAATTACACTATCGTCTCGCCAAAGGTCAAGCCCAAAAACACGTGRAATATGGRAATTCCTACTAACTTGTAGGCAACGTCAGAAATTCTAAGGCAGGCAGGGGTCTTCGCAGCGTGATATCAACGGTCAATACGAAGATTGAGTCAGACCGGATTACGGTGCCGCCAACGAATCTTGATCAGGTCCAAAGTCATGGCCAGCGAGTCTTGGATGGGCCGGACCTTACTCTGAGCACGGTAATACCAGTCCACGCCTACCTCGGAGTAAGGGATACCCAGCTTGCGGGCCAGATGCAGCAGTTCAACGTCAAACGCGAACCCGTCCAGGGTCAGCCGGGGAAAAAGGTCTTCGGCCGTCTCGCCCCGGAAACATTTGAACCCGCACTGGGTATCGGTCAGACCCGGAACAGCCAACAAGCTCACGATCCGGTTGAACACCCGGCCCATAAGATGACGCCGCGACGGCTCCCCGATCCGGACCGCTCCTGGGGCCTCCCGCGAGCCCAAAACGATGTCTGATCCGGGGCCGCCGGGCTTGGCATCAAAACATGGCAATAGGCGTTCCACGTGCTCGATGGCAACTGATAGATCGGCGTCGCAGATCAGGCGGTACTCACCCTCCGCCGCCAGCATACCGTTCTTCACCGCCCAACCCTTCCCGCGGTGGGGCAGTCGTAGCACTCGAACGTTCGCATGCTGAACGATCACGCTGCCCACCAACTGAGCGGTGCGGTCGGTGCTGCCGTCGTCGGCGACCACAACCTCCCACTCGTAGTCCCGGCTCACGAGGTACTCGATAACCGAGTCGAGAGTACCCGCGATCCGGGCTTCTTCGTTGAAGGTGGGGATCACAACTGACAGGAACGGCTTAGGCAAGGGCCTAACTCCCATTGGGTCAAAMGTGGRYCKGAGGCKRGATYAACCGGSGTCTKMTTCGTCCAATTGAAAGCCCCKGTGKAGYAGTCKCACGGCGTCYTCKGCCTGGTCTTCSYTKATGATGCATGAGATRCGRATCTCAGAGGTGGTGATCATGTCGATATTCACGCTGCCGTCGGCCAGCACCCGGAACATGCGCGACGCATAACCCGGAGTGTGCTGCATCCCGGAACCTACTACGCTCACCGCCGCTAGACCTGCTTCGCTGATCAGAGTGCTGAATCCGATCTCGGAGGTTAGCTCCTCAACCTTGGCGAGAGCGGCCTTGAGATCGTCGCCGCTTATGGTGAAGCTGATGTCTGTGGTCCGGTCCTCACTCGTGTTCTGGACGATGGTGTCCACGCTTATTCCGGACTGAGCCAGCGGTTCAAACAGAGTTGCCGCCACGCCAGGGCGGTCCGGAACGCCGCGCACGGTTATCTTGGCCACGTTGCGGGTGATGGCGATCCCCGTTGCTTTGATTCTATGTTCCATATCTCCCTTGTCCGCGTCGCCGTGTATCAATGTTCCAGGCGTGTCGTTGAAGCTGGAAGCCACGTATATGGGAACATTGTAGACCGCACCCAATTCGATGGACCTTGGGTGCATCTTCGCCCCGTAGTTGGCCAGTTCCAGCATTTCGTCGTAGCTGATCTCGCTTAACTTGCGGGCCTCTGGGACGATCTTGGGGTCCGCGGTGAAGATGCCGTCAACATCGGTGTAGACCTCGCACCGGTCGGCCTCCAACGCCGCCGCCAGCGCCACCGCCGTGGTGTCTGAGCCGCCCCTTCCGAGGGTAGTTATGTCATCGCCCTCTGTTATCCCCTGAAACCCTGCCACAACCACTGTCCGGCCATCTTGCAGTTCTTTCCGGATCCGGGCCGTATCCACACTGTAGATCCGGGCCCGGCCGTGGCTGGTGTCCGTGCGGATGCCCGCCTGGGAACCSGTGAGGCTCACCGCTTCTTGGCCTAGGTCCGCCAGGGCCATGGTCAACAGCGTGCAAGACACCAACTCGCCGGTTGATAACAGCAGGTCCAACTCTCTGGGATGTGGTTGGTCTGAGACCGAGTGGGCCAGTTCCAGCAGGTCGTCGGTGGTGTCGCCCATGGCTGAGACAACCGCCACCACGCCGGTCCCTTGTTTCCTGACTTCGGCGATGCGGCGGGCCACGTTCTGAATCATCGCGGCGTCGGCCACCGAAGACCCGCCATATTTGTGGACTACGAGAGCCATGATTGGGACCCACCGTATTTGTGGACTACTAGTGACATGATGGCGCGCCTAGTCTTGGCCGACCACATGCGCCCCGCGAACCGTGGGCTGGGTAACGCTGACGTTGCCCTCAACGCTGGCCTGACGGGCGGCTTCGGCCATCTCATAGGCCACGGTCATCTCCCGGCCTTTGGTTAAGGCCAGCACGGTGGAGCCGCTGCCGGAAAGGAAAACGCCCAGCGCGCCGGCGTCCAAGGCGGCCTTGAAGATCACCTTCATGGCCGGGAACAAAGGCTGACGGTAAGGCTGATGCAGCCGGTCCTGGGTGGCGATGGCCAAGTATTCTGGGTGATTAGTGGCCATACCGGCCACCAAAAGCCCAACGCGGCCCATGTTATGCACTGCGTCGGCCATAGACACGGTTTCCGGTAAAACAGCCCGTGCGTCCTCCGTGGATATCCTTACGTCGGGTACGAAAACTACCGCGTGCAATTCAGGCGGCACGTTCACCGGCACCGTATAGAGCCGCTTGCCATCTTCTGTTTCGTTCATGATGACCAACTGCATGCCGCCCATCACCGCCGCGGCCACGTTGTCTGGATGGCCTTCGATGGTCGCGGCCATCTCCAGCAGGTCATTGGCCGTGTAGTCCTCGGAGCACATCGCGTTGGCGGCAACCAGCCCCGCGGCGATGGCGGCCGCGCTGCTGCCCATGCCGCGCGCCAATGGGATGGCGTTCTCGCACCGGATACGAAGTGCGGGCATCTCCTGTCCGGCATCCTGGAATAGAAATTCCATGGACCGGTAGACCAGGTTGTCCCGCCCCGTCGCCAGTTCGCCGGCGCCCTCGCCGGTAACCTCAACCACCGGGTCTCCGCCGTCTAGGAGCTCCACTTCAATGGTGTTCCAGACGTCTAAGGCTAGACCCAGACAATCATATCCAGGGCCGAGATTTGCGGTGGTGGCTGGGGCTTTGACGCGGACCATAGTCATTCGGATCTTTCTTGCCGGGCCTGATTTRGAGATTGTGCCTGTTCTGAGTCCGCACGTGCAGCGCAGACGGGGCCACGAAACAGACTCTACTCTAACATCAAACCGGCAACTTGCCAGGCGGGAAACGATGGACATCGTTGTAGACAACTACAGACTGACCGAGGGTCMAAGACGTTGGACGGCCGCCCAAAATGTAATGGAGAACTAGTCTCCGCTGACAGCGGGTATCCGCCCATTGACTCGGGCCCTAGCAACGTTCAAATAATCCAGGGCCAGCCTGGGCAGCAAGAACCGTTTGCGCACGCTCTCTTTGGCTGCTTCGCCGATGCGCGCGCTGAGGGCCTCGTCCTGAAGCAACTCCACAAGTCTTTGGGCGCATTGCTCGGGCGAAGACACCAGGAACCCGGTGACGCCGTCGTTTATCTGAACACGGATGCCGCCGGCGTCGCCGCCGATGACCGGTTTGCCCTTCCACATACCCTCGGTGACCGTGAGACCRAAACCCTCCCTGGTCGACTTCTGCATCAATACCGCGGATGCCATCTGGACGGCGTTCACCACCTCGTCCACGGACACGGGCATCTCGGCGGGGTCAAAATACAGGTGGATATCCGGGTCGCCCGCGGCGTGGTCAGCCACGGTCTTGAAGACTTTCACGCCCTCAGGGTCATCGGTGGCCTGGCTCAGTCCCAGAAGGGCCAGCTGCAGCCCCGGCACCGACTCCCTGGCGATGCGAAATGCGTCGATCACGCCCCAGGGGTCTTTCCACAGGTCAAAACGCGAGACCTGGGTGACCAACGGGCGGGCGGTGTCGATCCCCATGGCGCTCACGATCTTCTCCGCTTGGGGCAGGTCCATAGGCGTGTTCTTGATGGTCAGCGGGTCTATAGCTGGGGGCGCGATCAGCACCGGCACCTTATCTCCCAAGTTTTTGGGGACATAGGCCGACTGCGAAAAGATCAACTGGTCGTAGTCCTGTGTCAAGGGCATCAGGGCGTCCAACACCGACTGATTCGGCGTCGTAAGGTCGATGTGGCAGATCCAGATCCAAATCTCGCCCTCTTTCTTGGGCAACAACCGGGCCAGGGGTAGCAATTGGGGGTCGTGGACGAACCAAACGTCGGCCGCAAGTCCTTTSGCCCGCATATCGTCGGCCACCCTCTGGATGCAACTGAAGTAGATATCCAACTCCGCGGAGGAGAGCTCACCGTCCGAGCCCTGGAGCATGTTATGGATCTTCTTGGTGACGTCGAAGAACTCCGCGGCGTCCGGGTTAATCACGATCCGCTCGGTCTCGATGCCCAGGGAATTTCCCAGGGGAACCATGGACTGGAGGATCTCGGCGACACCGCCGCCGGTGGCGGTGCTGTTCAGGTGCAACACCCGTAGCTGTCCCATYTCTCCGGCTACGGTGGCCAATTCATCAGCCAATTTGGGGTCTAGCAATGGGCGGTAATCTTCGAACGCTACCGGAGGATGATCGAGCCTGGAGAACATCTAATATTGATCCTTGTCTATGTCCTAAAAATCTATAKGGGATTCGCGGTTGAGCACGAACAAACGTCTAACAACATGATTACACCAAGGAGGGATTACTGCAATCCTCTTTCAGGGATTTTTGGTGGAATTCGACTCGGTGTTAACGCCAACGGATGACCTCATCTGCATCCCCGCCGAAATCGGTATGGCCGGCATCGAAATAGGCCCCACGGAATCGYGTTGTGGCAGGTAACGTAAGTCGGGGATGGAACGGTCCGCAAAAATGATGAGACTGCGGCYTTATTCTACGGTCACTGACTTGGCCAAGTTCCGGGGCTGATCCACGTCCCGGTCTCGCAAAAGGGCTATGTGGTACGCCAGCATCTGAAGCGGCACAGTTGTGAGCAGCGGAATCAGATGCTCGGGCGCCTCCGGGATGTACAGGGCGTGGTCCACTTCGCCGGCCAACTGGGTATCTCCCTCAGTTAGCACGGCTAGGACTCGCCCATCCCGGGCCTTGACCTCTTTCACATTGTTCACGACTTTGTCGTAGAGGGAGTCCTTCGGCGCCAATGCCACGGTGGCCATGGCGTTGTCGATGAGGGCGATGGGACCGTGCTTCATCTCCCCTGCGGGATAGCCCTCCGCATGGACGTAACTAATCTCTTTGAGCTTCAGCGCCCCCTCGGACGCTATGGGTGCGTTGGGTCCCCGCCCCAAGAACAGGAAATAATCGAAGGAAACATATTCCTGGGCCAGGTGCCGGTAAACCGCGCTGTCGGCGAGGAGGTCGCCCATCAACCTAGGGAGTTGGGCCAGACCATCCACCAACTCTTGGGATTTCGCGGTGTCCAAGAATCCCCGGGACTGGCCCAAGAAGATGGCCAGCAGGTTCAATATGGTCAGCGAAGCCACGAAGGTTTTGGTGCTCGCCACGCCRATCTCGATGCCGGCCCGCATGTAGAGGGAACCTTCGGCTATTCGCGAAGCCTGGCTGCCTTCAGCATTGCAGATGGTGACCAATCTCCCGCCTTTGTCTTTAACCAYCTGCATGGCGGCAACGGTATCGGCCGTCTNCCCAGATTGGCCGATAGCCACAACCAACGTCCGGGGACTGATATACGGGTCGCGGTACCGGAACTCCGATGCGCTTTCCGCCTCGGCAGGCAATCCACTGTAGCGTTCCACCAGATGGCGGCCCACCTGGGATGCGTGCAAGCTGGTACCGCAACCGATCAGTATCACCCGRTCCAGGTCGGCAATCTCGCTGGCAGAGAGAGGGAAATCGGGAAGGTCCACCCGCCGGGTCTCGAAATCCACCCGTTCGCGCATGGCGCTGGCCACGGCCTGGGGTTGCTCCATGATCTCTTTCAACATGAAATGCTGATAACCCGCTTTATCAACCAACACCTCTTCCTGAGAGACCATCCGCGGCTGCTTGTCGATGTGGTTCCCTTCAAGGTCTTGGTACTCGACGCTATCCCGGGTGACCACCACCATCTCACCGGTCTCCAGAAAGCCCACCTGACCCATGTTGGACTCAGTCTGCAGCAGAGGCAGCAATGCCGGCAGGTCGCTGCCGATGATCGCCTGTCCTTCCGATTGGGCCACGACTATGCCGCCGGCGTGTCCCAACCGCAGGGCGCAGATCTCGGCCCCATCGCCCCGAAGAACAGCGGAGATGGCCTGTGATCCTTTCACCATCCGGCCCATGCGCCTGAACGCCTCTTGGAAGCTCAGACCTCGGTCTAGACCCTCCTCCACCAGATGGGTCAAAACTTCGGTGTCGGTCTCGGAGGTAAAAACGTGGCCGGCATCAGACAACCGCCGCTTCAATTCGAGGTAATTCTCAACGATCCCGTTGTGGACCACGGCAACCCGCTGTTCACAGTCGATATGAGGATGGGCGTTCTCGTGAGAGGGGCGGCCATGGGTGGCCCAACGGGTGTGGCCCAGACCCACCGAGCCATGGGGATAGGCTCCGGTCGCTTTCAGGCCATTGACCTTGCCGACAGTCTTGCGCAGTTGAATGTCGCCTTGAGGGTCAATGATGGCTATTCCGGCGCTATCGTAACCGCGGTACTCAAGCCGCTTCAGCCCCTCAAATATGATGGGCCAGGCTTCTTGTCCGCCGACGTACCCAACGATGCCGCACACAGGCCCTCCCGGCCACGCCATATGCGCCGAGCCACAGGATCAAGATGAAACGCGCAATCAAATGCGGTTTAGAACAGTATAGGAACCACGGGAAATCAGTGTCAACGAAACCAGCCTGACGGGACAGCGAAAACCGGGTTAGTCGGACCCTGAGGCCAGCAGCTTGCTGAGGTTCTTGGAGAACTCCTCCAGGGTGTTGCGGGCCTTCCTGCGGATGAGCGGCTGGCCAAGTTCGCCCAGGCGACCCATGAAKGTGGTGTCGGCTATGATCTCCAACTCCGTTTCGTTGGCCGACCTGGCGGTCACTTTCATGCTCATGTTGGTCTTGACCCCACCGCCTACCCGACGGTCGTTGGCTTCAACCAGGAAATGGGCCTCTCCAGTGTCGGCGTCCTGGGACAGAATAGTAATTGTCCCGCTGAGGTTCATGCCCATGGGGCCGATCCTTGCCTGAAGGGTGGCCTGGTATCTACCCTCGCCGTCCGGTGTGATCTCTTTGATCCCAGGGATACAAGAGGCGGCCYTGGGGATGTCCATGACCAACGCCCAAGTGGTTTCTCGGCTGGCCGGTACAACCGAGTTGATCTCTACCTTCATGGTCTTAACTTCCCGCCGGTATCGCGGCCATCGCCTGCTCCACCGCGCGGCGGGCGAATACCTCGGCCATATCGGTTTTATATTCGGCTGATCCCCGGAAGTCCTCCAATGGGTCAACGGCGTCTTTGACCAGCGCCGCCGCGGCCCGGATGTTCTCGTCGGTCAGCGGCTTCCCGCGCAGGGCGTCTTCGGCGTTTGTGGCCCTGATGGGCGTGACACCCGCCGCTCCCAGGACGATGCGGACGTCTTYGCATGTTCCGTCYGGCTCTTTGGAGACTACCGATGCCACATTGACGGTGCCGTAGTCGTCGGCGGTGCGGGGCAGGAACTTCAGGTAGACCGAACCGGAGCCGGCGGGGGCATGGGGGACCAGCACGCTGGTCAGGATCTCGCCGGGCTGCACATCGGTCTCGTAGTAATCGATGAAGAATTCTTCCAGGGGCACCACCCGCTCGCCGCTCTTGGATGTCATGACTGCCGACGCTCCCAGGGCGATCAGCGACGGAGGCGGGTCCTGGTTGGGGTCGCCGTTAACCAGCCCTCCGCCGATCGTGGCCATGTTCCGGATCCGGGGAGTCGCTACCTTGCGGAAGGTGTCGGCGATCAGGGGTAGCTCTTTAGCCACCAGTTCGCTGTTCTCGATCTGGCGTTGGGTGCAGAGCGCGCCGATCATCAGTCCCTCTGGTGTGGATTCGATTGAGTTAAGGCCGCCGACCCGCCGCATTCCAATCACGTGGCCGGGCTGAGACAGGCGCTGCTTCATCTGGATAACTAGCGCGGTGCCGCCGGCCATGACGCGCGAATCGTCGCCGTACTGTTCCAGCAGGTCAAACACCTGATCCAAACTGGTGGGGGCGTGGTATTCGAAGTCGATCATCCGCCGCTCCCTGCCGCCTTGTTCATGGTCTCCGCGGCGGCGGCGATGGAGTTGAGGATGCCGTAATAACCGGTGCAGCGGCACAGGTTACCCATCATGTATTCTTTGATCTCATCTTCGGTCGGGGTCGGGTTCTCTTCCAGCAGCGCTTTGGCGGCAATGACTTGGCCGGGAGTGCAGATGCCGCACTGGAATCCGCCGTGATCGATGAAGGCCTGTTGCACCGGATGAAGGTTGCCGTTCTCGGCGATCCCCTCGATAGTGGTRATCTCCGCGCCGTCCACGGCTACGGCCAAGGTGATGCAGGAGGCGTACATCTCGCCGTCGACCAACACCGCGCACGCGCCGCAAACGCCGACGCTGCAACTCTCTTTGGTGCCGGTGAGGCCTATGTCGTACCGAATACAGTCGATCAGCAGACGCCGGGCCGGGATGTCTAATTCGTGGTCGGCGCCGTTAACTTTTAGTCGGACCTTTTGGTTCATGCCTTCCCCTTGCCGGTCTTGTTGAACGCGTATATCTGGCCGTGAAAAATCACGCCCAATGTTATACTACCGCCCACCTACCCGCAAGCGCYGGYGCGCCGGGTTTACAAGGGTGGGACTAACGCAATGATTGATTTAAATATCCGGGTAGTAGGTGACAACAATGGCTCAGCAGAACGGCAACGCCCCATCGCAGCACATCGGCACCACCGTGTTGGTGGTGACCATGGAAGTGGACGAAGCAGACGATGCTGAATTCAACAAGTGGTACAACGAGCAGCATCTGCCGGAGCGCATGGCCATCCCCGGCTACGTCTCCGCCCGGCGGTTCAAACTTGAAGGCGAGAATAACAACAATGCCCTCAAGTACCTATGCATCTGGGAGATGGAAAATGGCAGCCCGCTAGAGAGCGAGATGTACAAAGACCAGAACGCGCATCCCACCGAGCTATATCTGCGGGTGAACGAGACCATCAAGGCCAGGACGCGGGGCCTCTATCACCAGGTCTATCCAGAGCCCGGAACRTCGTTCGAAGACCGCTCCGGCTTCCATGGTGAGCGGCTACCGGCGCATCCGTAGCCGACCCGCCGGACTCGCTACTTAAATGCGGGCATCACTTCTTTGGCGAATAGCCGCATGGACTTGAGGACCTTTTCCTGGGGCATGCCACCGAACGAGTAGTTGCAGCCGAAGTATTCGATGCCCTGGTCTTGCAGCGCCTTTATCTTGGCGATGATCTGGTCTGGGCTKCCGATGAAGGCCCGGTTCTCGTACAGGTAATCGTAGCTGGGTGGGAGTTCCGTGCGGGTTTTCCGGAAGTCTTCCATCTTCTCGTACACTTCGCTGCCGAACTCAAATGTGCGCCGCCACTGGATCATATCTATGTTCCAGTCCAGCGAGTCTTTGGTATCGGCCCGGGCCTGTTCTTCCGTCTCGGCCACGTAGAAATAACGGAAGAACGGAATCTGGCCCATGGTCATCGTGTTGCCCTTGGATTTGGCCAGGGCGACCATGGTGTGGCACAGCGCTACCGCATCCACGGTGTCCAGGACCACGCCAATTAACAATGGATGGCCTGACCCAGCGACGAATTCCTGGGTCGCCTTGGTGCGGGTCGCGGCGATATAGATGGGCGGGTGGGGCTGCTGCACCGGCATCGGGACCAGGTTGGCACTGGTTATCTTGTAATGCTCCCCCTCAAACGAGTAATTCTTGTTGGTCCAGAGACCCTCGATCATGGTGATGGACTCTCTGAACCGAGCCTGACTTTCTTCTAGGGGGACATTGGCGACATTGTATTCAGACCCGGCGGCCCCGCGTCCGAAGCCCACATCGATCCGCCCTCCGCTAAGGACATCCAGGGTCGCTATCTCTTCAGCCAATCTGGCCGGGAGATGCAGTGGGGAAACAGCAACCGCCGACCCCATCCTCAGAGTCGTGGTCTTCGCTAGGATGTTGCTGGCAAGCACGTTCTGCGCGGCGCCCAATCCATAGCGGGTAAAATGGTGCTCCGCCATCCAGGCGCTTTTGAACCCCAGCTCCTCGCCCAGCACGAATTCTTCCGTGATGTCATCGTAGACCTGTTTTGGGTCGGTTCCTTCGGGCCAGGGCACATGGGAGAAAAGGGCAAAATCCATCGGTATCGGGTCTCCAATTCGGGTATTTAGGATTTTTTCGAAAAGCCCGAATCATTACAACACACAACTGCTACCACTGCCACTGCCACTGMMASWKYMAYKRMAAGATTAATGACAAATCATTCAGATTTTCTAGTCGTGSCGCGAACAGCCTGGTGATATAATCCGGCCCGCCAGACCTGCTATGTATTTGGGAGTCTGATTTGCCCGTACACCTGCTCCACGGCGACGGTTTCCTGGTTCCCAAACGTCTCGCCGAAGTTATCGCCGAGGCCGGGGCATCGGACRTTCTTGAATCAAACCGGCACCGTCTTGTCGGTTCTCAGGTCAAGCCCGGCGAGCTTCTTAGCATGTGCAACGCCCTGCCCTTTATGGACGACTACCGCCTGGTGATCGTCGAAGGGCTCCTGGGCACCGCGGAGTCCCAAGGCCGCGGCCGGCGGCGCGGCTCATCCGCGGAGTCGGGAGTGGCCGGTCAATGGCAAGCCCTGGGAGAAGCCATCCCTCAGATGCCAGACTCCACAGTCCTGGTGTTCACCGACGGCGTGCTGGGCGCCAACAACCCGTTTCTGCGCATGCTGCGGCCCGTGGCCCAGGTCGAAGAATTGTCCGCTCCCTCCGGCGAGGCCCTGTCCCGCTGGGTTAAGACCACCGTCGAGGCCACGGGCGCGTCCATCAGTCCGTCGGCCAACAGGTCGATCACCGACCTTGTCGGCAACGACCTTTGGACTCTGGACCAAGAGCTGGAGAAATTGGCTCTTTACTGCTACGGGCGGGAGATTCAAGAATCAGATGTGGCCGAGATGGTCTCCCAGGTCCGCGAGGCCAACATATTCGTCGCGGTAGACGCCATGATCGACGGCAAGCCAGGCGTGGCSTTACACCTGTTGCATCAGTTGAAAGAGGACGGCAAGGAAGCCCCTCAGATCATCGGCATGGTCGAACGCCAATTGCGCCTGCTGGCGTTGGCCAGGGACGCCATCGACCGGGGCGTGCCCCAGAGCGAGTTGAAAGGAAGGCTCGGAACGTCTTCCGACTTTGTGGTGCGAAAGACAGCGGAGCAAGCCCGGCGTCATTCCATGCCGGAGATCGTCTGGCGGTACAACCGTCTTCTGGAGACCGATCTGGCCATCAAGCGGGGAAAGCTGGGTCCCGATCTGGCCCTCGAATTACTGGTCGGCGACTCAGTCTCCGGATAAAGCCCCYGTCCTTAGCTGGAGGACGACTACCCGGTACGCCTAGTCGTCGTCTGCGGGCACCACCGGGTTGTAGCACGCCACGAAGTGCATCCCTTCGATYTCCTTCAGCTTCGGCTTGGGATCGGTYCGGCACTGGCTCTGCGCTTTGAAGCAGCGAGGCAAGAACGGGCATTCCCCAGGCAATTTRATCATGTCCGGAGGCGTGCCAGGCAAGGGCTCGATCCTTTTGTCAGGGTCGTCCAAACGGGGCAGCGCCTGTAACAGCGACCAGGTATAGGGGTGTTGGGGCCGCTTGAACAGGGGCACGACCTTAGCGCTCTCCACCACGTTTCCAGCGTAGATCACGCCAACCGTGTTGGCCATTGCCGCAACCACCCCCATGTCGTGAGTGATCAACAGCACAGATGCGTTCTGCTCTTTGACCAGTTCCCGGATCCGCTGAAGTATCTCGGCCTGTAGAGTAACGTCCAGTCCCGAAGTGGGCTCGTCGGCGATCAATAATTTGGGGCGCAGGACCAAGGCCATGGCCATCATCACCCGTTGACACATACCGCCGCTCAGCGCGAACGGAAACTGCCCCATCACCCGTTTGGGGTCTGCCATGCCCATCTCATGAAGTATGTCCTGAGCCATTTGGTTGGCGCCGCGGAGGGACACGTTACTGTGGGCTAGAATCMCCTCCTCCAATTGGGGACCGATGGCTTCGATTGGGTTCAGCGCGGACTGAGCGTCTTGAAACACCAGGGAGATCTCCCGGCCTCTCAGGTCGCGCATCGTGTCGGCGTCGGCCCGGAGCAAGTCGATATCCTTGTACGTTATCCGGCCGTCGGCGATTTCGGCGTTGTGCGGCAGGAGCCCCATGATCGTCAGCGCCAGAGTGCTTTTGCCGGAACCGCTCTCTCCCACGACGCAGAGGACCTCGCCTTCACTCAGCGTGAGGCTCACGTTATTCAGGGCTTTCACCCGTCCGGCGGCGGTGCCGAAACTAACTGTCAGGTCTTCTATGCTTAGTAATTCACCCATTGGCCAAATTATTCCATTTAAGCATTGGATACGGGGTTTTGCCTAAGGTCCACCGGTTGATAGCGGCCTTCCCGGAGCTCCCGGATCAGGTCCTTCAGACAGGATACYGGGCGTTGGAATTCTGTCGCAACGGTCCCGATCTGTTCGACTTTGTGGGCGTCGCTGCCGGCGGTCATATTTGCCTTCAGACGAGCCCCCAGGTCCAGGGAGAAATCGTTCTGGACCGCCAAGCCCCGGCCGTTCAGCACTTCGATACCCTGACACATGCTGAAAAAGTTGTCGCCTCTGGCCCGCTCCAGCATCTCTTCTCTGACCTCAGGCGTTTCCGCCGGTTCTTCTATGAAACGCCGCCGGTACGGGTGGGCTGCGATCATCACGCCGTTTGCCTTATCTACGGACGCCTGTAGGAATTCGGGTCTATGCATGCCAAATTCGTAGCTGCTCAGCCCAAATACCAAAACGTGGCCGGCCTCGGTATTGATCTCACAGCCGGGCATAACCAGGAAATTGTGCTTGCTGGAAAGCTCTCGGATCTGCTCGTCGGTCCAGAAAGTATCGTGGTCGGTGAGGCAGATGCCGTCCAGGCCCAAACTCTTGGAACCCTTGATCAATTCGTCCACGCTCATGAAACTGTCGTCAGAGTGGGGGTAACTGTGAGTATGAAGGTCTATCAGCAAAAACTAACTATTCAACCTGGGCACCCGGTATACGCCAATGATAGCAAACCGAATCATAGCAAACCAATTGGCTACAGACCAAACCAGGGTTGAAAAGCGGTGATCCTTTGGTGCGTTGTAATATGAACCAATCTAAGCAGAGTAGTGCGCGGATTTGATTAGCAACAGCGATTCAGGGTCAGATTTCATCGGCCGTAAACTCGAGATGGGCSAATTGACCGCCGCCTTGGACAACGTTTTGTCTGGAAGAGGAYAAATCGTCATGCTGGCCRGAGAGCCGGGAATCGGGAAGACCCGGGCTGCAAATGAGCTCGCCGCGCTGGCAGACACCAAAGGCTTCAGCGTTCTGCGCGGATGGTGTTATGAGCACGGAGGAGCACCCGCCCTTTGGCCTTGGCTTCAGTGCATCCGGGAGTACATTGAAACTCTGGACGCAGGCCAACTCCGGCGGGRRATGGGTCCTGGCGCCGCGGACATCGCGGAGATCCTTMCGGAATTGACCGCCAAACTGGACGGTTTGGGACCTCCGCCGCCTTTGGACCCGGCGCAAGCCCGTTTCCGTCTATTTTTCTCCATCACCACCTTCTTCAAGAACGCCAGCCAGACCCAACCCATGTTGCTTGTTTTAGACGACCTCCACTGGGCCGATGAGTCGTCCATATTGCTCCTAGAATTCCTAACGAAAGAGATACCAGGAACCTCCTTGATGATCGTGGGTACGTTCCGGGATGGCAAGATATCCGGACGGCATCTCCTCAGCCGTACTCTGGGAGAGCTGGTCCGCGAGAGACACTTCCACCGGGTGCATCTGGAGGGTCTGAGCCGTGAGGAAGTAGGCGAGTTCATTGGATCTAGGTCCGGCATCGACGTACCTCAATCTGCGGTTAACACGCTGCACGAGCGCACTGGCGGGAATCCCCTATTCGTCGGTGAGGTCGTGAGCTCGGTCAGCCCYGAGGAAATCGCYTTGAACCAAGATTGGGTCTCCGCCATTCCCGAGGCAGTTCGGGACGCGATCTTACGTCGGTTGAGCGGGTTGTCCGACTCTTGTAACCAACTGCTTCTGACCGCCTCGGTCATGGGGAGTGAATTCGAACTTTCGTCGCTGCAACAGCAAGCATCGGAGATCGACGAAGTTGCATTTCCGGAGAGCCTGAACGAGCCGCTGGCCAGCAGAATCATCGGTCCGTTGGGTCCCGGATCTGGGCGGTACCAGTTCAGTCACGCCCTGATCCAACAGGCTGTCTACCAAGAGATACCGCCCATCAAAAAGGCCCAAGCCCATGCCGCGATGGCTGAGTCGCTAGAACACCTGCACCGGGATAGCCTGGTCCAACATGCCGGAGAATTGGCCTACCATTTCGCCGGCGCCCAAAAGGTGCTGGGGTCTGACAAGCTGGTTTATTTTCCCCTTATTGTGGGAGAGCAGGCCATCGAGGCCTTCTCACACGAGCAGGCGATGGTCCACTTCAACAATGTGCTGGCCGCCAAAGAGGGGATGGCGGAGGATTCTGTAATAGCGGCTGCTCGTTTTGGCCTGGGCCGCGCGCAAACGGCCGTCCTGCCAAGACACGAATTGGGGCTAGCCCACGAAAATCTGAGCCGGGCGTTCGAATATTACGCATCGGCGGGAAATACGGCCAAGATTGTCGCGATCGCCTTCGAATTCTATGCCCCGCAACTAAGCGAGTATGGTCTGCGTACCGGCGGATTGGTTGAAAAGGCCTTGGAGCTCGTTCCCGCAGATTCTCTTGATACCGGAAGGCTGCATGCGTATCGAGGCAGCATCCTTGGGTTGGGCCAAGGTGATTTCCAAAGCGYCAGGGACTCGCTGGACCGCACCCTGATCGTCGCTAGGCAAGAGGGAAATTCCGCCCTGGAAATCAGAGCGCTGATCACGTCGGCCCAACTTGAATCCTGGAACAACCATTTTGAGGACGGTCTAGCATACGGCCTGACAGCGATCGAAAAGGCTGTCGCGGCCTCCGACCTTCGGGGTGAGGTCACCGCCCGATATTGGGCTTGTTTAGGTTCATTCTCCTCGGGCGACACGAAAGAAACGGAGCGCCAATCATCGATATTCTTGGAGTCGRCTGGTCGGTTACGCGACCGTAACTGGGGGGGCGGCTGCCCATGATTCAGTGGCCCGGCCGTTCACATTGCGGGGAAAGTGGCAATCAGCCCGTGAGATGGTCCAACCCGGATTGGACCAGATGTTGCATGACCCCCGTATCCTCCTCCAACGCGTTGTTCTAGATGCCCAGACCGGCGAAAGAGACCAAGCCGAATTCCACCTAGATCTGATGGAACAAATAGCCCAGARGGCAKYGTCTGGGGCAAATACGCCCAACGCSTTATTGGCATACGTAGCGCCCGTGGCAAAGTACATCTTCRGCGCCCTAAGGCAGMCTGAAATGGGCGAATCTTCCATAACCACCGTCCTTTCTTCCCCAGTGGATATCCCATTCTTTTCGACGTTTGCCAGAATCGGGGCTTCTCTGTCGGCAGCTATGGAAAAAGATGCGGAAGCAGCAAGTGCCCAATATACCGTCCTGTGTTCCTCAAACGCCCGAATGTTCATGTTTACCAGCCTGGACCGCGTTCTAGGTCTGTTAGCGGGCACCATGGGAAACCTGGATAACGCTGTTGCCCACTTCGAAAACGGACGTGGATACTGCCGCGAGTCCGGCTATCTTCCGGAGCTGGCGTGGACATGTCACGACCACGCCGCTGTTCTCCTGGAACTCGGCCCACGGAGAGACAGGTCCAAAGCAACTGCTCTCTTGGATGAATGTCTGTCCATCGCCTCTGAACTGGGAATGTCYCCTTTGATGGCGAAGGCGGCGGCCGTTCAAGAAGTGATTGGCGCAGGGCCGGGAAGAAGCACCTYCTATCCGGGCGGCTTAAGCCTGCGGGAGATAGAAGTGCTGACTCACCTAGCTCAAGGGCGGACCAACCGTGAGATCGCCCGAGATTTGGTTCTCAGTGAACGCACCGTCCAACGTCACATCTCCAATATCTACACCAAGATCAACGTCCGAAACCGGGCGGAAGCCACGACCTTCGCACTGAACCAACTCCCCTCCTAAACCCCGCCGTTTCCCCAGGCTATCTCAGCGTTTCAGTGGGCAAATATKCCCACGATCGTCGATTAGGCAATTTTATTTTTGGGCATTTTCGCTGATGCTAGCCGATTTCTGTCCCGGTAATGTTGCTTGTGGGACGTCGAGACGATGTTCCTTGGGTCTGCGCCGCGGCAATGCCGGCGATCCTGTTAGGGAATGAACGGCGTGCCGCRGCAGAACACCCTCCGGGCCAAGATTCGGCCCCACCAAGATCTAGTTTAGGAGTGCAACTATGAAAAAGATGTTGAAGATGACTGTTGTGTTGGAGATCGGGATTCTCGCGGTGGTGGCCATCGCTTGCGGTAGCGATGCCGTTCGATCAGGGTCCGGTTCGGATGGCCAGTCGGCCAAATCATTTGAACCGGTGAGGGAGTCCGTCAAAGACATTGTGATCAAGACGATCAAAGCAAATCGCGAGATATCGGAGGCGACGATAAGCCAGAACGGCAGTGAGATGGCTCTGGTGCTAACCGTTGGTTGTGAGACCACCGAAGCCGTGGCCCAAAGCTTGGGCAACAAATTCGTGCGGCTGGTCAAACAGTGGGGGTCGGATGACGACCCATCTCGCCCAGAGATCGGTCCTGGAGACTATGACTATAAAGCAACCGTTTCTTGCGGCGGCGCATCGGCCATCGCCAAAGGAGCAAAGACCAGCGACAGCACCTCGATCACCTGGTAGCACATCTAGGTCAACCGATCTGATCGCCACCAACTAACGAATGCCGGTGATTGATTCAGGCGGTGGTCGACCCCACAACGTCTCCCGTGCCTCCTCCAGCATGGGAGATGTTGTTGTTCATCGGGTGCTCCTGTCAAAGAACGCCATCAGAAAGCATCGAAACCCAAAATACGATCTAAGAAGGCTGTCAGGAGAGAATGGTTAACCGGCCCCTGTCAATGATTCCGTCCCGGACCACTTTCCGTCTCCCGCATAAAGATCACCGGCTTGCTACCGGGAGTCGAAGAAGCCCTCTTCTTCCAACAGTTCCATGACCTCTTCGGCCTTGCGGCCGCCAATCTTCAAACGGCGCTCCAGATAGGATGCGGACAGTTGGGGATTCCTGGCGGCCAATTCTCTGGCTTCTTCCATGATATGGGCGTCCACGTCGTCCCCGTGTTCATCCTCTTCCGGCTCGCCCACGTCTATCAAAGGCAGGGGCGGGCCTTCCTGGTTCAGCCAGAACTCAACCATGTGGTCGATCTCCYGGTCGTATACCAATGTGCCCTGGACCCGGCTTGGTTTGGGTGACTCGTTGTGCAGCAGCAACATATCGCCTTTGCCCAACAGCTTCTCCGCTCCCACGGCGTCAAGTATGACTCTGGAATCGACTTGGGAGGCCACGGCAAAGGCGGCGCGGGCCGGAATGTTGGCCTTGAGCAGACCGGTCACGACATTGACCGACGGCCTCTGGGTGGCCAGGACTAAGTGGATTCCGGTGGCCCGGCCCAATTGGGCCAGCCGCACCAGGTTCTGTTCCACTTCGAACCCACCGACCATCATGAGGTCGGCCAGCTCGTCGACTATGAGAACCAAGAAGGGCATCTTTTCTTTGGAACGTTTGTTATAGCCTTCGATGTTCCTGGCGCCGATCTCTTCCATCAACTTGTAGCGGTTCAGCATCTCCCGGATCAGCCCCCGAAGGGCGGGATTGACCTCTTCGACATCGACGATCACCGGACCCACCAAGTGGGGGATCCCGTTGAATGGAGTCAATTCAACCCGCTTGGGATCGACCATGAGGATGCGCAACTGTTCCGGCGTCTTGGTGAGCAGGAGTGAGGCTACGATGGAGTTGATACAAACGCTCTTGCCGCTGCCCGTTGCACCGGCGATAAGCATATGGGGCAAGGCGACCAAGTCCAGCACTACTGGAGTTCCCCCCGTGTCCTGACCCAACGCGATGGGCAGACCGCCCTTGGCGACCAGCTTCTTGAAGATCGGGGTCTCCATCACCTCTCTCAGGTGCACCTTGCTGGGTGAGGGACTAGGTACTTCCAGACCGACAAGGGCTTCCCCGGGCACCGGCGCCTCGATCCTCAGATACGGCGTCTTCAATGCCAGGGCCATGTCTTTTTCCCGAGTCAATATGCTCTGGACCTTGACTCGGCTGCGTTCCAGCGCAGAGGGGTCTGCATCGGCTGTGTCGAGTCCGATGGCGGCGCGGCGCGCATCTCCACGCTTGGGGACCCAGCCCGGGACCAAGCCGAAGCGAACGATCCTGGGCCCGGCTTTCACATCGGTGACCTCTACCCGAACGCCATGATCGCCCAACGTGGTTTCCACCAGCCGCGCCATCTCTTGAAGGGCGGCTTCGGGAGCGTGATGAGTATCGGGTGGCGTCAGCATGTCCACCGGAGGCGTCTGCCAGCGTCCCTTGGTGCGTTTGCCGGTGTCGGCGCCGTCGTCGATCGCCTTGGTAGGCTTGGGGGACCTCCTCGGCGCGGGYTCTTTGGTGTCCCAGGCCGGTATCAGCCCCGATTCGGGGGGGGCCCAGGCCTCATCTTCATCGTTTTGAACGAGGGTATCCAGGCCATTCCCAGAATCGAGATCGTCAAAGTCTGATTGCTCGATGGCGGTCTCCGGGTCCCCTTGGTAGGCCAAAGTACGCACCGGAGATTTAGACGGACCCATCACCAACATCTTCAGCAGGTCCTTGCGTGACGCCTGCCGGTGCATCCCGTAGCGCAATATCCGGCCTCTTCGGTCGATGAAACGGGCCGAATTTTGGAGCCCAAGGTAGGAATACAGCAGTCCTAGCTGTAATCCCAGTACGCCGGCCTTGGCGTACCGCAGATACACGATGCCGAACCGTTTGGGCCGGATGATCAGAGGAACGGCGAAAGCGATCGCGGCCATCTTGACGGCCGCCAAGACCGCCGGTGTCCCACCAACGTAAGCGCCCCATTTGCCGCCCAAGCTCACGTCTTCAAGGGCGCCGTCCGAAGGGAAGATCGTTGAGAGGACGGATATGGATATGGCGGCCAAAGCCACAGCTATGACCCAACGGCGCCAGTGAGTGAAAAGAACGCGGCGGTTATAGCGGAGTGTGACGAGGGTTACGGCGACCAGTAGTCCCGCGGGGACCCAGCCGTAGCCGAGGGTCTCGATGGCCCATTCCCGTGCGCCACTGGAGAAGCCGAAATACAAGCCCGCAGAAAGACCGATAGCCAAGATGATTAAACCGTCTATCAGCGACCCTGGGGCTCCGTGGATGAGRTCYTTTATCGATGGCGAAGCAGTACTATCCCGCTCACGCCCAATGGAACTGGCCACTATATCCCTCCAGTGGCAGTTGCTATGGCCGGTATCCGGCGAGTGGCTGGACTAAACCTCCAAAACCACTGGAATWATCATAGGGGAACGGCGAACGGAGCCAGCTATGAAGCTGCGGGCAGTTTCTCTCACTTTCGCCTTTAATCCGCCGTTTTCACTGTTTTCTTTGCTGCCGGACCAATTGTTGGTCAATTCCTGGGCCACCGCGACGCTCAATTCTGCGAATAGATTGCCGGTCTCCGATTCATCGAGGAAACCGCTGGAAACGGCCGCCGGCTCACCCACCACTTTGCCGCTGTTCTTGTCCGTCGTTACTACGACGACCACTACTCCGTCTTTGGAGAGGCTGCGGCGTTCACCTAGCACGGGGCTCTGGGTGTCTCGTGTAGTCAGGCCGTCCACGAAGATGGGCCCCGCGGAAATATGCTCGTCCATGCGCGCGCCATCTTCCGATAGTTCCAGCACGTCGCCGTCTTCCAACACGAAGATCCCGTCTTTGGCCACATCTAGGTCCCAGGCAAGCTGGGCGTGGGCGGTCAGGTGTCGGTATTCGCCGTGTACCGGAACGAAGTATTTCGGCCGCACCAGGCGCAACACGAGCTTCAACTCCTCTTGGCTGGCATGCCCGTGGACGTGGACCATGGCGATCCGGTCGTAGAGGACTTTAGCCCCCTGACGGAGCAGGTTGTCGATGGTGTGGCTGACCGGCAGTTCATTGCCGGGTATGGGGGTGGCGGAGATTATCACCGTGTCGCCGGCCATGATGTTTACGTCGCGGTGTTCCTGTTTGGCGATACGCACCAGGGCCGAGGTCGGCTCTCCCTGGCTGCCGGTGGTCATCAGGACTACCTTTTCCGGCGGCAGCTTCCTGGTCTGAGCCAATGGGACGAGCGTCCCTTCGGGTACTTTCAGATAACCCAGCTCCGTGGCCACCTTGACGGTGTCGACCATGCTACGGCCGACGATACTGACTTTCCGGTCGTATTTCGCGGCGGCGTCCACCACCTGCTGGACCCTGGAAACCAGTGAAGCGAATGTGGCGACCAAGACCCGGCCTTCCGCCTCTCCGATAGCGCGGTCAAGGGCTTCCCCGACCACGCGCTCGGAGGTCGTGTATCCCGGGACCTCGGCGTAGGTGGAATCGGAGCACAGCAACAGTACGCCGTCGTCACCGTAATGGGCCAAGGACGGCAGATCGAAGATACGGCCGTCCACTGGGGTGTGATCGATCTTGAAGTCGCCGGTGTGAATCACTGTGCCCAACGGGGTCCCGATGGCGATGCCCATGGCATCGGGGATGCTATGGCACACCCGGAACCAGGAGACTTCAAAGGCCTCCCCGATCTGATGGACCACGTTTGGGTCTATGGGATTCACGACCGAGTCCCGCGCCGCCCGCCGTTCCTTCAATTTGGCGGTGATCAGGCCGTGGGCCAAACGGGGCGCATATACCGGGCATTTCAATTTGGGCAGGATGAATGGCAAGGCCCCGATGTGGTCTTCGTGACCGTGGGTTATGAGGATGGCGCGAACCTTGTCGATCCGGTCCATCAGGTAAGAGATGTCGGGGATGATCAGATCGACCCCAAACATGCCCTCTTCAGGGAATTGGACCCCGCAATCGATGATTACGATATCGTCTTCGTATTCCAGGGCCATCATGTTTTTGCCGATCTCCCCAAGGCCCCCCAGGGGAATGATGCGTAGCTGAGATGTCAACGTTCTTTACGTTCCTAAATATGGATTGCCCGGCCTAGTTTGGACCTTTAGAAAAGAGTCAATTGCTCGGGCCGAGGTGCTTCTTCTACGTTGACGGTTGACGTGTCAGCCTGCTCCGTGGAAACGGCTGCCGGGCCGGAGGGGTCAACAAAGGACATCTGGGCTGTTGGAACGGCTGCTTCTGAAGCCGTAGGTGCATTCACGCCTGTCTCGCCGCCAGTATCCTCGATCCCGCCATCTAATATCTCCGAAATCGCTTTGAAGTCTTCTATCATTGTGGGCCTTAGCTCATCCCGGCGCAACACCGCCGCTGGGTGAAGCACAGGAAAGATTTTTCGCCCGTCTTTTTCTCTGAGTCTGCCCCGGGCCTTGGTGATGCCCTCACCCGGGAAATACCGCCCAAATGCGAACCGGCCCAACGTGACGATGAGTTTGGGGTTTACCAACTCGATCTGCCGGTCCAGGTACTTGGTGCATGCCGCTAATTCCGCCGGGGCAGGGTCCCTGTTATCCGGCGGCCGGCATTTGATCATATTGGCGATGAATACATCGTCGCGGTTGGTGCCGATGGACGCCAACAGCCCRTCCAASAGYTTACCGGCGGGSCCRACGAAGGGSCGCCCYTGGCGGTCTTCTTGGAANCCCNGGCGCYTCSCCGATGAACATCACATCGGCCTGGGGATTACCTTCTCCCGGGACAGCATGGGTACGGCCACCAGACAACGGGCAATCGGTGCAATTTCGCACTAAGAAAGCCACCCTATCCAAGGTTTCCATCGAATCAGCTCCGGCGGTATCAGACCCGTTCACAGATGAAGTCATGGTTTCCAACCTCCCGGTCCGACTAAGTTAGCCAACTGGGGTAAGCGGCCCGTCATGCGGGCTGCGGGTGGCGCCTTTTGACCGATCTCTTGAGAATGTGCGCTCGGTTAGCGAGTACCTTTTTACTCATACCGAGCTTATTATCTGTGTTCTTAGACACGCCAACACGCCATTTTTCCGCGTGCCATCGTGGCAAAGGGATACAGCAACCCATAGGGGGCATCCCACAGCAATAGGGGCCAGGTGAGGAGAATACGAAATCAGGTTAGTGCCGCTAAGTGGTGATCTTCAACCATTGGCTCCCACCACCGCCTCACCGCATCCCACAGCCGGATACTGCCCAACAAGGCCTTAGTCTGTGACGCCRTGCTCCTTGAGATAAGCCACAGCATCGCTAACCGTCGCGATATTGGCGGCGTCTTCATCGGATATCTCCAGTTGGCTGCCGCCGCTGGAGAATTCCTCTTCAAACGCCATTATCAGTTCCACCAGGTCGAGGGAGTCGGCTTCAAGGTCATCGATGAAAGATGCGGTCTCAGTGACCACGTCATCGTCCTTTCCCAACTTGTCGACCACGATGGTTTTTACTCTGTCATAAACAGTGGTCAAATGATCATCTCCCTTCGGGCACGGACTCAATGGTGGCAATCTCTCCCGACTCCAGTCCAGACATCGCGGATCCTAGAACCCCRTTGATGAACCGGGCCGAGCTCTCGCTACCGAAGATTTTTGCCAGCTCCACGGCCTCGTTTATGGTCGTCTTTCTTGGAGTCCCAGGGGTGTATATCAACTCGAATAGAGCTATACGCAGGATGTTGCGGTCTATGACCGACAATTGACTCACCGGCCATGCCGGGGCATAGCGGGTRATCACGTTGTCCAACCCCAAGCGGCTCTKTGATACGCCACCYARGAGSTCYTGCGCGAAGSSTATCRAATTCYGCGGCAGGTCTTCGTCCTCGTCCAGCCACTCCAACGGCGGGTCATTCCAGATACCCCGCACATCGGCAGCAAACAAGGATTGCAGAGCCGCCGTTCTTGATTGTCGCCTTTGGTCTGTGTATTTAACCCTAATCATGGGTCACCATATAAAAACCGAGCGGCCTAAGCTTCGACTTCGGCCAGTTTCCGCATGGATGCGGTATCTGACACTATCGCAACCTTGACCCCTCGGTCGATTCTTTTTATTAGTCCTGCCAGGACCCCGCCGGAGCCGAACTCCACAAACTGGGTCACCCCAGAATCGACTAGATGGCGGACTGAGTCCTTCCAAAGGACGCACTGGCAGAGGCCGTTCACCAACTCGGTGCGGATCTCGTCCGCTGTGGCCAACGGCTTGGAATTGCAATTGCCAACGACTGGCATCTTGGGTTCTTTGAAATTGAGGGCCTGAATCGCTTCGGCCAGACCGTCTTTCGCTTCAAGCATCAACGAGGAGTGGAACGCCCCGCTGACTGGCAAAGGTATAGTCTTTCTGGCGCCGCGGGCTGAGGCCAAGTCCATGGCCCAGGCCACGGCGATCTTGTCGCCGCTGATGACGATCTGGTCGTCGGTGTTGATATTGGCCAGTTCCACACCGGTCTCGTCGCAGATCTGGGCAAATGCCAACTCATTGAGTCCCAGTATCGCCGCCATGGCGCCGGGGCGGTTCACCGCGGCCTGGTTCATCAGTTCGCCACGCTTGCGGACCAACTTGACGGCATCGGAGAACTCAATGACTCCGGCTGCTACCAAGGAAGTGTACTCACCCAAGCTGTGGCCGGCGACGGCTTTCGCTGTCGCCACTTGTGGGCCCTGCATCTCTTGCCAGGTCCGCCAAGCCGCAACGCTCGTGGTCATGATTGCCGGTTGGGAGTTTGCCGTGTTCTGAAGRTCCTGGGCTGGCCCTTCAAATATCATCCGGGACAAAGGGAAACCCAAACTATCGTCTGCTTCTTCAAAAGTTTCCCGAGCGGCTTGAGACGACTCGAAGAGTTCAGCCCCCATGCCGACGCTTTGCGACCCTTGTCCAGGGAACACATACGCCCAATCATTCGTCTGGATATTTGCTTCTTCGGTACTCGTAGCTACCTCCACCGGCCTAAGCCAGTTTTCAACACCCTAAGGATTTTAGGGAAGCGGGATAAAAAAGTACAACCCGAAAACAACTCCTCTAWTACCCTTTTTTCGTGCTTAGCGTACATAACTAGATGGTTTGAGCCGGAGGTCTTTCTTAACCAGCGTAGGCCTGGCTAGACCGTCTCCTCGATAACCTGGCGGCCCCGGTAGAACCCGCACTGAGGACACACAACATGCGGCCTCTTGGCGGTCCGGCAACGGGGGCACAAAGACGGATGCATCGGASTAAGCCTRTATGARGCTATGCGACGCCCCTTCCTTGCTCTGGTCAGTTTTTTTCTGGGTACCGCACCCATGATTAGTCACGTCCTTTTCCCTTGGTCAGCACGTTCGTRWGAACGAAATAGTTAAATCGCCGCCGGTAATTCTACCAGGCAAACGCCAAAGCGTACACTTTTCCTATAGTGGGAAGCTGAGAAGGGGGGATAGTTACGGTTTTAGGTTAACGTCCGAAGTCCGAATCTGTTGGGGTTCTTGAGTAGTTTATTAAAACCGAGAAGACCGGTTATTCCCGCCTCTCAGTCAACAGCCCCACCAAAGTCCYCCATCGGGGGTCGACTGGAGCTGCATTACATTTACATTTTTCCTTGTTTAAGTTCGTCCCACATTCCGGGCATAAGCCCAGGCATTCCTCACAGCACAAGGGTTTTATCGGTGCCTCGGATAAGGCGTATTGGCGGACCACCTCGGTCATGTCCAGCAAATGCTGGTCATCAAGGTGAATCACGCCCCCAGTCTCTTCCGAGGATTCTGTCGTTTTACCCGTCGCCGGGTCGGGCGTCGGGTAGGACTCTTCTTCCATTTTTAATCGGGACTTTAATTCGAACTGGTCAAGGCACCGGCTGCAGGTCAGATTGACCTGGGTCTCCAGCTCGGCACGAACCAATAATCCTGCGTGCGTTCGAATCACCTGGACCCATCCCTGGGCCCGGTCCATCCCATGTTCGGGGCCTACAAACGAGTCGTCTACTTCGTAGTCTCTCGTCGATCCGGTGGGCTCTTTCAACAACTGAGCCAAGTTGTAATACATTGAGCCTGCCCAAATCCTGGTGTTAGCCGATGGTAATTATAGATTCCCGTCATAGTTGGATGTCAAGTGAAAATGGCTTCCCAGGCGTACCAAATCCCTTATGTCAATGACCTAGGGGCACCTGGAATGGTCAATTAAGGCAAATCGCGAAACGATGAGCGGCCTCGCCGGATTTTGCCTAGGCTSCGGCCCGCTCTTTGATCTTCTCTTGGATGAACTCGACGATGGAGCCAGTGGTCGTGCCCGGGCCAAAAACTTCTGATATGCCAATGTCTTTCAGCGGCTGACGGTCTACTTCCGGGATAATCCCGCCCACCACCACAATGACGTCGTCCATGCCCTGTTCACGCAGCAGCTCCATGATCTCAGGGAGTATCTCCAGATGAGCGCCGGATAGGATGCTCATCCCAATCACGTCCACGTCTTCTTGGGCCGCGGCCTGGGTGATCATCTGAGGGCTCTGCCTGATACCGGTATAGATGACTTCCATGCCGGAGTCCCGGAGTGCCCGGGCGATGACCTTGGCGCCCCGGTCATGGCCGTCCAGCCCCGGCTTTGCCACCAGCACCCTGATCGGGCGCCCGGTGGATGAATCATTATCTTGCATTATTCCCTGCGCGTTCCTTAACTTCAATTGAGCTTGGCGTGTTTAGCGTCATTCGGGGTTGCTCTCCACCAGCTCGGTCAATATCCCGAATACCGACCTGGGATGAACGAAGGCGATGGTCCCCGACAACCCCTCTCTGGGGGTCTGGTCGATGAGGTCGACGCCCAGCGTTTGCAACGTCTGCAGCTTCCCGGATATATCCGTGACATTGAAGGCCAGATGGTGCAGCCCTTCGCCCCGCCGCTCGATGAACCGCCCGACTCCCGATTCGAGGCCGGTGGGCTCCAGCAGTTCTAGCCTGGTCTGGCCAACTTCTATCAATGTAGCCCGGACGCCCTGGTCTTCCATCAACTCGATCTTGGCATCCGGAACGTCGAAGACCTTCTTGAAGAACTCCAGAGCCGCCTCGATATCTTTAACGGCCACACCCACGTGGTCGATGTAATTAACCGTGCAGACTTCGCTCAATTTAACCCTGTCTCCTATTGGTCAGCCCCTTTCCCATCGCCATATGTTCCCACTCCCGTCGCCATGTGTCCCCTCTCCCACGCATGGGAGAGGGCTAGGGTGAGGGCGTCTCTCCAGCACCAGRCATACTCGAGCTAGATGGAAACCCCAAAACCCACCTGCCCTAAACTGGGTACTGCGCCAACAACTCCTTGGCTATCAGCAAACGCTGGACCTCGGACGTCCCTTCATAGATGGTGGTAACCCGAGCGTCCCGGAAGATCCGTTCCACCCCGGCCTCTTGGAAGTACCCGGCGCCGCCGTGGATCTGGATCGCCTTGTTGGCCACGTCGATGCACATCTCCGAGGCCATCAACTTGGCGATGGACGCTTCCTGCAAGAAGGGCTGCCCCGCGTCCATCAGGCTTGCCGCGTGCATGGTCGCCACCCTTGCCGTGTGGACGCCCACAGCCATGTCTGCCAGCATGAACTGGATGGCCTGGTGCTGGGCKATGGGCTTGCCGAAGGTCTCCCGCAATTGGGCGAAGCGCACCGCCGCTTCCAGGGCTGATTGGCCGATACCCACGCTCTGGGCCGCGATGATGATACGGCTCTGAGTGAGTATCTCCATGGCGAGGTTGAACCCGCGCCCGCGCTCGCCCAGGAGGTTGTTGGAACTGACCGGCGTGTCCTGGAAGACAATCTCGTCGGTGGTGGAACTGCGCATGCCCAACTTACCGTGCATCGGGTTAATGGTCAGCCCYGGCGAGTCTTTCTGGACCAGGAATGCGCTGATGCCCTTGTATCCCTTGGAACGGTCCTCCGTCGCGAAGACCACGATGGTCGATGCCACGGACCCGTTGGTGATGAACATCTTGCTTCCATTTAGGAAGTAGGTGCCGTCCCGTTCGGTGGCCGTGGTCTGGAGCGCCGCCGCGTCGGAACCGCCGCTGGGCTCAGTGAGACCAAAAGCTGCCACCGCCTCGCCCGAAGCCAGGGGAGTGAGCAGGCGTTCTTTCTGGTCGTCGGTGCCGAACCTGGCGATGCACTCGGTACCCAGGGCCAGGTGGGCCAGCCAGCTAACGCTTGTGGAAGCGTCGCCCCGGGCCACTTCTTCGGCGGCGATGGACACCTGCCGGTAGCCGGCCGGTCCGCTGCCTCCGTACTTGGTTTCGATGCCCAGGCCCATGAGTCCCAAGTCGGCCAGACCGCGCCAGTTCTCCCATTGGAACTCGCCCTTCTCATCGGCCTCTCTCGCCCTGGGTGCAATCTCGCGGTCGACAAAATCCCTGACTGTGGTCTGGAGCATCTGCTCCTCTTCAGTCAGCATCAAATCAGGCATCACATTTCTCCATTTTTACCCGAATATAAGCTACCTAGCTTCAAAGTTATTCTGTTCCCCCGGCAGGTAATAACCCCGGCTGCGCCGGTTAGAAGGATAGGGTGCCGTCTTGTTCTCCGAATACTCCTCGGAAGACCTGGCTGATCTCACCGAGGGTACAGTGATTCTCCACACACTCCAGGATCGCCGGGACCGTATTCTCATCGGTCTGGGCCACTTGCTCCAAGCGCTCCAGAGCCGCCTTGACCTTGCCGCCGTCACGCTCTTTCCGGACCTTCTCCAGCCGCTCGATCTGCGCCCGCGCGGCCTCTTCATTCACCCGCATCAGCCCCTCTATGGGAGGCTCCTCAGTGGTGAAACGGTTCACGCCGACGATGGTCCGGTCGCCCGATTCCACTTCCTGCCGGTGCGTGTATGCGGAGTCTCCGATCTCTCGGACCTGRAACCCCTGCTCGATGGCCGCCACCGAACCGCCCATATCGTCGATGCGCTTGATGTAATCCAGGGCCTTGGCTTCCAGCTCATTGGTCAGACTCTCGATGTAATACGAACCGCCCAGCGGATCGACGACGTCGGACACGCCGCTCTCGAAGGCCAGTATCTGCTGAGTCCGGAGCGACAACTGCACCGAGTCCTCCGACGGCAGGGCCAGGGCCTCGTCACGAGAGTTCACGTGCAGCGACTGGGAACCGCCAAGGATGGCCGACAGGGCCTGGATGGTGCAGCGAATCAAGTTGTTGTCGGGCTGTTGGGCGGTGAGACTGACGCCGGCGGTCTGTGTGTGGAAACGCAGCATCATGGACCGCGGGTCCTTGGCGTCGAAGCGTTCTTTCATGATCCGGGCCCACATCCGGCGCGCCGCCCGGAACTTGGCCACCTCTTCGAATAGATTGTTCTGGGCCACGAAGAAGAAAGACAGCCGGGGCCCGAAGTCGTCGATCTTCAGTCCAGCTGCCAGGGCCTGCTCCACGTAGGCGATGGCGTTGGCGAAGGTGAATGCCAGCTCCTGCACCGCCGTAGCGCCGGCCTCCCGCATGTGGTAGCCGGAGATGCTGATCGTGTTCCACTTGGGCACGTTCTCGGCGCAGTACTTGAACACGTCGATGACCAGCCGCATGGACGGCCGGGGCGGGTAGGCGTAGGTGCCCCGGGCGATGTATTCCTTGAGGATGTCGTTCTGCACGGTGCCGCTGATCTGGTCTTCGGAGACGCCCTGCTTCCGGGCCGCCACGATATAGAAGCACAGCAGCAATGAAGCGGTGGCATTGATGGTCATGGACGTGCTGACCTTGTCCATTGGTATGCCGTCGAACAGAGTCTCCATGTCGACCAGACTGCAAATTGGCACGCCGACTTTCCCGACCTCGCCCTTGGCGAGCAGGTGGTCCGAGTCGTAGCCGATCTGGGTTGGCAGGTCGAAAGCGATGGACAGGCCGGTCTGGCCCTGGTCCAAGAGATAGCGGAAACGTTCATTGGTTTCGGCGGCGCTGCCGTAGCCCGAATACTGGCGCATGGTCCASACCCGGCCCCGGTAGGTGTTGGGTTGGACACCCCTGGTGTAGGGGTACTCGCCGGGATAGCCCAGGTCGTTGTCGTAGTCCAGACCCTGGGCCTGCAGGTCTTCGGGGCTATAAATCGGGTCGATGTTCAGACCGCTGTCGGTCTGGAACTTCTCCCGCCGTTCCGGGAATTTCTTGACCGATGGGTCCAAAGTATCCCGTTTCCATTGTTTTTTATCGGTGCTAGGCATGCGAAACTCCAAAAAACCGCTGAGCCGCCGATTAGAGGGGTCTCAAAACAAAACCCAGTCCCCAGGCCAGCCAAGCCCACCAATTGTACCCATATATATGGGGTTGTGAAAGGTTGGTGGGGGGTGGGGTGTCAAGACCCAGGAAATACCGACTGTCCTCATTTGACATCTGATAAACTTAAGCATATTCTTAAGATAAGTTAGTTTAGGAGATAAGAATAAGTATGCTCATTGATGAACTATTAGCCAGGAAAGCCCAGCTTGAGTCTGAAATGGAATCGTTATTAGCGCAAATCCAACCCTTGGAGGAAAGTTTTAAAAAAAAGCACGAGATGGTTCAGCACGTAACCCGGATGATTGAGTTAGAAGGTGGCATTGATTCGCCAGAATCGCCTTCTGGGAGTGCTTCCGAATCTCCGCCTGCCGGGGRAGGAGGACCCTTTCGCAGCTCTATGCCGGACGCGCAGGTGGTCCCGATTTTTGTCCATTATAGAGGCCAAAGATACGATGCCGAGTTAGACCGCTCTCGAATMGTCGGCGATAGAGGGCAATGCGTTCGCTTCCGCGACAAATGGATGGCACCTTCCGCTGCGGGAACCAGCATACCGACCAAAAATCTTGTAAACGGTTGGAGATTYTGGAAGTACCTACGTAGTGATGGTAATGTAGGGATGATTGACGAGCTAAGGACATTCATATGGAACCCCAAGACCTAAACATGACCACCACCGTCACCGGCCACCAGCTATTCCTGTTCGTCACCCTTGGCGAAGGCCAACCGGACGGAGAACTGGCCGAGGCCATCGACCTGCTAGGGCGGGGGTTGGAGAACGTGCATGAGGTTGACGGCCCGCCGTCGGAGGAGACGTTTGCGCGGGGGCGGTTTCAGTTGTTGCGGGCGGAGGCCGGGTTCACCACCGAGCAGCAGATCATCCATACGGCAGTTACCGAGTCAGACGGGTTGATACGGTTGGAGTGCGCATCATTAGACCCAATCAAAGCTTATGAAACGAGTTTCCGGGATCTGTTGAGCGCCGCCGGTGGCTCGGTTGAGACACTGGCCGGGGTGATGCGGCCGCGCAGCTACACCAGCCACGCCATGTCCGAGTTCGCTTACGCCCATGCCATGCCGCCCGGACCGGGCGAGAAATTCCCGCTGGCGGCCGTGACTCCCATGAACAAGACCGACGAATGGTGGCAGATGGACTTTCTCCACCGGGAGAGTTTCTTCCTGCCACGTTACGACGAGAACGAGAAGATGGTGGTCAAGGGACACGCTCTGGCGTCAGCCATGGGCGTCCCCAGTATCAACCGCCGGCTGGTCCACGCCCCGGAAGGCTATGGACTGCAGGGCAACTACGACTTCGTCGGGTACTTCGAGTTCGCCGAGGCCGACGCTCCGGTCTTTCGCGAAGTCATGGCTGGACTCCGTGACACCGAGCAGAACCCAGAGTGGAAGTACGTGCTGGAAGGCCCGGAGTGGTGGGGCCGCCGGGTCAGCAGCGCCGCCGAATTTCTAGGGACCTCCTAGCCAGTAGCATCCCCATAGAGCTCTGTCTGCGGGTGGGAGTCGCTCCAGGCGAACCAGAATGAGTAGTGAGACGGCAGCCGCTCCAGTCTTTCGCCGAACAGATCTCCTTCCACGGCCTGGCCGGTCAGCACCTGCCACAGGCTGCCGGTTTCTTGGTCCCGCATCAACGCCACCCCAGCCCGTCCCGGCGCCGGCTCAAATGTCAGGTTTCTGCCGTTCAGCCGCCGGACAAAGGCCGCCCCGCTCTCGGACGTCGGATCAAAGGTGATCACCACTTCCTCCCCAGCGAAGTGGTCGTTGATCACGGATTCCTGAGAGATGGCGCTGAAGGGATAGGCCTTGGCGAAACCGGAGACAGTCATTCCCATGACCAGTTCTTTCTTGGGCAGACGCCGGTCCTTGTTGGACTCCCCGATGACACCCGTCGACCCGTTGTCGTAGTAGCCGTCATAAACGTCTCTGCCGTAGCTGCCCCGTTTGTCCAACACCAAAGTATCGGGGTGCAGGTTCACCCATTGTTGCCAGGTTGTCTGAACGGCGGGGACGATCTCCAATTTTTTGTTAAGCAGCGGGCCCTTGACTCCCTGGCTCAGGAACTGGCTCCACAGGGTGTCCGACTGGTGGTCGTACATGACCAGAGCGTTCATGATCAGTTTGCCCGACACCCCAAATGTGTGCTCCCTCCCCTCGATCTCTCGGGCATATACAATGCCCGTGAAGCAGAGGGGTCACCAGGTAACAGCGATGGCCTTGCCCCCCACAGTGTCGTTGACTATCTCGTGGCGCGACATCAGATTGATGGGATAGGCCCGGCTCTCGCCGTTGATGGACACACCAATCACTCTCTCTGCCGGTTCCATGTTGCTCTCGGCCCCTTGCCTGGCGAAAACCGGGTCCAAGATCGCCGGGATACCTTCGCGGCCGAGGATCGTAATCATCTTGAGGTCGATAGTTCCGTCTGAATCGGGGGTGCGTTGGGCCGACGTATCGACGACGGTGAGCGTCTCGGCGCCAAATCTCAGCGTGAACTGACCTAGCTGAGGCAGGAAGATCACGCCTACCACGAGAGCCACCAAAATTATGATTATGATCACGCTGGATTTGCCGACTATGTCTCCCATAATTTAGGGGTTACCTCGAATGATTGCGTGACGATCGCCCATACGCCGCCGGCATTTTATTCCCTTGCCATGAGTTTTGATGCTGGCGGTCCGGGCGGGGTGCGCAACTGTATCGGACCTGGCGAATCTAATCTATTGGAAACCAATCTCCAACGCTCAAACTTCATCGATACCTAGGAGCCACACTTGATAGCTCGCGCCTACCGGAAAGCGTTGATCACCGTCGGCGGGAACACCACCCTGCTGCGCTTCTTAGCGTTCCTTTGGAAGATGATTGCCTTCCGCGCGCGCCGGGGCGTGACCTTCCTGTTCATCAAGACCGTGCTGTGGGAAAAGCGGCTCATTAAGATTGACGAACAAACTGAAATCACCGCCATAAAAGAGCTGGGTAGCCTAGCTTATTGGAGTTTCCCGACTATCGACATCAACGACTTCCACCTGATCGTGGACGGAGCGGTGGACCGTCCTTTGTCGCTGTCCTGGCCCGAGTTGAAAGCCCTGCACCTGGTGGACCGGCGGGTGCGCATGGACTGCGTGGGCGGGTTCCGCAACAACACGGTCATGACCGGAGTGTCGGTGTCCCAGCTACTGGACATGGCCGGCGTCAGCGAACGGGCCCAACGGGTGGTATTCCACTGCCTCGATGGTTATTACGTCTCATTGGAGATAAAGGACTTGCGGGACAAAGAGGCCTTCTTGGCCAGCACCACAAACGGGGAAGAACTGCCCAAGTTTGGGTTCCCGCTGCGCCTGGCGATACCACGCAAGTACGGCTACCAATGGGCCGAATGGGTCCACCGGCTGGAGGTGGTTAAGGACAACCGCAAAGGCTACTGGGCAAACCTGGGTCTCTCCGACCGGGGCGATGTGGGGGATGTTTGGTAGCGATGGGCCGCCGCTCTTGGCAAGCCCGCCGTCCGCTGATGGCGAGCCCCGACCGTAGGTCGAGAGTCTCGATGTAACCGGACCTGTCGAACCACCGGTGGGGTTAAGCCAAGATTGTCTGAGGCTTTCCAGTGATTGGAGCTCTCACTGTATGGCCGGGGACATCGGTAGCACTAAAGTCTCCTCTCCTCGAGGGAGAGGGTTAGACCCGACGCAGTCGAGACTCTCGACGAAGTCAGAGGCGAGGGCGGACTCTGTGCGGCACGCAGAAGCAATCCGCCTACCCACCCTCGTGTTGCCGGTAGCGGTTCACTATGGGGAAGCGGCGGTCCTTGCCGAAGGCGCGGTGGGTGATCTTGACGCCGGGCGGGGCCTGACGGCGCTTGTATTCGTTGCGGTCCACGGCTGCAATGACCTGCCGGACGACCTGAGGGTCGAATCCCTGGGCCACCATCTCCTGGTAGCCTAGGTCATTCTCCACATACGCCTCCACCACCGGGTCCAACACCTCATAGGGAGGCAGGCTGTCGGCGTCCAGTTGGCCCTCCCGAAGCTCCGCGCTGGGCGGTTTGTCGAGGATCGCGACGGGAATCACGCCATCCATGGTCCCAAAAGCCTGGCCCTGCCCGTTGCGCCAGCGGCATAGCTCGTAGACCGTGGTCTTGGGCACGTCCTTCAGCACCGCGAAGCCGCCAGCCATGTCGCCGTACAGCGTGGCGTAGCCCATGGCCATCTCTGACTTATTACCGGTGGTGAGCACGATCCAGCCGAATTTGTTGGACACAGTCATCAGAACGTTGCCCCGGACGCGGGCCTGAACGTTCTCCTCGGCCACATTTGCCTCGGTGCCCTTGAAACGCTCTGCCAGCATGTCGGTCAAGGCCTGGTGGGCGGGCTCGATGGGCAACTCCCACAGGTCCAGGCCCAGGTTCCCGGCCAGCTTCTTTGAATCGCTGATGCTTCCTTCGGACGAGTAGCGGGAGGGCATGGTGATCCCAATCACGTTCTCCTTGCCCAGCGCGTCCACGGCCACCGTAGCTGTCAGCGCCGAGTCCACGCCGCCCGACAGGCCGATCAGCGCCTTGGTGAAACCCACCTTACGCAGATAGTCGCCGGTGCCCATGACCAAGGCCCGGTAGATCTCCTCTGGGCCGTCCATGCCGACTAAGATGGTCTGAGCTTCCAGCGAGGGCTTGGTTTCGGTGCCTGCCTCCGACACAGTCACGTTTTTGGGCGTGCCCACGCCGGCGCCGGCGCCGGCGTTCGCCGGTTTATGTTTCGGTCTGGCAGAAGGCTCCTTGAAGCTCAGGTCCGTTATCAAAAGGGATTCTTGGAAAGCTGGTCCTCGCGCAACCAGGCCACCGGTGGAGTCACAGATCATGCTGCCGCCGTCAAAGACCAGTTCATCTTGCCCGCCCACCGTGTTCACGTAGGCGACCGTCAGGCCGTTCTCCAAGGCCCGCTGGGCGATCATGTCTTCCCGGAAGGCCCGCTTTCCCGCGTGGAAGGGCGATGCGTTGATGTTGACGATCAGTTCAGCACCGGCCTGGCACTGGACCGTGGTGGGCCCCACCGGGTACCAGATGTCTTCGCAGATGTTGACGCCGACGGCGACTCCCCCGATGGTGTAGACCGGGCATTCCGAGCCCCTCTGGAAGTAACGCTGTTCGTCGAAGACGCCGTAGTTGGGGAGGAAAATCTTGTGATAGGTGTCGATCAGCCTGTCGTCGTAACATAGCGCGGCAGCGTTGGTGACCTGCGGCCCCACTTCTTCCGATTGCCGCTCCAGCGACACTATATGCACGTAGCCTAAGACCACCGCGATGCCCTGGGACGCCGCAGCCACTTTTTCCATGGCGGCCACGTTGTCGGTCAGGAATGATTTCTTGAAAAGAAGGTCTTCGGGAGGGTAGCCGGTGATAGCCAGTTCGGGGAAAGCGACGAGGTCCGCCTGGGCTTCCCGGGCGCGTTCCAGATAGTCCAGAATCTTGGCAGTGTTCCCGGTGATATCTCCCACGGTGGGGTTGATCTGGGCCAAGGCCAGGCGGAAGGTCCGTGCCATGCAAATCCTCGTGTGGGCTTTTGTCGAGTATACAGACTTCAGAAATGACATGCCAATCTATCGAGACGCGCGGCACAGCGCCGGACGGTGAGGCCGGCGGTGGACAAGGGCTGCCTGCCGACGCTACCATTCGGTCGTGAAACAGAGCAAGCGCACTGGTGTTGAGCCCAGCGCGGACGCAAAGGAGAATAACCATGGATTACGCCATCAACCACGTTCATATCAGGGCCAAAGACCCCAAAGAATCGGCCGCGTGGTACGAGAAGATCTTCAACGCCAAGATTGTTTCGGAGCGGGAAGTCATGCCGGGCACCATCACCATCGGCATGCAGGTCGGCGGCCCGACGCGGCTGAACATATCCTCTCAGCCGCCCAACTCCTCCCTTGAAAGGGCCATCCCCGAGCTCAATAGACTTGGACTGGAGCACTTTGGCTTCCACGTTGATGACCTGGAATCTGAGATGACCCGTTTTGAAGCTGAGGGCATCCGGGTTATATTGCCCCTGACAGTGACCCCCCAAGGGATCAAACTGGCCTACATCGAGGGTCCCGACGACGTGGTGATCGAGTTGGTCCAGGCCGCACCGTAGACACCCCCAAAAAAATACTTGGCTAGAAGGWKWGATCAGATGCCGCAAATGATGACCGGAAAACAGGCCGTATTGGAGATGCTTAAAGCGGAGGGCGTGAAGCACGTCTTCGGCAACCCCGGGACCAGCGAAGCTCCGATCATGGACCTGCTGGGCGATTACCCGGAGCTCCAATACATGCTAACCCTGCAGGAGAGCGTGGCCATGGGCATGGGCGAGTCCTACGCCAGGGCTACGGAGAAGCCGTCTTGCGTCATGCTTCATGTGGACAGCGGGCTGGCCAACGGCATCGCACTGATGCTGGACGCGCTCAACACGGGAACGCCGATGGTCATATTGTCAGCCAACTACGACGCCCGCAAGATCAATGAGACCAAGACCGACCTGGCCGAGTTGGTGCGTCCGGTCACCAAATGGTCGGTGGAGCTGAATCTTGCAGACCAGATACCGTCCGTGATGCGCCGCGCGTTCCATGAGGCCAACAGCCACCCCAAGGGGCCGGTCTACGTCGGCTTCACCGCCAACGCCCTGGAGGGTGAGGCGGAGATGAACATCGTTCCCTCGAGCAGCATCCACGACTCCTACCGTCCCGACTCACAAGGCATCGAAGCAGCGGTATCACTGATCATGGCCGCCAAAAGGCCGATGATGATGGTGGGCGACCGAGTCTCCGAGGACCACGCCAACGACCTGGCCGTGGAACTGGCGGAGCTGATGGGATTCCCGGTCCACCAGTCAAGGGGCGCCGAGGTGTCGTTTCCGACGACCCATCCCCAGTTCTTCGGCAACCATTCCCTCCGCGTCGCCAGCAGCCGGGAAGAGCTCCTGAACACGGACTTGGTCCTGGCCATCGGCWTSRAMSYSAWGGMCRMRYTGTYCNASKGNGGGCGACATCATCCTGGGTGAAAACACCAAGTTGGTCCACATAGACCCCATCCCCGGCCGGGCCGGAAGGTCAGAGCCCACGGACGTCGGAATCGTCTCCCACTGCGCGCTGGCCATCGAGGAACTGATCCGGTCGATAAAACCGCTGTTGACTCCAGAGTTGGAGAACGAGATCGACGGCCGGAGGATCGAAGTCGTGGCGGCAGCGGCGGACAAACGGAAGGCGTTCGACGACTCAGTAGCYGCCAAATGGGACAACAGACCAATGACCCCGGCGCGCATGATGTCGGAGTTGGCTGACGCGCTKCCGGACAACGCCATCGTGGTGGACGACTCCATCAGCAACCGCGCCACCATGCGCCATTATTTCCAGGCCCAGAAACGGGGAGACCTTAGGGCGTTCCGGGGTCAGTCCATCGGAGGCGGCATCGGCGTCACCATGGGTACCCAGGTCGCCAATCCGGACCAGCCGGTGTTCGGCATCATCGGCGACGGCAGCGCCCTGATGACCATCCAGGGTCTCTGGACCGCGGCCAATGAAAACATCCCCTGCATCTTCGTCATCTGCAACAACGGAATGTACCGCGTGTTGAAGCTGAACTTTGACGTGTACCAGCGGGAGATCCTCCAGCAAAAAGAATCGGCCGGCGAGAACCTTCCCTACTCTGACTTCCCAACGCCATTCGACGTTGCAGCCATCGCCAACAGCATGGGCGTGCACGGAGAGCGGATCACCGACCCCGCGGAGATAGCTCCGGCGGTCAAGCGGGCAGTCGCTTCCGGCAAACCAGCCGTGCTGGACATCGTCATCGACGGCTCCCTTTAGAATCCCATAAATATGGAGGCATGTTGGATATATTCGAGACCGTAGTCGCCAAAGCGGCGGGCATCACCGCCCGAAGTCCGCTGACCGCTGTCCTGAACCTGCGCAAGGAGATCCTAGAACTGACCGAGAACTCCCACGAGGCGTCGCTCCGGCCTAATCAGACCGGCAGCCTGACCTACGCCGAACGCGCCGGCCTSGCCTGCCGGATGACCAAGCGCAACAACGACCCGGTACTGACCAAGCATTACGAAACCATGTTCGGCGTAGGCAGYCAGCAGATCGCCGATACCGGGTTTGACGGTGGCGGCGACGACCGGTTGAAGGCCATCATCCGGCACACAGACCTGGTGACGCTCAACCCGAAAGAGGCGACAACAGAAGATATCTCGGCATTGCGCTCGGTAGGCCTGGATGACGCGGATATCGTCAGGCTCTCGGAGCTGATCGCCTTTATCAGCTACCAGGTGCGGGTGGTCGCGGGTCTCCGGTTAATGGCGGAGGTAGCATGAGCGAGCCGATCAAAGACTTCACCACTGTAATTCCCTTCTGGCAGCCCCGCGTAGCCCCGGTTGAATTGGAAAACGCCACGGACGAGCAACTGGAGGCGATGAAAGTAACGGTCTCCAACACCCAGATCGGAGAATACACATTGGTGCTGGCTCAGGACCCGGAGACCCTCCAACAACGCACGCCGCTCTTCAACGGAATCATGTACAGCCGGGGCGGGCTGTCCCGCGCCGAGACCGAGTTGGGCGCGGTGGCGGCTTCGGTCGTCAACCAGTGCATCTATTGCGCCGCCGTCCACGCCAACCGTTACAACGAATTGACCAAAGGCGAGTCGGTCATTGACGCAATATTCTCTCCGAGTGAAACCGATGGCGAGGATTCGCCCATCAGCCCACGCCTAAAGGCCTTGTTGGATTTCGCCACGAATCTCTCACAGTGCCCGTCCGAAGCGACGAAAGCGGACGTRGAGCGGCTGATCGAGCATGGGCTTAGCATCGGCGAGGTGCTGGACCTGGTGCTGTCGGCGTCTTTGTTCGGCTGGGCCAACCGGTTGATGCATGTGTTGGGAGACCCTCTTCCCAAGGACTAGGCCAGCCTGATATGGTCTTTAAATTTTCCCCCAAGGCCGCCACGCCCGGTGACCTCCGTTGAACTTCGCAGGGCTGCGCGCGAGGTTGGCCCAGCGGTTGCCCTTCTACTACGGCTGGGTGATATTGGCCGTGGCTTCCGTGCCCAGTTTTGGGGCGCGGCCGGTGATGGCGGTGGCCACTCTTTCGGTCTTCGTAGTGCCCATGACCGACGAGTTCGGTTGGTCGCGGGGCCAGTTCTCTGGCGCAGTCAGCCTGGGCGCCCTATTCGGGCTCATGGTCTCGCCCTTCGCCGGCAGGTTGATCGACCGGTACGGCTCCGGCGTGATGCTGTCGGCCTCGTCTGCCGTGGTGGGACTGTGCGCCATCGGTCTCTCTTTGACTTCCCCCATCTGGTCGTTCTATGCGCTTTACGTTCCGGGACGGGCGGTATTCTCCAGCCCCCTGGAGTTGGGGACCTCCACCGCCGTTAGCAACTGGTTCATCCGCCGCAGACCTATGGGTCTGGCCTATATGGGGATCATCCAGGGCATCGGACTAACCATATTCCCGGTGATCGYCCAGGTGCTGATCGACGGCTGGGGCTGGCGGACGGCGTGGCTGGCCGTGGGAATCTTCACCCTGAGCACCGGCATCATCCCGGTCCTGCTGTTGATGGCGCGCCGGCCAGAGGATATGGGACTGGAGGCCGATCCGGAGAAGGGCTGGCGGGCTGGACCCGACAGTGGAATTACCGCCGCTGGAGCGCCGCCCCCAGCCAGCAACACTGAATCCAACTACACCGTCCGCCAAGCGTTGGCGACCAGGGCCTTCTGGTTACTGGCGCTTTTCTCGGTATTCGGTTTCGTGGTGCAGGCCGGGGTTAGCCTGCACCAAGTACCCCACTACATCGGCCAGGGTGTACCCACCGCATTGGCTGCGTTAACGGCCAGCACCTTCGCCTTCGGACAGGTGCCTGGTGGCGTGTTCTGGTCGCTCTTGGCCCGGCGTGTCCCGCTTCGAGTCTTACTATCCGTAGCGGCGGCCACCATGGCGGTGGGAGCCATAGGAACCGGGTTCAGCAGTTCGCTTTCCACGGGAATACCCATGGGATTCCTATTGGGGGTCGGCGTTGGCGGGATACATCTATTGCTGAGGTTGACCTGGGCCGACTACTACGGCCGGCTCCACCTGGGCAGCATCCGGGGGTTGACCCTGCCGGCACAGATCGGCGGACAGGCTATCGGGCCGATCGTCGCTGGGTTCATGTTCGACTCCACTGGCGGCTATCAGACGCCGTTCACCGTCTTCGGGATCATAGTCGCATTTGCCGCGGTGATGGTCCTGGCCGCCACTCCGCCGGGGCCGCTGCCCCAAGGGAGTGTGTTGGTGGAACCTATTGTTGAGCCGGTGGGGGATTAGGGCGGTCAGACAGATGGTTTCGGGAGAAGCGTAGCCCCCATCCTAACCTTCCCCCGTTGCGACGGGAGAAGGGACGATATCATCTACCTAGATAGGCTCCCAATAACTCCACTCCCCTGCGCACCTGTCACCCTGAGCGAAGCCGAAGGGTCTGCCAACTTGCACTTTGGCCGATTCTTCGTCGGCCTCCGGCACTCCTCAGAATGACAGTGGTGGAGGCAAGGGGAAGGGGACCCTAACCCTCTCCCTCTGGGAGAGGGTTAGGGTGAGGGCAATTCCTTTATGCCACCCAGATTCTTCCTCGGCCTACGGCGGCCCTCAGAATTACAGTGGTGGAGGTGCAGGAAAAAGACACGAGAGGTATAGGGGCAGGGGCACGGCATGCCGCGCCCTTACGCGGAGGGCGCCTTGCGGCTGTAGACGACGTACATGGGGTCGTCTGGAGGGCTGGTCTCGGGGTTGATGAAAGTGCCCTGGATGTCCTCTAAGTTCTCGGCCGCCTCCATGTAGGTGCCCACTAGGTCCACACGGCCCCGGTCGGTGGAGTTGCGCCAGATCAGCACGGCCTTGGTGGGGAACATCCGGTTGGAGAAGCTGACGATGAATACACCGCCCGGCCTCAAAATGCGGCCAACATGGTGGAAAGTATCGACGGGCTTGGTCAGGTACTGGGCTGAAACCGTGATGACCACAGCATCGAACGTCTCATTCTCAAAGGGCAGTATGGGATTGTTGTTCACGTTATGAACAACATATCCGTCCAGGTCCGGGTTCTCCCTCAATTCAACGTCGTTCAGGCCCAGGCCGACCATCCGCTTCTTGGGGTGGTCCTGAGGCCAATGGGAACGCCAACTGCTCATCAGGTCCAGAATCTCTGAGTTCTCAGGTATCTGTTCCTTGAAGAACTTGCCGATTGCGGCGATGGCGCCGTCGTCGATATGCACGACCAGGCGCGGCATCTCATAGAAGACTCCGTCGTCTTCTTCATCTACGCGCTCGAAATACTCTGGGGTGAGCCTGGACTCGGTGATGGGCGCCTCCCGATGGGGTGAATCGACCTGCCGCGGCGGCATCGGCGAATTGTACCACGGGCCCTTCGGCTTGATCTGCCTGCTGGTAGCCAGGCCTCGCAGGGATTACAATTCGCCCACCAAACCAGACCACCTATATAGATAGATAAAGGAGCGGACAAGATGGCTGAAGAAAGCAAAGAGGAGATGCTGAAAAGAATCTCCGAAAACCGGGGTTATTCCCTGGAGATGCACCGGATCATGGCGGAAGTCGACATCGACTGGGTGACCAGCTACAACCAGTTCATCGAAGCAACCTACACGGGACAGCGGTTGTTGGACCGGAAGACCAAGGAGTTGCTGCAASTGGCGGTGGAAGCCGCGCTCCGGGCCGACATCGACCAGATCCAAGCCCACATTCGCGTGGCGATCAAGGAAGGCGCTTCCCCCATGGAGGTCCTAGAGGCCATGCAATGCGTGATCATGCCCATGGGCGCATTGGCCTACCGCCGCGGCCTCCAAGCCTGGTCCGCCGAGACCGGCATCGGACTAGAAAAATAATTCCAAGCTAAAGAAAAGAGCGCCCGTTCTGGATACGGGCGCTCTGATAAACCATCCCCAGTAAACCCGACTGCGCCGGCGGCTATGCCGGTTTTTGCCAGTTGACCTTGTTTGTTAGCGTGCCGATTCCGTTGATGGAAATGGCGCAGACATCGCCGTCCACCATGTTCTCGGTGGCGCCGTCGGTGCCCATCCACAGCACATCACCGGGCACCAGCGTCAGGTACTCGCTCATCTTGCTGATGAAAGTGCGCACGCCGAAGATGGCCGAGGCCACATCGTATTCGCCCACGGTCCGGTCGTTGACCTTGATGACCACGTGCAAGTCGTCGGGGTTCAAGTCGGTGACGATCCACGGCCCCATGGGCTTGAACGTGTCGGTGTTCTTGGCCCGCCACATCGTGCGGTCGCCGCGCTGCCAGGTACGTTCGCTTACGTCGTTGCCGATACTGTAGCCAAGTACATAGTCCAGCGCCTGCTCCTCAGTAACGTTTCGGCAGGTCTTTCCGATGACGACCACCAACTCGCCCTCGTATTGGAGCATCTCCGTGGCGTCCTTGGGCACGATGATGTCGTGGCCGTCGGGCACCAGGGCGTTGATGGCCCGGTAGCCAACGTCCGCCTGGGTCGGCAGCACCGGCTCTTCTCCGCGCATCTGAGCGGCCCAGGTCACATGCTCCGGGTAGTTGATGCCGGCGGCATAGAAGGTCGGCGGGATCACCGGGACTTCCAGCTTAACCGCGTCCAGCTTGTGGGTATTGGAGGTCTTCGTATAACTGTCAAAGGGAGTGCCGTCAACCTCGGTCACGGTCTCGCCTTCGATGATGCCGTAGGAGATCGGTCCCCCGGTGGAAAATCTGCACCATTTCATGTTCTTCACCTCAGTCCGGGCGCGCTTTCGCAGCCCTTGATCGTTCAGGCCAATTCTACACTGCGCTCCGGCACGGTCAAGTTGGCGTGCGCCCATTCCTTTTGGGACAAGGTGGTAGAATCTAGCCGGTCTCGCGCACATCGCTGAGGCTAACTCAAAGACGATAAGGTGGAATAGCCATGCGACTGGAAGGAAAGACGGCCCTCATCACCGGCGCCAGCCGGAACATCGGCAGAGAGGTTGCGTTGACCTTCGCCCGGGAGGGCGCCGACCTGATTCTCAACACCCGCTCCAGCCAAGCCGAACTGGACGAAGTGGCCGGGATGTGCCGCGAATTGGGCGTGAAAACCCATACGGTGATCGCAGACGTTTCCGACTCGGCCAGCGTTTCCAAGATGGTGGAGGAAGGTATCGAAGCGTTGGGCAAGATCGACGTCCTGGTGAACAACGTGGCCGTCCGGCCCCACAAACCCATCCTGGAGATCACCGATGAGGAGTGGCACACAACGCTGGGGATCAACATGCACGCGGCGTTCTACCTGTGCCGGGCCGTATTGCCTGGGATGATGGAGCGCAAGACCGGCAGCATCATCGCCCTGGGCGGACAATCGGCCATCACCGGGCGTCCCGGCACCAGCATGGTGACCACGGCAAAGACCGGCGTGCTGGGCTTGATACGGGCGGTTGCGGCCGAGATGGCGCCCTACAACATCCGCGCCAACATGGTGAACCCCGGCTCCACCGACACATCAAGGGGCAACCCAGAGTGGTACCCCGAGTTCCAGGCCGGCGTGGAGCGCGGTTCAAACGAACACCTGAAAGAGATTCCCATGGGCCGCCAAGCCACCGTGCAGGACATCGCCAACGCTGTTCTCTTCTTCGCCTCCGACGAGTCGGGCTACGTCACCGGCGACAGCGTAAATGTCATGGGAGGCCGGTACATCTTCTAGCCGGGTTTACTGGGGCTCGGATTGTGTCATCGGAGTCCCTGAGGATGTAGGCGCGGGTTTTCACCCCGCCCCAAACGCCCATCAGACAAGTTTCCCGACGCAGGTCTAGCTGATGCGCCGTAGGTGGTTCGACGAGCTCACCGCGACCAAGGCCTCCATTTCCGATCACACCAACGCCTGGGTTATTGTCCTCGATTTCATCCCAAATTTCTGTTTCCGCAGCTTTCAAATAGGCGTTATGCAGGTGAGTAGAGCCGGTTCAAGTTGGCGAAGCGAGCCGGGTCCAAGTCCTTGCCTTGAAGAGCGGGGTGGTCTGGGCCGTACCGGTGGGCACGGAACACCGAGTTGCCATTACCGGAGGTAGAGCCGCCGGCGTGTTCGCCGCTTGTGCCGACAAATGGATTGATGTACTCCCAAACGATGTTTTGGGCGGGCGTGACCTCGAAAATGCGGCCAGGGGCGCCTYYGYMMWTSASGSNGKWKCYNTYASGYWATMKTYCMSCRCCNGCTKNAYGYSSWMACWGANNAWMATGMYRTTSRNCRSSTSGCYKCRRTACTCCCAGACGATTTTGTTGTCGCTTGGATCAATTTCAATAACCCGGGAGTAGCTCATTCCCTGACGGTGGGGTCCGTTGTCGAATAACAGAACGTGCCCGTTGTCCAGATAGGTGGGATTGTGCTGATGAGAGACTTCACCGGGACCCCACTTCCAACGAAACTCCCCGCTGGACCTATCGACCATGCCGRCCGTACTGGTCTGACGGAAACTAACTAGAAGGTCGCCATCCTTGGTCACATTCAATGAGTTCTGGTGGGTCCACTCCAGACGGCCTTCTAGAGGGCATATCGTGTCTTCTTCCAGGCTGAGGTGTTCCCAGGACCGCCACTCACTGACAATGTCGCCTTCCGGCGTGACTTCGCGCACCGTGTCGCCCAGCATCTTTCCTTTAGTCGTGCCGGCGCTGAAACCGCCCCTCACGTCAGCGGCTAATTCTTCTGGAAGCGACTCCCACACCAAGACCAACGTGTTCCCGTTGGCCAGACGTTCGAAGTCGTGGTGCAATAATGGGTCACGGTACGCCCAGACAACGTTGCTGTCCCAATCCAACTCCAGGATCGCCCCGGCTGCTGTCCTACCGCCCCTTGGCAGAAGGTCTCGCTCCGGACGGTCTAAAAAGRAAACTTCCTGGTCCGCTGGACCGGTCCGAAGCAGCAAGTGGCCGTTGGGCAGGAGGTAACTATAGTTGATTCCCTCGTCAGATCGCCATGTATGGCACACGCGGCCTTCCATGTCGACTAGATTGGTGTGATGTCCGCCGAGGTTGCTGAATAACGTGTAGCCCCGGTAACTGTTTTGTGGCGAATAATGAATCAGACCTGTTGGATGATGTGTGGACCAGCCCATGCCGGTATCGTACTCCTTGAGTTAAACCGAGTTGCTTCTTAGTTTCATCGTCTAGACCCAGAATTTTTTACAAGGCCCGGCGCCAATGCGGAAATCCAGCCGAATCAGCGGCTAATGCAACGTTGTCGCYGCTTTATGATCGAGCTCCTTCTGTAACTCTTCCACATCGCAATCGACCAGACCCGTGTGGTCTTTCAAGATCTCGGCAAATGAAGGCAATTCGCTTCGGTCGATCCGGAACTCATCCGACCACAACTTGGAGCGAAGGAACGCCTTGGGGCAGTGGGTAAACACCTCTTGGACGTGAACGACGATCGCCAGTTTGGGTGATTTTCCTTCGTAGGCCATGCTCTCCAGCAACTCGGCGTCTCTCACCAGTTGAATCTTGCCGTTGATTCGCAGGGTTTCATTCATCCCGGGAATCATGAAGATCAAACCGACCTGAGGGTTCGCTATCATATTTCTGAGAGTATCCAGGCGATTATTGCCGGGCAGATCGGGAATGGCTATCGTCCTATCATCCAATACCCGGACAAATCCTGGGTAATCTCCCTTTGGGGAAACATCACAACGACCTTCGGTATTTGACGTACCAAGGAGGATAAAGGGGCATTTTTTGATGATGGCGCGGCAATGAACATCCAGCCGGTCTATCTGCTTGTTCAACGCGCGTTCTGATGGCTGGCCAAAAATGCCACGCAATTCAGCTTCTTCGGTGATTACATCGGTGAATCGTTCTATCAACATGTCCGAGCTCCGTATGGTGAGTATATTACGTGATAATAATCAATATAATTTAATGCAAAAATCAAATCAAGCGGCCTACGGCGAAGCCGTGGTCCTTAGACGGGTCCTCCGGTGCATCGGGAAGACTCTCGATTTTCGTCCGAGTTCAGCTTGAGCGGGCTAGGGCAACTGTTATGCCCCAAWTTTAGGTCCTAGCCGAACCCTTCAAAAACGCCTCGGCTACAACCAGATCATCCGCAGTCGTAACTTTGATGTTCTCGTAAGCGCCGAGGAACATCTTGACTGGGTGGCCTAGGGCTTCGACCATGGCTGCGTCATCGGTTACGTCTTGGGTGCAGGTGCGGTGGGCTTCTAGCAAGAGGTCATAGCGGAATACTTGGGGGGTTTGGGCGGCCCAGAGTTGGGAGCGGTCCGGGGTCTCGCTGACCATCTGGTCGGGCGTGACCAATTTGATGGTGTCTTTGACCGGGACACCGGCCACGGCGGAGCCGCACTCGGCGGCGGCGTCCAGTCCCCGCTGCAGCATGGCGTAATCCAAGCAGGGCCGTGCGCCGTCATGGACCATGACCCAGTCGCAGGGAGAAAGCAGCTCCAGGCCGTTCCGGACCGAGTCCTGACGTCTTAATCCGCCGGCGCACACGTGGGCCACCTTTTTGTAGCCGCGTTCTTCAACCAATCTCCGGCCTTGCTCCAGAGAATCTCCGGCCAATACCAAGATTATCTGGTCGATCAGGGAAGACGATTCGAAGCGGTCAAGGGTATGTGCAACCAGGGGACGACCCAGTATGGAAGCGAAGGTCTTGTCCACTCCTCCCATACGGRTGCTGCGCCCGGCCGCCACTATCACCGCGCCTACTTGGGCCACTGAATCTCCAGCATTGCCTGTCTATCAGGCGTTAATCGCCTTTGGGTTGGGCGAAGATGATGCGTCCGGCCGCGGTCTGTAGCACCCTGGTGACGACAACATCGTGGAAGGCGTTCAGATAGCGCCGGCCGCCCTCGATCACCACCATGGTGCCGTCATCCAGGTAGGCCACTCCCTGCCCAACTTCCTTGCCCTCTTGGACGATGTTCACCCGCAGCTCTTCGCCGGGGAGAACGATGGACTTTAGAGCGTTGGCCAGTTCGTTAACGTTCAAGACCTGGACACCCTGGAGTTCGGCAACCCGGTTCAGGTTGTAGTCGGTGGTGAGGATGGCCGATTTTGTCTCCTTGGCCAGTTGCACCAGGACGGCGTCCACTTCTTTTCCGTTCTCCACGCCCACGTCTAGGACTTGGAGGGGGACCGCATCGTCCTTCCGAAGTTTGCCTAGAACTTCCAGGCCCCGCCGGCCGCGGTTGCGGCGGAGTGGGTCGCTGGAGTCAGCGATGTGGCGCAATTCGTCCAACACAAAGCGCGGCACGACCAAGGAGCCTTCCAAGAAGCCGGTGATGCTGAGGTCGGCGATACGGCCGTCGATGATCGCGCTTGTGTCCACCAGAATATTGCCGTTCCGGGAGGATTTCGAGGGTTTGRCCTTGTCWGCCTTGCCGGTCCAACCGTTACCGTTTGAGGTGACTCCCGTTCCCGTCATGATGGGGCCCATAGCCGACCCTTCAGACCGGGAGGGCKCTTCCAGACCGGGGAATATGGCTCGCACGTCTCGTTCCCGCTGGACTCCCAGGCTGAGGCCAAAGAGACCCAAGACCACGTTCACGATGACCGGAACGCCCCAACCAGGCCAACCGTCCAACGTGTACAAAGGTATGGAAACAAGCGAGGCAATCACCAGGCCTACCAATAGGCCTGCCGTGCCTGAGATCAATGCTGAGCCGGGAAGGGAATCGATATATTCGGCGCTCGCGCGCCAGGGCTTGAGGATCAGGTAGGGGACTAAGACTCCCCCAATGATTACGCCGGCCAGGGTCGATGCGAGACCCCAAGGAAGAAATTCTGCTTTATCTATGGATAATTCGGATATATATAGYCCGAGCCGCCAGCCGATTACCCCAAGACCCCCTGCGCTCAACGCTCTGAACAGCCAAAGGGCCAACATCGGAGACCACCTCCTTTTCAGCTATGCCGCCCGGCTTTGGGTAGGCCGGGCCRGCGATCGCCGGTTGTTTTTATTTTTAATGTTTGCCAGAAATCTAGTTGTCTTTTCGCCCTGAACCGGGCCCGATTACAAGTGGCTCAGGGCACTGATTTAGCTTCGATTACGAGAAACGTACAGTATTACTCGACCTTTTGAGAATAGCACATGTACCCATGTTGGGGAAGCCATTTTACGGGAGTCGGTCCATAAGTACCGACTTATTGGCCCCATAGCGGCGGCGTGCCTAACCATCTGTCYCAACCTGTCAGCCCCGTCGTATACTTCAAGGSGAACAAGGGAGCTGAATCGGGATACAGTCACGGTCTCATTTGATCAGGGAGTTTTTTCATGACTAGCGGAAGCAAGCCGAGGGTATATCTGGTGGGYACCGGYGGGAGCATWTCYTTCGTGGGACGCACCCGCACCGACTACACGAATTACAGCTATGACCGCAAGCACCTAACCATCGATGAGATGCTGGAGCGGGTGCCCGAGGTCTTGGAGTTCGCGGATGTGCGTACGGAACAGTTTCTGAACCYGGGGAGCACCGACGTCACGCCCRAACACTGGCTGGGGCTGGCCAAGCGCATCAACCAGATCTTCCGGGACGACGCCGACGCCGCGGGCGTGGCCGTTACCCATGGAACAGCGACCTTGGAAGAGACCGCCTATTTTCTAAACCTGACGGTCAAGAGCAGSAAGCCCGTGGTTGTAACCGGCGCCATGCGCCCCCCCACCGGCCTGGGCACTGACTCAGAAGTGAACCTGATCGACTGCATCCGGGTGGCGGCGGCCCCACAATCGGCGGGCCGGGGTGTGCTGACCATCTTGAACAACCAGATCCAGGCGGCGCGGGACGTAACCAAGACCAACAGCTACCGCCTGGAAACTTTTCAGGCTCCGGATTTTGGCTTCTTGGGCTATGCCGACTCGGACGAGAGCGTGGTCTTCTACCGGCGCACCGACCGCGCCCACACAGTCGATTCGGAGTTCGACGTGGCTGACATAGACCAACTGCCGAGGGTGGACATCGCGCCTGCCTACGCCGGAGCCGACGGACTGGTGATAAAAGCCCTGGCCCAGGCTGGGGTAGACGGCATCGTGGCAGCGGGGCTGGGCAGCGGGGGTTCGCCGCCTCCGTTCATGGCTGCTTTGAAGGAAGCATCGGACGCCGGTATGCCCGTGGTAATCGCCACCGGCACCGGAAGCGGCCGCGTCATGCAGACTCGCCGCTTCACCGAAGATGGCTACATAGTGGCGGACAACCTCACGCCCAAGAAGGCGCGAATCCTGCTGATGCTGGCTCTGACCGTCACCAAGGAACCGGCGGAGATCCAGCGGATGATGCTGACTTATTGAGGGGGAACGCTAGCCTTCTCCATCAGCATCTGGGGTGACCAGACCGTGCTGGTTTGCGAAAGACGCCGCTTCAGCCCGGTTGGCGGCGCMGGTCTTGTTGAGGATGTTCCCGACGTGGGTGGTGACCGTCCGWACGGCGATGACAAGTCCATCGGCGATCTCCTRGTCGGTGCGGCCTGYCGCGATCAGACGTATTACGTCAACCTCCCGCTGGGTGAGGCCGCCGGCAAGGGGCGAGACTCGCGCGGGGGCCAACTGCATCTTGTCTTCAAGTGCTACAACCCGCTCAATGAGCGGACTCATGGCCAACTCGCTGGAAATCGATAGTGCCTCGTCCGCCAGCGATCCGGCTTTCTGGSTATCACCAGGTCCGTTTCTTTGGAAAAGGGCTTCCGCGTAGTCATAGCAAGACCAGGCGAGTTCGGGCCGGTAACTCCCGTTGCGGCAGAACGTCAAGGCTTCCTCGAAATGTTCTACAGCCAGATCTAGGTTGTCCATCGTGCGGGCTAGGAGTCCAAGAAGGCGGTCGAAAACAAATGAAATCYCTGCCATTGCGGTTCCCCGGCAGGCCGTTAGAAAAGCGTAGTGGTCCGAGGAGGCAGCGGAATCCCCGCGTTGCACCGCTAAGAAACCCAGTCCGGCTCTGGCGCCGAGCATCACAAATCGGGAGGATCTGGGAGCGGTGAGTACTGGTTCCGCGGCGACTTCGGCAGCCTCGAATCCGCGGCTGTCGCCGTTGATCCGGCCACCGAATGAAATCCCAAGCGCCGCGAGCATATATTCTATCGTTGGGCCGGGAGAAGTGAGCCGCATGGATTCCAGAAGGCGCTCCAGGTATACCTCTGCCTGGCCGGATTCGCCGAGCTCCAACTCCAATTGCATGCGCGTCGCCAGGCACCGGGAGTCCATGGACAGATTCGTTAGGMTTTGGTCAGAAAATCGGCGAGCCGCTTCCCAATCGCCTTCGTAGATGGACGCCTGCGCACTCAAGAAATAGGCGCTGGACAACCAGAAGCGGTCCCGGAGTCTTTCCGCCAGATCCCGCATGGCCTCTAAGTGTTGTTTCGCCCCTTGAAGGTCCCCGGTTAGCATTCGACCACCGGCGGCTCTGTATTGAACACCCAACTCGGCCCGAGGGTTATCCAGCAGGCGTGCCAACTCCRGCSCCCGCAAACCTTTCTCCAGCGCTGCTTGAAATTGGCATTCGAAGGTATCGACGCTGGCAGCATTGCCCAAGGTGCGTAACTCGAGGTCCGCATCCTCCTCCCCTTGGGCGATAACCATAGCCCGCGCGAATGCGTCCTGCGCGGCGTCAACGTCGCTTTCCTCGAAGTACACATGTAAGGCGAATTGGGACAGAAGACGCCCTTCATCATGAGAACCGCGCTCGACCAGTTCCAGGRCTCGGCGGGTGAGTTGGGCCGCACCTGACAGCATGCCCTGCGCCATGGGCAGCGGTTGTTGCGCGACCGCAACGGCACGGTCCGCGTCACCTGCTTCCGCATAGTAGTCGAAAGCGCGGCGCAGGCAAGACACAGCCTCTGATAGCCTGTGCCGTTCCACTGTGGCAAGCTGGGCGCAACCCTTCCCAAACAGAAGGGCGGCCGCCTTCTCGTCAGGTGCGGGCTGGGCGCCGGTCAACGTGACGCCCATAGACGCCAGTACCCGGTCAAAGTGGTCTAGCGCTCCTTCAAAGGCATAAGCCTCAAGCGCCCTCTCTCCGGCAAAGGTGGCGTATCTCACAAACTTTTCCGGTCCCAACACAGAAGACGCCTCGAAGAAATRGTGGGCCAGCTCGKCGACATGTTCACCCGGCTGGTCTCCGTACAAAGTCTCCAGCGTTTCACCGATCTTGGCGTGGAGCCGCACTCTTCTMCTGGTGGAAAGCCGCTCCCGCAATGTTTGTTGGACCAGGGCGTGGCTGAACTGGTAGACATCGGCTTGTCCTGGGACCTCTTGAATCAGATAGGCGTCCAGCCCTTCATCCATAGATCCCAGCAACTGGGTTTCCGGAATCTCATCGCTCAAGAGTCCCAACAACCCAAAGTCGAATTGGCGGCCGATGACTGCGGCAGTCGTAAGGACGGTTTCGMACTCTGTTGATAACCGGTTGAGCCGCTGTCCAATCACTTCCAATACGCTCTGGGGTATCTCCARCCCAGCCGCATCGTATTCCTCAGGTCCGGCGMTGGAGCCGCGCCTTTCTCCAAGCAGCCGTATGACCTCGGTCATGAAGAAGGGATTGCCTTCTGTGTGACCRTAGATGGCCTGGACCAATTCTTGGGAGGGCGCGGCGCCGCTGATGTCCTTGATCAACTGGGCGACGTATTCGCCCTCCAGCCCTCCCAACTCTTCTCTGTGATAAGACTCGGTACGGGCCAGTTGGGCCAGGGTACTAGACAGAGGATGCTCGCGAGACACCTCGATATCGCGGTAGGTTCCCAGGACCATGATCTTGCTGTCGAACAGCAGGTTGGATAGGAACTCCAGCAGCAACAGAGACGGCTGGTCCGCCCATTGAAGATCATCGAGGACCAGCATCATTGGCTGAGACTRGGCGATGTTCTTGAGRAAGTTGGAGATCGACTCGAAGAGACGGAACCGCGCCTGTTCCGGCTCAAGGGGCGATKGCGGCTTGAGGTCAGGCAGTTTGTCCAGGACTTCGGGGATGATTTCCGAGATATCGGCCGCCCCGGGGCCCATCTGGGTGGCAAGGGGCCCGGGATCAGTCCGTTGGATATAAAATCGGATCAGCTGCACCCATGGCCAATAGGGCGGCGCGCCCTGTTGCTCGTGACACGACCCCCACCACACCTGAGCGCCCAACRATTCGGCATAGGCGGCCAATTCTTGGGCCATCCGGGTCTTCCCGATGCCTGGTTCTCCGGCCAGCATCACAACCCGGCCGTGACCCGCTATAGCGGCATCCATGGCGGCGCTAAGGCCAGCCATTTCGCGCTCGCGGCCGACGAATATCCGCCCCGTTTGTCCTGATYGGGTCACGCGTTAACCGTCCTTAAGATCTGGAGGAATTTTACACTGAATCAGTGCTCGTTCGCTTCAAAAAATAAGAGCGCCTGGACCAATCCWGGCRCTCTTATCTCGTCGAAGCCGATTCAGCTTTGGAGAACCGTTCAGCCCCTTATTTTGGGCGGTCTGGCGCGCCCACTACCTCGTCGTAGAGGTGTTCTTCTGAGATCACGTTGTTCTTCTTGAAACCCTCGATTTCTTCGGCGGAGTAGCCCAAGATATCGGACAAGATTTCGTCGTTGTGCTCTCCAACCTTGGGGGTGGTGCCGATGTTCACGGGAGTGCGGGAGAAGTGCCAGTAGTCTCCGGAAACGGCGATGGTGCCGGCCAGGAAGTCGTCCACCTCCACCATGGTGCGGCGCTCCCAGGGATGGGGGTCGGCCTCGGCCATGGGAATGTCGTTCACGGGGGCGGCGACCACGTCGTGCTCGGTGAAGTGGGCGATGGCCTGATCCATGGTCATGGTGGCCAGGAGCTCGTTCAGCGCCTCATTCACGACGGCCGCGTTCTTGGCGCGCTCCGGGCGGGTGTTGAAACGCGGGTCTTCAAGCCACTCGGGCTTGCCCAGGGCGTTGCAGACACGGTACCAGTGGTGCTGGTCACCGGCCGACAACAGCACCCAGCCCTCTTTGCAGGGGTAGATGCCCGAGGGCGGGGCCGAGGAATTTGAGTCTCCCCGCGTGGGCTTGATGCCGGAGCCGTGGTAGGCSGTGATGGGAATCTCAGTCATGGAATAACCGGTGTCGGCCAAGCACACGTCCATGGACTGGCCCAAGCCTGAGACCTCGCGCTCGTGAAGAGCGGCGAGGCAGCCGATGGCGGMGTGCAGGGAGGTGATGCGGTCGATGATTGGGACCCCGGTCCGGATGGGGGGCATGCCTTCGTCTCCCGTGAGCATGGTGATGCCGGACATGGTCTGGCCGATGGGGTCGTAGCCGATCTGGTCGCTATAGGGACCGAACTGGCCGTAGGCGGAGACGTTCACCATGATGATGCGGGGGTTGAGCTTCTTGAGTTCTTCGTAGCCGAAGCCCATCTTTTCGATAGTGCCGGGCCGGAAGTTCTGGATCAGGACATCCGAGACTTTGATGAGCTTTCGCAGGGCCTCTTTGCCCTCTTCTTTTCGGAGGTCCATGGCCAGGGATTTCTTGCCGGAGTTGTACTGGACCCARTAGGAGGACTGCTTCTTAACCCAGGGGCCATGATAGCGGGTTTCTTCACCGCCAAGGCGCTCGACCTTGATCACCTCGGCGCCCATGCGGGCCAACACTTGGGCGCATCTGGGACCGGCCTGGTGACGTCCCAGGTCTATCACGCGAATATTTTCCAATGGATGGTTGAGAGCGGCCATGGGTAGAAGACCCCCTGAATAGCAGATGTGGCGGSCAGGGGCAATTGTAAGACTGACTATGGGAAAGAGCAAGGCGCATGGTGGAGCCAGGCAGCGTKAAGAAAAGGGGCTGGAGATGAAAAACAGTGGCTAAATTAATGCGGCCCGGCTTTCTCGCCGGGCCGCTAGRTMGTTAAGCCGCAATCTCAGTGWGGRCCCTGACGGGCCGGTCTTTAGGCAGGGTGTAGGACCCGAGGTAGGCGGCGAACCTCACGTGAGCTTCTTCGGCGGTTGTGAGGTAGTGGCCGCATTGGAAGCAATCGATGTATATGCCGTAAATGTCAGAGGTTTCGTATAGGTCTCCGCGACACYGGGGACAGYTCTTTAGCCAGAACATTGTTTTACCTCCTTGCCACGTTATGGKYAACTCGTATTGTCAACTCACTGCGTTGGCATGAGTTTAAGCATGGATAAATTACCAGTCCGTTACTCCAATGTTTTATTCCTGTTGTTTTTGTGTGKGAGTTAGCATCTAGTGGCCGTGGCCTTCGGGTTCGTCGTGCTCCTCTTCATGGGCGTCTTCGGCCAAGTCTTCCATTTCGTGGGCCGCATCGCCGASWWSKGCCGACGACCGGACCAGACCGGCGTGCACCTCCGATGGGGTAAGGTCGTTTACCTGGGTGCCGGCCAGCATGTTTTCTATGATATGGGTGCCTTCGTGGATGTTACCGGCTTCGATCTCTGCTTTCGCCTCATTCATCTGCRACAGGTGCTGGCCGGTTACGAGACCGGCGATGTGGTCGATATGGTGGACCGCCTCAGTTGCGGCCTCATCCTCCAACGCAAAGAGCGTCATCCAATGGTGCTGGGCCGATTCCAGGGCCGGGTCGTCCAAGCTCACGTRAAGGTGGTCGCCACCTAAGGATTCGATGTATTGGGCGATCTGGTCGAGTTCAACGTTGGAGATCTGTGACGGCGGGAACACCGGCATTACCCCCAAAGGCGCCCGGGCCTGACSCTTCACTTGGGCGGYGGTGTGGCCGGCCAGCCCCGSCGCGATGGAGGTRCCTTGAGCCGCGGAACCGTGGCAGGCGCTACAGGCATTGGCGGTGRAGAGCCGCTGCCCTTCCGATGCCGCAGCCGATAATTGCTGGCTGGGTGTAGGCTCGCCGCCGCCGCCACCGCCACAGGCTGCGATCAGCAAGAACAGGCCGGCGA
>NVWX01000054.1 GCA_002746355.1 Dehalococcoidia bacterium | reverse complement strand
CCTCGCCCCGTAACCTTCCCGCTCCGGCTGCCGATACCCATACCCTCTAAGTACCCACCCGGGTATGGTTCCTTGGTGGGGGCGCATGGTTTTACACCTGAGGAATAGGGCTCAGGAAAAGTTTTCAGCCAACGCTGAGTGGTGCTTTGTGGAAGTGCGCATTCAAGGGGTAGCCGAATGCCAACGGGCCATCCTTGGCTCTCAACCCCTTGAACCAGGCGTGAATAGTTATTCAAACCCACTGCAGTGGTTGAAACCACAGGTGCTAGCGGGTAGGATCAGAGAACGTGACTGGAATTCGCTAAAAATATTTCCGGCGTTCACTATAGTCTGCCATGAGTTTCATAAGCCCTGCCGGGGGTCGGCCCCACACCTGATCCAGGTACAGGCATTTGACAGCAACTTTGACAGCAACCGGGGCGAATGACAGCAGATGCTTGGAGACGTTGGCGGACATGGCATTGGCGGTATTGTGACTAGAGAGACACCCACATACTTAAGCGGACGACTACTATCGAACTCATAACCCGAAGGTCGTTGGTTCGAGTCCAACCCCCGCTACCAAAACCTAGGCATAAATTAGGCCTCAGAAGTTATTCTGAGGCCTTTGTTTTTGTAGATTGGTCACGGAATGGTCACGGAATATKKMYASTTNKGTTNNAAMWCTCAGGCGTTGTTTTTTACTTCAACCCTTCATCAAACTTTAATGCAGCCATCTTCTCTACCTCCGGCACCATATGACTATAAGTGTCAATGGTTGTCGTTATGCTGCTATGGCCTAACCTATGTTGCACCACTTCAGGGTGAACATTGGCTTTCAGCATCAACGTAGCATGGGTGTGCCTGGCATCATGCAACCTGACTCCCCTTAGCCCTAATCGCCTAATCACCTTGATCCAGGCGTGAGTTATTGTGTCCGGCAGGTACGGGCTTCCATCGGCTTGGCTGAACACGAGGTCGTCTTCAACTACCTTCCTTCCTAGGGTACGTCTTATAGTCTCCAGTGTTTGTTTGTGCTGTCCTAATACTTGGGTACAAGAAGGAGGTAATGACATCAACCGTCTGCTTCTCGGCGTTTTCGGCTGTCTGAACACTATCCTGCCATCTCTCAACTGATGCATAGAGCGGTTAATGGAAGCATATCCTGAAGCAAGGTCTACATCACGCCACGAGAGCGCCAAAGCCTCGCTTCTGCGGCAGCCTGTGAATAACAAAAAGTAAAACAGGGGTTGGTGACGGCGGTCCCGCTGAGAACGCCACTATCAGATACGCCGCCTGGGCCGCGCACCAAAGCATGATGGCTCCCAACAGCAATCTAGCCCATCCGGGTAGAGAGTCCTGCTGATTTGAGGACATCTGAAATCGGCCCCTGAGATGATTTCGTTGAGTTTCCATGGCGCCGTTACTCTTGTTTCAGGCGGGCGTTCGATTGGATCGAGAGCGCGGATGTGACTATYACTATGAATTCGACCCCGCCCGCAACCTGCGTAGCCCCGGGCGGTGGCTTCGGCGTCGATGTTGACGCGGGGGTTGCTGTGGGAACTACCGATAGTAGGGGAGCGCAGAATTGGCTGTCCAGAGAGCAGGCCCGATCGGTGTCAAGTTTGGCTGATTCGAAATCTTGCAGCTCGAGGTAGGCGAGCCCTCGGCGGCTGAACGCGGATGCGAATCTTGGGTCGATCACCACCGCCTTGCTGAAGTCCTCGATAGCCAGTTGGAMCTGGCGCAGGCGGAAATGGGCCCGTCCCCTTCCGCTGTAGGCCGCCTTATCGTTGAGGTCTAACTCTATGGCCATGCCGTAGTCCTCGATGGCCTTTTGGCATTGGGCAACCTGAAAGTAGGAGTCGCCCCGGATTTGGTACCCGTAGCCGTAATTGGGAATCAAGTCGATGGCGATGGTGAACTCTTTTATCGCCCGAGCGAAATCTCCATTTCTGATGAACGCTTCACCGCTTTCGAAACGAAACGACGCGCCGGGCGTTGGGGTCGGTTTGATTTCAGCATCCGAATCTCCGGAAGTTTCCGTGGCAAGGGGACTGATCGGTGGTGTTATGTTGGGCGTCGCTATCGGCGCAACCACCTGTACCGGTTGGTCATCTTTAGCCGGTCCACCGCCGCCCGTCGCCACTACGATGATGATTACGATGGCGGTAACCGCCACAACCGCTCCGGCCCTGGCCAACCAGGCCGGTCTGGCGAAGGACCAAGGGCYGCCGGTGCCCCGACTTRCCACCCCCGGCGGTTCTCCAGGTTCGCCGGTAAGTTCYCAGTCGTAGGCCGCTCTCCTTGCTGGGTTCCTCAGAATGTCGTAGGCACGATTCARACGTTGGGCCATCTCCTGGGCATCAACGCCGGCGTTGCGGTCGGGGTGATGGAGCAGCATCAGCCGGCGGTAAGCGGCCCGGATCGATCTCGAATCGGCGGTCGGCTCGACCTGAAGCAACTCGTAGAGATTCTCTTCAGGCATTGAGTCCGTACTTCAACAAGTTGATTTGTGTGAACATCATTCTGGTCTCGGGTTGCGGGTGCGCTCGGACTTTATAAACATCCCAGCATGTGACAGGCATGCGCCAAACTGGGTCACTGCAACTACAGTGCCATCAGGTCTCTCACCGGCGTAAATTCGGCGGTGGAGATTCCCTGAAATGGCACGAAGAACTCGTGGAGCTTGGCATATTCATCTGTCTCCACCACGAAGAATTGGGAATGGGACATCTGGCACTGGACCGCCGAGATAAGCTCGATGCCCACTTCCGCGGCCCTGGCGGGCCAATCAGTGACCGGCGGGCCGCCACGGGGGCCTGGGCAGCTCTCCGGCGCATGTGTCAGCGTTGCATGGAACCTCATAGCTCGTTCTCCTTCTGGTTTGATGATGCTATCGTAACCCGTTCGCGTAAGATGTTGCCTTCGATCACGGGCCGGGTACTGGAAGGAGCAATGCTCCRTGAATGGAATACAGCGGTAGAGAGTATACTTGGGGGTCGAATCGCAATCAGCCAGCTTAACAGGGAGACTGATACGCAATGATCGATATGACCGGAGAGATGCAGGAATTGGTGGACCGTGCCCACGCCGACGGCTGGGACTGCACCGTGGGGACGGTGGATAAAGATGGTCAGCCGCAGTTGAGCCTCAAAGGCAGCGTGATGGTCTACGATGCCGAGACCCTGGCCTATTGGGAGCGGGCGAAACGTACGGCGCTGGAGAACGTGGCGGTAAACCCCAAGGTTACGGTCTTATACAACAACATGACAGACCGCATCCGTTGGCGCTTCTACGGCACCGCGGAAGTCCACGAATCGGGTCTCATCCGGAAAGAGGTTATGGCACGCACCGTTGAAGCGGAATTGGAGCGAGACCCTGAGCGCCTGGGCGTTGCCGTTCTGATCAAGGTTAACAAGGTTGCCGAACTTTCCGGCGCCGTGTTGCAGGAGCGCTAAGCGGTAAAACAGATTCAAAAGGAGACCAAGATGGACGAGATAATGGCATTGGAAGACCGCCGCATCGAGGCGATGATCAGCGGCGACGTCGAGGCGCTGGGCGAGATACTGGCCGACGACCTGATCTACACCCATACCACGGCTAGGCTGGACACCAAAGCTTCTTTCATAGAGGCGATCGCGTCGGGCCGCTCMAACTATAGGGCCGTGGAGCGAAAAGACGTTGAGKTCCGTAACCTGGGTGACACCGCGGTGGTCACCGGCCACGCCAAGTTCCACGTTGGCGACAACAAATTCGAAGCCAGGTTCATCGACGTTTACGCCAAACGAAACGGCGCCTGGMAGATGGTCGCTTGGCAGTCTACCAGGGTCCCTGACTGAAGGAGGATACAGCGGARTAAATCCCCCCAACCCCCCTTTACGAAAGGKGGSNTCACAATAGCCATCAGCTCACCAACGGCAACCCCTCATYAGATCGGACTTCGTTGATGATYTGGAGGACGCGCTGCTCGAAGGGCGGGTATTCCAGTTCGAACTCGCCCARCAGACGGCTGTTGTCGGCCAGGTAGTTACCCGAGTCTTCTTTTCCGTCCTGGCTGGCGAAGGTGATCTGGGCATCTGGCAGGTATTTTTTCACGATAGCCGCCAGGTCACCCAGACTGATGGGATGGCCACCGGAGTTGTAGATCGGGTAGGCACTCTTGTCCACCATCGTCACCCGCACGAAGGCTTCTGCAACGTCGTCTACATGCACCGGCAGGCGCATCAGGCCGGCCTTGGGGAAGCTCACCGGCTGCCCGGACGCCGGCAGGGTCAAGCACTGCACGTGGTCGGTGGAGCCGCGGACCTTGTCCGGACCAGTTACGTTGGCCGGCCGGATGCCCGTGATGGACATGCCGTAGACCTGGTTGAACTGTTGGGCCTGGAACTCGTTGAACCGCTTGTGCATGGCGTACTGGCTGGTGCCGTGCATCGGGTCGTCTTCATTGATCACCCGGTCGCCGAAGTTGGACTGCTGTCCGCTTACAGCGATGGAACTGGCGTAGGTGACGCGGTTCACCCCGGAGATACGGGCTGCCTCGAAACAGTTATCCATGCCCAGGATGTTCAACTTCATGGTGAAGTGGGGCGTGTCGTCGCCGCTGCCCAGCAGATAGGCCAGGTTCATGATGCGGTCCGGCTTGGCGTGCATGATGGCCGTCACCACGTCCTGAAACTGCATGATGTCGCCGCGCATGACCTCGACCTGATCGCCAAACTCGCTGAAGTCCGCCGCTCCGGGGTTGATGTCCATCACGACTACCTTTTCGCCGCGTTGGACCAACCGGGGAACAGCCCTCTTTCCGATAAAGCCGGTGCCGCCCAATACCAATGTCGTCATCGTCCGCTCCTAAATCGATTCGCCGCACGGTACTACTTACGATGCGGCCGAGGCTCCCTACAACGTTCGCCCACGTGCCAAGATGATTGGCTCTAAGGGCGGGATTGTCAAGATAGGAGCAGGCGCAAAAAAGGGCCCCGTGCCTCCGTGGAAGGACGGGGCCTGGGCAAGCAATATGAAGAGACCGGAGCGATCGACGCTGTCCGGTCTTCCGATGAGAAAGGCTTGAAGGGCTACTGCTTTCTGGATGCGGCGGCGTCTTCCATGTACATGACTATGGACAGTAGCGCGGCGACCGCCCCGCCGGCGAACCAACCTTCGGCGCCGAGTTTCCAGGTCAGGTMATCGGAAAACCCGACGATCAGACCGATTATTCCACAGACCAACGCGCCCAATGCGCCCAATCTGCCCAGCCAAATCGTCCACTGGTCCATCGCTGCCACCCCCTCTTTTGATGGATTACGTATTCATCGGAACCGCATTCGGCCACCGAAGAACACAGATCGACTGAAGGTGGGGTGTTCTCGGGCTGTCAACGCACAGGCGCTACGAATTGGCGTGAAGGTGAAAACTAGGGTGTTTGGGAGCGTGACTTGACCAACACACCGGAGGGCCTTAAATTGCTAGCTACTCATGCTGACGGGAGAGGATGTATAGATGTCCCTGGAAGGCAAAGTGGCGATCGTAACCGGCGCGAGCCGGGGTATCGGCAAGGCCATGGCCATGGGCCTGGCGGCGGAGGGTGCTCATGTGGTTGTCGCCGCCCGTTCCGAGGAGTCGCGCCCCATGCTGCCCGGCACCATTCACTCAACTGTGGGCGAGATTGAGGACGCCGGCGGCAAAGCGTTGGCCGTAGCGACCAATGYGCGGGAAGAGGACAGCATTCGCCACCTGGTGGAACGCACCCTGGACGAATACGGCGCCGTCGACGTGCTGATCAACAACGCGGCCATCGGCAGCTATACGCCCTTCCTGGAGATGACGGTCAAAGAATGGGACCTGGTCATGTCCATCGACCTGCGGGCGCCTTTCATCGCCTGTAAAGCGGTGGCCCCCATCATGATCGAACAGGGCGGAGGCAGCATCATCAACATCTCTTCCCACGCCGCCACCAACATCTTCTCATCGACCCTGTCGGCCGACAGTGAAGAGATCGCGCTCATCGGCCAGAACTACGGTGCGGCCAAGGTTGGTTTGGAGCGGCTTAGCTGGGGCCTGGCCCTGGAACTCGGCCCTCACAACATCGCCGTCAATATATTGAAACCCCTTCGCCCGGTGATCACCGAAGGCTTCCTGGCCCAACGCCCCGATGCCGACACCTCCACCTGGGCCACGCCGGCCGATATGGTCAAAGCCGCCAAGTACCTGGCCGACCAGGACGCCAAAGGGCTGACCGGGGCAACGGTCACGGCGGAGGAGTTGGTGAGGAGACTGGGGCTGTAAATCCCCTCAGCCCCCCTTTACGAAGGGGGGNACCTTACCCTTTGACCGGCGGCTACCAAAATCTCTGAACCGGGAGAGAAGAGATTGAACACCCACGACCAAGTCTACGAGAGCATCGGCGTTGGGTATGCGGCCGCCCGCCGCCNGGACCCGCGCATCCACCAGTTGATCGTGGATGCCTTGGGTAACGCCCAGAGCGTTTTGAATGTGGGAGCCGGAGCCGGYTATTACRAACCCTCGGACCGCCGCGTCGYCGCGGTCGAACCGTCTCCCGCGATGATTTCCCAAAGGAATACCGGCGCCGGCCCGGCGGTGCAGGGAGTGGCGGAAGCCTTGCCCTTCGGCGATTCGGCATTTRATGTTGCTCTGGCCACCTTCACCCTTCATCATTGGACCGAGATATCCTTGGGCCTGCGGGAGATGTGCCAGGTGGCAAACGACCAGGTGGTATTGTTGTTCGAACCAAAGGAGTCCCATAAGTTTTGGCTGGTTGAATATTTTCCCGAATGTATGTCGTTGCCGACCGRGATAGGCGCACCYAGCGTCGATTACGTGGGGGAGCACCTGAATGTCCGGACGGTTACTCCTGTGCCGGTGCCGATCGACTGTGTCGACGGGTTCGCAGGAGCCTATTGGGGGCGGCCCGAGGCGTATCTGGACCCTGCGGTGCGGGCCGGCATCTCTAGTCTGGCTTTGCTTTCGCCAGCCGACGCCGAACGAGGCGCCGCGCGTTTGCGGGAAGACCTGGAATCGGGGGCCTGGGATGCCCGGTTCGGCCACTTGAGGGAGCTACCGGAGCTTGATCTGGGGTATCGCTTGGTGGTGGCTGGGTGACGTGGGATGTACGGTCGGGGGATACAATCCCCCAAACCCCCTTTTGGATGAGGAGACGTTGATGGATTTTGCATTTACTCCGGAACAAGCTGATCTGCAGCAGCGGGTGCGGCGGTTGGCCGAAGAGAGGATYGCGCCCATCGCCGAGGAGGCGGATGAGTCGCCCACTGTGCATGCCGGGTTGATGGCCATCTTGGCCAACGAGGGGCTGTTCCAGTATTGCGTGCCTGAGGAGTACGGCGGTGTAGGGGTGAGGGTGATGGACCTGTGCATCATCCGCGAGGAACTGGCCCGCGTATCGGTGCAAGCGGACACGAATTTCATCATGCAGGGTCTGGGTAGCTACCCCATCACCCTGGGCGGCACCGACGAGCAGAAAGCCAAATACCTGCCGCCCATCGCCCGGGGCGAGAGCATCGCCGCCTTCGCCCTGACCGAACCCCACGCCGGCTCTGATGTGCTCAGTATGAAGACCGAGGCCCACCTGGACGGCGACGACTGGGTCCTGAACGGCGAGAAGAAGTTCATCAGCCAAGCGGGCGACGCCAGCACCTACACGGTCTTCGCCAAGACGGACCCCGGCGAAGGCAGCCGAAGCCTGTCGGTGTTTATAGTTGAGGCCGGGACCGCGGGYTTCGACGACTCCAAGCGAATGGAYCTCATGGCGGCGCATCCCATCGGCGAGCCTCGCTGGACCGATTGCCACATCCCCCAAGAGAACCTGATCGGGGAGCGGGGACGTGGCCTGCGCCTGGCTCTGGGCACACTCGATACGTTCCGCACCACCGTGGCGGCGGCGGCCATCGGAATGGGTCAGGCAGCATTTGAGGCGTCGTTGGAGTACGCCAAGAGCCGGGAGATGTTCGGCCAGAAACTATCCGATTTTCAGGCCACTCAGTTCAAGCTGGCCGACATGGCGGTGTCGCTGGACGCGGCGCGGCTGCTGGCTCATCGGGCGGCGTGGCTGAAGGACTCGGGCCAGGAGTCAATCATCAAGGAGGCGTCCTTCGCCAAGTTGTTCGGCACCGAGGCCGCCAGCCGAATCATAAATGACGCGGTGCAGATCCACGGCGGTGCCGGCTTGGAGAAGGGCAACCGGGTGGAACGGCTGTACCGCGAGGTACGCGCACTGACCATCTATGAGGGCACSTCAGAGATACAGCGCCAGACGATTGCCCGGCAGTTGCTTCGGGAATAGAAAGGAAAAGTGGATATGGAGAGGATCAAGAGGAAGTTCGGCTGCAGTTGTCTCGGGTTTCCTGGATCAGGCCTTTGGCTTTTCTTTACGCTGATGTGGTTCTTCACGGAACCGAATGCGATTCCGGTGGGCAAGTGGGAGTTCGTTTGGCGGTTTCTGGCCGGGCCGATCAACTTTGCCTTCTGATGAGGAGATGCAGCACCGCAGCAACCTGACGGACATCGAAGATGATGCACGCCATAAACAAGAAGTCACTATCACGGGAGGAGYGAGATGTTAGACGACCCTGACGTAGCATCAGCATTTGTGGGTCTCGAAGAACGCCAGGTTGTCTCCCGTATCTGGAGCGGCGACCACACCGTTTGGAAGCCAGACCCCWCGGAGATCTYCGACCGTCTTGGGTGGCTGACGGTTACCGACTTCATGCGCGAGCAGGCACCCATGCTCGAGGCCTTCGCCCGAGAAGTGAAAGACGACGGCATCAAGCATCTGGTCCTGTTGGGGATGGGCGGCAGCAGTCTGGGGCCTGAGGTCCTGCGCCAGACCTTCGGCAACGCCCCGCATTATCCCGTTCTGATCGTGTTGGACTCGACCGTCCCGGCTTGGGTGAAGTCGGTTGCCGACGCCATCGACCTGGCGCAGACACTTTTCCTTGTTTCGTCCAAATCAGGCTCAACCACCGAACCCAACATGTTCTACGCCTACTTCCGTGGCTTGGTGGAACAGGCCGTTGGTCCAAAGGCGGCAGGCAGGCACTTTATCGCCGTCACYGACCCYGGCTCATCACTGGCCAAGTTGGGCGAGGAACAGGGGTTCCGGCAGGTTTTCTTGAACCCCACCGACCTCGGCGGCCGGTATTCTGTGCTGTCCTACTTCGGGCTCGTGCCGGCGGCGGTTATCGGGCTGGACGTTTTAAAACTGATCGCCCGTGCCGACCARATGCGTGGAAGGACTGAGCCTGGCGTGCCGGTCCGCGATGAYCCCGGCGCCTGGCTTGGAACGGTGATGGGCGCCATGTCCCAAAAGGGACGGGACAAACTTACCCTAGTCACGTCTCCCGCTATCAGGAGCTTCGGTCTATGGGTGGAGCAGCTCATCGCCGAAAGTACCGGCAAGGAAGGGTCCGGAATAATTCCGGTGGCCGGKGAGCCATTGCTGTCACCCGAGAATTATGGGGATGACCGGCTTTTCGCGTATCTGAGACTGGAAGGCGACGAAAATGCTCAGATCGATGAAGCCATCGATGCGATAGGGGCATCCGGGCATCCGGTCGTGCGTCTGGTCCTGAACGATATTTACGACGTTGGCGCGGAATTCTTCCGTTGGGAGATGGCTACCGCCGTCGCCGGGTCCATCATGGGCATCAATCCCTTTGACCAGCCTAACGTTCAGGCGGCCAAAGACATGACCGAAAGCGTGCTGGCGCAGTTCGAAAGCTCGGGGCAGCTTCCGGCCATGGAAGATCCGGCATCCATCGGCAAGTTGTTGGGGATGGCCAGGCCGGGTGACTACCTGGTGATCATGGCCTACGTCTTGCAGACGCCAGAAGTCGATCTGGCCCTGGACAACTTGCGCCGCCGGGTGACGGAGCGGTACGGCATCGCAACGACGATGGGGTACGGCCCCCGGTTCCTGCACTCCACCGGCCAACTCCACAAAGGCGGTCCAGGTACAGGCCTTTTCCTCCAGATCACAGGTGAACACATCCAAGACCTGGAGATTCCAGGCGCCCCATTCACCTTTGGCGTGCTGGCCGACGCCCAAGCTTTAGGAGACCTTCAAGCACTACGGTCCTCTGATCGRCGSGCAGTCCGCGTTGACRTCGGCTCCACCCCAGAGCAAGGGATACGCAAGATGGCSGAGGAACTGGGGTCGCCGTAGGGCGATGGAATGACCGATAACCACGCAGGGGCATCCCGGTTCCATCGGCGCCGTGCCCCTACTCGTTCGGACCAAACCTGGTGAAGGCTATTCGACGTTTATGAAGACGGTGTTGCTATCCGTGGATGAGAGGCGCTGCCCAATCACTGCTTGGTACTCGGGGGAGTTGTACCATTTGTGAGCCTGTTCGCTGCTKTCAAACTCGAACAGCACCATGGCCATGGGAGCCCAATCGCCGTCGGCGGCTTGGATATCTTGGCTAAACCAGACCATCTTGCCGCCTGCCGCTTCAATGATTGGAACAGCAACCTCTTGGTAGGCCCGAAAGTTGYCTCGTCTTTGATTCCGTGAACCATCCCCATGAAATATCCTGGCATTTTGCTCTCCTKGTTTAATGAGGCCTGTCTAATTTTGCCTGAATGGATGTGGAGGTTCTGGTCAGGTGCAATCTACACCTCTAATGGTGTGTCTACCAGGTTGGCCCACTCGCCCATGGAACCGTCATAGTTCTTAGTGTTGGTGTAGCCGACCAGTTGCATGACGAACAGACTGTTCGCCGCTCTGATTCCGCCCTGTCAATAAGTGTAGACATTCTTGTCGGGAGTGATGCCGTGGTCTGTCAGTATCCTGCGAATCTCAACTGCCGGTTTGAACTCGTTAGTGGCTGAGTCCAGCAGGTTGAACCACTCCAGGTGCACTGCTCCCGGAACGTGGCCGACGCGCTTGTTGCCCCGGCTCATGCTGCCGTCCCATTCGCCGTCGCTGCGCACGTCCCAGATCACCGAATCACCGACCTCGCAGGCCTGCTTCAGGTCATCGACCGTCGCCAGTTTGGAGTCGTCGCGTTTGGGGGTAAAGGTCACTGACTTCGGAGCTGCCGGCCCGAAATCCACCTTCCCACCATTGGCAACCCAAGCCCGCCAGCCTCCGTTCAGGATCTTGACGTTGGTGTGGCCGTAGGTGTTCAGGGACCACCAAAGCCGGGCGGCGGTCAGGCTGCGGGAGTGGTCGTAGGCGATGACCAGGGTGTCGTCGCCGATGCCTAGGCCCTCGCACATGGCCTTGAACTGTTCCGGCTGCATCAAAAACAGCCGGCCCGAGGCCGGGTCTTTCTCGTAGTTGTCGGGCACCAAGRCCGCGCCGGGTATGTGGCCCCGGGCGTAGGCGGCGTCGACCTCGCAATCGACGATCACCACGTCRRCATCGCCTTTGTGGGCGTCAACCCAGGCGGCGTCCACCAATAATTCAGGGCGTGCGTATCCCTCAGTTGCCATGGTTCCTCCTACCCGCTCCGGTCTCGAAATCCGGGCTAGCAAATTGTAGGTTATGCCGTTTAGGTGGTCAATACAGGCGCACGCACAGGCGTCAACCACGAGGCCAAGCTTTCCTTGCCTGGCTAGTATGAGGCAGTTAGAATAAAGCCACCTAAAATCAATGCTGGCGGAGYATGTTGCCCGCCATTCCKGAGCCCCMACGATCCAAGAAATWCGGTRTGTTTGTGCTACCTTCCTGGCCCCAGCGGGAGCAATGCCACGAGGGCCGGYTCTACCACGAATTGATCGAAAATYGACAGGTATCAGCCGTCAGCGATAAGGGAAAACCGGCGCCCGGAAGGCATTCAGAAAAAGCTGACGGTCCCGATTACATCGAGGACTGACAGCTAAGGAGCTAACCATGGTCCAACAAGGACAGATCGACCATCTACTTCAGGAAACCGGCCRGATCATGCCGCCTCCGTCTTTAGTGCAGCAAGCATTCCTCCAAGACCACGATGCCGCCTACAAGCATTCCGTGGAGAACCCGGAGTCCTTCTGGGAGGAGGTGGCCAAGGAGCTGGACTGGTTCAAGCCATGGGAGTCGGTCTTCGAATGGACCTACCCCACCTTCAAGTGGTTCCTGGGCGCCAAGTGYAACATCACCTACAACGCMTTGGACCGGAACCTGACCAACGGAAACAAGAACAAGGCAGCCTTCATCTTCCTGGGCGAGGACGGCTCAGAGCGCATCTTCACCTACGGGCGCCTGGCCCAGATGGTCAACCGGTTCGCCAACGGCCTGAAGTCCCTGGGCGTGAAAAAGGGCGACCGGGTCGTGATTTACATGCCTCTGTCCCCGGAAGGGGCAATCGCCATGCTGGCCTGCGCCCGCATCGGCGCGGTGCATAGCGTGGTCTACGCCGGCTTCAGCGTCGGATCGCTGCGGGGTCGGATCACGGAAGCCCAGGCCAAGGTTGTGATTACCGCCGACGTTGGCTACCGGCGGGGCAACGAGGTCGACCTGAAGGGCATCACCGACGCGACCGTCAAAGACCTTGACCTGGTGGAGCACGTGATCGTCTGGAGCCGCAAGGGCGCCACGGAGAATCCAGGACCCAAGGACGTCGATTTCGATCAACTGATGGCTGAGAGCAGCATCCACTGTCCGGCCGAGGAGATGGACTCCGAGGACCCGCTGTACATCCTCTACACCAGCGGCACCACCGGCGCCCCCAAGGGAGTCCTCCACGTCCACGGCGGCTACATGGTGGGTACTTACTATCACTTCAAGACCTTCTGGGACGTTAAAGACGACGACGTTTTCTGGTGCACCTCGGACATTGGCTGGGTCGTGGGCCACAGCTACATCGTCTATGCGCCGCTGGTCTCCGGGGCCACCACGGTCTTCCGGGAGGGGGCCATCGACCATCCCAACCCCGGCGTGTTCTACGAGATAATTGAGAAGTACGGCGTGAACGTGATTTTCACCGCGCCCACTCTCCTGCGCATGTTGATGCGCTACGGCGAGGAATACCCGCTGAAGTATGACCTGACGTCGCTGCGGTTCCTGACCTGCGCCGGAGAGCCCCTGAACCCCGAGGCCTTGAAATGGACCTACGAGTTCATCTGYGGCAACGGGRAGTGGGGCCACATCGTGGACAACTGGTGGCAGACCGAGACCGGCGGCCCCTGCCTGGGCACMTCGGCCACCATGCCGGTMAARCCGGGMCGGGTKGGMCGSGCGCTGCCTGGGGCCGAGTTGGATATCGTGGACCGGGAAGGCCAACCCATCACCGAGCCGAACGTGGGCGGACTGCTGGTGATCACCAAGCCCTTCCCCCACTTCTACCGGACCGTGTACGGCGACCCGGAACGCTACGCCAAGGACTGGAACACCATCSCCGGCGTTTACTTGACYGGCGACGTTGCCCTGCGGGACGCCGAGGGCTACTACATGGTGGTAGGGCGGGCCGACGACGTATTGAACGTGGCCGGCCACCGGATCGGCTCTGCTGAGGTCGAGAGCGCTTTGGTCTCCCACGCCGCSGTGGCGGAGGCGGCGGTCATCGGCAAGCCCGACGAACTCCGCGGCGAGGTCATCAAAGCCTTCGTCACACTGCGCATGGGCCAGGAACCGTCCGATGAGATGGTTGCGGCCCTGAAGCTGCACGTCCGGGAAGAACTGGGCCCCATCGCGGTCCCYGCCGAGATAGACTTCATGCCCGTCCTGCCCAAGACCCGCTCCGGCAAGATCATGCGCCGCCTACTAAAAGCCAACGAACTGGGGATAGACCCAGGGGATATCACGACTCTGGAGGAGTAGGGGGGCGGAAATCCCCCMAMCCCCCTTTCGTAAAGGGGGCTTCCTTACTTCATATATTAAAGCGCTAATCAACCTTTAAATAAAATCCTGACAATAGCATGGTATATCGGCTATCATGCTAATGGGCTTCGCTGGCCAAGGCACCGAAGATGTGTTCAATGGAGTTAATTCTTCTGCGGCCAGACGGTCGTGTCCACGGGCTTTACTGGGGGTRGCCTCGAGAAAACTCGATCTTCTTGATTCCGCTGTAGCRCTGAGTGACCTGTCGGTACCACCCGGGAACCGGCTTGAGRTCCTGAAGGGTGATTGGGAGGGCCAGCACAKCATTCGGATAAACGGGCAATACCGAATCTGTTTCGCCTGGTCAGAGACCGGGGCAAATGAAGTCGAAATCGCCGACTATCATGGGTGATTTATATGGATGAAAAGGAAAGATTATGATGGTTAGAGTGCCGTCCAACAGAGAACCTACCCATCCCGGTGAAATGCTGGCTAAGGAATTCTTGGAGCCGATGGGCATAACCCAGCGTGACCTGTCCGACGGGATTCACGTACCGTATCAGCGTGTGAACGAGATCGTGAACGGACGCCGGGGCATCACGGCCAGCACGGCTCTACGACTCGCCAAGTTCTTTGGCAATTCTGAGGAGTTTTGGCTCTATCTGCAGTTGCGATGGGACTTGTATCAAGCGCGAAATTCCGAAGAAGCCGGTCTGGAAGAGATTCAACCATTGAGCGCCTGATTCCGTGCACGTTTTGCTCGAAGAGATGATCGCGTCTCCCCCTTTCTTAAAGGGGGACTAAGGAAGATTTTCACTCTTCGACGCCACCAATCTCGAACCATCCACCGCCTGGATGATAAACTGATTCTACGCCACACCCGCGCCTAACCCGTCGGGCTAGAAACGAAACCAGCGGCGCCAACCCGCCGCTTTGCAAGATAGGTGGACCCCATGATGCACCGCGTCGTGCCGGAAAAGCCGGTAGATAAAAGAAACACCCTTGGCCTCCCGGCTCCGTCCAGTCCTATGTTGGGCCGGACGATTCGGCTCTTCCGTCCCTACCGTTTTCAGGTAGTGGCGGTGTCGGTGCTGATATTGCTCACCGCCAGCATCGGCGTGGTCAACCCGCTGCTCATCAGGACCGTGTTCGACGATGGCCTTTTCCCGGCATCGGGCGGCCCCGACATGGAGCTCCTTTGGACTCTGGCGGCGATAATGTCATCCATCGCCATCGCCAACGGACTCATGGGCGTTCTCCAGGTCTATATGACCAACCACGTGGGCCAGAGCGTCATGCGCGACCTGCGTGACTCCGTCTATGCCCACCTCCAAGGCATGTCCCTGGGGTTCTTCACAAGCACACGCACCGGAGAGATTCAGTCCCGCATCTCCAACGACGTGGGAGGGATCCAGTCGGTGGTGACCAGCACGCTGACCGATACCCTCTCCAACACTGTCATTTTCCTGAGCACCCTGGTCGCCATGCTGATCCTGTCCTGGCAACTGACCATCGTGGCCGTGGCGACAGTGCCCTTCTTCTTTGCGTTGACCAAGTTTGTGGGGAAGAAACGGCGGGCGGTAACGGCCGAAGCCCAGCGGTCCATGGCCGAGGTCACGGCCATCACCCAGGAAACGCTGTCGGTCTCGGGGATCATGCTGGCTAAATTGTTCGGGCGGCAGTCCCAGGAGATGGCCAATTTCCACCGCCACAACCAGGAGCAGTCCGACCTGGCGGTGCGGCAGCAGATGATCGGGCATTCATTCTTTGCTGTTGTGATGACTTTTCTGTCCATCTCCCCGGCATTCGTCTACCTGCTGGCGGGTTATCTGATGTCGGGCGACGGACCGTCTTTGGTCTCGAACGGGACCATCATCGCCTTCACAACCCTCCAGAGCCGGCTGTACTTCCCCGTTGGGAGGCTGCTGCAGGTGTCGGTGGAATTGCAATCGTCCATGGCCTTATTCGAGCGGATCTACGGCTATCTCGACCTGAAGCAAGATATCCAAGACGCCCCGGACGCCGGCCCGCTGGACTTAACGCGGGTCTCCGGCGGGATAAAGTTTGACTCGGTTCGGGTCAATTACTCCCGGTCGTACGGTGAACCTGAGCCTGAAGAAGACTCACAGGCGGCGGAAGAAGAGTCCCGGATGTGGGCTCTGGACGGCGTGAGCCTGGATATTCCGCCCGGCCAACTGGCCGCATTCGTCGGCCCCAGCGGCGCGGGAAAGACAACTCTGGCGTACCTGGTGCCCCGGCTCTACGACGTGACTGAAGGCTCGGTGTCCATCGACGGGACTGACGTTAGAAAGATCAGGCAAGTGGACCTGGCGGCCATCATCGGCTTCGTAACCCAGGACAGCTATCTGTTCCACGACACCATGGAGAAGAACCTGCTCTACGCCCGTCCGGAAGCCACCAGAGACGAGATGGTCGCAGCGGCCAAGGCGGCCTTCATCCACGACCGGATCATGGAGATGCCGGAGGGCTATGACACAGTGGTGGGAGAACGGGGGTTTCGCTTGTCCGGTGGCGAGAGACAGCGGCTGTCCATCGCCAGGGTGGTCCTGCACCAGCCACGGGTGCTGATTCTGGACGAGGCTACGTCGGCATTGGATACGGTCAGCGAGCGCTACGTACAAGYGGCGYTGCAACCGCTGATGCACGACCGCACCACCATGGTAATCGCCCACCGTTTGTCGACAATCATCGCGGCSGACGTGATCTACGTCGTGGACCGRGGCCGGATCGTGGAGCACGGCCCCCACGACGAGCTGCTGGCCCAGGGCGGTCTATACGCCACCCTCTACCAGGAGCAGTACGGCGGAGGGCGCATCGAGGCCTACTGCGAAGACGGAGTGATATTCAGTGACGGCAGCATCAGCACGGCCGAGCGGCCGGAGCCGGCGTTGGCGGGCAGCGGCCAGGATGGCCCTCGGCGCACCGGACGAGGCGATGACCGGATGCCCTGGGAGGAGTAGGCTCGGGTAATCGCTATCATGGGGTTGACTGCGGCGCGTCCATGGTTCGAGGGGCTCACCACGAACGGTTGATTGAAGTTGAGCTTGGAATTGGAAGTCTGATGCCCGTCAACCCCGTTCGTCGTGGGTTGAGCGATCGCCACCAACATACGGTTTGGCTTCTGGTGTCGCCGTTTTGGCGGTAAGTGATTGGGTTAATCRGCTATCTAATGCAGCATAATTCCAATTAAGGTGGAGTTGGACCCTAGTCTAACTTTCCAGCAGTTAAATGGTTTCGCAGGCAGATTGATAGTTTCTGAGAACGTCGCCTGGTTGCTTAAGGCCGCCTGGTTGGAATGGGACSTKATGTAGGTACCGTTCGCTCAACTTGGGTTGAGCAATCGCCACCAACATACACGTTAGGCTCAGGAATTGTCGTCCTAGGAGTCAGCAATTGGCTTAAACGGCGTGGCTTTGCAGCGTAAGAACAAATAATCGTGGAGTTGGGTCTCTCTCTTCGTCACTCCGCTTTTCTTTTGGCAATCCTTGAGGTCGCCCCGCTACACCATTTCCACCAATGGCCTGTTTAACGGTGGGCGGTGTGTGTTGTCGGCGCGGTTGTAATGAGCTCATTGAATCCACCTAATCGAGCGGTCAAATTAAGTTCGATTGAAGCTGAGCGGCTACGATGAGCCTCGATCTAAGCGACAAGTTCTTTCCGCGACACTGTTGAGAGTAGGCAACGCACCGCGCCCCGACGACTCACCGACCTTGCCACACTGGAGGGCGTTTTTCCGCAAAAGCACTAGGGCCTTCGCGGTAGTCCTCGGTRCGAGTAAGGGTTGAGAAAAGTAGGTTCTCGAATCGCAGCGCGTCTTCTAATACTCTACCCAAGCTACGTAGCATGGATTCTTTGGCAGAACGAACACCCAATGGACCGTTCATGGTTATCAGATCGGCCATCCGCTCGGCTGCGGGAATTAAATCTGCATGAGTTACGACTTGACTGACCAAACCGATTCTCAAAGCTTCCGTAGCGTCGATCGCTTCACCGGTGAGTTGCATCTTTAACGCATTTCCTAATCCTACGATCAACGGCAATCGGACCGTTCCGCCATCGCAATGGTGGAATCCTCTTTGTACTTCAGAACAACCGAACTGCGCAGAATCGGACGCAATCCGTATGTCACAAGCTAAGGCTAGTTCTAGACCTCCGGCCAAAGCGTATCCGTTTACGGCTGCGATTATGGGCTTCCATATTTCAAGACCTCGAGTGATTCCGCCAAAACCATATCTATTCGAATCTTGTCGGGTGTCATAAATATCGCGTTCGGCCAGCAGCGGGGTGTATGTCTTTAGGTCCGCGCCAGCGCAAAATGCGCGGTTCCCAGCGCCGCTGAGAATGGCTACCCAAGCATCTGAGTCATCTCGGAATTCTTCCCATATCTGGACCATGCGATTATGTTGATCAGGGCCGAGCGAATTCATTGTGTCTGGGCGGTTTATCGTGATGTGCGCTGTATTGCCACGTCTTTCGTAAGCTACGTCCGCTGTGTCAGCCATGATTTTTCTCCTGGATATCACTAAATTGACGCTTTAGTGTACGAAATTTTCATCACTGAGTTCGGCCCTGRCCAGCCCATTCAACAATCCAGTGTCTTAGGTACCATCACCTACGASCGGGATTATGATCACAAAGCYATNTTACCCCWAGCATRCCKKCGTGGAWTAGAATGWCCGTACCACGCCTMATWTYAGGYYGTCTGGAAMYSRGAYCRGGAGGGGAGTAATGGCGCAGGTCTTCGATGGGATCACGGTCCTTGACTTCACCAGAGGAATGCCCGGAGGCATCGCCACCATGGTGATGTCCGACTTCGGAGCCGAAGTGATCAAAGTTGAATCCCCGTTCGAGAAAAAATTCAGAGAATCTTCCGGCGCCGTCCAGTGGG
>NVWX01000100.1 GCA_002746355.1 Dehalococcoidia bacterium | reverse complement strand
CGATTGAGCTTCCCTGTTTTTCAAGGCATCGCCGCCATCCCAAGTAATTCGGGAGGTATTTTGTTGCAACTCCATTGAAGCGGTGCATCCAGCCTTTTAAACGGCTGTCATATGCGTTGACATTCTGAATGTGACAGACCTTGTCAATGACCCTGCTCTTCTTGGAAGCGATCAGCCGGACATGAGTGACGTTCTCGGCGTTCGCAAATGCCCGATAGGATTTGTTCCCGTCCGTGCAAAGGATCGCGTCCTGCGCCACGACAGGCTTGAGCACTTTGGTGATCGAGGCTTCGCTGAGGTCTTTGAGCACTTCGTCCGTCATCTCCCCGTGACGGTCCCTCGCGATCAGAACCGGGACTTGCTCTGCCGACAATCCCCGCTTCGCGGCCTTGCCACCCCTTTTGCGGGCTGTGCGCCCCAGATTCCGAGAACCTTTGAACGATTCCAGGAAGAAGGTCTCGTCGGCCTCGACTATCCCCTTGAGGCTGCGATCCTTCTTGTCCCTCAACCCATGCAGAAAACGGTGACGCCACCGGAAGCTGGTGGTTGTGTCGATCCCGCATTTCCGGGCCGCCTTGCGGATACTCAGGCCGTCAATCATCGCCTTGGAATACTCCAGCCACTTCTCCTTTTTCCGCAGGCGCGCCAAGGGGGTCCCGGTGACTGCGTTGAAGGTCTTCAGGCAGCTCTTGCAACGGTGGCGCTGCATCCCGTGTGCGGTGCCCCACCTTTGAAGTTGATCATGATCGCAATGAGGGCAGTGTCCGCCCACGCTGATGCGCTTCTCAAGGGCCTCTGCGACKGYCYCRCCTTCATCCTTGACTCGCAAGGCATCGGACAGCTTCCTTTTTTGTGCCGGGCTCAACCCCTCAAGACACAAAAGATATTGTTTGAATTCAGTATGATCCATCTCCTTCTCCCTACAAAGATTTAACAGTTCCAGACATAGTCTGACAGATCCAAGAAAGTCTGTCAACATTTAACGCAAATAGAGCCTTAATTTTCGATAGTCCCCCTCTTGAGTGTTGGTGCCTGTCCTCAGCAAAATTTGCCCTGTAAAGTGTTGGGATTTTGCAAATAGACGGCGTTTTCCGGTACGTTTCCCCCGGTTTACAGTTATTTTTCCAGATTTTCAGAGGAACAACACTCAAGAGGGTGACTACCCATAATTGATGGACTCGTAAAAACTCAAACAGCCCCGTTCGCTGACAGACTGAGATGTCGGGGAGTGCCAGCGGCCAAATCACGGAATTGGTCCAAAATCCAGGAGCACAGGGCTTGAAACTGTCTTATCCTGCCTCCACTTGCTTGAAAGAGGTGAATCCAAGCCCCAGTGGGGGTGTTCGGCCCTGGAGCGCCGCTGTCTTTGCGGTTGATGAACGCAGTGGCCCTGAGGAGGTTGATTCCGGCGGCCTTGAGAGTCGCGCAGAAGGCGACATTCTTGAATCCTCTGACCCTGAGATGCTTGACTCCGGTTTTCCGGTCATACTGGGACATGGTGGCCTCGACTCCGGCCCGGAACCGATAGAGCTCCATGAACAGCGGAGTCGCCTCGAAAGCTCTGCGCCGGGCGTTTCGGAGTTGTTTGCCGTCGTAGCGGAGCCGATGCCCTCTTTTGCCTTCAAGCACCGGGCATTGACTGCGTTTGGAACAGGTCGCACAGGTTGATCKGGCAAAGARGGCGGTTCTTGTCGTCTTGTTGAGGCTCTGCTTGAAAGGGACTTGCCCTTGTGGACAGGCGCTGACTTTTTCGTGCTCACTGAAGCTGAAGTCGGCGAGGCTCAGTTCTCCCCCGGGTTCTTTTCCCGGCACCGGGGCGATCAGTCCGACCCCTTGCTCTTGGGCTTTCTGGTGATTGTCGTCACTTCCGTAAGCGGTGTCCGCCAGTATTTTTTCCGGAGCGAGCCCCAGCTTTTGCGYTCGCTCAAGCGCGGGAATCAAGGCTCCGCAATCATGCTTGTCGGCAGATTCAACGGCAACATGGGTGATCAATGAAAGAGCAGGTTCTTCTTCATCGGTGCTGCAGGTCTCGGCGATTTGAACCTGATAGCCCTGCCCTTTGTGCCCGTCGTAACCGGCATCGGGGTCGGAGGGGTTTTGCAGGGAATCGGAGGCAATCTCCTTGTTGGGCCTGACTTGTATCCGTTCACCGCCGTCCTCCCCGTTTTCGGTGACGCACTGTTCCTCAAAGAGRCGCAAGAGCAGCTTGTAGCTGCTCATCGAATTCACTTTCGCGTCCTCTTTGAAACAGCGGACGATCACGAGCAAATCCTCGGCAAGGGMTTGCAGCGTCTTGGTGGTTTCCGAAGGCTTGACCATGGAGAAAGCCGAGGTTTTCTGCTTGTGCAGATAGCGCTCGCTCAATTCCTTCTCCAGCTTGCCGAAACCGGAGCTTCCAGGACATTGRCGCTTCAGGTTGTGCAGGAATTTCTTGATGGTGCGGACAAACAATCCGATCCGTCCGAGGTGGCGCATGTTCGAGAAGACGYGCACCGAAWCGAGTCGTTGCAGCGAGGGATCGACTCCGCACAGTTCGGCAAGCTTTTTGGTGGGAATCTCGAACATCGCCTGGTAGAGATCATGCTCTGTCAGCAAGCGGCGCATGTTCCACAGGGTCTTTTCCGAAACGTAGGCGCTTTGGTCCGAATCGTCGCCAATGCCGAGGGCATGATGCCATTCGAAGTTGAAGGCGAACTGTCTGACTGCCTCCTTGTCGGTCAGGTCGAAGGTCTGTTGAGCAAGCATCAGACCCAACATTGCGTAAAGCTCTTTCGTCGGGGCCCCGTTTTGTTCCGAGTAGAACGGGGCAACCTGCTCCACGGGAAGCTCGGGAAGGATCTCCTTGCGGAAAACCGGTGCCCAGGACTGCTCCAGCAGTTGCCTGCGTCTCGGACCAAGATGATCCAGAGAGTCGAACATGTTGAGCGTTTTGTGGTCTTTTGTGCGAATCATGATCAGCTGTCTGCAAGCTGTTGAAATTACTTAAAATTATATCACGGCTCGTGGAATATAATCAAGCGCTTTCATCTTGAATCCCGTTTGTTTTCAGTCCGTTGTGCGGATGCAAACTTTTTACGAGTCCATCAAGCATGAGCGGCAGCAGGGGGTTCTTGCGGTACTCGGAGCGCA
>NVWX01000099.1 GCA_002746355.1 Dehalococcoidia bacterium | reverse complement strand
CCTGACCGGGGCCAACCTGACCGGGGCCAACCTGACCGAGGCCAACCTGTTTGGGGCCAACCTGACCGGGGCCAACCTGACCGGGGCCGACCTGGGCGTTGCCAACCTGATTGGTGCCAACCTGACCGGAGCCGACCTGACCCTTGTTGTCGGTGCTGACTTTAGTGGTGCTTTGAACGTTCCAGATAAATACGTAAAAGATTAGTAATCGTCGAACCCTGATATTCCCGATATAACCGTCCACAGTTCCAGGCTGAGTTCGGTGTTGCCGAAGAAGAACCCGATGGTCCATGGGTAGGACTTGCCATCGGGCCCGATGACCACACCCCCACCGCCCCAGTACCCCGCCCCCGGTGCCTTCCCGATAGGGGGTGCCGCTGAAACAAGAAAAGCCCCCTCAAACGAGGGGGCTTTGCGTATTTGTTGGCTCTTGCTGCAAGGGGTTATCGCATGTAACTCCAGACTCTATCACCTTCTCTTACAAAAGGCGGTTCGGTCATGTATTCTGCCATGCCCGCCAGAGCGGCCTGCGCCGTGTCTCTCGCTGCATCAGCCGCACTTTTGTCTGTGTAAGCCGCCGCTGCAAGCATTCGATCCTCGGCTATTTTAACGACACGTAGGCGATATAACCCGGAAATGTCTTTGAACAACTTTTCTAGCTGGCCATCGAGAGATGACATCATCGCGTCGTAATTGGATGGGTCGAAGATAGCACGAGTAAATCGCATGTAACCGACACTTGGTGCTGGGCCGTCTACAGCTACGATTATTTCGCCCGACCTGATGATTGGCTCTCCAGTTATGTATTTAGCGAAGTCACCAAAGATTGAAGCGTGGGCAGCGTTTGCCGTTTCTAGTTCTTCCATGCTTTCGTACGCGGACATCACCATCATATGGTCATCAGATGTTCTCACAAAATGTACCCTAGCTAACCCTAAGATGTCATCTAATGTTTCTTTTTCGATGGCCTCAATATCGGACAGCATGGAATCGTATTTCGATTGGTCAAAGTCAAAGCTGGTAAATCTCACGCTTCGCGGCACGGTGCTCCTCCTAACCTGAAATCTGACTGGGGCCGGAGGTAATACTAGTCGGGACTGCGGACGATGTCTAATCGTCGAACCCCGATATGCCAGCAATCACGGTCCAAAGTTCCAGGCTGAGTTCGGTGTTTCCGAAGAAGAACCCGACGGCCCATGGGTAGGATTTGGCATTGGGCACTGTAACCACGCCCTGTAACCTCGCCCCGTAACCTTCCCGCTCCGGCTGCCTATACCCATACCCTCTAAGTACCCCGCCCCCTATGGCTTCCCGATGGGGGTGTCGCTTTGAGTAGATGGTTTCTCTTGGTCTAGCCCCTGTGGACGCGTTAATATCTACCCGATGCAAGAACCTTTCATAGAACCAACGCCAACGATTCTAATGGAAGTACCGAAACGGGGATTGCTATCAACACGTGTAATAAAGAGAAAAGCGTTTTGTTGCATGACGTCATGAATTTTACGTGCAATAAATTGTTAACAAGGGAACGAAATGAGATTACTTCGCCAGAGTAATAATATCTACCGCGGCTGGTGGCTAGCTGGGCTAGGCGCGGTTGTCATGGCGCTGGGGACTGTCCCCTTATTTCAGGGCATGCCTGTCTGGAATCCAGTACTGAGGAATGCATTCGGCTGGACCGCAGGACAGATGTCCTGGGCATTCGCTGTAACTCGGATCGAAGGAGGTCTTCTTGGGCCGTTAGAAGGACTACTTATAGAACGTTTAGGTCCTCGTCGGATGGTCGCAATCGGCCTGCCGATTCTGGGTGCCGGTTTCATATTCCTGAGCCAAACATCCGAACTTTGGCACCTCTACGCATCTTTCGGGATAATGAGCTTTGGAGCAGCCTTAGGCGGCTGGCTACCTATGATGACCGTTATGAACCACTGGTTCGTCCGCAAGAAGACGAGGGCTATGGCGGTTGTCATGGAAGGTTTTGCTGTCGGGGGAATCGGTATACCTTTCCTCTTAGCTTGGTGTATAGGAGGAGTTGATCCAAATATCTCCGAGAGATTCGGTTGGAGCACAACCGCTCTTGGCGTGGGCGTCACGATAATAGTATTTGCCTTACCCCTTGCTTGGTTGGTACGAAATAGGCCAGAAGAAGTCGGGTTACGTCCGGATGGAGATAAAGATGACGGATCTGAAGATCTGACTGGTTCAAACCCTCCCGAGACTCCAAAAATAGAGCCGGTCGGTTATTCCTGGCAGCTAGCCATAAGGACTCGCACATTCTGGTTGATCAGCTTGGGCCATGCATGCTCATCTATCGTCATAGTCACCATCATGGTGCATCTAGGATTACTTCTAGACGACAGGGGCTACTCTTTGCCCACGATCAGCGCCATCGTCGGTACGTATACTGGTGTTAACGCGATATTCATCTTAATCGGCGGTTATCTGGGCGACCGTGTGCCGATACGGTACGCAGCATTCGGGTTCTCGGCTATACAGTCGATTGCAGTAGTAATATTGATCTTTAACGACGGTATCGGGATGGCGTATCTGTTCGCGGTTATCTTAGGGATCGGATTCGGGGGCCGAACCCCTGTTACGACATCTATCAGAGGTGTCTATTTCGGTCGTAAGGCGTTCGCCGCTATAACCGGTATGTCTATGGTGCCTATGAATGTCTTGTTATTTGCAGCGCCGCTTTTCGCCGGTTATATGCGAGACAGCACAGGTTCATACACCATCCCATTCTTAACCATTGCCATCGTTTGCATGCTCGGATCTTGTTTATTCTTGCTTTTAGGGAATCCGCCCACGTTTCTTGAACCAGACCGGTCTTCCCAACACTAAGACCTTCAAGCTCCGGCTGCCAATACCCATACCCTCCAAGTACCCCACCCAGGTATGGTTCCTYGGTGGGGGTGTCCTATTGTCTGCAGAGGGAATGATTGCTAATATTTTGCTAACGGACCACCAAGTACCAGGTGGGACGGAGTAATACCGCAGTCATGAAACTTATCGGTAYTGTTTAGAACATCGGTACGAGAACATGCCTGGTAACATAGGGTAGGATGTAACGCCTCACCCTTTCAAGGTGGAGATCATGGGATCGAAGCCCATCCGGGGTACCAAAATTTAGGC
>NVWX01000098.1 GCA_002746355.1 Dehalococcoidia bacterium | reverse complement strand
ACTTATTACCGGTGGCGGACCATGGAACGGCAAGGGAAGCGGGAATGCCTTGCTCGGGTCCCCTGGAACAAGCTTAGCCTACCGGAAGAGGCCGCAGTATTGGCGGCGGCAAGGGAGTCTCCGGAATGGAGCAGCCGGCAGCTGGCCACTTGGATCACCGACCACCATCATGGAACCCAGGGTGCAGAAGGCCCATCTGCAGACCATACTCAAAGCGGCCCACGTAAGTAGGGACAAGATCGAGCTGGAATTCAGGGTTTAGATGAGTTCGATGCGGCAGATGATTAGCCTTCTGCCACAGGTGACTCCTTGCTCACCCTCAGGTGGCAACTTTCTCGAAACGGTGCTATGCGAACAAGCATCAGGCCAACCTATTTACCTTCGTTTGTACCCTACGCGTCCCTAAAACCCTCCCATTCATTATCACATTGCGGGTTAACTAAACTGTCACCGGAAGCAACTCGCTGGCAGGCGTCTCGGCGAGGCTAATGGGTGAGTCGACATCAAAGGGGCTGTCAAGACCCAAATCCTTACCAATTTCCCGCAAGGCGGGCATCACCTCCTGCCCCATAAGACGGATGCAGTCCATGGAGTCCTTATGGTCGACTTTTCCGTCATTACCCCAAAGCGCCAAGATTGAAGGTCGAGTCTCCTCAAGTATTTGCTTTAAGCTGGCGATCACTTGGTCAGGGGTGCCAGCGATTATGTTTTTGTTTTCCAGTTGCTTKTCGAAAGGGTCCGCTCTCTGGGTAACTTGGGTCTCCGCCCTTCGCCTCCGTGACTCCGGTGAGCTATAACCCGGTGGACTAAACCACACGGGGTGCCCCAAGCCGGTGAACTCGCCCAGCATCCACATGAACTCCCGACCGTTCTTCATCGCCTTTTCTTCGGTGTCGGCAACGTGGCAGCGGATGAGGTATCCCCGTTGCTCCGGGCCGGACTTGTAGCCTACACGCTGGGCGGCTTGATCGTAGACCTCCCAGATGTCCTGAGTCTGCTGGATAGTCGTATTCAGGCAAATGTATGGATAGCGGTGCTCGGCGGCCCAAGTCACTGTTTCGATGCTGGACACTCCGGGTATCCATATGCGCGGGTGAGGCTTTTGCAGTGGCAGCGCCCACGGGTTCACCACTCGGAACTGGTAATGGTTCCCTTCCCAGCGAAAGGGACCCGGCTCCGACCATATCTTGATAAGCAGATCGTGGGCTTCCTCAAAGCGCTCCCGGTTGTAGGCGGGGTTGGTATTGTTGGCCAACTGCTCCGAGCCACCTCCCCGAACAAATCCGGAAACAAGCCGCCCCTTGGAAATCATGTCCACCATGGCAATCTCTTCCGCCAGTTGGATGGGGTTTTCAGAAACCGGCAGGGGATTGCCCAACAGTACAATTTTTACTCTTTTCGTCATGGCGGCCAAGATTGAAGCATACATGTTAACCCTGGCTTGCATGCAGAAAGGCGCGTTGTGGTGTTCATTTAGCATTATGCCGTCTACGCCCACTTCTTCGGCGTAGAGGTACTCTTCAATMCGYTCGTTRTACAAGCGRCTYCCGTCKACGGCRTYAAAGTGCTTGTTGGAAAGCATCAGCGCGCTGATACCACCAGCCTTCCTGGCTTCCTCCTCAGGATAATCAGACATGGGTTGCTCGGTGAAATACATCAAATGCATTGGTCATACCTCCCGAAATATTGGTTAATCCCACTGAAACTTTAGGGCCGGGAAAACAATTCAGGCGCTACNTTTARGAGACAAATCTGGATATTAGCGCGGCGAGCTCAACCGGTTGCTCAACATCGGCGCAATGGCCGCAGTCGTGCAAGACTTCCAATCGCGCGTTGGGGAGAAGATCGGCGTATCTCCGGCCGCAAYTTGCCGGGACAACTTTGTCATCTTCAGCCGACACCACCAAGGTTGGTGTGTCTATGCCGCCCAGCAAATGGGGCAATGACTGGTCGAACATGTAGGGTTTCCAGGCCAACCTCATGGCCATTTCCCGGTTTACTTCCCACACTTCCCTCTGATCCACGGTCGTTTCTGCGCCGTAAAGCGCTTCGAATTTGGCCTGATCGTGGAAACAGAGCTTGGTGTACTCCTCTCCGGAAAGAAGAACCTCGTCTAGTATTTCCCCTTCGGTGGGCTGTACCCCAACGGCRCCCACCAAGACAATCCGGTCAAATATGTGGTGGCACATGGTGGCCATTTCCGCGGCCACCCAGCCACCGAAACCGATGCCCACCACCGAAACCGATTCCAAGCCCAGGGTTTTCATTAGCCAAAGATGACTCAGCGCCAAGTCCCGGGTGCTTCGCATCCAATCGGGGCGTTCGGACTTGCCGAAACCTGGGTGGGAAGGTACGTACACCGAGAAACTTCGGGCCAGATCTTCATAAAAGGGCAGCCAACCAGGGCTTCCCAGGTCGTCTTGAAACAGGAGCARGGGTTTGCCTGTTCCACTCTTCATCATGTGTACTTTGCCAAAGTTTAATTTCACAAACTCTTCTGTGAAGTTTGTAGCCGTAGTGTTCATTTCAGCTCCTCTCTCCGGTGCCGACATTTTTTGCGTAGGTTGTCCCTGTTTTCAGGTCAAGCCAAATGAGTGGGAGGCGGGTTGCGGTGGGTTGATTGTAGCGGTGAGGGACAGGGTGTCAAGGTTCTTGGACAGAGAATGTGTCGGTCTCTCCGTCAGCAATACTGCATATCAACCGGGAGTGTATGGTCCGCCGCAACACCTTATTGCGGACCAAAACGTCTCAGGTGCGAAGATTGCAAAGCCGGGAGGGCGAAACCCGCAGCCGTACGGCCTTCATAGCCAGCGGGGCAGATGATGCTGGTGACGTTGGTAGGTGCATTTGGTAAGTCTTTTGGGATCACCCACAACTGGGCTGCCGGTCAACGCCGGTATTCCAGGTGGGGCATCATGGCCTCACGCTAGGGTAGGTATTTGTCCTCCATCTTCCGTATGCGCTGTGCCCCAAGGATGTTACCGTTGCTGGCCACGCCCCACTTGCTTTGGGCCGCATCTGCCAAGAAATCGTCAATGGCGCCGGTTCCCCTTTCCTGAAAATCGCTGAGGAAATCCCAGGATGCCTGAAGCGCCGCCATAGTGGTTAGTGAGGGATACCAAGCCGAAGCGGCCCCTGCATTTTGCAACT
>NVWX01000097.1 GCA_002746355.1 Dehalococcoidia bacterium | reverse complement strand
GTCGCCCCTCTTTGTGTAAAGAGCCATCACTACGTTCGGTCTATTAGCACTGTGGTAAAGGACGGCTACCTCATCGTTCTCATACAACACTTCCAAATCATCTACGCTCGTCGGGTTACCCCCAGCAGCAGTCCAATCCAACGTCTCTTGTTTATTCATTGTACCGATGGTTCCGCCGCCGAACTGGAAATCGTCGGTGAAGAACTCTGCCAGCCGGCTAGAATCTTTATTTACAAAGCCTTCTTGCCATGCCTTATACGCTTCGGTAACTGCAGACATTTGGTTCCCTCCGGTTAGTTAGCAGGATTGGCTAATACTAACTGACAAGCATTTCTTGCGCCAGCGCCATCAGCACCACGATGGACAGCAGGACATGCACGATAAGTGCTAGTGATATGGAAGATAGGTAGCGCATGGCGGTAGTCTACACGGTTGACTAAATGTGTAAAATGTGACCCATGAAAGTACGACCGATAGCACTCACAGCAGGGATGCTCCTGATATTGGCTTCTGCCCTGATTATCAGTTGCAGTTCAGCACCGTCAGCTACTCCAATGCCGACTTTGACAAAGGCCGAAGCCTTACTGAAGATGGCCCAGGCCGGGGCCAATCTGAAGGACGCCGACCTGTCCGGAGCCGACCTGAGTGACAGAATCCTCCAAGCGGCCGACCTGTCCGGGGCCGACCTGTCCGGAGCCGACCTGTCCAGTGCCTACCTATTCAGGGCCAAACTGCCCGGTGCCGACCTGACCGGTGCCAACCTGACCGGTGCCAACCTGGTCTGGACTAACCTGAGCGGGGCTGACCTGAGCGGGGCTGACCTGAGTGGGGCTGACCTGTTGGGAGCCAACTTGACCGGGGCCAACCTGACCGGGGCCAACCTGACCGGTGCCAACCTGACCGGGGCAAACCTGACCGAGGCAAACCTGACCGAGGCAAACCTGACCAGGGCCAACCTGACCAGGGCCAACCTGACCGGGGTCGTTGGAGCGGACTTGACCAACGCGATTCTGGAATAGCTGACTGTCACCGGAGGCCCCAGACAAACTTAAAATGCTGTGGTTTTGTTAGGTGCTAGGTTTGGATTCCAATAGCCGCCGGATATAACGCTCGCTTGCCTTCCGATTTTGTTATTGTTTGGAGCTACGTCTCTTAGGATTTCCTTCCCAGACCCATCCAGGCAAGGCTTCTAGCCGCGTAAGCCGTTCTGGAGTGTTGGCAACCAGCAAAAGTGGGACACTTTTGTTAAGGAGAGATCAGGGGGAAATGGCCGTGTTCTGGGACTCCCGGAGCAGGCGGTACTTATGCGTTGGGCTTAGAAACTGCTACCGGGAAATCAGTGACGAAGGTTATCTTCTTGTTCTTGCACACTGGCGTAGAGTTTGTCATGGATGATTTGCCGGGAGCCATGAATGAAGTCCGTGGTGCGGTGGTGGGGTTAACCGCCTAAAAGGGTATTGGGAATTAACAGATCTACTAACGGACCTTCGGGCATCGAGTGCCGACACCCAATTCCAATGTCTGCCAAATCTAGAAATAGATTCGGAGAATATCCAACAAACAGCCACAACCACCTCACATAAGGAGCGATATACGTGGCAGACCTACCAAAGAGAAAACTTGGACGCACTGGGTTGAGCGTGACTGCTCTTGGTTTTGGCGCGTTGGAGCTACGCGGTATGATTGCTGGCGTTGGCCGAGAGCTAAAGCCAAGGCAGCCCGAGCGCATCCTGAACGCTGTCCTGGATGCGGGGATCAATTACATAGACGTCTCTGCTGACTACGGAGAGGCTGAAGAGCACATCGGCAGTTGTATCGCCAACCGCCGCAAGGAATTCTTCCTCGCATCCAAATGTGGCTGCCCACCAGATGTGTCGAAATTTATACCAGCAGAGCGCACACGGTTCGGCGTACCGTTACCCCGGCTGCACGACTACAGCCGCGAGAACATAATCAAAACGTTTGATCAAAGCCTCCGCCGCATGCAAACCGACTACGTCGACGTCCTCCAATTTCACTTCAGCCCCGCGAGAGAGCTCTTGGAGCAAGAAAAGGCCGTAGAAACGCTGGAATCTCTCAAACGGGATGGCAAGATTCGTTTCATAGGCTGCTCGTCCATCCTTCCGAATATCACCGACCATATCAAGATGGGTGTATTCGACGTCTTGCAGATTCCGTATTCGGCTCTTCAGCCCGAGCATGAGGATACGATCGCCGCTGCTGCTAGGGCCGGTATGGGCATAGTAATCCGCGGTGGCGTCGCCAAAGGCCCGCCCGGTAAGGGCCAGGGTTCCGCCGCCTTATGGGATTTGTGGGACAAGGCCAAACTGGACGAATTGTTGGATGGCGAGCACCCCACTGAATTCATGCTCCGATTCACCATTACTAACCCGGACATACATACCACTGTAGTTGGAACTCTCGATCCTGAACACCTCATAGGGAACATCGCTTCTGTCTTGAAGGGACCATTGCCTGCATCCGTTTACAGTGAGGCAAAACGCCGACTAGTTGGAGCTCGGGCGGCCTAATTGTAGGAATCCAGTGGTTCGCTAACGAAACCGCTCTTCACGGCTCCAACAAATTCGGACTGGCCTTATCAAGAGTGTCGGCCAGGCGGGCCAAGGCCATAGATAGGTCACGGAGTGCATAAGCGRCCGTTGGGGCCATGTTTGGAGTTCGACTCCCTCGCACTCCCGCCAGACATTTTTAGGCACGAAATCAGTCGATTTCCGTCGATAAGAAAACCCCCAACTGTAATGGTCGGGGGTTTTGTTTTGGATCAAATGGTCACGAACTTTTTSGTACTCAATTTTCTGAGGGCCCTTCTTGTGAATGGAACCCTGGACCTACTGATTAAGAGGTAGTAGGAAATCATTGTCAGGCGTGGTCATACGTGGTTTTTAGTCTCAGAATTGTGCCTGAGAGTACATCTGAGTACCCCTGAGTATAATGTAAACAAGACCAAAACAAGACCATCATAATCAAGTCTATTGGAACGCGAGGTTCCATACTCCGTAATATTCTCTGTTCCGTATTTGCCCTGCTACTTCTAACAGCCTGCGATGACGGTTTAACCGGCCAGGCGAGAGGGAGGGATTCTACGCCTGATATCGATGCAACAGTAGAAGCCAGACTCGCTGAAGAACGTCCAAGAGATGCGAGGGATTCTACGCCTGATATC
>NVWX01000018.1 GCA_002746355.1 Dehalococcoidia bacterium | reverse complement strand
TGGCCGTGGCGGCGATAACAGACGAGATCGATCACCACGTCATCCTGGAAGCGCTGGCGGTATTCCATTGCCAGCTTGACGCAGTAGACCGCGGCTTCGGGATCGTCCCCGTTGACGTGGAAAATCGGTACCTGGATCATCTTCGCGATGTCGCTGCAATAGAGGGAGGAGCGCGCCTCTGCCGGTGTCGTGGTAAAACCGATCTGGTTGTTGATGATGATGTGAAGCGTTCCGCCCGTGGAATAGCCTGGGAGCTGTGACAGATTCAGCGTTTCGGCAACGATGCCCTGGCCCGCAAAAGCCGCGTCTCCATGGAGGAGAAGCGGCAGGATCGTCTCTCCCTCGCTGTCGCCGGCGCGTACTTGTTTCGCCCGGGCCCGGCCCACCACTACCGGATTGACGGCCTCGAGATGCGACGGGTTCGACGTCAGGGTGAGGTGCACCCGCTCCCCCGACTCGACGAATATGCACGCTACCCCGGCATGTTCTGACCGCGAGCAGGGGGGCTCCTGGGCTAGGCTTTGCGGCCAAAGACAGGAGCGCGGTGATGGGAGTCCTCGAGGGAAGAGCAGCGCTGGTGACCGGCGGCGGGCGCGGGCGGCGGGGGTTGGCGGGGTGAAGACGTAGGACTCGCCGGCTATCCAGACGTGGACCTGCTGGCCGTCGCGGTGGGCTAGGAAGGATGCCGTGCGGCCGTCGTCCAGTTGGACGTGTCCCTCCCAGCGGTTCGGCGAGGTCGCGGCGATTTCGATGTCGGCCCCGTCACCTGTCTCGACGGGCGCCGACTCGGGCGGGTGGAGCTGCTGCAAACGGCGGGTGGTCACGGGAACGTGCTCTTCGAGAGCCCGCGCCAGGGGCCTTGAGCGGCCTGGCCGGACACGTTGCTTCCACTGACCGGGCCGGCGGACTGCCAGATTCGCTCGGCGATCTCCGCCGCGGCTRAGTTCAAGTGATTCGATTCAGGCGGAGCGGTCAACTCGGGGTATTTGGCGATGAAGCCGGTATCGTACTCGCCTGAGCGGAAGTACGGATGGGCGATGGCGCGGATCAGGAAGGGAATATTGGTGGTGACGCCCAGCACGGGGAACGACTCCAGCGCCAGTTGCATCCGCCCGATGGCTGATTGCCGATCCGGTCCCCAGGCCACCAACTTGGCCAGCATGGAGTCGTAGTAGGCGGAGACCTCCTGGCCCTCGGCGACTCCCGAGTCCAGCCGGATGCCCATCCCAGAAGGCGGGCGCCAGGCCAACAGCCGTCCGGTGGCTGGAGCAAAGTTGCTGTAGGGGTCTTCGGCGTAGATACGGCATTCCACCGCGTGCCCTGACGGCCGGATATCTTCTTGGCAGAGGGTGATCAACTCCCCAGCAGCGATGCGCGTCTGCCATTCGACCATGTCCAGCCGAAGCGTCTCCTCGGTGATGGGATGTTCCACCTGGATGCGGGCGTTCATCTCTAGAAAATAGTATTCGCCGGTCTGGGCGTCCACAAGGAATTCCACCGTGCCCGCGTTGGTATACCCGGCCGACATGGCCATGGCCACCGCCGACGTCGCCATCCGGTCCCGCAAGTCATCGTTCAATGCCGGCGACGGTGTCTCTTCGATGACCTTCTGGTAACGCCGTTGGACACTGCATTCTCGCTCCAGCAGGTGGATGGTGTTGCCAGAGGAGTCGGCCAGTACCTGAAACTCCACGTGCCGCGCCGCGGGAATGTACCGCTCCAAAAACACCCGCCCATCGCCGAAGGCAGACGCGGCCTCCCGGCTGGCTGATTCCAGGGCTGCGTCCAAGTCTTGGACCCGTTCAACGATACGCATCCCCCGGCCGCCACCGCCCGCCGCCGCCTTCACCAGCAGAGGGAACCCGATCTGTGACGAAAGGTCGTCCGGCTGAGATTCRYSRGRSSYYSWCAMGSGCKWGYYSKSSMMSMCSKGMWSRCCGGCHTSVHTCGCGKMSTCTTTRGVGCSRATCTTGTCGCCCAGGAGYTCGATGGTCTCCGGGCTCGGRCCGATGAAGACCAGTCCGGCCTCGGCGCACTCTTTGCTGRAAGCCGGGTTCTCCGCCAAAAACCCGTAGCCGGGGTGGACCGCTTCCGCGCCRCATCGCAATGCCAATTCRATGATCTTGCGCCGGTCCAGGTAGGTCTCTTCAGCCGTTGAGCCCCCCAAGGGAAATGCCTCGTCCGCCAACRCCACGTGGRGCGCRTTGGCGTCGGGGTCCGCGTACACCGCGGCCGTGGCGATACCCATGGCCTGCAATGTCTGCAGCACCCGGACGGCGATCTCTCCCCGGTTGGCGACTAGAACTTTGGAAAACACACTCACATCCGGAACACGCCCCAGCGGGACTCGGGGATGGGCACGTTCATGGACGCCGCGATGCCCAGCCCGACCACGTCGCGGGTGTCCTTGGGGTCGATGATGCCGTCGTCCCAGAGACGGGCCGTGCTGTAATAAGGGCTGCCTTCTTCCTCGTATTTCTCGATGATTGGCCGTTGCAGGTCCTCCATCTCCTGTTCCGACAGCGCCTTTCCCTGCCGGGCCRCTTGGTCGGAACGCACTGCCAGCAGCACTCCGGCCGCCTGGGGCCCGCCCATGACCGAGATTCGGGAGTTGGGCCAGGACCACAAGAACCGCGGCTGGTAGGCCCGGCCGCACATGCCGTAGTTGCCGGCGCCGAATGAACTGCCGATGATGACGGTGAATTTGGGTACCGCGGCGTTGGCCACGGCCATCACCATCTTGGCCCCGTCCTTGGCGATGCCACCAGCCTCGTATTCCCGCCCCACCATGAAGCCGGTGATATTCTGCAGGAAGAGCAGCGGGATGCGGCGATGGGCGCAGATCTCGATAAAGTGGGTGCCTTTCAGCGCGCTCTCCGAGAATAAGATGCCGTTGCTGGCAACGATGCCTACCCGGTAGCCCCAGATTCGGGCGAACCCACAGACCAACGTCTCGCCGTAGTTCTCCTTGAATTCCTGAAACCGGCTCCCGTCCACCACCCGCGCGATGACTTCCCGGACGTCGTACTGCCGCCGTGAATCAGCCGGTATGATCCCGTAGATCTCCTCCGGATCGTAAATGGGCGGTTCAGGGTCGAAAACTTCCAAGYCGGGGTTGCTGGGGTAGACGAAGTTCTCGGCGATGTTGCGGGCGATGGCCAGCGCGTGCTCGTCGTCCATGGCATAGTGGTCGGCCACTCCCGACTCCCTGGTATGCACCTCGGCGCCGCCCAGGGTTTCGGCATCGACCTCCTCGCCGGTGGCCGCCTTCACCAGGGGCGGACCCGCCAGGAAGATCGTCCCCTGCTGGCGCACGATCACCACCTCGTCGCTCATGGCTGGGATGTAGGCGCCGCCCGCGGTGCAAGAACCCATAACCACCGCCAATTGGGGGATGCTCTGGGCCGACATCTGTGACTGGTTGTAGAAGATGCGGCCAAAGTGATCCCGGTCAGGAAAAACGTCGGCCTGCAGGGGTAGGAACGCGCCGCCCGAGTCCACCAGATAGATGCAAGGCAGGCCGTTTTCGAGGGCAACCTCCTGGGCCCGCAGGTGCTTCTTAACGGTGATTGGGTARTAAGTGCCGCCTTTAACGGTGGCGTCGTTGGCCACGACCACCACCTGCTTGCCGTGGATGCTGCCGATGCCGGTAACTATCCCGGCTCCGGGGTCATCGCCGTCATACATTCCCCAGGCGGCCAGCGGACTGAATTCCAGGAAGGGGGTCCCAGGATCCAACAACACCCGCACCCGGTCCCGCACCAGCATCTTGCCCCGGCTGCGGTGGAGCTCAGCGGCGKCGGTGCCACCACGCTCCCGCACCTCGTTCAAGTTCGCGGCGAGCTCGTCGGTCAACGACTTCATATGTTTGGCGTTTGCCTGGAAGTCCGGGTCCTGGGTCCGAATATTCGACTCGATCACGTCCATTGCGTTGGTCCATCGCCTTTGAAGAATGGGTGGCTCGGCTGTTGCTGGTATATTATGCGTCCAAAGGCCGGGAATGCTCAACGCGGGCCGCCTGGCTTGGCGTTGAGTTTATAATGATTCGGTCTCGGCACGTTCTTGAACGTCTGCACAGATAAAATCACCCCAGCAAAATAGGAGCAGGACAATGGACTTCGAAAGAAGGAACTACCCAGATTTGCCACAACCCTCAGGAGCGTTTCATCATTCCGTGCGTTCAGGCAACATGCTGTTTATCGCCGGTAGCACCGCGGGCGGAACATCCGCCGCAACCGGTGACATCGCCGCTCAAACCGACGCTATCCTCGATAAGTTCGAGGTTATCCTGGCGGCGAACGGTGGTTCGCTGAGCAATGTGGTGAAAGTGACGAGTTTTGTGACCGACCTACGGGAGGCGCCCGCTGCCGGAGAGGTCCGGATGAAGCGCTTTGCCGGGGCCTTTCCCGCCAGCACTCAGGTCCAGGTAGCGGCATTAGGCACTCCGGAYCTCAAGATCGAGATCGACGCTATCGCGATTCTTCCGGACTAATAGACTGATTGAGGGAGAACACCATGACCACCACAGATTGGGGCAGCATCTACAAGGAACTTGGCGCCCGGCCCGTGATCAACGCCACCGGCAGCGTGACCATGCTGGGCGGCTCAACCCCAGCCCCCGAAGTCAAGGAGGCCATGAACCGGGCCGACGGCGCGTACATCCCGCTGATGGAACTGGAGGACCGCGCCGGCGAGGCCATCGCCAAGATGGTGGACGTGCCCGCGGCCTACATCACCTCGGGCGCAGGGTCCGCGCTGACCCTGGCCACCGCTGCCTGTATGGCCGGGGACGACGATGAAAAGATCCAGCAACTGCCCAACACCACCGGCATGAAGAACGAGATTCTGATCCAGGCCAGGCAACGCTAYTGGTACGACCGTTGCCTGGAACTGGCCGGCGCAAAACTGGTCGACTTCGGCACTACCGAAGGGACGTCACGCGAGGACTTGGAAAACGCCATCGGCCCCAACACTGCCGCGGTCCATTACCTCGCTGATGCCCAATCGCCCGACCCACAAGCCCTCTCGCTGGAAGACACCATCGAGATCGCCCACGCAAAGGGTGTGCCGGTGCTTGTGGACGCGGCCGGGCAGATCTACCCGTTGGACCTGTTCGGCAGCTACGTTCGCATGGGCGCCGATTTCCAGTGCASYRMCGSYRRMYACRTKSRRGCCGNSYAGNCSWCMKSAMTSRMCTTSRKCMGCWYCRMKYTCNTCYGCNWWSMTCGSYTYGSANWMMKKTKWCRGYYACSRSRGCMKCCRCRKMMRSRSCGKKSGCCGWMYCCRCANGGNGGACYGWSAGGAGATGGTGGGCGCGGTGGCGGCTGTCCGGCGCTGGATGACCATGAACCACGAAGAGCGGCTGGCCGACACCGAACTGAAGTGCCAGAACATGCTAACCCCATTGCAAGGCATCCCCGGCGTCACTGTCCAACTTAGCGACAATATCATCGGATACCAGCCTTACGGTGTGACGCTGGAGATCGATGCCACGGTCACAGGCATGTCCGCCCACGAAGTGGTCGACCGCCTGAAAGCCGGAGACCCGCCCATCTGGACCCGCGTGCGGGCAGGTGACACGGGRATCCTCCTACACGCWTTCGGTCTCAACGAGGGCGAAGACAAGGTGGTCGGCGAACGCATCGCCGCGTTATTCGGGAAGTAGGGACAGGCTCCGACCGTTTATATGGCCCAAACCAACCAACAATCCGCCGATGGATACATCGAGGAGCTTCCCGAAGATCGGAAAACCGCCATCAGCGCGATCAGAAGCGTGATCTTAGCGAATCTTCCTGCCGGATACGAAGAGACCGTCCAGCACGGCATGCTGTCCTATGTCATCCCATTAGCGACGTATCCGGTGACGTACAACAAGTTGCCGCTGGTGTTCGCGGCCTTGGCTTCCCAGAAGAACTACATGACTGTCCATCTAATGAATATCTACGGGAACCCGGCGGACGAGGAGTGGTTCGTCCAGCGCTACAAAGCCACCGGCAAAAAGCTGAACATGGGCAAGTCTTGCGTCCGGTTCAAAACCATCGACGACTTGCCCGTAGACTTGATCGGTGAGGCTATCGCCCGAACGCCAGTCTCCGCCTACATCCAGATATACGAGTCGGCTAGAAAAAAGAACTAGCGGGTGGGCTAAAAAACCGGCTTACTAAAGCCGACTGATCTCCTCCGGCAAGTAATGCGTCGCTCGRAACACCCGGTTCACCACCRCGTTCTCGGCGTCTTCGTGGTAGTGGGGGTTGATGTACTCCCAGACAATGTCGCCTTCAGGCGTGACCTGAAACATCCGTCCAAACATTCCTTCAGTGATGAGAGTGTTGCCGTTGGGCAGCCGGCGGGCCCCGGATATGTAGGGGCTGAAGAAGTTGTAGGCCGGGTTATCGAAGTATTCCCACACGACCTGGTTGGCGCTGGTTTCCACCTCGACCACCCTGGAGAAGGGCAGCGGGTGTTGGCCACTATGCGAGCCGTTGTCGTAGACCAGGACGTTTCCGTTGGGCAGCAAGCTGGGGTCGTGCTGCTGGGCCAGCACCTCTCCGCCCAGCCTCCAGACGATCTCTCCGGATACCTTGTCGATGATGCCCACGGTCGAGATGTTCCGGAAGCTGAACATGACGCGGCCGTCCGGGAGCGGCGCCACGGTGTTGCCATGGCTCCATTCGTCACGGGAGTCATTGAATGTGATGGTGTCACGCTCCGGGTCCAGATGTTCCGCGGCATGCCATTCCCAGATGCGCTTCCCAGAGGCATCCACTTCGACGATGACATCAGCCCACATCCCATCCTCGCCGGTGATCGGGTTCCCGCCTTTAACCTTGGCGGCGAGGGTCTCGGACATCAGCTCTACCGTCAGGTAAATCGCGCCTCCCGACTCGGTTCGCCTGGCGTCGTGGTGGTGGTCCTGGTCACGGTGTTCCCAGACTACGTTCCCGTCCCAGTCCACCTCCATCATGACCCCACCCTTGAACCGTTTCCACGAMGGGAACCTATCCCACATCTCGTCCCGCAGCTTCCCGCCGTAGAACAGGTTGCCGTTGGGCAGCAAGTATCCGTAGAGGCCGGGCGGGTCGGGCATCGCCCAGTGGTGCACCTCCTCGCCKTCGAGGTTCAGCAGATAGACATCACCTGGCCCATTCATGGGGGAATACAGCGTGTAACCTGGGCAGGCCCGGTCGCGGTCCAGGGCTGTCAGCCCAGTCTTGGTGGTCCGCCGGCGTGTCTGGTCATCGATCGTCATATAGTCATCCAATCAGTGATTCGAAAATAGATCGGGGGAGCTGGTCCCTTCGGGTCATTTGCGTTTGAACGTAACGGGGAATCGATYGAGGGTGTGGACCGAGTTGTTCGGACGCCAAACTGGCTCTCCGGCRGGCTCGATGGACCCTACCTTGTTCGCGATGGCCGTCAAAACCGCATCAACCTCAGCCCGCGCCACGTTCTGGCCGACGCAGCCGTGGATGCCGACACCCAGAGCCAGGTGGTCCGAAGGCCTGCGTTCGATATCAAAGCAGTCTGCCCCAACCCAATGACTCTCATCAAGATTGGCCGCGCCTAGAACACAGAGTATCTTAGTGCCTTCAACGATCTTGACTCCGCCGACTTCTGTGTCCACGTTAGCCGTGCGGCAGAAAGTATGGATGGGAGAGGTATAGCGCAACGTTTCTTCGAAAGTCCAGCGCGCGAGGGTGGGGTCATCTTTCAGCATCTGGAATTGGTCCGGGTGGTTTGCCAGACACCATACGGCGCTTCCCAAGACCGAAACAGTGGTGTCCACGCCCGCCGAGAGCATGGAACGCACGAGCAGCCCGGCCTCTTCTTCGGTGATCTCGCCCGTATCCGATGCGGCGTAGACCGTAGCGCCGAACCCATCAGGCTTCAGGTTTTCGCGCTTGCATTGCTCCAATATCCAGGGGACAACACCGGGCCCTTTCGCCATGGCGTTCCGGCGGAGTTCGTTGTCGGGACCCAGGGCGTTAAAGACCATCTCGCCGTAATCGACTAGCTTCCCCCGGTCGCTTTCGCCCAAACCGACGGCGTCGGGAAACACCGAGGTTGCGTAGGTCTCGGCCAGTTCTTCAACGGCCTCAAATGTCCCCTTTTCAAGCAATTTGTCGATCAGCTTCTCAGCGTCCCTGAGGAAAGACTCTCCCAACACCCGGACGGCCCTCGGCGAAAGGGCCCGCTCGATCACGGCACGAGCTTTAGTGTGGTCCGGCGGGTCCACCTCCAGRACKATGCTSGGCGGCCGCCAKGGYTCCTCCAGGCTGAAGTCTTGGAGTCCGACCCCGCGTGAGGAGACGAACCGCTCCCAATCGGAGAAAACTTCCTTGGTCTCTTCGTACCGGCCGCAGGCCAAGACCGAGTATCCGGGCAAGTAGGCAAATGGGCCCATGGAGCGCAATTCCGTGTAGTAGTCCAAAGGGTCAGTGAGGAGCGCCGGATCGTAGGGATCGACATCCCATACCGGGACGCCCGCTGGGACATCGATCTCTTTATGGCCTTCGATCATCTTAACCCGCATCTTGGCTCGCATCTCGACGTGAATCCCAGGATAACCGTGAAAACTATCGGTAAATGATACCTGATTATTTRCCCAGGGCTAACTTTGCGGTAAATCGGCTCTTAGTGTGGCTTCTTGGGGCAACTAGATATAGATTCCTCAGCCTAAGNAAAAAAGGCCTCCGGCWWWWGCCGGAGGCCTTTTTCAATTTGCGGTACAACTGGTGAGACGGGCTACGTCGGCCACGGATATTCTTCCACCGGCGGCGGTGGAGAACCGGCGGGAGCAGGCTCCAGCCAGTCCTCGGAGACGGTCTCGGTGATCCCGTTGTCTGTGGTGACGTAGTATTCCGGCGGCACATCGGGCTCCCGCTCCAAGAAGGTCCCGGGCCATTCTTGGAAGAGTTGGGGCGCGATCACCGCAAGACAACCCTTGGCTCCCTCAGACGGGGGCATGTAGACGCCACCATCCAGGCTCTTGATCAAGATCCGTTGGTCAACTTTAAAGATGTGGCGTCTTATCACCATCAGTCCGTCTCAGTTCGTGAGGTTGCTCAGCTATCGGGCCGGTTAATGCATCGGCGAGAAGCTGGCCGGCACCATGATCTTGTTCTCTTGTCGGACGCGGCCGGGCGCTCCGGAGGGCCAGCCTTCGATCTTCATCCCACGGACCTCGTCCCGGTGGTTCAGGTCTTTGTAGGGCCAGATGTGCATCCAGCGGTTCAGGCCGCCGAACTCGGTGAACATGCCGGCCGCCAGAGGAGAATGCTTCTCCCGTTCGGGCAGGGAAGCGGCCCAGCGCTTCAGCAGTTCAGGGATGGAACCAGGCTCGTAGGTGTAGGTCCGCATCTCGTAGATGCCGCCCAGGGCCTGGTCGCCGCCCATGGGCTTCATGAAGGGCGCAGGGTTCCAGATCTCCGAGTTCATATTCAGGATGTTGCCCGGCGTGATCTTGGGCGGCCAATTGGCCTCTTTCCCAGCTTCCGCCCTGATGCGGTCACGTTCATCCAGGTTCTCATAGCCCCAGACGTGGATGATCTGGTTCAAGGGGCCGATCTCGGTGTGCCAGAACGCCGCGATGGGAGAATACTTCTCCCGGTACGGCAGGGCCTCCGCGAAAGCTTCCTCTGCCTGAGGGATGGCTCCGGGCTTCAAATCATAGGTACGTACTTCGTAGATCATCTCGCTCTCCGTGGCTGTGTATCTTGGTTAGATAGGTCGTCAATGGAGTGGACATCATATCCCGCACTCCACGCAGCCGCCAGTGTACCAGATATGGAGGATRATCTAGCCGTGAGCAGGTGGGCGTCCCAGTGGGCGCGGGATTCTAGAGTTGGTGCGCTGAGATTACCGATGGAAGCGGGAGCACAGGAGTCCTGACGCTGGACCCTAATCCCTGGCGCGGACTCCGTCGCGGCGGGTGCGTTTGCGGTCCAGGGCAGAGAGRTCCATCTTACGGAGTCGGAAGTTTCGAGGCGTCACTTCCAGCAGTTCGTCGTCCGAGAGGAACTCCAGCGCCTCTTCCAGGCTCATAATCACTGTGGCGTTCAACCGTTTGGCGACATCGGCCGTGGACGAGCGCATGTTGGTCAGCTTCTTCTCTTTGCAGACATTGATCTCGATGTCGCCTTCCCGGTGGTGCGAACCAACGATCATGCCTTCGTAGACATCAGTGCCCGGATCGATGAACGTCTCTCCCCGGCCTTGGGCATTGAGCAGCCCGTAGGTGACGGCGGTGCCGCGTTCCGAAGCCACTAGCACGCCGCCTGGCTGGGATTTGACCTCACCTTCCATGGGCTCGTAAGAGGTGAAGATGCTGCTCTTGACCCCGTCGCCGCGGCAAGTGCGCAGGAAGAACGAGTTGAAACCGATCAGCCCGCGGGTGGGTATTTTGTATTCCAGGTGAACGTAGCCGTTGTCGTCGTAGCGCATGTCGCGAAGTTGGGCCAAGCGGCCAGACAGGTACTCAGACAGCGCCCCCATGTACTCATCGCTGGTGCTGATGTTCAGGATCTCGTAGGGYTCGTRSAYCTTGCCRTCGATMAWCTTGGTKACCGGCTCGGGMCGGGACACCTGAAACTCRAACTGYTCCCGSCGCATGGTCTCCACMAGAATAGAGAGGTGCAGCTCGCCCCGCCCGGCGACCACGAACACGTCAGAACTCGAAGTTGGCTCGACCTGCAGACTCACGTTGGTCCGCAGCTCTCTGAACAGCCGGTCTCGAAGATTTCGGGAGGTGCAGTGTTCGCCATCTTTTCCCATAAACGGCGAGGTGCTGACTCCAAATGTCATCCGGACCGTCGGCTCTTCGATGTTGATAATCGGCAGCGCCTCCGGGTGTTCCGGTGAAGCGATCGTATCGCCGATGGAAACGCCCTCGGGACCGGTGATAGCCACGATGTCTCCGGCCTTGGCCTCTGGTACCTCGACTCTCTCCATCCCACGAAACACGAATATCCGCTCCAGGTTGTGGGTGGACACCTGGTCCCCGCGGGCCAATAGGACCACGTTGTCGCGAAGTTTAATGGTGCCTCTGGTGATGCGGCCCAGAGCAACCTGTCCCAGATAATTGTCGTAGTCCAGCGCGGCCACCAACATTTGTAGTGGAGCCTCGGGGTCTCCGGATGGTGGCGGCACCGATCTCAAGATCGCTTGAAAGAGCGGCGCCATATCGGTCCCAGGCGTCCCTGGGTCGGTGGTGGCGTAACCACCCTTTGCCGATGTGTAAATGACCGGATATTCAAGCTGGTCCGCGTTGGTGGCCAGTTCCAAGAACAGGTCTTGGACCATATCCTCCACCTCGGCCACGCGGGCTTCCGGCCGGTCTATCTTGTTGATCACCACCATGGGCATCACCTTCTGCTGGAGGGCTTGCTTCAGCACGTAGGTGGTCTGAGGCATGGGGCCGTCCACGGCATCGACGAGCAACAGGCAGCCGTCGGCCATGTTCATGATCCGCTCCACCTCGCCGCTGAAGTCGGCGTGCCCCGGCGTGTCGATGATATTGATCCTGACACCTTGGTAGGTGACGGAGGCGTTCTTGGCCAGGATGGTGATGCCGCGCTCCCGCTCCAGGGGATTGGTGTCCATGATCAACTCGCCGACCTGCTGGTGGGCGCGGAAGACCTGGCCCTGTTTCAACAAAGCGTCGACCAGGGTGGTTTTGCCATGGTCGACGTGTGCGATGATGGCCAGATTGCGGATGTCGTTGTTCTGGTGGATTTTCTGTTCAGTGCTCAAATCAATTTACCCTACCCACCATGATAGCATCCGGCCATCATTATTGCTGAAGTTTACATATTAGGTTATGACCGCTCAGGCACCGACAGATAAKCAGAATACGTCACCGAATTTCGTAATTGAGGCCCCAACGTCACCGGRAGGGGAAATGCGCGACACAATCGCGCAGTTGGCCACCRGAGTTGAAAGGACAGAATTCAGGGCAGTCGGGTACGTATTAGTGTGTGGACCAAAGTGTCCCAGCCGTATCGAGRACCCAATTACCGCGAACACGCCGCTAAACCAACGGGGCRCGCGTCGAAGTACCGCKTTTTAGCCTCGAACTGCCGGTAGGCGGACCCCTGAGGCCCTCTTTCTTCCCCGGGTCTCCCCAGTTTTTCTGCGCCCAAATTGGACCGGTTGCAAGTCCGGCAGGTCCTGGGCGTTGGTGTAGTTCTMGCCGATCCAGCGGTAGAGCGCCCGGGCCCGGTCCCAGATCGCTTGCTTGGATGTGGGAGACAGTTCCCGGCCGTTCAACCATTGGAGGAGAAGCTTTCCGTCGAGGATGATGGTGGCGGAGCAGTCGGTGTACCACTTTAGGGCCCACCTGACGTTGTTCAATGACCGGGAGGACATCGGCGGGAGACCGGCCAAGTAGGCGGACGCATATTCAGCCGAGAGGGCAGCCCGCTGGAAGCGCTRCTGGGTGTTCGCTTCAACCATCTCCGCTCCACCGAGAGAGAGTTGTCAGGCATCTCCTTGCAAGCTCCAATCTCACAGTGAACTCATCGAAGGGATTACCACTTGACCATTCAACCGAGGATAGAGGATTTCTACACGGCCTGCAATTGACTGCCCGAGTGCGATTTGGCGGGAATTTTACCGGGCTCTGGGTAGGGGACGTCTGATGGCAGGCATTTGGTTCGACAGGCCCTGCTTGAGCGAGCGTCACCCACACTAATCGCGATCGACGAATCTCTTGGATTCCTTGGATCTCGCCGTACCGCGGAAGGACGGTATCGCGGTGCTGTCGAGACTACCCCAGTTTCTCTATGGGCGCGAAGCTGAGGAGTAGCCGTTTCACGCCTACTTCGCCCTCGAACTCGATGGTGACCTCGGTGTCGGCTGCTGTTACGTCTACCCCGGTTACCACGCCATCGCCGAAGGCGTTGTGACGGACCGAGTCGCCCACCTCCAAGGTAGGACGGGACGTGGTGGGCTGGTTGCGGTTGATGACCGGGGTCGGAGCCTGCCACTCGTTCCAGGAAGACCGCTTGCACTCGCCGGGTTTGTCGGCGAACCCCTTTTTAGCCGAGTCGCCATTGGATGCGCTGATGCCACTGCCTGAGGTGATCAGCTCGGGCGGGATGTCGCGGAGGAACCGGGAGGCGTGGCCGGCCTGGGAGCTGCCAAAGATGGTCCGGTGGAAGGCGCGGGTCAAGTAGAGGCGTTTCTCGGCGCGGGTCATGCCCACGTAACAKAGCCGCCGTTCCTCCTCAAGCTGGTCCTCGGAATCGATGGACCGGCTRTGGGGCAGCAGGCCCTCCTCCATGCCCACCATGAACACCACCGGGAACTCCAGTCCCTTAGCCTGGTGCAGGGTGATCAGTGTGATTGAATCTTCGGCGTCCTCGTAGCTATCAACGTCGGCCACCAGCGACAAACGTTCCAGCAGCGTGGCCAGGCCGTCGGGAGGCGTCTCGGCGTTGAACTCCTGGGCGGTGTTGCGCAGTTCCAGCACGTTCTCCCAGCGTTCTTGGGGACGGTCGTCGTCGTTCTGGATGTAACTGCGGAAGCCAGTGTCCTCCACGACCCGGTCGACCAAGTCCACCACCGGGACCTGCTTGCTCAGCTCGATCAGCTTCTCCATCGTCACGGCAAAATCGGCGATAGACGTTGCGGCCCGTTTGGTGATGTCGATGGGGCAGRGCTCGCCGGCCAGGCGGGCCGCGGCGACCTCCYRCMYCGCYGNGMASRYGSGCAGGTCTTTGCCGCGGGCCCAGTTGGCCATCTGCTGCATGGACTTGGCCCCGATGCCCCTGGGAGGCACGTTGATCACCCGCCCCACATTCACATCGTCGTGGGGGTTGTGGACCATGTGCAGATAGGCCATCAGGTCCTTGACCTCGCGGCGCTTGTAGAAGCGGATGCCGCCSACSAGCCGGTACTTGGKGCCYTGGTGCAAGCAGGCCTCCTCCAGRGCKCGGGACTGGGCRTTGATCCGGTACATGACGGCGCAGTCGCCGGGCTTGAAACCGTCCTCTCGGACCAGCCGTTCCGACTCGGCGATCACGAAAGACGCTTCCTCCCCCTCGTCGTAAGCTTCGCGCACCTCCACCAAATGTCCCTTGTCGTTGTCGGTGAAAAGGTCATTCTGGATGCGCCGGCCGTTGATCGAGATYATATTCTTGGCGGCTTCCAGGATGGTCGATGTCGAGCGATAGTTCTGGTCTAGGGTGATCGTCTTGGACTTGGGATAGTCCTGCTGGAAGCTGAGGATGTTGCGAATGTCGGCGCTGCGCCAGGAGTAGATCGACTGGTCGGGGTCGCCCACCACGCAGATATTCTGGTGCGACTCAGCTAGGAACCGGGCCAGTTGGTACTGGGCTATGTTGGTGTCTTGGAACTCGTCCACCATGATGTACTGGTAGCGGTCCTGGTACTTCTTGCGTACCTCCGGGAACTCGCGCAGGAGCTGCACCGACTTCATCAGCAAGTCGTCGAAGTCCAGGGCGTTATTGCGGGTCAGGATCTCCTCGTAGTGGTGATARACCCGGGCGCAAGTCTCCTCGAAAAAATTGTCCKGGTCGGCGTTCTTGGTCATRGCCCGGGAGTCCCATAACTGGTTCTTGGCCTTGGAGATCGCGCTGAGTACGGCGCGTGGCGGGTTCCGCTTGGGATCGACGTCCGCCAGCTCCATGGACTGCTTGATGATGGTGGCCTGGTCATCGGCGTCATAGATCGAATAGTTGGAGTCCAGTCCCAGGTGATGCCCGTCGATGCGTAACAACTTGGCGCAGAAAGAGTGGAACGTGCCCACGGTAAGGGCTTCGCTGCGGTAACCCACCAGCCGATCCAGGCGTTCCCGCATCTCCTTGGCGGCCTTGTTGGTGAACGTCATAGCCAGGATATTGAAGGGGCTGATGTCGTACTCGCGGACCAGGTAGGCGATGCGATGGGTGATGACCCTGGTCTTGCCGCTGCCGGGCCCGGCCACGATCAACAGAGGGCCATCGACGGTCTCGACAGCATCCTTCTGCGCGGGATTGAGTCCTTCCAGTAGTCCTGAGCCTGTGGTCATGGGCCGATTATAACATGRCATAAGGCGAATTTAGCCTCAAAATCAGAGGATTCCAGAGCACCCAGGCCTGGCCGTAGCGGGACTGCCGATGAATTACATAACCTGGGAAAGGTTGAACTCATTGGGCTAATCAAGCAAAATCTCTTTAYCGGTAAGAAATACGATGCGACCTTAAGAAGCGGACTGCAAATAGTCGGCCGGAGTAAAGCGGCATGATCTGCACGGTGTGCCAACGGGACAACGAAGCGGGCGACCAACTCTGCGGTAGATGTGGCGCCAACCTAGACCGCAGCGTGCCGCCGTTGTTAGTCCTGGAGTCTTTGTTGACCCGGGAATTCATATGGGGAATCAACATTGCCGGTGTTGTTTTGCCGCTGGGATTGTTGGGTGGCGGCTTTCTGGGGGCCTGGGTACTATGGGACAGTCTGGGGTTTTCTGGTTTTTCGGCCATCGCGGGCTTGGCGATGCTTGCTCCGGGCACAATCTTCGCATTGGCGATGATACCGACGGTTCGAAAGCTCCAATCAGCGCTGTTCGGACTCGGCGTCTTCGCGATGTTAGGGTTGATCGCGGCCGCCATCGGCGGGTTGTTCTTGGCGCTCTATCTGTTCACCGAAACTTACGGATAGTGYTTGATGAGGGTTGATGGCCCTTGGCGTCGAATCCATTTTCCATATGACGCTCTAGGTAGACGATGATATAATYCTTCCCGCTTGGATTGCAGCAGTCCCGTCGTGCCTGATCGGCCTTAAATAAGGCGCTTCAAACCTCCTTGACCGCGACCCGTCTGACCAACAATYCCTTGTGAACTTGATYGCCGCCCACTCTKACGATTCGTGAGGAGGCGGCAGGCCGATAGGACTAATAGAGCCATGCAACGATTTGCGCACCAGAACCTGCGAACCCCCGGCCCCACACCCATACCCGACGATATCATCGAGGCGATGACAAACCCGATGATCAACCACCGGGGGCCGGAATTCGACGAGCTGATCCACAAAGCCACCGACCAGTTGAAGCAGGTCTTCATGACCAAGAATGACCTGTATATCCTGACTGCGTCCGGCACCGGCTCTTTAGAGGCGGCCATCGTCAACACCTTATCTCCCGGGGACCGGGTCATCGCCGCCACGGCAGGAGCGTTCGGCGACCGGTTCGTGGACATGGCCGAGGCTTACGGCGCCGATGTTAAGCGCATGGACTTCGAGTGGGGCGGTCCCATCGACCCTGACGACATCCGGAAGGCCCTGCAGGCTGAGCCTAATATCAAAGCGGTGCTGGTCACCCACAACGAAACGTCCACGGGTGTGACCCATCCGGTGGAGGAGATCGCCAAGGTCGTAAAGGGCGAGTTCGACAAACTGCTGCTCGTCGATGCCGTATCAAGCCTGGGCTGCATCCCTCTCCCGGTGGACGCCTGGGACTGCGACATGGTGGGCACGGCATCCCAGAAGGGGTTCATGATTCCCCCGGGCCTGTCATTCATCAGCGTGAGCGAACGCGCCTGGGAAGCCCAGCAGACGGCAAAGATGCCCCGGTTCTACTTCGACTTGRCCATGGCCAAGCAATATCTAGCGACCGGGCAGACCCCGTTCACTCCCAACCTATCAGCGATGTACGGGCTCAGCCGTGCGTTGGACCTTCTACTGGAAGAAGGGATGGAGAACGTGTTCGGACGCCATGCCGCCATCGCTCAGATGACCCGTGACGGCGTCCGTGAATTGGGCCTGGAATTGCTGGTCGCCGACGAGGCGTATGCATCGAATACGGTGACGGCAATAAAGATGCCCGACGGGGTGGACCAAAAAACCTTCATGGGGAACATGCGGACTGAGCAGAACGTGGTGCTGGCCGGCGGACAGGGCAAGATGAGCGCCGACATATTTCGCATCGGCCACTTGGGCGCAGTGGACAAARCAGACATCACCGAGGTCATRGATGCACTGAAAGTGGTCTTGCCTGAAGTTGGCTTCAACCCGTAAGYAGCCGACAGCCCCAGCGGGGCCAATTTTTCATCCGAAGTGGGATTCATTCCGTAGGAATAAGCCCCCGTCGGTGGGATAATTGAATCAGTCACAGATCTTCGCCGGAGAAACCTGATCGTTGCTCCGGCGTTGTCTTTCCCAGTTAGTCTTGGGAGGCGTGAATATGGCTATTTCCCAGCTTGAACAGGCTATGGCTACCCTTAGGCTAAGTCTCGCCGAGATGCGCAACAAAGAAGACCAGATGGACGCCCTGGTCAACCAGTYCCAGACCCAACTGCGCCGCCTGCCGCGTCAGGCAGTCTACGGCCAGATGTCATTGGAAATGTCATTGACCGCCATGGGAGAGATCGAAGAACGCCTGGATGACGCCGTGGCCAACCGGCGCAGACTGCTGGCGATCAAAGACACCGCGGCCCAAGAACTCGAAGCCCTGCAACTGCTGAAGCGGGTGGACGAAGCGCGRTCCAAGCTTGCTGAGCTGAAGAACGGGTCGCCTACCGACCAAGAAGTTCAGGCGGAGATCAAGCAGTTGGAGAGTTTCATCGCCGCCAACAGCCGTCAGGCCGAACAAGCCATCACCGAGCGGTTCAAGGAGCGCACCAACGGCGACCGGGCGTTGAGCTAGCCTTTTATAAAGCTTCCCTGATTAAAGCTCTCCGTCCAGGCGGTTGATCACCAGGCCGGTGGGCAGCTTGGGGTAAAAGAATGTGGACTTGCGGGGCAACCGCTGCCCGCCGCCCACGATGCTCTCGAAGGCGTCCAATGGGAAGGGTTTGAGCAAGAACACCATCTGCAAGTCGCCGCCCACGGCCTGATCGACAGCCGCTCCGTGGTCGTGCATGAAATCGAGATAGTCCAGAGTGGCGKCSYCCAGYTNYGGCCRCMSCMSMYGSTCNCTCMANGGACNSCACGCTTCAGACGCTGCAAGAAAACCCCAGCTTRGCTGGACGGCCGAGTCCTTCAGCGTCAGGAGCTTTGCGCCACCACTATCCACTGAAGCCAGCAGCCGCTGGTTTGCGCCCAGCCGGTCGACCTGTTCGATCAGAGCGTCGGAACTGCCGGAGATGGCTTCCGAGTCGAACAACTCGTCCAACTTAGATCTGATGTTGGCCAGTTTGTCCGCTGGGACGCCGTTAAGCGTGCGGTGATAGCCCAGCACCACCAGACCAGGGTCGTCGAATGAGATCAGGGTCATCATCACGAAGTTGTGGGCTAGATTAGCCGCCTTGGCGCTCGGATCCTCGGCGTGGCGATCCAGTTGATACTGCCTGGCCGCCTCGTACCGGTGGTGGCCATCGGCCAAGTAGATCGGCCGGCTAGAGAAGAACTCACTGATCTGACTCTGCACACCGGGGTCGGAGATCCGCCAGAGGGCGGTGGCGCTGCCAGAGCCGTCGGTGGAGTCAAATTCCGGCTCGCCTTGCATCACCTGCTGGTACATCCGGTCCAGCTCACCTTCCGCGTCGCGGTAGATCGACATGATGGGGCTGATGTTGGCCGACAGCGACTCCATCAGCCAGACCCGGTCCTGGATGGCCGGCGCCTGGGTGAACTCGTGGGGCAAAACCTGGCGAGTTTCGTAGTCCTCCAGACCAACCGAGGCTATGAGCCCCACGCGGACCATGTTCTTGCCGCCCATTGGGAAGCTGTGGCGCATCACGTAATAGCTGGGCTCGGCATCCTGGCGCAGCACTCCATCCTGTCTCCAGCGGTCGAAAAGATYGGAGGTCGCCAGGTACTGCTCCTTGGCCGAGGTGTTCCAGTCCAAGCCCTCGCCGGCTTCCAGGTGGATGACGTTGTATTGGTTCTGGCGCTTGAGCGCCTCTTGCGTTTCCTCGTCGATCATGTCGTAGGGCGGGCACAGCACCGAGGCCATGTCTCCTACTTTGTCYGGGTTGTACCGCCATCCTCTGAAGGGACTTACCACTGCCATTCCAACACCTGCGTTCGTTATTATTTGAGCGTGTAGGACTCTCGATTATAGGTTAACCCCCACGGCCAGTCCACAGCCGGACCGAAGACGCACAGGCCCGAAGGGTCGCCGTGGTCTTGTGATATACTCGGTGCTTGCTCAGGCACGGATAAAAAGTCAAGATTATCCAGCAAGATCAACCAAAAAGCAAAAGGAAGGTAGCTCATGGCCGGCCCAATCACCCGCGTAGATGGCGGAACTATCACCACCGCCCGAGGCTTTCGGGCCGGAGGCACCTACGTGGGCATCAAGACCTACTCCGAAGACAAGATGGACATGGGACTGCTCCTATCGGACACCCCATGCGCTGTGGCCGGCGTGTTCACCAAGAGCAGCCTGGTTTCGCCGTCGGTGACCGTGMWYSGNGMGAYTNTTGCVGCGGGCGNGNHVCGGTTAGHGVBCTBGTDDTCAVKTCGSVDATBGCCAACGCCGGCGTBGGCRAGCAGGGCTACGTCGATGCCAAGGAGATGGCGGCCGTTGCCGCCACGGGACTGGGCGTGAAACCCGAAGAGGTTTTGGTGTTCAGCACCGGTGTTATCGGCGTTGAGCTGCCCATGACGTTGATTCATAAAGGTGTCGGAGAGATAGAACTCTCAGACGACGGCGGCAATGCGCTGGCCCGGTCCATGATGACGACTGACACTCGGACGAAAGAGGCCGCTGTTTCGGTCGCCGTGGGCGGCGCCGAGGTCAACATCTGCGGCGTGGCCAAGGGCTCTGGGATGATTCACCCGAATATGGCAACCATGCTCTGCTTCGTGGCCACCGAYGCCGCGGTGGAGCAGGACTTCCTGCGCTCGATACTGCCCGACATCGCCGACAGCACTTTGAATATGCTGGATATCGACGGAGATACCAGCACCAACGACAGCTTGGTTGTCCTAGCCAATGGGGCCGCGGGAAACGCTTCCATCACCGCCGGCAGCGCGGACGCCGATTCGTTCAGAGACGCACTGAAAGATGTCTTGGTGCAATTGACCCGTCAGTTGGCCCAGGACGGAGAGGGTGCAACTACCCTGATCGTAGCCGAAGTCCAAGGCGCGCAAAATACAGCAGACGCCAGGATAGTTGCCAAGACGATCACATCCTCCCTGTTGGTAAAATCGGCGGTCTACGGTGCCGACCCCAACTGGGGCCGGTTGATCATGGCCTTGGGCCGCAGCGGGGCTGAGATGGTCGAGTCGAAGATAGACCTTTATATCAACGGCGTTTGCATCATGGAATCGGGCCGGCCCGTGCCCTTCCATCGTGACGCCGTGGTTGCTCTGATGCGTGGCGACGAAGTCACATTCGGAGTGAACTTAAATCTTTCGGACGGTCAGGCCACTGCTTGGGGCTGCGATCTCACCGAAGAATACGTGGTCATCAACAGTGCCTACACTACCTAAAATGGCCGTTGTCAAAGCTATTGGCTTGAGCCCCTGCGCGCGTACACGTTTGCGTCCGATTTCCCGTTAAACATTCCGGCGTGGGACGGCCGCACCATATGGCAGGGCCAGCGGCGGTCTGATTGCTTTTCCGGCGGTTTCTATGCTCCCCCGTTCGCCAGCCGATTCCACACCCATTCGACCCTGTCTTGATCTGAGTTTTTCGTTTGGAGGAAGAATTGGCGGGCCAACCGACTTCTAATCAACCACCARGCCATCCAATAGTGGTAAAGATCGGTGGCAGCACATTGGGTAGTCACGACACCAGCCTCAAAGACCTGGCCCGGTTGCAGCAAGAAGGCCGGGAGGTGGTGGTGGTCCACGGCGGCGGCAACGTGATCTCCCAATGGATGCAGCGCCAAGGACTTGCGCCCAGATTCGTCGGCGGCCTGCGTGTTACCGACGCTCCCAGCCTCGAGATCGTGGTGGCTGTGCTCACCGGGCTGATCAACAAGGAACTGGTCTCCTCGATGCACGAGTTCGGAGGCCGGTCTGTAGGTCTGAGCGGCATCGACGGCAGCATGGTGGAAGCCAAGATCGGCAATCCCGAACTGGGGTTCGTCGGCGAGGTGACCACCGTGAACGTTGATCTGATCAGGTCTGTTCTCGACAGCGGATACATCCCTATGATCGCTCCCCTGGGCTTCCACGTTCGTGACGGCTCCGAGCATGCGGGCAGCCCGCTCAACATCAACGGCGACACGGTCGCTGGAGAACTGGCCTATGCCCTGGAGGCCGAGCAGCTGGTCTTCCTGACCGATGTGGCCGGCGTGATGGACGGCGGTGGCCGGGTGATCCGGCGCCTCGACCGGCGGCGGGCCGGAATCCTCTCCAACTCCGGGGTGATTCAAGGGGGCATGATTCCTAAGCTGTCCGCCTGCTTGCGTGCCTTGGAGCGGTCTCCGGTGGCCAATATCATCGACGGACGCCAACCCGATGCGTTGCTGGAATGCCTGCGTGGGAATTCCACAGGCACCACCATCGTTGAAGACTTTAGAGCCGCCCGCAGACGTGAAAATGCCGGCGAGGCGTAATCTCAGTAATCCATGAGCTACGATCTGACGAACGACACTGATGAACCAGAAGGCCCAAATCTACCTGGGATAACAGATGTTGTCCTGCGGCGGGTCCGCAACGGGTGCATCATCGCCGTGGGCCTGCTGTTCGCCTTCCTGATACTGTGGTGGCTGCGGACGGTCTACACCGACCTTTTGTGGTACGGCGAATTGGGCTACCGGGACGTATTCACCAAGATATTGGTGATGAAGCTCTGGCTCTTCATCGGCGGGACAGCCGTGACCGCGGCAGCCCTTATCGTCAATTTCTACTACACCTTCCGGTTCTCCAGAGGCCCGTCCACCCTCCCGGTGACCGAAGAGACGATGCGGCTCCTGCGCGCGCTCTTGATCGCGGCGGTGATCATAACCGTTCTGACCGCCGCGCCTGTGTTTGGCTCGGTCGCCGCGGGGCGCTGGGAGGTCTTCCTTCTTTTCCTGAACAAGGTCTCCTTCGGCGTGGCGGACGCCGAATTCGGTCAGGACCTCACGTTCTTCATCGTCACGCTGCGGATGCTCCATTTTATCCAGAGCTGGGTTATGGGCATCCTGATCACGTCCGTTGTCATGTCGCTGTTGCTGTATGCCGGCATCTATGGACTGCGGGGACTGAACTTCTTCCTGGCGCCGCGGATGTTGAAACACATAGGGATACTGGGCGGTCTCCTGATGATCAGCATCGCTGCGGGTCACGTATTGGCCATATACGAACTGGTTGTGTCACAAGGAGGGCTGGTGGCCGGGGCGGGTTATACCGACATCCACGCCCGGATACCGGTGCTCTGGCTAATGACCGTCATTGCGGGCCTGGGTGCGGGTGCTTTCTTCATCAGCAATTATTTCGGCGGTCTCCGGCTGATGCTTGGCTCATTCAGCCTCTGGATCATCATGCTCCTATTGGCCAATCTGGCCTTTCCGGCGCTGTTTCAACGCTTCCAGGTGGACCCCAACGAGTTCGAACGGGAGCAGGTCTACATCGAGCGCAATATCGAGTACACCCGGGCAGCTTATCAGTTAGACCAGGTCGAACAGATCGCTCTTCCGGCGGTCGGCGACATAGATGCCAGCGTGGTGGCCAACAACATGCCGGTCATCGAAAACATTCGGCTGTGGGACGTAGAGCCGCTGCAAGACGCCTACAACCAACTCCAGTTCATGGAGCTTTATTACAATTTTTTGAACATGGACTCAGACCGCTACATAGTGGACGGACGGCTGCGGCAGGTGTTGCTGGCGGCCAGGGAATTGGACCCGGACAACCTGCCCTCCGACGCCCAAAACTGGGTGAACCGYAGACTCCAATACACCCACGGCTACGGCGTGGCCATGAGCCCGGCCACCGGATTCACACCTGAAGAGGGGCGGCCCGAATTTTTCATCCGGGACATCCCCATCCGGGGAGAGATTCCCATCCGGCGGCCCGAATTGTACTACGGCGAATCCCCGGCGCCCTTCGCTATCGTGAACAGCACGGCCCCGGAGATCGATCCATCTGGCGGCCAACTGCACTACGACGGCCTCGGAGGGGTTAATCTGGGTTCGACATTCCGCAGACTGGCGTTTGCCTGGCAGTTCGCCGACATCAACATACTGCTCAGTGACCAGATTTCGGATGACACGCGTATCCAATACCGGCGTCAGATCAGCCAGCGGGTGCAGGCATTGGCGCCATTCCTGACCATGGATGATGACCCGTACCCGGTGGTGGATAAGGCGGGCAAGCTGTGGTGGCTGCAGGACGCATTCACGACCACCGACCGTTACCCCTACTCGACCCTGAATGAAGACGGGTTCAATTACATCCGCAACAGCGTCAAGGCGGTGGTGGACGCTTTCAGCGGTGAGGTGTCCATCTATGTCATGGGCCCAAGCGACCCCTTGCTGCAGATGTACCGCCGCGCCTTCCCGAATCTGTTCTTGGACTTCGACCGGATGCCCACCGATCTGCAAGCCCACATCCGCTACCCCAACGGGATCTTCTCGGCCCAGGCCGATATGTACCTGCGCTACCACATCACCGACGCCCAGGTCTTCTTCAGTCAGGCGGAACAGTGGGCTATCCCCCAGGATACCCGGTTCGGCCAGCGGTCGGTCGAGGTCCATTCCTCGTACTTGATATTGCAGATGCCCGGCGGTGACAGCGAAGAGTTCGTGTTGATGTTGCCCTTCAGCCCGGCCGGGGACAAGAAGAACCTGGTCGGCTGGCTGACGGCTAGGAATGACGGCGTGCACTACGGTAAGCTCGCCGCCTTCACCGTGCCCAGCGACCCACAGGTAGACGGGCCTGCCCAGGTGGAAGCCCGCATCGAGAACGACCAGATCATCTCCCAGCAATTCACGTTGTGGGACGGGGCCGGGTCGCAGGTGGTCCGAGGCCAGCTACTAGTCATACCGGTGGGCGATGCGATAATCTATGTGGAGCCTTTATATCTCCAGTCGGAAGCGCTGGCATTTCCGGAGCTCAAGAAGGTGATCCTAGCCGACGGTAGTAACGTGGTCATGGCGGACAGCGTTGGCGAAGGACTGGCCATGCTGCTGGAGGGCAAAGCGCCTCTTGTCGATACGGCACGGGGAGGTGCGGGAGTAGGTGGGGACGGCCAGGCAACTCCGGGTCCGGAAGACCTGCAGTCGATAGAGGATGCGGTTTCCGGTCTGGACAAGGCCTTGAAAGAACTGCAAGAGGCTGTAGAACGCCTACGAGAGTCCCTGGAAGAAGACTCGCAATGACCATAACCCAAAATGGGGGAGGAGACCCGCAATGACCAAGAGCAGTGATTGGATCGACGTTGAAAAGAAGTATTACGCCCAGACGGTGCGCCGCCAACCGGTGGTCCTGGTCAAGGGCGAAGGCACACGTGCTTGGGACGCCGACGGCAAAGAGTATCTGGACTTCGTAGCCGGTTGGGCCGTGAACCAGTTGGGTCACTGCCATCCAGTGGTGACCAAGGCCATCGCAGACCAGGCCGCCACGCTGATGCAGGTCTCCAACCAGTTCTATAGCGTGCCCCAACTGCAACTGGCCGAGATCTTGGTTGAAAACAGCGCTCTGGACCTGGTCTTCTTCGGCAACAGCGGCGCCGAGGCCAACGAAGGCGCCATGAAGCTGGCCCGCCGCTACGGCAAACTCAACCTCGACGGCGCCTATGAGATCATCACGGCCCTGAACTCGTTCCACGGCCGCACCATGGGGACCTTGGCCGCCACCGGCCAGCCCCACTACCAAGAGAACTTTACTCCCCTGCTGCCCGGGTTCGTCCACGTTGATTACGACGATGTCGAAGCCATCATGAACGCCACCACCGATAAGACGGCGGCAGTCATGATTGAGCCGATACAGGGCGAGGCCGGCGTGGTGATCCCGGCCGACGATTACTTGAAACGGGTCCGAGACTGGTGCGACCAGAAAGGGATCCTGCTGATACTGGACGAGGTCCAGACCGGCATGGGCCGCTTGGGCAGCCTGTTCGGATACGAGGAATACGGCATCGAGCCCGACGTCATGACCCTGGCCAAGGGGCTGGGCTACGGCGTTCCCATCGGCGCGTTCATGTCCAAAGAGCATTGTATGGCCCTTGTGCCAGGCGACCACGGCTCGACCTTTGGCGGCAACATGCTGACCACCGCCGCCGCTTATGCGGGCACCAAGTTCCTGATCGATAACGACATCCCCGCCAAGACCAAGGAGATGGAGCCATACCTGTTGGGCCGGTTGAACGACCTGAAAGGCCGGTTCTCATTCATTTCCGAGGTCCGGGGCAAGGGTCTGCTGGCCGCCATGGACTTCGAGAGCGAGATTTCACCCCAGGTGCTCACCGCGGCCAACGAAGCGGGGATCTTGCTGAACGCGCCCCGGCCAACAACCATCCGCTTCATGCCGCCCCTGACCATCACCAAGGAAGAGATCGACGAGGGCGTGGAGCGCCTGGGCAACGCCTTGGCGACCATTTGAGGAATGAACTTGCCCCATCTCCCGTCGCAACGGGGGAAGGCTAGGATGGGGGCGTAGCGTCGAAGGCAAACACCCCCAACTGCGCAAGCAAGAACCAAGGGAGCAACCTTTAGACGAATGGTAAAACCAAAGATTGTGCTGGCCTACAGCGGGGGACTGGACACTACGGTGGCGGTCCCGTGGCTGCAGGAGAAGTACGACGCAGACATAATCACCCTGACCATCGACCTGGGGATGGTGGACCTGGAGTCCATCCGCCAGCGGGCGYTGRGCATCGGCGCGGTTGAGGCGCTCACGGTCGACGGCCGGGATACCCTGGTCGATGAATTCCTGTTCCCGTCGCTCCAAGCCGGGACGGTCTACGAAGAGCAGTACCCGCTGGCCACGGCCCTGGGACGCCCGCTGATCGCCCGGTATCTCGTCGAGGCGGCCAGAGAGTACGACGCCTACGCCATCGCCCACGGCTGCACCGGCAAGGGCAACGACCAGGTCCGGCTTGAAGTGGGTATCACCGCTCTGGGGCCTGACATCGATGTCATTGCACCCATACGCGACTGGGGCATGAGCCGCGAAGACGAGATTGAATACGGTCAGGCGCGTAATCTGCCGATCAACGCCAACCGCAGCCGCTTCTCCACCGACGAGAACCTCTGGGGCCGGAGCGTGGAAGCCGGAGAACTGGAAGACCCCTGGCTGGAACCGCCCGAGGACGCCTATGATTGGACGAGCCCGGTGGCAAACACTCCTGACGAGCCGGCCTACGTCGAGATTCATTTCGAGTGCGGCGTGCCCAAGGCGGTGGACGGCGAGAGCATGTCCGGGACCGACCTGATAAATCACCTGAACACCCTGGCCGGCGCCCACGGTATCGGGCGCATCGATCATGTGGAGAACCGGTTGGTCGGCATCAAGTCGCGGGAGATCTACGAATGCCCGGCGGCCACGCTGCTGCACACCGCCCACACGGCGCTGGAAGCAATGACGTTGACCAAGGACCAGGCMCGCACCAAGGCCCGCATCGCCCTGGAATATGCCGATGTGATCTATAACGGCCTCTGGTTCACCGCCCACCGGGCCGACCTGAACGCCTACGTCCAGAGCACCCAGCGGTACGTCACCGGCGACATCCGGGTGCGGCTGCACAAAGGCGCCTGCACCGTGGTGGGACGCCAGGCGCCAAAGTCGTTATACAATTACGGCCTGGCGACCTACGACCGCTCGGACGAGTTCGACCATGCCTCTGCCGAGGGTTTCATAAAGATCTATGGCCTATCGGTCCGCACCGAGAACCGGRTCCAGGCAGACTGAGTCTGGGTCAAAGCTTAGCTATATATACCCGCCGGCCATACCCGCTCATCCTGAGCTTGTCGAAGGACCCCCGCTCCTGCGCACCCATGGTTCGACGTGGCTCACCACGAACGGTTGCCAACAGCGCATGACTAAAACGAGTAACAGCCGGGAGGACCGATGACAGTTGCCGCCCGCATGAACGACCTGGGCACCGAGTCGGCATTCGAAGTGCTGGCCAAGGCGCGCGCCCTGGAGGCCCAGGGTAAAGAGATGATCCATCTGGAGATCGGCGAGCCCGATTTCGAGACGCCCCGGCATATCGTCGAGGCCGGCATGCAGGCCATCAGCGACGGGTTCACCCATTAYGGTCCCACCGCGGGCCTGCCCGAACTGCGGGAGGCCATCGCCCGGAACAGCCGTGAGGTCCGGGGGACCGACACCGACCCGGCCAACATCGTGGTCACYCCAGGCGCGAAGCCCATCATGTTTTATGTGCTACTGGCCCTGGCCGAACCAGGAGTGGAGGTCATCTACCCCAACCCCGGGTTCCCCATCTATGAGTCCATGATCAAATTTGCCGGCGCCACTCCGGTGCCGATGCAGCTTCTGGAAGAGAAGGACTACCACCCTGACTTGAGTCTGTTGCCGGGCCTGATCACCGATAAGACCCGCCTGATCATCATCAACTCGCCGGAGAACCCATGCGGTTCGGCACTGACCAAGCAGGAATTGGAGACCATCGCCGAGATAGTTAAGCAGCATCCAGACCTATACGTGCTGGCAGACGAGATCTACAAAGACATCCTCTACACCGGAGAGCACTACAGCATCTCGTCCATCCCCGGCATGCAGGAACGCACTATCATTCTGGACGGCTTCTCCAAGAGCTACGCCATGACCGGCTGGCGACTGGGCTATGGGATTCTGCCAGAAGAATTGGTGCCCCACATCGTTAAGCTAGCCGTGAACAGCGTTTCCTGCGCGGCATCATTCACTCAGAAGGCGGCTGTGGCAGCCATCGAGGGACCCAGAGACGAAGTTGAGGCCATGGTTGCTGAATTTGCCATACGCCGCAGGCTGATCGCAGACGGACTGCGGAGCATTCCGGGGATCAACTGCCCGGAGCCCGAAGGGGCTTTCTACGCCTTCCCCAGCATTAAAGGGACCGGGCTCACCAGCATGGAATTTGAGACCAAGGCGATGAACGAAGCCGGCGTAGCATTGCTGTCCGGGAGCGCCTTTGGCGAATTCGGTGAAGGATATGTCCGGCTGTCCTACGCCAACTCCCAAGATAATATCCAAAAGGCCATCAGCCAGTTGGACAAGATGGTCCGCAGCATTTAGCCATCAAGAATCGGAGTTKTTTATGCCTGAGATTAAAGTCGTCCATCCAGACGGCCTGGAAGTTGAGATTCAGTCCGGGGCCATGACCCGCCTGGCCGGTGTGTCGGAGAAATTGACCGGCTCCACGGGCATTCACCTGGCTGTGGCCACCATCCCGCCCCACTGCGCCTCCAGCGCTCACTATCATGTGAACTGCGAGTCGGCCATCTACGTGGTCAAGGGCCACGGCCGCTTCGTGATCGGGGACAATTTGGAAACCGAGCTGGCCATCGGCCCTGGCGATTTCATCTACGTGCCCGCCGAAGCAGTCCACCAGCCGATCAACGACGGCGCCGAAGACATGGAGATAATCGTCGCCCGCAACACACCCGTAGAGATAGTGGTGGAAGTGGAGCCGTCCAAGGCGTAGATTGAAATATTGTTTATGGCCGGTGATATCGACATCGATTTAATCCGTCCATAGGCAAGATGACCTGCGTTGATTGAAACTGGTGCATACCATCCTACTGCTATCTGTTGGCCGCCGCTTCGTCAATTGCCGAGATTAGTTGAGAGTAACGCCACGGGATTACACGAAATCCAAATTCTGTGATTGCCGACGGAAGATTTTGTGGCGGGACATCACCTGAATGCATCGCGATTACCCCTTTTCCCAGCATGATGCTTTCTCGGATTTCCCAATCTACCCATCCACTCGCAGCCGTATTGGCTGATACGTACACGAGCGTAACCGATGCCTGCCTGATCCTCTCGCGTATACCGCGTTTGATGTATTCGGCCCTTGCACCTTCGAAAGGCTCTTGCAGCACGCGGTCGCTAAACTCCCAATCGTTATCCTCGCTGACCGCCTCTGCCCTCAAATGATTGACTTCATCCAGATCTTCCGACGCGAAACTGATAAAGACATTTTTCTCGCCGGGTAATCCCGAGTTTTCTGGAATCACAACACTATTGGTCTCGAGTCTCAGCGCCGCAATCACTTCCATCACCCGAGACAGGCTAGCCGAAGAATAATCTGTGGCTTCATAACGCTGAATCTGTTGCTCTTTAACTCCAATGAGCTCACCTAGCGCTTTTTGGCTCAACCCACGTCCGATACGCGTTTGGATAAGAGTCCGAGGCAATTCTTCGATGGTCCGCAGGTCTGGAATCGTGTAGGACCCAGACTGTAGCGCATCATATTCCTCCAGTTGTTCACGCAATTCAGATAATTGGTAACGTAAGGCATCTTTTTGGGCCTTCCGGATCAATGGATGAACCTCCGGAATTTCGTCTGGCTCTTCAGATATTCCGTCTAACGCAATTGCGAACTTCTCTGCTTGCGCCTTGGTAATACGATACTGGCGTTGGTTTTTAATCATTTCATCCCCGCGAGATCCAAAGCGATTATTCCCTTGGGTCTTCCATTTTCTTTGTCGATCTGAAAAAACTCTAAAAATGTCGATCCAGTGTTTATTTCAGTAACATTCGGGAATAGCTCCCCGTAAAATTTTGCTTTTTGTGCATCGGTGTTAGGGTCGAATATTAGTAGAATGGGATCGAGCAAAGCCGCATCCACTCCGTTTACTTCCCAACAGCAATCGAAGTCGTTAGGCGCATTTTTGGCAGTTACAAAACTTCCATCAACATAAATTGTTTGGCAACCAGCGAGCCTGAGCGAATCCATTGCCGCTCTCATTCCGGTTAGGAGCTGTAGCCGGTAAGATGTAACTCCAAATCTGGCGACTAATTCTTCCTAGGTGGCCCAATGGATGCCTGCTGGCAAGTTGCCACCCTCGTTGAAGCGAGGTATCATAACACAATTATATTGTTGGGTTAATTTACTGTCAACGGGTAATCAGGCCAGAGGTTGTTGAAGGTCCATGTCTATGCGGCACCCGCAATTCGGCAAAATCACCATGTGCGGGCGTCCCCCTACCCACGCCCCAGCCTATCGGCTATACTATCCGCGCTCAAGACGGCAAGCACTAGATTCGGAGGAAACAAATGGACCTGGGCCTTAGCGAAATACAGCAGATGCTGAAGACCAGCGCCCAGGATTTTCTGTCCCGGGAGTGTCCCTTGACCTTGGTCAGGGAGATGGAGGAAGACCCGCGAGGGTTCACCGATGAACTGTGGCGGCAGATGATCAGCCTTGGCTGGACCGGCGTCGCATTCCCCGAGCAATACGGCGGCACGGGCGGTAACTTTTCCGACTTGGGGGTGCTGCTGGAAGAGATTGGCCGCTCTCTGGCGCCTGCGCCCTTCTTCTCCACCGCGGTCCTTGGCGGCATGACTGTCATGGACGCCGGCTCAGACGCCCAGAAAGACGAACTGATCAGCCGGATCTGCGCCGGAACGATCATCATGACCATGGCCATCAGCGAGKCCGGCGCGGCYWACGAGCCCTGGGATATCCAGRCCACSGCCAGCCMRCAGGGCGGCGGYTTCCAGATYTCCGGGACCAAGTTGTTTGTGCCCGATGCAGGGGCGGCCGACACGATCATSGTGGCGGCACGGACATCGTCAGGYAGYGACCCGGCTGAAGGCATCTCYCTGTTCYTGGTKCCTGCCGGAGCKGRYGGGCTRAATAYCACACCGATGCAGTCRGTGGGCAATGAACGYGTYTTTGAGGTRAKTCTGGAAAATGTCAGTGTGCCYGCYGACKCGGTTATCGGGACTGTYGGCGAGGCMTGGCCCRTCATCGAGCGGRCCATMATGCGGGCCACRGCGGCGCAATGCATCGAGATGTTGGGCGGCGCCSAGGCAGTATTGGAYATGACCGTTGAATAYGCCAARGGCCGCACCCAGTTCGGCCGCGCMATCGGCAGCTTCCAGGCCGTGCAACACCACTGCGCGCGCATGGCCACTGACGTTGAAGGCTCCAAGAACATCGCTTACCAGGCTGTGTGGCGGCTGTCAGAAGGTCTGCCGGCTCAAAAAGAAGTGGCCATGGCCAAGGCTTGGATCGGCCCCGCATACCGCCGTGTGTGCAGCACTGCCCACCAATGCCACGGCGCAATCGGCTTCACCAAAGAGCACGACCTGCAATTGTACACCCGCCGGGCCAAGGTGCACGAGTTGTCCTACGGCGACGCAAATCACTATAAAGAGATCGCCATGCAACACCTGAACGACGAATAATCTTGAATAAGAATCACCACGCCACGGAGGCGAACCAGGCATGACCACCACCACCGAATGTATCTTCTGCAACATGGCCCAAGACCCGATGCACTCCGAACCGGTTTACCGGGACGACCGGGTCTTCGCCGTTCGGGACATCAACCCCAAGGCCCCGGTGCACATGTTAATCATCCCCAACATGCACATCGCTTCACTGGCCTATGTAGGGCCCGGACAGGAAGGGATCATGGGCCACATGTTCGTGGTTGCCGAGGAGATCGCCCGGCGCGAGGGTGTTGCCCTGAGCGGATACCGGCTGGTGCTGAACCAGGGAGACGATTCAGGCCAGCAGATACCGCACCCCCACATGCATCTCTTGGGCGGCAAGCAATTGGGAGACATGGGCTAACCCCATCACGATAGGGTTTTTGCATTGGCCGACCTACTCCAACGCCTACAGATCCGTCTGAAGTCTCTGCCTGACGGTCTGCAAGCCCACATCTACCGCGTGCGTGACGTAGCCCAAGAACTTGCCGCTCGCCATGGCATCGACCCAGACCGCGCCGAGCTTGGCGCCCTGGCCCACGATGTGTGCCGAGCCATTCCCGGCGAAGACCTACTCAAGATGTCGGCCGACCTGGGCGTGCCCGTGACCGACCTGGACCGCGACTTCCCCATATTGCTCCACGGGCCGGTTGGCGCGGAACTGCTCCGTAAAGAAGACGACCTCACCGACCACAGTATTTTTGAGGCCGTACGCTGGCATTCCACGGCCCACGCCTCCCTGGACGATCTGGGCAAGCTGGTTTTTCTTGCTGACAAACTGGACCCGCAGAAGGCGGCGATCTACTCTTACCAAGCCAAACTGCATGACATGGCTCTGGAGAGTCTGGACTTGGCGCTGCTGGAGTTTCTGTCCCGGGAGATGGCGGCCCGGATCGAAAAAGGCGGAACGGTCCACCCGGCCAGCGTCGACGCCCGCAATAGCTTGGTCCTCAAACTCAAGGATTAGCCTCCGGGGATTGAACCCCAACCGGATTTGGCGCATCATAAACACAAGTTAGGCCTCGATCAATGAATACCCAGGTCATACCGTTTTTCAGGCCGGCGGGGGCGACCAGCCAGCGAGGTAACCGATGCAGATTAATCTGACACCAGAAGCCGTCGAACACATCCAAAGCAAGGGCGGTCAGGCAGCCATCGACCTGATTTCCTTCTCGTCTTGAGGCGGCAACTCCACTGAGGTATCGGTCGATACCAGAATCTCCCGCCGCGACATTTCTCCGTACCGCAAGATAAATCAGGACGGCGTGGAATTGTTCATCCTGCCGAATCTCGCCCAACACACCACTATCATGAACATCGGCAGTAAGAAGTTCCTGTTCTTCCGAAACCTCAAGGCGGACCTGGAACTGGAAAACGGCTTGGTGCTGGGACGTCGTGCCTCCAGGGCTTAACGTCCAACGTCTCCGTTACGGCGCACCCGTCGGTGAAGGCCCTGCCAGATCGGCTGAGATAGCAGTTTCGTTCACCCCCGAGGCTTTGGAGCACGTCCAGAAAAGAGGCGGGCTGGCCGTTTTTGACCTGCAGTGTTTCGACCATTGAGCCGGCTCGGCTGCCGAGATCTCGGTCAGCACCTATCTGGGGCACAGAAAACAGTCCCGGTTCCGCGAGGTCCCCGTAGAAGGGTGCTGGTAGAAGGCACCCTGGCTCCCTATGTGTGCAGCCTGGAGATACGCCAGTCCAAGTTCCTGTGGTTCCACCACCTGAAGGTCGAAGCGAGGCTCAGCAACGGCGCGGTGCTGGGAGGGGAAGTCCCACCGTCGCTGGCCACCGTCCGAGACCAGCCATGGCCGTGGCGGCCCCGCTGATCAGAAGCTAAATACCGGTTGACCAAGAAAAATGCCCTGCCCTTCTTCTGTAAGGACGGGGCATTTTCTCGTCCTGCCCCTGGTATTTTAAGCCCTCTGCTATACTTCTCAGGCTCGAACGCAGGCAAAAATGGGGGCCTTGAATCATGCATTTTGGAATCAATCTAGGCGGCGGAGACCTGCGGGGCCAGTCCCGGGAAGAAGGGTTGGCGGCACGGCTGGCCAAAGCACGATTGGCCAAAGATATGGGGTACCACTCCCTTTGGACCGGCGCCGGTTATCTGAATAACGATTTCCACGCCATGATGTTGCTGGCACGCGTGGCCGCCGAGGCTCCCGGCCTAGAACTGGGCATGGTTGCCCTGCTGCCCCTGTACCACCCGGTCGAGGCGGCCGAGCAGATATCGACTCTCGACGTGATCAGCGGCGGGAAGTTCGTGTTGGCCCCGGCATTGGGCTGGCGGGACTTTCAGTTCAAGGCCTTTGAAGTGCCCAAGTCGGAGCGGCTCTCCCGCTTCCATGAGGTCCAGGAAGTCATGGAGAAGTTGTGGAACCAAGACCGGGTCACCCATAAGGGCCGCCACTTCAACCTGGACGATGTCCCCGGGGCCGGCGCGCCCATCCAGAAACCGGGTCCCAAGATCTACCTGGCGGCCAACCTGGAACGCGGCGTTATGCGAGCGGCCAAGGAAGCCGACGGCTGGCTGGTGAGCTCCCGGTCGACTCTGACGACCATTGGGACCCAGGCGCCGATGTACCGGCAGGCGGTGAAAGAGGCGGGAAAGCCGGGATACATCGCGGCTTGGCGCGAGGTCTTCGTGGCAGGTAGTCGTCAGGAGGCCATCGACATCGTGCGGCCGCAGGTGGAGTGGCTATACAAGGACCGCGCGGCCTTGGGCCACAGTCAGGAACTTCCAGAAGCCGACCGCATCGACGTGCCCTTCGAGCAGGTGCTAGAGGGCCGCTTCATCATCGGCAGCCCCGAAGAGTGCATCGAAGAGATCCACAAATACCAAGAGCAAGGCGTGGAAGAACTGATTCTTCGCTCCCAGTGGCCGGGCATGGAAGGCGACGTAACCACCAAGTCGCTGCGCCTGTTTGCTGAAAAAGTCATGCCGACGTTTGCTTAGCAGGCAAGATTAACGGGCGTGGTACTCCGGCGCTCGTTTCTCCACGAACGATTGGCTGGCCTCTTTGAAGTCCTCGGTCAGGTGTAGCTTCAGGGGCAGCATCTGCATGTCGGCGTCAGCCCCGGTCTGCACCCACTGACGCCTGGTCAGCTTCACCGCTGCTCTGGTGGCCAGCGGCGGTGACTTCAGCACCTTCTCCGCCAGCTCCTCGGCTGCGCTCACGTGTTCTCCCGTGGGGACCAGGCGGTTGATCAACCCCAGCCGGTAAAGCTCTGCGGCGTCTATGTGCTCCCCAGTGATCACCATCTCCGAGGCGATCTTCGAGGGCATGAAGGCGTTGACCTTGGCCCAGATCCGGCCTCCCGGCAGACCCCTTCTGGTCTCCGTGATGCCGAACTTGGCGTCCTCCGAGGCAACGATCATGTCGGACTCTGCTGCGATGACTATCCCCGCGCCCAATGCATATCCGTGGACGGCGGCGATGACCGGCTTCCAGTTGATGGCCCGGCCCATGTAGCCCTCGGGGTTGGGGCCCCGTTCCCTGCGGGCGCTCTGCTCCGGCGTCATAGCCACGAACCGCTGCTTGATGTCGGCGCCGGCGCAGAAACTCCGGCCCGCGCCGTGGATGATGGCCACCCAGGCTTCGTCGTCTAGGTCGAACTCCAAAAGAGCCGAGTGCAGGTCCTCTTCGAACTGGTCGTTGACCGCGTTCAGGGCCTGGGGCCGGTTGAACATGATGTAGGCGGTCTTCCCAAGTCTTTTGTACATCATGGTTTCGTATTCGGTAATGACCTGGGGCTCTTTTTCTGATGTTCCAGGTGATGTTTCTGCCACTGGGCCACCTCCGGTTCTACGTGTGGTGTTCTAAATCCTAGGCTGGTTCAGGCGTTAATTTTAGGTAATTAGAAAATCCGTTCGGAAAAGTATTGACATCTTCAGAACGTGCGTTCTAAACTTAGTAAGCAATATTCGAACGTTTGTTTTGGAGTAAGGACATGACTGCTTTAGACTGGCCAGTAACATCCAGCCCCGTTCTCGACGCCGTGCCCGAATTTTACCATTACGAAGATACGGGTTGTGAGGTCTCCGCCGCCTGCCTCGACTGCCCGCTGCCCCAGTGCAAGTACGACGACCCGGCCTGGTTCCAGCGCAACCGCCGTTTGGCGCGGGACTTCAAGATCTGGACCGCCATGCAGCAGGACGACCTGACGGTAGAAGAGGCTGCGGACCGATTCTCAGTCACCGTGCGCACCATCTTCCGGATCATGCGCCGCTGCCGCGACTCCGCCATGATCGACCAAGAAGAGCTGGCGGTGTTCGCCGCAGACTAAGGGTTCGCGGGCGTTTTTGAGCACCTTTGTGCACACATACCGTCGTTCCGGCTTTCGCCGGAACCCACTGCGCCAACCGTGTGCCTACGTTTTGGCAAATAAACGCAGTGGGACTTTGTACATAGGTGCTACCTCAAATATCATCCAACGTGTTTGGCAGCACAAGAACGATTTTGTACCGGGATTCATCCGGCAACATAGCATTCATAGGTTAGTGTGGTATGAAGCGCTGGATAGAATGGAGTCCGTCATAACACGCGAAAAGGCCATCAAGGGATGGAAGCGGGCTTGGAAGATTGAGTTGATAGAAAAATCGAACTCGAAATGGCGCGATCTTTATAACGACCTTGCATGAGTGGATTCCCTAAGTTCACAAACGAAGTGCAACACCAAGTTAAGGTGTTGCCATGGGAAACCGATATTCGCAGATCTCCATTGAAGAGCGGTGTGAGCTTGCCCGGCTACAGGCCGCGGGGACCTCGATCAGGCAGATCGCTGCAAGTCTGGATCGCGCGCCATCGACGATTGCTCGGGAGCTAAAGCGGAACAGCTCGCCCACCACCGGGTATAAACCAAGCTACGCCCATGAACGGGCCAGATCCCACCGCTGGGTTGGATCACGCCTCGATCGCGATAGCGGCCTGCGCGACCACGTGTTATCTAGGCTCGACCAAGGTTTTTCGCCAGAGCAGGTCCCTGGCCGGCTGGCCCATGAGCAGGGGGAACCCGTGATCTCTCATGAGACCATCTACCGGTTCATCTACGCCCAGATCATTCGCACCAACGACTTCTCCTGGCGCCACTACCTGCCCCGGGCCAAATCCAAACGTGGCTGGCGCGGCCGCAAGGGCGGGAGTCCTGCCCGCTTGATCCATCTGCGGCGTCCCATCTCCGAACGCCCTGAGGAAGCCAATGACCGCGCGACACCGGGTCATTGGGAGGGGGACTTGATGCTGTTCGGGGTCCACAAGCAGCCAGTGCTCGCCTTGCATGAGCGCCACTCCCGCCTGTTGATTGCCGCCCGGCCCCCCAGCAAGCACGCGGACCCAATGGCCCAGATCATGGCAAAGATATTGGCCTCATTGCCCGCCCCCTGGCGTCAGACGGTCACCTTCGACAACGGCACCGAGTTCGCACGGCATCATCGACTCCACGCGCTCGGCATCCAGACCTTCTTCTGTGACACSCACTCTCCTTGGCAGAAGGGCGGMGTCGRGAACGCYATCGGWMGRMTGCGCCGSACYCTRCCGCGSAAGACCGACCTSGCGGCGGTGACCAACCAACGGTTYWMTGARMTCRTGCGGGCGTATAATAATACCCCWCGTAAGTGCCTCGGMTWYCTCACTCCCGCCGAGGTWTTCYGGGATCAAGTGTTGCACTTMAAATGTGAATCCACCTTCCTGCTTTCGCAGGAACGACGAGGGAAACGGCCTGGATAAACAACTCAGGTTAAGGCGCCGCCAAAGAGCAAATCAAGGATGTTGGCTTTGGCCAATAGGAACACCATCCACCGCTGACACTGGATTCTGGCCTTCGCCARAAGGCCGGCGGGGCGCCTTTCCTACTACGATGCCGCTCATCCTGAGCCTGTCGAAGGATCCAACTTCGCCGCAGCCCCGCTTGATAGGCCCGGTCATGCCAGCGRCCMCACCATTTACTCCCCCACACCCCCTGGCGTAAACTTTCCCCCGTATGACCACGCCTCAAGAACCAGAATTCCGCTCCGGGATCGGCTTTGACTCCCACCCTTTGGCTGACGGGAGAAAGCTGGTGCTTGGCGGTGTTGAGATCCCCCATGACCGGGGATTGTCCGGCCATAGCGACGGCGACGTGCTGGTGCATGCGGTCATGGACGCGCTGCTGGGGGCGGCCAACCTGGGCGACAAAGGCCTCCACTTCCCGTCCGACGACCCCCAATACAAAGACATTCTGAGCCTCAAGTTGCTGGAGCGGGTCGGCGTCCTGGTCGCTGAGGCTGGTTGGCGGCTCTCAAATGTAGATGCTACAATTATGGCGCAAAATCCCAGGCTCAGTCCCTTCAATGCGGAGATGCGGGAAAACGTGGCCAAGAGCCTATCCGTTTCCTCTGACCGCGTCAGCGTAAAGGTCACCACCACCGACCACCTGGGGTTCGTAGGCCGGGAAGAAGGCATCGCCGCCCTGGCAGTGGTTTCCCTAAAGTCCGGAGGCCGGTGATGACCGGCCCCACCCGTCGGCCCCATTTGATCGATGAAGCTATATAACACCCTCACTCACGATGTCCAGGACTTCGCCCCCGCCGATGGCAAGACCGTCAAGATGTATGTCTGCGGAGTGACGCCCTATTCCTCGACACATGTCGGTCACGCCTTCAGCTACGTCGCCTTCGACACGCTCAGGCGTTATCTGGAATATCTGGGTTTCGATGTGCGTCACGTCCAGAATTTCACCGATGTCGATGACAAGATCATCCAGCGGGCCCAGGAGCAAGGGATCGAACCCGACGAGCTGGCCGAGCAGTTCATCGACGATTTCTACCGCACCATGGACGCCCTGAACATCCAGCGGGCCGACATCTATCCCAGGGCTACCCAGGAGATCGGCCCCATCATAGAGACCATCCAGACCCTGGTGGACAACGGCTCCGCCTACCCCGCCGGCGGCGACGTATTCTTCCGCGTCACCAAGAAAGACGACTACGGTAAGTTGAGCCACCGGACCTTGGACGGCATGCAGGCGGGGGCCCGCATCGAGGTGGACGAGAATAAAGAGCACCCCATGGACTTCGTGCTCTGGAAGGGCGCGCGTCCCGGAGAGCCGTCCTGGGAGAGCCCCTGGGGGCCGGGCCGTCCCGGCTGGCATATCGAATGCTCCGCCATGGCCATGACCTACCTGGGCGCCACCTTGGACATYCACGGCGGCGGCCAAGACCTGATCTTCCCGCACCACGAGAACGAGATCGCCCAGAGCGAAGCTTCAACCGGCGAGGTACCCTTCTCCCGTTACTGGGTGCACAACGGATTGCTCCAACTGGGCGAAGACAAGATGAGCAAGTCCCTGGGCAACCTGGTGTCGGTGGAAGAGGCTTTGGAGAATTACACCCCMGACGCCATACGGCTGTATTTCCTGAGCTCCCACTACCGCAGCCCCCTGAGCTACTCCAGCGAGGGCTGCGACGCCATGGAGCGCAGCGCCGACCGGTTGCGCCATGCCCTTAGGGCGGAGCCTGAATCGAGTGGCGAGTCCATGGATCCGTCCGCGTTCCAAGAGCAATTCCTGGCCGGCATGGACGACGACCTGAACACCCCAAAGGCTTTAGCGGCCATGTTCGACCTGTCCCGGGAGATGAACCGCCAACGGGATGACGGTCGCTCAATYGCCGCCGCCCAAGACTGCCTCCGTCACCTGGGCGCCATCCTCGGCTTGACCTTCCAAGAGCGGGAAGCGTCCCTGAACGTCAACGCGGCATCCTATAATGCCATGCTTCACGACCTTCGCACCAAGATCGCCGAAACCGGAGAAAGCGAGCTGGCCGAACTGGTCCCTGACTCTGATACCGAAACGGTGTCGGCGCCGGAGATCGACCGCTTAATAGACATCCGCACGACCTGCCGTTCGTACAAACAATACGCCTTGGCTGACGAGATTCGAGGCTGGTTGGAAAGTCAGAGCATCTCCGTGGAAGACTCGGCGGCCGGCAGCATCTGGGAATACCGGCCCACTTCGTAACCGGGCCCAGTGAAACGCAAACTGCCAGAGCCCCTRGGCGTGATGGAGCCAATACTGATGCCGGATACCGCCCTGCCAGATTCCCTGATCGACTCCCTGATTCAAGTCCTAGGCGAAGAAMACGTCCTCACCGAYCCCTACGACCTCGACCGATACTCCGGCGACGCCCTCTCTCCCACCCGCGCTTTCGGCGCTGAAGACGCGTTTGACCGCCTGGCAGACGTTGTGGCCCGCCCTGGCTCCACCGATGATGTGTGCGCCGTTTTAAAGCTGGCCAACGAGTCTGGGACCCCAGTGATTCCCTTCGGCGCCGGGACGGGCGTGATGGGCGCTACAGTGCCCGCCTTGGGCGGGATCGTGCTGGACCTGCAACGGATGAACAAGATACTGGCCATCAATCCCACGGACATGACCGCTGAAGTCGAGGCCGGAGTGGTCTTGGAGGACCTGGAAAACGCGCTGGCGCTCCAAGGGTTGATGCCCGGCCATGACCCCTACAGCGTGCCCATCGCCACCGTGGCCGGGACGATCGCCACCAACGGCGTCGGCTACCGCGCCGGGGCACACGGCCCCATGGGAGACCAGGTTGTCGCCCTGGAAGCAGTGCTGGCCGATGGCCGGGTCATGAGCACCAGGGCCGTGCCCAGCCAATCGTCGGGCCCCAGCCTGAAACACCTATTCATCGGCTCGGAAGGCGTCTTCGGCGTGATTACCAAGGCGACGATACGGGTCTTCCGGCTGCCCGAAGCCCAGGTCTTCTCCGCTGTCTCCTTCGACACCTTCGACCAAGGTTTCAACGCGGCGGCTGAGATGTTCGCCCTGGGGGTGCGGCCCACGTTGGTTGATCTGACCGAAGAGGACGAAGGCATCACGTTTCATCTGCTCTTCGAAGGATTCAAAGAGGGAGTCGAAGCCACCGAGAAACGAGCTTTGACAGTGTGCACCCAGTTCGGCGGACGTCTGCTTGGCCCGGAACCGACAACCGCTTACTGGCAAGACCGCCGCCAGTCCGCTGAGAGCTACAAGGTTTCGGCCCTAGGCAAACCCCGCAGCGTCCGTTGGAGCCGTTGGCGCGGTCGCCGGGGTTTCGACTACCTGCACCTGGGCCTGCCCATTTCGAAGGTCTTGGAATACCGCAAACAGTGCGATGAGATCATGGCGAAGTCGGGCGCGCGGGTCGTTGAGTACGCCATCTGGTCACGGCCCGAGTTATTCTCCATGCTAATCGTCCCAGATACGGACACCTCWAGAGAGCGGCTGGGCGAAACGGTAGAGCAGGTTTTGAAACTGGCCCAAGACATGGGCGGCGTCATGGAGTACTGTCACGGAGTGGGCGTTAAGCTTAACCACCTGCTGGCCAGAGAGATGGGGGTTGGACAGGACGTGGTGCGTGCCCTGAAATTGGCACTGGACCCCAACAACATCATGAACCCCGGCAAGCTAGGGCTTTAAGGGGCGGGCGTCGATGGAAGCCGGCTCCGCCGGCACCATCTGGGTGGGCGCTCCAGAAGACAAACGCTAGCAGATCTCCGGATACGCGGCGGAGGTGGGCGGTTGCAGCACCTACTCCCTGCAGGTCAACTTCCACTCAACTTCGAGACCGGCGTAGCGGCATCCATGCGTTTCTTCGCTCAGGATGTTATACCCTCATTTTAGTGACATAATAATTGCCGAAATCTACGGATTCATCAATTATTCACTGTTGTGGAGAAACGTTTAGCGATTTAATGTAAATTCAWTCCCATCATGAAGTGATATGCACCATCATTATTCCTGATGGTGCTAGGCACACATTATGCGTTGACACAATAATCGTGGAGGTTTATCATATATATAGATTAAGTATCGGYCAYAGTATCGCAWTACTACATACTTAACCGGACGTGAAGTCSGAAGKCNAGGGAACTAGATATGGCGAAACTGAACCGGCACAAGAACGGGCATCCGAACTTTTTACACCTGGGCGAAATGCTGCATCACATGGAAGACGGCGTAGTTGCAGCCTATGACTGGCTGTCAGGCCCGGCCATGACTGAGAGGCAGCGCGTTGAGCATAAGCTTGCCGAGACCGAGCCCATTCGCCGCAACGGCCCAATGAATCTGTAAAAAGGCCTCCCACTCTTTCTGAGAAGATGGTCCTGATGTAACCTCGGTTGCACTCTTGCCACCGACCCCCCGCCGCAGTGCACCAGCTTCTCCAAGGCGGCAGCGAAATCGCTGCCGYCTTTTCTTTTGCCCGGCCTCTTTGCCCGTTCGAGGAGCCCTTCYGCRGAAGGGCTCCGAACCGCTAGAACGGCAATTCCTGTCCGATGCCCTGCTCTTTCGCCTTGGTGTATACCAATTGGGCCGCCGCGATGTCCTCAAGGGCCAGGCCCATGGACTCGAACAGCGTGATCGAGTTGGCCGAAGGGCGGCCGTTGACCTGGCCGGACACCACGTCTTGGAGCTCCTTGGCCATGTCCCAGCGGAAGCTGCCCCTGGGCTCCAGCCACAGCAGGTCGCCGCACTCGATCTTGGCCTGGTCCAGATCATCGACCACGATGACCTCAGAGCGCAGCACTGCTTCTTCGTCGATCTCCCGCCGCATCCAGTGGTTCCCCCCGGCGGCGTTGATGTGCGCTCCTGGGGACAGCCATTCTCCCAAGAGAGCCGGCTCCCGTGCCGACGTTATGACGATCACCACGTCGGCCCCTTCAACACACTCCTGGGCGCTGTCCACGGCTTTCACTTCCACGGCCAGGCTCTCGCTGCTGCGTTTGGCGAACTCCTCACGGCGTTCCTCACGGCGGCTGAATACTCGAACACTTTTGATATCACGGACGGCGCAGACCGCCTCCAATTGGGTGCGGGCCTGAAAACCGGACCCGATCACGGCCACGGTGGCGGCGTCCGATTTGGCCATGTACTTGGTGGCTACTCCGCTGGCGGCGCCGGTGCGTATCTGACCCAGACGGCCGGCCTCCATGCAGGACAACAGACCCCCCGTCTCGTAGTCGTAGAGCATCACGATCATCTTGGCCGAGCCAGGCCCACCGAAAGACGGGTAGGCCTTGTATCCGAAGACCCCCTGCCCGGCGTTGGCCGCGGTCATGAAGTGGAAGAAGCCGCCCGGCATCCGGATTCGGCTCCTGGGCGTGTTGTCCACCTTGCCCTCTCCGGCATGGGCAAAGGCCTGGTCGAGCACATCGATGCACTCGTTCATGGGCAGCAGTTGGGCCACTTCCTGGTCGTTCAGAAACAGGGCCATTTTTCTCTCCTGGTGTTTCCCGCTTTGCAGGCTCTTTGGACGCTACTCGTGCCCAGGCACGGGCAGCAGTCCAGTATAGCACCGTGCATTCCCTCCGAATAGGCGTCAAAATCAGACGGCCCTTTGCTACAATTAAGGGGCGTCTCGGCACCTTTGATCAAGGGAAGATTTCCACACATGTTCAAACCTCGCGTCTACATCACCCGGCAGATATTCCCCGACGCATTGGACCTCATCGAGAAGTCTGCGGACCTAGAACTCTGGCCTGAGGATGAACCGCCGTCTCCCGAACAACTTAGAGAGGCCATGGCAGACGTGGACGGCGCGATAATCAACGTCATGGACCGGATAGACGCCCCGCTCCTGGACGCCGCCCCCAAGCTCAAGGTTCTGAGTCAAGTGGCGGCGGGACTGGACAACATCGACGTCCCGGAGGCCACCAAGCGGGAGATATTGGTCGGCTATACACCGGGCGTACTGGCTAAATCGACAGCTGACCTGGCGTTCGGACTGCTGCTGGCCGTGGCCCGGCGCGTGGTCGAGAGCGACAAGTGGGTCCGGGAGGGCAACTGGAAGATCTCGCACCACCCCATGTTCTGGCTGGGTTCAGAGGTCAACGGCAGCACCTTGGGCATCTTGGGCCTGGGGGGCATCGGCTTGGAGATGGCCAAAAGGGCCCAAGGCTTCGATATGAAGGTCCTATATCATTCCCGCACCCGAAAGCCGGAGACGGCGAAAGAGTTCGGGCTTAAATACGCCTCATTCAAACGGCTGTTGACTGAGTCAGATTTTATTTCGATCCATGTCCCTTTGACCCCGGAGACAAACCGGTTCATCGGCGAAAAAGAACTCAAGATGATGAAGCCCACGGCGATCTTGGTGAACTTGTCCCGCGGGCCGGTGGTGGACACGGACGCTCTTTACAAAGCCCTGGCCAAGGGCTGGATCGCCGGTGCAGGCCTAGACGTTTTCGACCCTGAGCCCGTGCCGGCCGGCCACCCAGTACTCGGCCTGGACAACGTGGTGGTCCTGCCCCACATCGGGAGTGCGTCCAACCGTTCCCGTAGGGAGATGCATCTACTTGCGGCTAGGAACCTGCTGGCTGGACTCAACGGAGAGCGGCTGGAGGCGTGCGCCAATCCTGAGGTGTACGAGTCGCTGGGCATCTGATCGGTGGAAAGTGTGGCGAAATAAGAGGAGGAAGAAGTATGGCGGAGAGGGCGGGATTCGAACCCGCGAGAAGATTGCTCCCCTACGCGATTTCCAGTCGCGCCCGTTCGTCCACTCCGGCACCTCTCCAGCTCGGCGGGAAACTCCCGCCCAGAGGACCCGGAAACACCTGAATAGACTTACCGCCGGGAACCCTGAGACATCAGCCATTATAGGCAACGGCGCGCTAGGCTGTCCACAGGCTCAATCATCGATTCTCGCCCGCCACCCTTCAAAAATGTCTGTCTGCTCCCCTATAATGTTTCCAGACCAATACGCGGGCGAATACCGCATAGGAGTAAATACAGCTATGGCCGACCCAGGCTTTGTTAAAGTTGCGCAGGTAAGTGAGATCCGGCCCGGCGAGATGATCTCGGTGGARGTGGMKRRYGARCAGGTGCTCYTGGYCAACGTSRATGGCARCATCCAYGCCGTMGRCGACATCTGCTCCCACGCCTATGCCACCTTGTCCGAGGGTGATCTGAGAGGAGAAGAAGTGGAGTGTCCGCTCCACGGCGGTTCATTCAACGCCATCACGGGAGTGCCCATCAACCCGCCGGCCAACGAGCCGCTCCGGGTCTACCAAGTTCAGATCGAGGGCGACGACGTCCTGGTAGCGCCTCCCGCCGCTTAAGAGGCCTCAGACCCCGACTGCAGTCAGAAGCCGGGTATCTTTTCCAATATGTTCAGGACCTGAATCTCGGGCGCCGGCCAATAGACCATCCATACCTTGCCGCGGATATTGGCCTCGGGGACCGCTCCCCAGGAACGGGAATCGTTGCTGTGGGCCCGGTTGTCCCCCAGGACGAAGTATTCACCTTCTCCTAAGGTGATCTCCGCARCGTTGGAACGGTCTTTCTCGGCCAGGTATGGCTCATCCAKCTCCACCTCGTTCACAAACACSGTACCCGAATGCATACGAATGGTTTCACCGGGCAGCCCGATGACCCGTTTGACGAAATCTTTCCTAGGGTTGCTGGGGTTCGAATCCGGGAACTCGAAAACGATGACCTCTCCCCGATTTGGAGCGTGGATCGCGTGCCGGGATGAGCCCTCGCTGGCGTTCCAGAACGGAACGATCTTGGCCAGCCGGTCCATTTCTACCTGCAGGTAGACCAGGCGGTTGACCAAAAGGTACTGGCCGTCCTCCAAGGTGGGGTCCATGCTAGAGCCGTCTACCCGGAAGTTCCGGACGGTGACCTGCAGCAGCATGAACACCACCGMCGCCAGGACCACCGCTTCGATTATTTCTCTTCCAACACGCGCCAAAGGGTTCTCGTTAAGTCAGATACGATTGGGCAGATACGAAAGGTGCCTAAAAAAGTATATCATCCGCCTGGGGATACGTACCGCCGTTTGTCCCCGCACGCACGGTCTGCTACAATCTGCGCCTAGACCAACCGCTCAGATTTCACCCCAGAACCACGGAGGTACTAGCGCATGAGTTGGGGTTTCCAACTGCTTAACAAACCCTACGGCAGCGTGACAGAAGGCCCGGTATGGGACGGCGAGAACTTGCTGTTCACACACATATCGGCTAACCGAATCTACCGCTGCGACCACAAGACCAACGAGATAACGGTCTGGCGCGAAGGCACCAACCGCACCAACGGCCTGGCTCACGACGAGAAAGGACAACTCTTCGGCTGCTGCTCCGGCGGCCGGGCCATCCTGCGCTTCGACCCCGACGGCAACAATGTTGTCATCGCAGACGGGTTCGATGGCCACCAACTGAATACCCCCAACGACCTGGCCGTCGACCGCCAAGGCCGGGTCTGGTTCACCAACCCGTGGAACGCCACCAACATCGATGCTACCGAGATCGAAGAACCGGGCCTYCGCGCCGTGCTCTGCGCCACTCCCCAGGCCGAYGGCAGTTATTCAGTCGCCAGAGTCGAGACCGACAGCACGATGCCCAATGGGATTCTGGTGTCCATCGACGGCAAGACTCTATACGTGGCCGAAAGCAACAGCGACGACGTCAGCATCGACCGGGAACTACGGGCCTACCCCATCAAGGACGACGGCTCGCTGGGACCCTACGAGACTCTCCACGCCTTCGGCACCAACAAACGCGAGGCCCAGCGCGGGATCGATGGCATGTGCCTGGACCGCGAGGGCAATATCGTCGCCACCGCCGGCTGGCCCTCTTCCGGCCCCGGTCCGCTGATCTATGTGTTCGACCCCAAAGGCCGGGTCATCGAGACCCACCCGGTGCCCTGCATCCGGCCCACCAACTGCGCCTTTGGCGGCCCTGACCGTTCCACTCTGTACGTGACCAGCGCCGAGGGGCATCTGTTCAAGGCCGAGACCGACATGGAAGGCTGGGCCCTCTTCCCGTAGCCGGCGCAGCCGGGTTTCCATTCGATGGCCCGATCATTTTGAATTCGACAGTGAGCATCCCTTAGCCAGTAACCGCAGCCAGCCGACAAGAGCATCAAGTATGAGTTTGCAAGGACGAAACAGCCTGACCAACCAGGGCTTCACCCGGGCGCARCTGCGCCAGGGTGGAGGCCGCGGCAACGGCAGCGACCACTTGGACGAACTGATCGGCGCCACCGAGTTGTTCGTTTATCAGACGCCCAAAAAGAACCCCAAGGGCTTCGAATCGCTGAAGCTGTTCGTGGCTGCGTCCGAATGTGAACTGATCTTCACCCTGGATGTCCCGCCAGAACTGAAGAACTATGAGGCCTTCCGCATCACCCATAAATCAGGCGAGAAGATCCCCGACGCGGTGCTGCGCCGCTGCCACGCCTGGGCCCACGGCCGCAACTTCCTCCACAGCTTCTTCAAACCCATGTACGGGGCACGGTAGGGCAACCCTTCATCATTCTGTCCTGCCGCTTAAAGACGGAATCCTGGGAAACCGATCTCATCGCCATCCGYCTGCGGAAGGCTAGTTAATACCRCCGCCTCCGGATCAACCATCCCTCAACGAGCATCCTTCGACAGTTCCTGAGTTCGTCGAAGGAAGCGGGCTCAGCAAGGGCACGGGGAAAAGCCTACGCCCCCGCATCCAAGTGGTCCCAGACCAACGCCGCAGCCCCCACCAGGCCCACCGAGTCGCCCAAGCGGGCTGAAGTGAGCTGAAACTCCTTATGGAGTTCGCTCATGGCGCGGTCTTTTATCTGGTTTTCAATATGCGGCAGCAGGTCCAGCTTCACCAGGCCCTGAGTCACCCCGCCTCCCAGCACGATCATATCGGGGTTGAACAGGTGGACCACGTTGGTCAGCCCGATAGCCAGAGCGGACACCGCACCGTCCAATATCGATAAGGCCAGGGGGTCCTTCTCCCCGGCGGCGTCAAAGACTGCCTCGGAATCGATCGTGTCGGCGTCCAGCGCGGCAAGGGCGGAGTCAGAAAAATCCCCGGAAGCCACCTTTTGCCGAGCGATGCGTTCGATGCCCGTGCCCGATGCCATGGCCTCAAGACAACCTGTGGCGCCGCACTGACACTCCAATGCTGAACTGGATGTGTCCACTAGGGTATGTCCGATCTCGGCGGTAAGCCCATTGGCCCCCAGGAACAGTGAACCGTTGTCCACCACGCCGCCGCCGACGCCGGTGCTGACGGTCACATAGAATAGGGTTTTCACCGGGAGGCCGTTGTCCGCGGACTCCTTGCCGGCACCGTAGTAGTGCTCGCCCAAGGCGGCAAGATTGGCATCATTGCCCACCCAGACCGGCACATTGAATGCCCTTTCCCACAGGGCCTTGAAGGCCACCCCGTCCAGCACCATTAGATTGGGCGGCTGAAAGAAAGTGCCAGTGGTCGGCTCCACSGGTCCGGCCACGGCGGCGCCGATGCCCGCCACGGGCCCGCCGGCYTGCTCGATGGCGTCGGTCAGCTGCTTCTCGGCGTTGGTCAGATATTCTTCCTTGGAGCCGTGYTGCGGGTTGAGTGCACGAGCCTGCCAGAGGATCTCCCCCTGTCTGTTGATGACCGCGGTCCGCGTCCAGGTCCCGCCCCAGTCCATGGCTAYTACTATTTGTGATGTACTCATCGCCTGCCCATCTCTCTGGCTTTTCTCATCTTGCGAGAAGCTCGTYGAGCGTGTCCCGTAAGGTCGCTTCGGTCAACGGGCCCGACAGTTTCTTGACCAAGATTCCCTCCCGGTCGATGAAATACTTCTCGGGGATGCCCCGGACGCCATAGTTTATGGCAATGGCGCCTTCCGCGTCGGATCCGACGGGATAGGTCTGCCCTTCCTGCTGCAAAAAGAGCKCGGCGTCGCCGATGTTGTCCCAGATATCCACACCGACAAACTCCACATCTTGCCCTTGGAACTCCGCGTACACCTTGGTCAAAGCTGGCGCTTCCACCCGGCAGGGAAGGCACCACGACGCCCAGAAGTCCACCATCACCACCTTGCCCCTTAGATCGGAAAGTTTTAACGACCCGCCTCCGAKCAACTCCAACTCAAAGTCCCGGGCGACCTCTGGATCAACGTCGAATTCGATAAGATCGGAGTTCGTGGCMAGGCCGCCGGGGTTGCCGCCGGTGCTGATGGACGCCCAAGCCAGTATGGCGATCAAAGCCGATATTGCAGCCCCTCCGCCCAGCACTATCCAGCCGCGTTTGGTCATTCCCCCTGCTCTCCCAAAGCTTCTTCGGCGGCTTGATCAGATCCGGGRTCCAAAACCCTGGCCATAAGTCCCGGCCGTTGGGCGCGATACTCRYCTTCCGCGACGTTTCCATCCTGGTATCGCTGGTCCAAGGCTGCCACCGCCCGCACCACGGCGGCTCTCTCCGCCGGGTCCACGGCCAGGACAACCGTGTCAGACTCGATGCCTGCGGTAACAGGGCGATAGCCCCGTATCATGCCCCACAACAGCATAGCAGCCAAGGTCGCGCCCAGCGCGCTGGGAATGGCGATCTGCCAGAAAGCGCCTCCGGTCACAGTGCCGGAGAAACGGGACCAGACTCCCGGCGTGGGCAGCCCGGTGATCTCCAACTGCAATCCCTGGCCCGGAGGGAAATCMCGCCCCTGGTAGACCCGGTAGTCAGTCCCTTCGACGGTGATCGGGTCTATCTCGTCGAGACCCGGCACCGCCACGTCGGGGATACKKYSYGSSMCMYMSWCSYSSWWTASGTCCGCTCCTTGGACCAGACTCTGCCGGTAGGCGATGGACTCGCCCTCGTAAGGAACGGTGTATGAAAAGTTCATGGTGTGGTCTCCGGGGGCCACGGGCGAGGTAACAGCGAACCCGGTGCCGATGGATACGATGTCCCCGCCGGGCAGGTCAGATTCCACGGTCAGTTCCGCCGGATCAGGGGGCAGGGCGAAACGGAGAAAGCTGATCTGGTCCAGCTTGGTCAGGTCGGGGAATAACGTGCGGTCAGTRGGATTTGAAAACGAAACGAACTCTAAAACACTGGCCAGTTGGTCATCTTTGTTCAGGGCGACAACCACCATCACATGCTGATCCACGCGGATTATCGAGGCGTCTCGAGTCGTTTCGAAYACCGTGACCACCAGATCTTCGGCCAGTCCAGCGACGCCCAGCGACATTCCATAAAAGACTCCCTGATTGTCTACGCTGAAAGTGTAGGAGCTGCCCTCCTCGATCTGAACATCTTCGAACACGAACCGGCCTTGGGCGTCGGGCGCCGTCTGTCCTGTTCCGGCCAGCCTGCCATTGGCGGCGGTGACCAGCATCAACACGCTTAGGTCCTCGGGAATCTCCTCGCCTTCCGTGCCGTTTACCACCCGTCCATGAACGTCTGTGCTCTCTTGAGCCCTGAGGGAACCCCCTTCCAATGGGAAAAGAAATAGCGCAACCGCCACGGCCATCAGCAAGAACAGCTTTACCTTCACGATCGTGGCGCCATGTCTGCACCACAATTGGGACAAACAGTTGCGCCTTCCAAAACCGCGGCACTGCAATCGGGGCAGACGGCCGCATTTCCTGCAACGCCACGGGCCACAAGGATCTCCTGTTCCAGGGCCCACGCCGGGTCGCCCCGTCCTGCTTCAAGCTGGTCTCTGAGCACCGTGGCGGCCTGCACGCGGTAGGCCTGGAATTGCGCTTGAAAATCCTCTTCCGGCATCCGGCCCAGTTGGAACTCCAAGTCCAAGGTGGTTATGGAGTCGAAGATATCGGCCAGGGCTTGGTCGTCGGTCTCGGGCGGGGAGTCCTCAGCAGGTAGGGGTTGCCGCCCGCGTAAGAACGCGTAGCCCACGACGGCGAAGCTGAATGCCGCCAATACCGCGCCCACGAAGATTGATATGACGGTTTCCGCGTCCATGAAACCCAGTTTACCAGGCTTGCGATGCGCCTAGGCCGCCGAGGGACGAGGGCCGGGAGCAAAACGGCGCGGGGTGGGTACTGGGGCCGGGGCTCGMMYSKKCTGKGGCCAGAGRGCSAYCACSSTWCCSAGKACCAKMACSGGKCCSGCKACCCACATCCACCAGATAAGCGGGTTCACCAAGATGCGGAATCCCACGCTCCCGTCCGGCAGGTTCTCACTGGGCACGATGTACAGGTCCTCGACCGGCGTAGACCTTATGGCCGCGTTGGTGGAAGCCATGTTGAAGCTAGGGTAGAAGGCCCGTTTGGTGCGGATGGTATCCAACAGGTCACCACCGCGGAACACCTGGACCGTCGACTCGAACTCGATGCGGTTGCTCTTGGGAGTCTCGAGGGTACCCAGAAACACGAGTTCGTAGTCTCCGACAACAGTGGATTCACCCGGGCTCAGGACCACGTCTCTCTGAATGCTGAAGAATGACGTGCCGACTATCCCTAGGGTCACCATGATTATCGAAAGATGCACGATGTAACCGCCGTAGCGGGGCCGGTTGGCCGCGATGAGCTGTAGGAACGCGATCGCGTAATTCTCCCCCGAACTGCGGTGACGCGAGCGTGTTCCCCGGTACCATTCCATCAGGATTCCGCCGGTCACGAAAGACGCCAACCCGAACGCAATAAGGGCGTATTCTTTATGCAAACCTAGTATCGCCAAGACCGCCACCGTGGCCAGCCCGGCAACGGCTGGCGGCAACAGCGTTTTTCTTAGGGTCGCCAAACCGGCTTTGCGCCACGGTATCAAAGGCCCGATACCCATCAGAAAGATCAGTCCAAGCATCAAGGGCCCGTTCACCTGGTCATAGAATGGCCGGGCAATCGTGATCTCCTCATCGTTGGTCAAGCGGGAGATCAGAGGATAGACGGTGCCCCACAGCGTCACGAAGGCGATGGCCAGCAAAAGCATGTTGTTGACCAGGAATGCGGCCTCCCTCGAGAGCATGGAGTCCAGGTTCCGGGCGCTCTTCAACAGTGGATACCGCCAGATGAAGATGGCGAACGGGACAACCACGCCGATGGCCAAGAACATCAGGAATACCCAACCCAACTGGGATGCGCCGAAGGAATGGACCGACGGCACCGACCCGCCCCGGTTCATGAACATCCCATAAAGCGCCAGCCCGAACGCCACGTTGAYCAGGACAATGTTCCACATGCGGAACATGCCCCTGCGTTTCTGCACCATGATCGAGTGGATAAAGGCGGTTATGCCCAACCACGGCATGAAGGCGGCGTTTTCCACAGGGTCCCAGAACCAGAACCCGCCCCAGCCCAAGATGGTGTAGGCCCACCAAGACCCCAGGAGCAGGCCGCCGGCCAATAACACCCAGGAGACCATGCCCCAGACACGCCCGGCGTCCACCCATTCGTCTCCGGTCTTCCCGGCCAAAAGGGATCCGATGGCAAATGCAAAGGGCACGGTGATGCCGATCAACCCCGCCATCAATGCTGGAGGATGAAAGAACATTCCAAAGTGGGTGAGCAACGGGTTGATTCCCTCGCCATCCAGTGGCACGAAGGGAAGTTTGTCGAAGGGGTTGGCCATCACAGCCGTAACCGCCAAGAAAAAGGTCAGGGTCAGCATGAGGACGGCAGTGGTATACGGCAGGGCGTCCTTGAACTTCTCTGGGCACCGCCAGACGGCGATTGCGGACATGATCGCCAGGGTCGTTGCGATGTACAGCAGAGAACCCTCGTTTCCGGCGTAGAAGGCCACCCAGGTGAACCGGTTGGGCATGGCCAGGTCGCTGTGCGCGGCCACGTAGGCGATCTCGAAATCGCGGCTGATAAAGGCGACCACCAGGCTGAGCGTAGCCACCAAAAGGGCCAGCCCGGCGGCGTACATCGCCGTTTGAGCGCTCTCGACCAAGGCCGGAGACAAACGCAGCTTGCCGGCCACGGACCCGATGGTGGAATACGCAGCAAGCGCCAGGGCGATCCAAAGACTTATTGCTCCTAGCTCAGCCATCTATTCCTTCTCGTCCGTTCCAGTAGGGTCAGTCTGGTCAGATGCCTCGGTACCGGATGATTCTACGGCGGGACCGGGTGGATCGGATGTGCCTCCGGTCCGGGGCCCTCCGCGAGACATCTCCAAGTGCCGGTCAACCAGTTGCAGGTAGGGAACCAGGCCGGGGTCTGGCACCAGCCGCGGCGTCGCCAGAACGGTCGCATGGCGGGTCATGGAGCGAATGATGAAGAACACGGCCACTATGGCGGCAAGCACGCCTCCAGCGGGCAGCAGCCAAGCCACCAGAGCGGCCCCAGACTTGGGCGGGGCGCCTAGGATGTCTTGCCCGTAGCGTTCGACGAAGAAATCCAGGATCTCTTTCCGTTCTTTGCCATCAGCCAGCATCTCCCGGACCACGGCGCGCATCTGCAAAGCGATCTGGACCTGCGCCTGGTCGATGGTCTCAGCCGGACAGACCGGACACATGATCATGCGGTCGATGCCCTGGGCCTCGCTTTCGCTGAAACCGGCTTCGCCTTGCGAGGACTCAGGTTCCGGGGTCTGGGCGTGAAGGCGGCCGGTCTGTGTGGCAACCGACACACCAAATGCCGATAAGATGAGCAGAACGAAAATGGCCCTGGCCGGAGGTAAGGCCAAACAGTGGAGCTGTTGGGGTCGAATCGAAAATTTCATATCTCAACCGCGGCCGGAAGCGCGGCCCCAATGCGCTCCGGAGTTTCTTATGCGGGCGTTTACTTTGGCAGCGAGCCGACGTACTCCGCTATCGCGTTTCGCTCTTTCTCGCTTAAGAGCTTGCCGAAGGGCGGCATGACCGAACTCGGCCCAAGGGGCCGGGCCTCAGCCTCCAATCTGGACGCGATGAATGAAACAGGTCTGGTGGTAATGTCCGTGTTGACGATCGGTACGTATCCGTAGCTGTCGACGATCCTGGCCAACACTGGGCCGGTGCCCTTGGCATCAGAGCCATGGCACATCTGGCAGTTGACCCGGAACAGGTCCGCGCCGGTGTTGGTTACGGTGGATGCGGTGGGCGGATAGAATGCAACGGCATCGGCCACGCCGATCAAACGGGGCGGCTCATGGGACCGGTAGGACTGCTGGTAATGTTGTTCGTAGAAGATGTCCACAGGGTATGTCCCCTGGCTGCAGCCAACCAGCACGATGCCGAAGAGCATGGCGATCCCGAAGAACCAGCGCCTCAGTCCGCGCTTGCCCTGTCCCGTCTGGGGCCGGCCTGTAGCCGGATTTTGTYCGACCCGGTCCATCATTAACCGCTTATCCTTTCGGCTTTGAGTACCACGTCAATGGCTCCCGCCTGGGTGAGCAGGGTCTGGGTCTGAGTCAATTCCGATTCCTCAACGTTGACCAGAACTCCGATGTATCCCTCAGTGATCCGGGTGTCGTACAGGCCTTCTTTGAAAGCAGGCAGCCTGGACTCAAAGATGATTCCGATTATGGTAAATATGATTGCCGTGAGCATGGTGCTCTCATAGGTCACCACAGCCATTGGAGGCAAGGACAAGATCGGTTTGCCGCCCTGGACCAACGGGTAAGCCATCTGGGTCATGGAGGTCAGCATGATGCCCACGGTTAGCCCGATGAGCGCGCCGACGAAGGGGAAGATATATAGCTTGTGGGGCTCAGGCCGCTCCCCGAATGCGCCCTCAGGATAGGGCGTGTCGGTTAGAAAGTCGTAATCGGCCGGTGATACTCCGGCCGCCTTTAAAGCGTCGCCTGCATCGGCGGCGTTGTCGGCGGTTTCAAACAGCCCTAATATCGGTTTTTTTGCCATCTCTGTTCCCTCTAAATGCCTAGTCTTCCCGGAATACCGCCGGGACGGTAACCCGGCCGATCTTTATCTCTGTTCTCAGAAYCTCGCCCTCTTTGATGTCGTAGAGCGGGATAAGCGGCACCACCCTGGCGATGGTTAGCATCAACATGGACACCAARGCGAATGTGCCAATGATGATGATCCATTCCACGGAGCTCGGCCGGTAGGTATACCAGTCGAACGTCAGTAGTTGCTTGCGGGCTAGACCGGGCACGATGATCAAGAACCGCTCCAGCCACATGCCGATATTCACCAAGATACACGCCAGCGACATGATCCATAGGTTCCGGCGCATGGACCTACTCAACCAGATCGCCACCGGCACGAAGTAAGTGATCCCCACGAAAATCATCATCCAGATGTTCCACGGAGAAACCATAAACTGGAAGTTCCTAACGGCAATCTCATCTGCCTCACGGCCGTAGAAGCCGAAGAGGACTTCCATCACGAAGAAGTAGAACCATCCGGTGGCCACCACGATCAGGAGGCGGGCCAGGGCGTCGATGTGCTCGTGACGGATATAGTTCTGCCAACCGTAGATGTAACGCAGGATGATCAATACGAGGGCGACGGCCGACACTCCGGAGTGGASCGCGCCCACCACAAAGTAGGGGGCGAAGATCGTCGAGTGCCAAGACTTAACCGAGACCGCCATACCGAAGTCCCAGGACACGATGCTGTGCACGGAGACGAACACCGGCAGGATCAAGGCCGAGAGCAGAACTCCGGCGATGATCTGGAGCTTCCACTGGCGGGSGTTSCCTTGCCAGCCCATGGCCAGCATCCCGTAGATGCGGTGGCTGATGCCAGTGGTACGGTCGCGCAGCACGGCGAAGTCGGGGATTAGCGCCACCATCACGAATAAGATACTGGAAGTCAGGTAGGTGTAAACGGCGCTTGGGTCCCAGACCAGCGGGGACCGGATATTTGGCCAGATGCCGCGCGCATAGTCAAAAGGCACGAAGGGCATCGTGTAGATCCAGTAGACCGTACGCCACGGGCGCCCGGTGTGGATCAGTGGCATAGTCATGGCAGTCATCAGTGAGAAGACTGTCAGAATCTCTGCTGCTCGGGTAGCAGGACGCCGCCATTCGGCTTTCGATAGGCGCAAGATGGCCGATAGCATCACGCCGGCGTGGCTRATGCCGATCCAGAAAACGAAGTTGGTGATGAAGAARCCCCACATCACCGGACGGTTCAGGCCAGTAACGCCAAACCCCTGATTGATCATGAATCCAGCGGTGCTCATGGCGACCAGGACGATAAAGCCAAGCACGCTTAACGCCCCAAAGAACCATTTGGGGGAGTTAAGGATGCTGACCAGCAGCTCCCGGTTTACCTGTTTAGAATTTAGCGGTTTCCCTTCCTGCATGATGCTCCGCCGGTTTGATTAGTCCAACTACTCAGGTTTGCCCAGTATCAAGTATTCGCCACGRAGGAATTTGCCCCATTTCTGGTAAAGGGTGCCCTCTTTCATCTCCCAGATCGAGATCAAGGGCATCAATTTTGTGGCCGCCAGATAGAGGAAGATGACCGCCCCCAGTCCTCCGACGACCATGAATACGTCCCAGACGTCCGGATAAACCGGCGCCGGGATATGTTCCATGAAAGGTCTGTACAGATYGGACCCCGGCGCCGCGTTGGCCGAGCCGACGAARATCCTTATGTTGAACATGAGCCCGCCGAATAGCACCAGCACTCCGGCTAGGGCCGGGCCCCAGGCGGTACGGCGAACAGGGTTCCAAAGCAGCACCGCGAATGGAAGCGCGAAGCTAAAAATCAGATTCAGAAGGAAGATTATCGCGTAGGTATCTGTGATCAGATATTTAATGACGTTTTGTTCGATCTCCACCCGCCCATACCAGAACGTGATGAAAAATGCGAACAGATGGTAGACCCACAGCAGGGTTACTCCCAAAAGCACTTTGCTGGCCGACCAAAAAGTCGACTTGCCGATATAGCCTTCGTACCCGCCCCATCTACGCATTATGAAGAGGACCACGAGGATGGCGCCCAGAGACATCTGGAGGCTGGTGATCGTGTAGATAACCGGAAAGATCGAGTCTTTCCATCCGGGGATCAAGCTTTGAGCGTAATCGGAGCTGATCACGAAATGCATGAAGACCAGAATCATGAAATAGAAAGCGCCCAGCAACGCTAGCCCYGCTTTCTGAGCGTTCCACTGACGCTTAGTGCCATACCAATTACCGGCCAGAAAGTTGTATAGCCAACGCCTGAATCCGGTCGCGGTATCACGGCACTCGGCCATATCCGGCTTCGCCGATATCCAGAGTATCGTCATAGAAGTTATCGTCAGGAACAATACTCCGACCAGGTCCCAAGCATGGGGGGCGCCTATCGGTCCCTCGAACCAGATGGTCTTTCGGACGGCCAATTCACCYTCGACAACACCTTCTGGATTGGCTATGTCAGGGAGCAAGAACATCAAGGGGATGAACATCAGAAGGTTCAAGATACTGACGATTGAAAACAGTTCCGCTACCCGTGAAAGGGGCCTGCGCCAGTGGCTCTTGGTGAACCGGAATGCCAACGACACCAGGGGCGCTCCGCTGGTGACCATGAACACCATGGAGAAGATGGCCATGTAATAGCCCCAAGGGGCTATATCGTCGAACCCGTCATCGACCGCGCGGGCTATGAATCCCACGATGCCGAGAACAAAAAAGATTCCAGTCACCGCCAAGGCCGTGGTGAACGGCCGAGGCATCGCCTTCGTCTTTTCACCAACGTCCTCAGTCATCACCGAGGCATCGGGGAATACCCACATGCCGGCGTGTTGACCGTGACCTTTGGGTTCGATTACCGCCATCTATCTAGGCCTTTTCCAACGGGAATGCGTCGACTTTCTTCAGATAGATCACGTTGGGTTTGGTGCCTATCTCTTCAAACAACCGGTAGACCCGGGTGTGGGATTCATCAACGTGACCGCCGTGCTCCCGAGTCTCGATCTGCTCGTTAGCCTCGTCAAAGTGCCCTTTCACCGGGCTGGTGTCGTCGTGCTGGTCCGCGAACTGCAGGGCATTGGTCGGGCAGGACTGGACACAAGCAGGCAGGTAATTYCCCTCTTTCATCCGGCGTTGGTCAAGCTTCCGGTCCGCGGTAGGGATCCGCTCGCCGGTCAGCGGCTCGATACCGCGCCGTTCTACATTCACCTCTCCGCGGCGCAGSCGCTGCACGCAGAAAGAACACTTTTCCATGATGCCCCGAGTCCGGATGGTCACGTCGGGGTTCAGCTGGTTGCGCAACCGTTTCGGCCACTTCGGTTCCCAGTAGTTGAACATCCTTACGGTGTAGGGACAGTTAACCGAGCAATAACGGGTCCCGATGCAGCGGTTGTAGACCTGGACGTTCATCCCTTCGTCGTTGTGGTAGGTGGCGAACACCGGACAGACCGGCTCGCACGGCGCGTTCTCGCAATGCTGGCACAGGATCGGAATGAACCTGGCCTTGACGTTGGGGAACTCGCCTTCCCAATAGCGCTCGATGCGGATCCATTGGTAGGCCCGCCGCTGCTGGTAATAAGACTTAACGTTGATGGGGATATTGTTCTCTGCTTGGCAGGCGACAACGCAGGCCTGACAACCGGTACACCGGTCCAGGTCCACTACCATTCCCCATTTGTGGTCTATTCGCTTGGTTACCATCTGATTACTTATCTCCGTTTCTTGGATGATGCGGCCGGGCGCCCTTAGGCGTTCTCCGGTGCGATGGTCTTGATGATTTCTTCGGAAGGAAGGATGCCGATCTCGACGGCCCTGACGTTGCCTTCCAACTTGGCGATGCTCACACTTTCGCCGGTCTTGGTGACCCGCACGCGAGTCCCAGCCCAGGCCAGAGAACCGGTTCCTTGCACCAGGGTGGTCTCCAAGATGTCCATGACGTTGGAGCTTTCGTTGCCGTGCCGGTCGGTGGCGTAATCTGACCCGTGCCTGCGGCCCTGGCCAAACGGTACGCTCACGGTATCCGGAGGCGCGGCCGGCGTCGGGTAGGCCACGGCCCTGATGGAGTCTTTCGAGGACWCTATGCGCAAGATGTCCCCTTCCTTCACTCCCAGTCGATCGGCGGTTATGTCATTCAGTTCCACCCAGGTCTGCCAAGTGACGGTCGATAGCGGGTCCGGCGCAGATTGGAGCCATGGTAGATGGCCGTTGTAGCCGTCCAGCAGAGTGTTGTGGGCGAAGGGCACCAAGTAAAGGGAGTCGGCGCCGGCGCCGATCCCATTAAATTCAGGGTGGGCGGCCTTAGCGGCGATGGTCCGCAGYAAATCGTCGGCCGGACGAATGCTGGTCGGTCCGTTGCGTAGTTCGTCCCACCATCCGCCKTGCTTCAGCAGATTGGTCCAGAACTCATCGGGGGAAGAAGCTTCGATTGAACCCCGGTTCAGATCGAACAGGGCATCGGAGCCTTCCCGGAGCATGGCTTTGTAATTGGCCCAAGGCAGGTCGGACTCTTTGCCGAGTTCCTGGGCCATRGTCAACAGAACGTCAGGGAAGCTTAACGGGTCAAGGTCGGACAGTGGGTTCACTACGGGCTGTTGCATCCCCACCATCTGGTATCCGGGACCCGGCTCGGAGATATCGTCGCCCCAGTCCTCCAGGGACACACGGTCGGGGAGGATGAGATCGGCCATCGCGCTGGTGTCGTCCAAGAACGGCGAGAAACTGACCACGAATAGGTCGTCCGCCTGTTCGATGGCGTCCCTGAGTTGCAGGGAGTCGGGCAGGCCGTGAACCGGGTCTGCGCCGTGTAATAGCAAGAGTTTCGTCTTTCCGCTACGGATCTGCTCAGTAACGCGGGTCCAGTCTTCCAAGCTGCCCGCCGTGCTGGCGCTGGGAACGTCGGCCCAGGGGCTGGGTGGGTTGAATCTGATCCCGCCCTTCTTGCCAACGCTGCCCACCAGGAAGTTGAGGGCGTAGATGGCTTCCAAGTTGAAGAGCCCATTGCTCTGGGCTCCGGCGGACCCGCCGCCGATGGCGATGCTGGGCCGGTTCGCCGCGAAACTGCGGGCAAGGTTCTTCAGGAACTCAACCGGGTTGCCGCCGGTCATCTCCGAGGTTAGTCCGGCCAATGGGGCCACGACCTCGGGCCGGAAGGTTTTCAGGACCTGTATGCCTGAATCGCCTCCCACGAAGGAAGCTACGTCGATGCTATCGTCCTGCAGGCCCTCTGCGACGATAACCTGGGCCAAACTGAGTGCCAAGTAGCCTTCCCATCCAGGCCGCACCGGCAGCCATTTGTCAGCATTGGCCGCCGTCATGGAGAACCGGGAATCTACCTGATAGAACATGCCCCGGTCGCGTCCCTCACCCTGGCGGAACTCCCCGTATCCGCGGTTGAACCGGGTGGGTGAGACCCAGGTGGATAGGAAGTCGGCGCCGAAGGACAGGATGAACTTGCTGTTATCCAGGTCAAAGTCGGGCAGCGAGTCTTGTTGAAAGACGTTCTTGACCGCCGCACGGAGCGTGTTGTTGTCGATGGCTTCAAARCCCAGTCGCTCGCCGYCGATGGCTTTGGCGAACCGGTCGGCCAACAGCGCCATGTGTCCCCTGAGGGGCTCGGTRATCATCACCGATGACGAGCCGTTGGCCCGCAGAACATCCTTCAGTGTATCCATGCCGTTGGGCTGCCAATTTACGGGCATGAACTCGCCGGAACCGCGGGGGCCGCTGCGGCGCATCGCGGTAGGTATGCGGTCTGGGTGGTAGAGGGCCTGGAGCCCTGCTTCACAACGGGCATGAATCTTGCCCTGGTTGGTCGGGTARTACGGRTTGCCCTGGACCATCTTGGCCCGGCCTTCCATCACCCGGACGACGATCCCTTCGCAAGATGGGCAGATCCGGCACAGGCTGGCGTACCAGTTGTCGCTTCCCCGGACCAGGTCTTCCGGCAATCGAACGGGGCTCTGGATATTCAACTCTCCGCTGCGAATGCCAAAGCCTTCACAGGCAACGGCTCCCACCGCGCCCAGGCCGGCCCATGCTAGGAAATTTCGCCGGGTTAGCTTCATTTACCTATAGCCCTGTAGYGCATCTATTTTCATCACTTGTGGCAGACCGTGCAGTCGGTGGGTATGTTGTTGACCCGGTGACAATCCACGCAGGTCCCCATCTTCAGCGACTGGCCGGTCTTCGGTTGGACCACCGTCTTGTTGCCCACATCGCCGTGACAGATGGTGCACGTCTGAGCGACATCTGGCGATTCAATGATCTCTTCCCCGTTGATGCCATATTTAACGGGRATCGTTTCGTCGGTGAAATACCTGATATGGGCTTCATGGATGAAACGGACATGGTCCGGAAGCCGGTTGACACGCTCCCAGTCGATCGGCGTATCGGTCTCGAATGCGGTCCTGACTTTCTCGATCTCAGCCTGGGCGGTAACCGTCCTGCCGTCGATATCCTTGTGACAGAAGAGGCATGTTTCCACAGCCGGCACGGTGGCTGCCGCGCCCTTGGTCACATTCCGGTGACAGAACTCACACTGGATATTGTTCTCCGCCACGTGGACCGTGTGGGGGAACGCGATGGGTTGCTCCGGGGCGTTTCCGAGGCCGAACGGCGGGTTTGAGAACCAAGATATGAGCAGAACTACCACGATGAAGCCCATGATTACGGTCACAACCCCTCCGGCGACCATGAGGGGCAACATTTTCCGGCTTGGCATCATCTAGTAGGTTTGTCCGKCYATCGTTTTCTTAATTTCRCGCACTTTARATCAGGARCCGGTCCCAGACGTTGCGCACATCCAGGGTTGCGTTGACGCCCAAGACCAGAACCACAACCCCCGCGGCAAACAGAAGAACCGCGAACCCGGTTAAAGGAATCCGCAGCTTCTGAGTCGATTCAGGGAGATGGCCGGTCATCACCAACGAGGGTATCAACGCATGGGCTATCAGCAGGGTCATTCCAAACGTCACGACAATGGGGAAGTAGATCCAGAACCATTGCAGGAACATATGGATGTTGTTCCAGTCAACGCTCGTTAATGCTTTTGGGTCTTCCAATARAGCTACCCATGGTTGGCCGGATTCCCGGCCAAGAATCAGCGATTATTAGGGCGNTTTTACGGGGATTTGTCCGTGAGTAGCCCGCGCGTAAAAAAGCCTCCGGTCAGAGGCCAGGTGAAAAATATCACAACTGCCTTTGAGTGTCAAGAGATTTCAGCTTTGGTTACGCTTGATTGGAARCTCACCGCAGCGGCGTGCTCCGGCTTAGGTTTTGGCCATACTGCRCTAGGCTGATCATCAAACCGGCGGRTTGCTCCGGAACCAGTCTATGATCTCCGAACCGGACGCGGCCCAGACTCCATCATGGCCCATGATATGGGCCAATGCCTCTTCCAGATAGCCGATGCGGAAGGGCTGGCCCACCAGCCACGGATGAAGATTGATCGTCATCAGACGACCGTTCTCCTCGCCGTCCCGATACATGGTGTCAAAGCCGTCCCTCATCGACTGGCAGTAGCGCTCGATCTCCACGCGCCGGTTGGACAGCGCGAACAAGTCGTCCATCTCCAGCATGGTCGGMAGGGCGGTCAGGCCGTTGGCCATTGGGTAGGGCTGCTCGTCGTTGACCCAGTCGCAGAGGTAATCGATGCCGGCTTGGCGCAACAGTCCGGGCGTCCGCTCCGATTCCCCGTAGTCAGTCCCGAACCAACCCCTGGGCGCCGAGCCAGTTGCCTTTTTCAAGGCATCTAAGGATGAACGAATGAAGTCGGCTTCTTCTTCGGTAGACATCTGGCCGGAAATCATCTGAGTGCCCGAGACGCCGTGGGCGATGATCTCGCAGCCCCGGTCCTGGCAATGCTTCACCAGGTAGGGATATCCTTCCGCGGTCTGGGTGTCCATGGCCACGGTGGCCTTGATGTTCAACCGCTGCAGCGTGTCCAGCACCCGGAAGATGCCCACCCGGTGGCCGTATTCCCGGTGGGAGAAMCGTGGGTAGTCGGGGAAAGGACGCAGCCCCARGCCGCCGGCTTGGTCGGCGCTGAAACTACCCTCCGGCGCCTCCCACTCGGTGTGCTCCAGAGTGATGATGACGCACAATGCGACTCTGGCATTGTTGGGCCAGCTCAGTTTGCCTCGGGTGGATATGGGGGACCACTCGTGATGTTCGTGGTCCATCCCTTCTCGTCTTTCAGCGGGCATGGGTCAGGTCTCCTAGGGCCGGGAATTTGGTTGACCGAGTCGGCTATACCTTGTACTGCTGGGCGTTTTCCACCGCCTGGTCGTAGTAGTTGTCGATGTAGTATTCGGCGATGTCGTCGGCRGTGGTCTGCCAGATGCCGTCGTGGGACATGATGTAGCTGAGTATCTCGTTCAGGTACTTGATGCGGTGCGGTTGGCCGATCAAGAAAGGATGGAGGGCGATGCACATCACCCGGCCGCTCTCGGCCCCTTCTTTATATAGTTGGTCGAACTGCCGCTTGCAGATCTCGGCGAAGTAATCGGCTTCGTAGTTCACCCGGAATAATGGCGAGTCGTTCAATTCGATGGAATAAGGCACCGACACCAATTTGCCCGACTCCACGTTGATGGGCACCGGCTGGTCGTCGTGCATCCAGTCGGTATGGTAGATCAGCCCGGCCTCGGCCATCAGGTCCGGGGTTCGGACCGTTCCTGATATCGCCGGGCCCAGCATCCCCTTCAACTGCTTGCCGGTCTGCCGTTTCAGGGTTTCGACGTTGTCCCGGTAGAACTCCCGCTCCTCTTCCTCCGTATAGGCATACAGATAGCGGGTGTTGTAGATGCCGTGGCTCATGAAATCCCAGTCGCGCTCCAYCATGGCGTCGCGGATCTCCGGAAAGTGTTCCAGAACGGCCAAGTTCAGGGAGACGCAGGCTCTAATCTTGTACTGGTCCAGTACCTCCAGCATGCGCCAGAAACCAACCCGGTTGCCGTAGTCCCGGTAGGAGTACTGCTGCACGTCGGGATACGGCGTGCGCGGCCAGGGGTTGCGAGGCCCGTACTGTACCGGCATGTATTCGTAGTGCTCCACGTTGGGAGCGATCCACAACGCCACCCGTTCCCCGTTGGGCCATTTGATGGGAGGGCGTTCGATTATCGGGCTGTAGTCCACGCGATGTGGAGGAAGGGACATGATTTGAGACCTCCGAGCTTGATACCAGCTTAGTCCACAGGCAGGATCTTGTGCCCCAGACTAGGGGAAGCCACTGGCGCTGTCAAATGTATTTTTTATGATCCGCCGGACGAATCGTCCGTCTCTGGTAAAACGGAGCGAGATAAAGCAAAATACCCGCGAACAATCTTGGAAAGATCGATGCCCGGCGTTGACCGCCAGGAGGGGACTGGATGCCAGCCAGAACTGGAAAGCAGTACATCGACGGACTAAGCGAACGGCCGCCCAGCCTTTATATGTCTGGCAAGAAAGTAAAAGACGCAACGAAAGAGCCTGGGCTCATGGGCGGCATCAAAACCCTAGCCCGGCTCTACGACCTGCAACACGACCCCGAGTACGCCAAAAAGATGACCTAYGARTCKCCSACMACCGGCGACCAGGTGGGCATRTCCTTTCTGACKCCYCGGACKCACGARGACCTGGACCGGCGCCGCGAGATGATGCGCAACTGGGCCAAGATCACCTGCGGAATGATGGGCCGCACCCCAGACTTTCTTAATGTGAGCCTGATGTCCATGGCCGCGGCGGGAAAATACTTYGGCCAGAACCGCCCCGAGTTCGAGAAGAACATCCAAGACTACTACGAGCTGGTCCGCGAGAAAGACCTGGTGCTGACCCACACCTTGGTCAACATCCAGCGTAGCCGTTCCGGAGCGGCTACGCCCCTTGATGACTCTGTGGACTTGGCCCTGTCGGTGGTCAAAGAGACCGACGAGGGAATCATAGTGCACGGCGCAAGGGTACTCGCGACTCTGCCCATCGCGGACGAGATYGCCGTCTACCCAGCACGATCCCACCGRCTGCCCACAGGCGCCCCGGGCCGGACGTCCTTCGCCTTCGCCATACCCTGCGACACCCCAGGCCTGAAGTTCCAATGCCGAGAACCCTTTGACCTGGAGCGCTCCRGYTTCGACCATCCCCTGGGCTCGCGGTTCGAGGAGATGGACGCCTTGGCCTTCTTCGATAACGTCCTCGTCCCCTGGGAAAGGGTTTTTCTCTACGAAGACGTGGAGATGTGCAACGAGATGTCCCTGCGGACGCACCAGTTCCTTCATTCGGGCCACCAAGTGGTGACCAAGAACGTGGTGAAATGCGAGTTCATCCTGGGACTGGCCAACCTGATGGTTAAAACCTTGGGTTCTCAGGAGATGCCCGAGGTCCACAGCATGTTGGCGGAGATCATCGAAAACCTGGAGATAACCAAAGCCTTGTTGCGCGCGGCCGAGGTAGACGCGAAATTAGATGAATGGGGCGTCATGTGCCCCGTCGATATATCGCTGATGGTGGCTCGTCAGCAGTTCATAAAGATGTACCCGCGCATGGGCGAGATACTCCACCTGCTGGGCTCCAGCAGCCTGATGGCCCTGCCCACGGAAGATGATTTCGAGGGCCCCATCGCCGACGACATCACGAAGTATCTGGAGACCGACTTCTCATCGGCCAAAGACCGRGTGCGCCTCTTCCGGCTGGCGTGGGACACCTGCTGCAGCGCCTTTGGCTCCCGGCAGATACTCTACGAGCGCTTCTTCCAGGGCGACCGGAACCGGAACGTGGTCCTGATGAACAACCGCTACGACAAAGAACCCATGAGCCAGTTCGTCCTGGACTTCTTAAACCAGGATTAGGGGGAGAGCACTAGTACTTTTCCTCGAGGATTCCTTCGCCCAAAACTGTCATTCTGAGGAGCGCCGTAGGCCGACGAAGGGTCTGCCAATCACCACCTTGGCAGACCCTTCGGCTTCGCTCAGGGTGACATTCGGGCGGCGTCTCTCAATCCAGAACCAATRCGGGGTTGAAACACAAATATTCTTGAAGGGCGAGAGAACAAACCGTTTTCCCGGTCGGAGAAAACCYAACCCCTTCTCCCGTCGCAATGGGAGAAGGTTGGGATGGGGGCTACTCCAAACACCCAACCACGTACGCCGAATAAACCCTAGTCGTCATCTCCCGCGGCGCCGGCGGCCGGCCGGAGCTGGGCCTCCCCGGAACCAACAACTTCTGGCAAGTCGTCTTCCCAGTCTGGGATCAACACGTGGGATGTGTCGTCCAACAAAGCGATAACCAACACCCCGACGGCGCTGAAGCCAACGGATAGCACCATCACCATGTTGAATGATCCTGTCGCGTAGATGACCAACCCGGCCAGCCCGGTGGCCACCGCGTGTCCCATCAGAGCGCCGGTGGTCTGCCAACCGTAGATCGTGNCCATGGGGCCGTCGCCGTAATATTGCCGGTTGATGAYCAGGTAGCCCGTCCATTCACCACCGAACCCGATCCCAAATACCGCCGCGAACAGGTAGAACGCCCAAACGTCTTGCGCCCAGAAGAGCATAAAGACGGTGACAGCCTGAATCGTCAGGCTGGCGGCCATCATCTTCCGGGTGCCGTACGTCTCCGCCATTATCGGGGTCACCACCCGGCTGATGACGCTGACCAARGAGATAATGGTAAGGATGATTCCCGCCTGCGCCAGCGAAGAGAACACCCCTCGCTCGAATGCCATGGGAATCACGTAGATCAAGATAGTTCCGTGTCCAGCGCAGCCCAGACCGTGGACCAGCGGCAGGTTCCAAAAAGCCTTGGTGCGGCGGGTGTGCTGGTTGAAGACCTTCTGACGCAGCCGGTCCGCGGTCTTGTCTCTCAGAACTGTAGGTGGATCGGTAGGCCTGGCGCCGTAGGGCTGTATCCCCAGGTCGGCCGGTTTACTGCGCATGAAGGGGACCATGGCCAGCATGATGCCTCCACCAACGGCCCCGATGAGCATGAAYGTGGTCTGCCAGCCCAGGGCCTCGATGAAGCCGCCCATGAGGGGAGCCATGATGCCGGTGCCGATTCCTCCGGCGCCCCAGAGGATACCCACGCCCAGCCCCAGGYGGCGGCGGAACCACCCGCTGACGGCCGACATCAGAGGGACCATGGCCAGGGACTGAGTCAGGGACAGCAACACGCCGAAGAATATGAAGAAGTGCCAGACCGCRGTCACTTGGCCCAGCAGAAACATGCTGATAATGTACATGACGGCGGCAGCGAACAGCATCCAYCGGGAGCCGTAGCGGTCGCCCAGCCAACCRGMCATAGGAGCATAGATCGCGCCGAACATGTAATAGCTGGCGATGACCACGCCGATGGTCCCCAKACCCCATCCGAAGTCGCCTTCGGCGTCGTTCAGCGGCGGGACCATGATGCCCGCGGCCATGCTGATGGAGCTGGCGAATATCTGRACCGTGGCCAAGATCCCGATGATCACCCAGCTGTAGTGGATGCCAAAGGGCAACTTRCCGGCCGAGGACCTAAKGTTGGGCCTGGAGGTCAGAGGCAATTTCCCGTTCCCTAAAMACGATCACKCCGAGTTACCGGCGTGAAGTTGATATTATTAACTAAACATTATAGCTATCTGCCATGTGAAATGCACTCCGGCGTGGTTTCCGCCGGCAGGGCCAACACACTTAGCCGATGACGTCAGTCGTCTCCGGCAGCGACTCCAGGCACAAAGTTGCTCCTGGCTTCRGCCGGCAGCGCTTTTTCCCAATCGGGAATCAGMACTTGGGAGGTGCTCTCCAACGTGGCGATGACCAGGAGTCCGGCTGCGCTAAAGACCGCCGAAAGCACAAACACCGGATAGAAAGAGCCTGTCACATAGATGACCAAGCCWGCCAGGAACGTGGTCACGGCGTGTCCGGCGAACGCGCCCGTCATCTGCCAGCCGTACACGCTCCCCATGGGGCCATCGCCGAAGTACCGCCGGTTGATCTCCAGATATCCGGTCCACTCGGCGCCGAACCCCAGTCCGAATGCGGCGGCGAATAGATAGAACATCCACGGGTCGTGGGCCCAGAACAGAATGAACACCGTAAGGGCCTGGATGCTCAGGCTGGCGGCCATAACCTTCCTGGGGCCCCAGGCCTCGGCCACGACCGGCGCTCCAAGCCTGCTGACGATGCTTACCAATGAGATGATCGTGATGGTAAACGCCGCTTCGGTAGTGCTGAGCCCCTGTTCCACCGCGAGGGGAATCACGTAGATGAGGACGATTCCCATCCCCGCGCAACCCAATGCATGGATGATGGGAAGGTTCCAAAATGCCTTGGTGCCCCGTATCTGCTGATTAAAGACCTTGAGGCGAAGGGCCTCCACGGCGCGGTCTTTGGGCGGGGCTTCAGGTGCATCGCTTGCCACCCCAAAGGGCCGGATCCCGATATCCGCCGGCTTGCTTCGTATTAGCGGGAAGACCAAGAGCATGATTCCGGTGCCCGCCAGGCCGACGAGGGTGAAGGTCTGCTGCCACCCCATGGTGTCCAGCATATAGGCGATCAACGGCGCCAATATCGCGGTCCCGATGCCACCGGTGGCCCACAGGATGCCAACACCCCAACCCAGGCTGCGGCGGAACCAGCCGCTGATGGAAGCCATCATCGGCACCATGGTGATGGAGGCGGTGAACGACATTAGGAAGCTGTAGAAGAGGAAGAAATGCCATAACTCAGTCACGAACCCCAGCGCGACCATACCCACGCCGTACATCACGGCGCCGACAAGCATCATGGGCCGGGCGCCAAACCTGTCTCCCAGGTGTCCAGTTATGGGAGCGAATATGGCGCTGAACACATAGTAGAGGCCGATGGCCATACTGAGTTCGCCGATGCCAAAGCCGAAGGCGCCATCAGCGTCGGTGAGGGGCGGCACCATAACACCGGCRATCATGAAAACGGAGCTGCCAAAGACCTGCACGATGGCCAGCACAACCACGATCACCCAACTGTAGTGGATGCCGAAGGGCATCTTGGAGGCCAGGGATCCCACCTTGGGTTTATCTAGAAGGGCCAATTACCTTAAACCGCCTGTTTGTTGTGTGAACTGCCCGAATACATAGGTAATTCGATAAAGCGATTGCTGGATTATATCGAATCGCTATCTTTAAATACAGCGTGATAACGCCCGAAGGCGTCAGATCATGATGTTCATCTGMTTGACGATGKTMTYDCCCARMKCRSTRTCGCCGGMRACGGYGAYYTTKCCAGASSRGAGGRCTTCRRCSGGRTCCCAGCGKCCRCAGCCYARGCRRGCGAACGTCTCGACATCGGTTGTTATCGTGACCGTTGGCGAATCGGGCACTGCGTCTAACTCTTTTCCCCGGCCGCCCTCTACCGCCACAGAAACCACGCAGCCTGACGTGCCGGTGATGTTAAACACTACGGTTACGCCGTCCGGAGCTTGGGCTTTTCTGGCAGTCACGAACGGCAACGCGCGGGCGATGCGGCCCACCGAATGAGCGGCCACCGACCCTTCCAACTCGCCAGGTATGCCCAGTGCGCGGCGCATGTCTTGCTCGTGGACCCAGGCGTCGAAGATTCGGATGCGGACGAACTCGGTGATCGTTCCGGGGCCGATCGGAGTCTGGGTCTCGGCGGCGAATCCGTCGTCGCTTAGGCCTCTGAGGAACGTCAGCCGTTGGCCGGYCAACTCCCGGAACTCATCCAGTACTTTCTGTCCGGGCCAAGACCGGCGAAAGTCCACGACCACCTCATTGGACTGGCCGACATCGTTCTTAACGTGCGAGGTTTTTTTCGGTGTGTGGTCCGGCCGGGGATTGCCCAATATCCCGGACTCGGCGCCCACCAGGTGGGAGACTTGGTCTTGGACCGACCAGCCGGGGCAGTCGGTGGGCGTGTTCCATTGGGCTTCGGTAAGGGGGGAGCACAATGAGTCTATCGAACTCCAGACGTGTTCCATCAGGTCTACCACCTGCTGGTTGCTCATGGCTCTCCCCCCTGAATCGCTTGTTTGGGTTAGTGGGCCGCGCCCTCTTCTTCCTTCCTCATATTCTCTCGGCGGGTGATCAAGCGGATGGCCTCGTCGGCGCCCATGCGTCCCACCGGCCCCGAAGCGTACATGGCGCCCAGCACCGTGCCGCCCCGGCCCAACAGTAACTCGGTGGGCTGGATGTAACCGCCCCGCTCCTCAGACCACCATGATCCCAACAGGTCACCGTCGGCTTTGGTTGCGCCGTATCCCATTGGGAAGGTCAACTTATTGTTGTCGACGACTTCCTGGGCCAGTTCTTTGGTCTCAACGCTGACTGCGTAGGTGGTGACTCCCAGTTCTTCCAGCTCCGCTTTGTTCGCTTCCCATTCGGCTAACTGCCGATTGCAGTAGGGTCACCAATGGCCCCGGTAGAACAGCAGCGCTGTGTACCGAGTGGGTGCGTCATCGGGTAGGGTGAGCTTGCTCCCGTYCAGCATCTGGAGAGTRATCTTGGGGAGACGGTCTSCCTGTTGCAGCTTTTCGCCCATTGTTACTCCTTTTTTGGCCGCGCCGGGCCGAGAGGTGCGCGTTTAGTTTACGATGACTGACTCCCAAGATAGATGCGYATTGTTTGCGACATAAGAAATTTTTTAATGAGGCGCCAACAGAATCGGTGCCAGCATAGCTGTGGCCTCGCGCCCCGTCAACAATGAAATCACACCGTATGGAACTTCTGGTGCTGTGGTCGCGCTGTAGCTACCGTAATCGGTGCGCCGCATTACTGGTTCGTGTCATAATACCGGCAACTTTTTCGGCGGATAYCGCATGAACGRCCAGCAAAAGACTAAGAAGCAGCTATTGGAAGACTTGCAGCGTGAGCGGGAACGCTCCATCGCGCTTCAAGAGGTCTCCAACAAGGTGGTTGCGGCCCACGACACGGACGAAGTGTTGGACCTGATCGTCAACGAGGCTGTCCGCCTGATTGGCGCGTCTGCGGCCACGTTGCGATTGTTGGAAGGAAACAGGCTGGTCCCGCGGGCTGCCACGGACTCCGCAACCGCTCATTTGGCCGTGGCCGCCGAGATAAAAGAGRCCTACATCGCCGAGGACAGTTCGAGCATCATGGGCCGTGTCCTGGCGACTAAAAAACCCYATCTGACTGAGGATGYCCAGAATGACCCTTTGTTGACGTCTGAAGCGGCCCGCCAAAACCTTCAGCGTTCTGGTTTCCACGCTGGAGTCAACATTCCCCTCTTGGTCAACGATCAAGCGATCGGAGTTTTGGTCGTATTTGACAAGAGAATACACCAGTGGGCGGAAGACGAAGTCTCCCTCTTGTCCGCCTTTGCCGACCAAGCRKCGCTGGCCCTGGAGAAAGCCCGGCTCCTGAACGAAGCAGAGCGGGAGAAGGAGCGCTCCGACGCCCTCTACCAAGTCTCCAACCGGCTGGCTGGCGTTCATGACACTGACGAKSKGCTRSASCKRRTYGYTGNAMGAAGMMGCNGCNGRCTTSKNAGWRYGMSGAWYKCSWRKAWNNCCKGSNAGCNNAKCAASRRMGSRSSYRRWCRCCWGCKSSGCCWSRTCAACGATGTCCTAGACATCTCAAAGATCAAGGCCGGCGCCATGGATATCTATCTGGAGACGTTCCCAATCACGCCCATGATTCACGACGTGGTTACGACCATGCAGCCTCTGGTGCAAAAGAATTCCAATTTGTTGGCGGTCGATTGCCCCGACTCTGTTGGCTCCATCCACGCGGACACCACCAAAGTCCGGCAAGGCCTGTTCAACCTCCTCAGCAACGCCAGCAAGTTCACCGAACAGGGCACGATCTCACTCACTATCAGCCGGGAGACCACCGACGGCCAGGACTGGATCAACTTGCGCTGTGGCCGACACCGGAATCGGCATGACCGAAGAACAGATGGGGAAACTATTTGAGGCGTTCACCCAGGCGGAAGCCTCAACCAACCGCCGCCATGGTGGCACGGGGTTGGGCTTGGCAATCACCCGCCATTTCTGCGAGATGATGGGCGGCACAGTACTGGTGGAAAGTGAATTCGGCAAAGGCTCAACGTTCACCATGAGGCTGCCGGCGGTAGTGGAAGAATCACTGGGAACGGGAGTGGCAAAAAAGGGAGACTCGGAATGAAACAGATAACCAGCAACGTTTGGGTTGAGACCGAAACCCGTGGTTGCAACTTTGGGTTCGTGACCACCACGGACGGCATCGTCATGATCGACAGCCCCCACAAGCCGACCACCGCTATGTGGCTAAAGTCCGAGATCGAGAAGAGAGGACTACTCCGCTACATCATCAATACCGAGCCCCACGGGGACCATTGGACCGGGAACGCTTTCTTCGATGCACCGGTCATCGCCCACGAAGGGGTGCGCACCCGCATGCTGAACACCGACATGGCCGAGCATGCCGCCAGGGTCGGGACCTTCGGGCCCGAAGAGCCGGCGTTGCTGGAAGATTACACGGCCAACTTTCCGGTGATTACCTTCCGCGACACCATGACCATGCACGTGGGCGACCACACCTTCGAGATGATTCACATGCCCGGCCACACCCTCTATCAGGCGGCGGTGATCGTGAAAGAAGAGGGTGTGGTCTTCACCAGCGACAACATCTTCCACGGCGTGCATTCCTGGCTGCACGAGGCCGACCCGGACCTGTGGCTGGTTGCCTTGGAGTCGCTGCGGGGGCTGAACGAAGACATCTTCGTACCTGGCCACGGCGACATGKGMGRYRWMGGCTATCTGGACGAGCAGGGTGCGTTCATCTCCGAGTGGAAGGACTACGTCCAAGACGCCGTGGACCGCGGCATGACCAGAGAAGAATCGGTCTCAACGTTGACCGCCATGATCGACCGATACCCCATGGACGTGGAGCAAGCAGCCTTGGCCCCAATGGTCATGGGCATCAACGCCGGCAACCTCTACGACTACCTGACCGGCCCCTGGCCTCCGGCATCTATGGGGACGGTGGCTACGCGGCTGCCCAGCGACTATAGGTAGGGGCGAAAATTCCCCCAACCCCCATTTTAAGAAAGGGGGCCTTAGAGTCCGTCATTCCGGCGAACGCCGGAATCCACTGGTTTACCGTGGTTGGCCGTCCGAGCCATCTCCGCAGGAGAATGTTATCGCGCAGTGGGTCCCTGCTTTCGCAGGAACGATGGGTAAAGCCAAATAGAAAGATGCGGGGTGTTCCCGCGTCGTTTCTTTTCTAAATTCGGGCCAACCGACTATCTACTCGTCAAACGTCGCAATGGCTCGTTGGGCAGCTGAGAGGCTGGCGCCGAAGGCCACTTCGTAGCCCTCTTTGGCGAGGATGGATTCCAGGGCGGAGAGTACCGCGAAGACGTTCTTCTCCCGGCACGACTCGCCCATCAAGCCGATGCGCCAGGCCTTGCCAGCAAACTCTCCCAGTCCGCCGCCGATCTCAATGTCATAGTCGTTGAGCAGCGCCCGGCGGACCTTGGCGTCTTCTACGCCCTCTGGAATAGACAACGTGGTGAGCGGATTCAGGCGGTGGCCTTCCTCGGCCAGCAGGCTTAAACCGAGGGCTTCCACTCCGGCGCGAAGCCCGGCCGCCACCCTGGCGTGCCTCTGAATCCGATTTTCGAGGCCCTCTTCCATCATCATGCGCAGTGCCTCACGCAAGGCGTAGGTCATGTTGATGGGCGAGGTATGGTGATAAGCCCTGGTCTGGTTCCAGTAGGCTTCCAGGTCCTTGAGGTTGAAGTAGAAGCTCTGCACCTTGGTCGACCGCTTGCTGACCACGTCCATGGCCGCTGGGCTGAGGCTGATGGGGGCCAGTCCTGGAGGGGCTCCCAAACACTTCTGGGTTGCGCTGTAGCAGATGTCGATGCCCCAGTCGTCCATCCTGACTTCATGGCCGCCCAGAGACGTCACGGCGTCCACTATGGCCAGCGCACCGGCCTCGTGGATCACCTCCACCAGCTCTTTCATATCGCTCAGGACCCCGGTGGAAGTCTCAGCGTGGACCACCCCCACAGCCTTGAGGCCGGGATATTGTTTGATCTCGTCCCTCAGCATCTGAGCGTCTACCGCTTTGCCCCAAGGCGTGTCCATCACGTGCACGGTGGCCCCGCAGCGCTCCGCGATATCGGCCAGGCGGATGCCGAAGTAGCCGTTCCGGCAGATCAGCACCTCGTCGCCCGGTTCGATGATGTTGGCGCAGGCTGTTTCCATGGCGCCGGTGCCGGTGGACGAGATTGGCAAGGTCATCGAGTTGGTAGTGTGGAAAACCTCGCGCAGCATCTCGCACACGTCATCCATCACCTGGAAGAACGCCGGATCCAAGTGTCCCATCACGGGATTGGCCAAGGCCTGGAGCACCCGCGGATGCACCGTGCTTGGGCCGGGTCCAAGCAGGACCTTTTGCGGCGCATGCAGTTCGTTCATGTAGGAGCTAGTCAAGTATGTCCTTCGGTCGGATGGACCATTTCAATGTCTGAATATCAGAGCCGTTAACCGCAATGGCTAAAGGACTGCAGAAGCGCCGCCGTCTAGGTTCACCGCTATGCCTGTCAGGTAGCTGGCCCGCTCCGACGCCAGGAAGGCGATGACGTCACCGGCTTCCTCGGGTTCTGCCACACGGCCGATGGGCACCGACCGGGCCTGGGCCAACTCGTCGTAGAACGTGTCCAGGGACAGGTTGGGTTCCTTCTCAAGGCGGGCATCATACCGGCGCTGGTGCTGGCCGCTCTTGACCAGCCCGATGCAGACGGTGGTGACCAAGATGTTTTCCTTGGCCAGGTCCTTGGACAGGCCTTTCGTGATGGCGATGCCTGCGGCGCGGGAGATTGAAGTGGGCATGGAGGCGGGTCCAGGGGTCCGGCCACCCAGGTTGGTCACGTTGATGATCCGGCCGCCACCGACCTTCCGCATCTCCGCGATGGACTCTTGCATCAGCCGGACCGCCGCCCAGACCTTCAACTCGAAGTCCGACTGCCAATCTTCGTGGCTAACGCTCTCGAAGGGTTTGGCCATCGAGGAGCCGGCGTTGTTGACGATGATATCCACGCGCCCGAAGTTATCCACGGCGGTCTTGATCATCTTCTGGGAAGCGCCCTCTGTGGTGATGTCCAAGGCCAGGGGGATTACAGAGCCCTCGGTTGCCGTTTTGATCTCTCGTACAGCCTGGTCCAAGACCTCTTGCCGCCGGGCCACGATAACTACGTTGGCCCCTTCCTTGGCCATGCTCAATGCGGCCGCTTTCCCGATCCCGTCACTCCCACCCGTGATGATTGCAACTTTGCCTTCGAGGCCCATGTCCATTGTGATCTCTCCTGTTTCTTAGCCGGTTATTCAACGGGAATCAAGTCTGAATCAGACCGGGGCACGCTCAGAAATGGCCCCAACGAATCGGCAGCCATTATAGCACAGGGGCTAAGGCTGGATTACGTCTGCCGCAGCTTCGGATTGCCCCTAAATCTCCAACCCAGATGCCTGGGCGACGATGTCGATATCTTTGTCGCCGCGGCCGCTGAGGCAGACCAGGACTATCTTGTCGGGTGGCAGCGTCTTCGCCAACTCCACGGCTGCGTGTACCGCATGTGACGACTCCAACGCCGGGATGATACCCTCGGTGCGGCACAGGAGATGGAACGCCTCCAGGGCCTGGGAGTCGTTTACCTCCCGGTACTCGGCCCTTCCCGAGTCCTTCAGGTAACTGTGCTCCGGGCCTACGCCGGGGTAGTCCAGCCCCGCTGAGATGCTGTGGGTCTCCTGCACCTGCCCGTGCTCATCCTGCAGCAGGTAGGACATCGCGCCGTGCAGCACCCCCGGACGCCCCGCGCTGAGGGTGGCCGAGTGCTTCCCGGTCGCCACGCCTTCGCCTCCGGCTTCCAGGCCCATCAGCCGCACGTCTTCATCAGGCACGAAGGGATGGAAGATGCCGATGGAGTTACTGCCGCCGCCGACGCAGGCCAGCACGTAGTCTGGAAGCCGTCCTTCAGCCTCGAGCAACTGGGCCTTGGCCTCCCGGCCGATGACCGTCTGGAAGTCGCGCACCATCACCGGGTACGGGTGCGGACCGACCACGCTGCCGATCAGATAATGGGTGGTCTCAACGTTGGTCACCCAGTCGCGGATGGCCTCGTTGATGGCGTCCTTCAGGGTGCGGGTACCGGAGTCAACCGGTACGACTTCCGCCTCCAGCAGCTTCATGCGGAAGACGTTCAGCGACTGGCGTTGGATGTCCTCGCTGCCCATGTAGACGATACATTCCAATCCGAGCATGGCGCAGGCGGTGGCAGCGGCCACGCCGTGCTGCCCGGCGCCGGTCTCGGCGATGATTCGCTTCTTGCCCATGTGCTGGGCCAACAACGCCTGGCCAAGGGCGTTGTTGATCTTGTGGGCGCCGGTGTGCGCCAGGTCCTCGCGTTTGAGGTAGATCTTCGCCCCGCCGCAGACGCGGGTCAGGTTCTCGGCGAAATACAGGGCAGTCGGCCGTCCGGCGTAGGTGTGCAGCAGATGACCCAAACGCTCCTGGAACGCCGGGTCCGCCTTGGCCGCCAGATAGGCATCCTCCAACTCCGCGACAGCGGCCATCAGAGTCTCGGGGATGAATTTCCCCCCGAAATCCCCAAATCGGCCCCGGTCATCGGGGAAACGGAGGCTCGCCTCGTTTTGTTGGGCCATGCATTGTTCCTTCTATCCGCTACGCTACGTTGCGTTGGCGGCGGCTTTTGTCTTTTGCAGGAATTCCAAAATCTTGGCGTGGTCTTTCTTGCCGTCGGTTTCCACGCCACTGGAGACATCTACGCCCCAGGGTTTCACCATGGTGATCGCCTCAGAGACGTTTTCGGGGGTGAGCCCTCCCGCCAGCAAAAAGGGATGTCCAGACCGGGAGAGTGATGCTGCCACCTCCCAGTCGAATCCCTTTCCAGTGCCACCTTGGATGCCCTCAACGTATCTATCTAGCGTTACCAGATGCCCGACGCCACTGAATTCTTTGACCAGTGCGCCGGTACCGGCGTCATCTGACGCGGTAGCCGATTCAGCCACGTGCACCACTTTGATCACGTCGCAGCCAACTTGGCCGGCAAATTCGACCGTTTCCTGCCCGCAGAGTTGGGCCAGGTCCAGGCCGCAGAATTCAACTACCCCGGCAACCTCTTC
>NVWX01000053.1 GCA_002746355.1 Dehalococcoidia bacterium | reverse complement strand
TAGGGCGGCTCAACAAAACGAAAACTTTGATGATTGCGATTTCACTGATCGCGATGACCGTTTTGAGTGCCTGTGAGACGACGGTTTCGAGCCCGGTCATCCCAGAGCTTTCGTTCAAGCATCTGCCCGCGTTGAAGTTTGCCGTTGGACGTATAGAAACTGTTGAGAATTATCGTTCTCCGTTGCGGCCGCAAACGCCTCGGCCGGAGACGTTATCCTATTGACGGGAGAGTTGGGAGCCGGGAAAACCTGTCTGACACAGGGGATCGCCCTGGGTCTGGGAATAGAAGGTTACGTGCGAAGTCCGACGTTCGTTCTGATGACGCGCCATCATGGCCGATTGACCCTCCATCACGTAGACCTCTATCGCATGGGGAGCGCCGCCGAAGCCTGGGACCTGGGCCTGGACGAACAGCTTTTCGGCGACGGAATCTGCGTCATCGAATGGGCCGACCGCGCAACCGAGTTGTTCCCGGAGGACTGCCTCTGGATCCACTTGACTACGGCCAAGACCCTGAAACCAGAGAGATAACCTTGGAACCAGGCGTAGAAACAGAATATTCGCGCTTCAATAAACTACTAGGTTTACTGGCCGAAAAAGCCCCCCTTTCATAAAGGGGGGTTGGGGGGATTTCTCCCCCATACCCGCGGACCATTCATAACTAGAACAAGACTGAGATAAACACCGATGCTTCTGGCCCTGGACACATCCACCCGCTACGGAGGCGTGGCGCTCGCCCATGAAGACCGCGTCGTCGCCTCTCATACCTGGTACTCCAAGTACAACCATACCGCCGAGCTGATGCCGGCGGTGGTGCAAATTCTGTTGCGCGGCGACCTGAAGGCTTCAGACTTGGATGGGGTGGTTGTTGCGCTCGGTCCCGGCGGGTTCAGCGCCCTTCGCGTCGGCATCAGCGTCGCCAAAGGACTCGCTCTGGTGGCCAAGAAACCCATAATCGGCGTCGGAACGTTGGACCTGGAAGCTCATCCTTATATAGGGTCTGGCGCACCCGTCTGCGCGTTGCTTGAAGCGGGAAGGGAAGAATGCGCCACCGCCTTGTTCGGTCCCGACGGGGTTCGGCTCAGGGAAGACCGCGTCTGTAACGTTGAAAACCTGTTGGCCGAGATCGAAGCCGAAGTATCTGGCCCCGCCATCTTCTGCGGCGAGGGCGTGGTCCCTTGGAGAGAGCAGATCGCGAGTCGATTGGGCGAGAATGCACAGATCGTCCGGCCGATACCCGCGGCGAGGGTATGGGCTCTGGCGGTGGTCGGCCAGGAGAGATTGGCCGCCGGGGAACTCGACGACCTTACAACGCTGCAACCGGAGTACCTGCGCATGCCCAGTATCGGTGTGCCCAAGCGGCGGGACCGGCTTCCTCAAGGCGGCAGCCGGTCCCGGAAGCCGGTCCGGTAACAATGCCTGATTTCACCGCATTGATCATCGGCTGCGGGACCATGGGCTCCGCAACGGCCCGGCTGGTTTCGGAAGACGCCAGGTTCAAGCAAATAGTGGTCGCCGATAGAGACCTGCRACGCGCCGAACTCTTGGCCSGGAGCCTGGAAGGACCGGCTACCGCCATCGAACTGGACTGCCGCCGAGACGACCAGGTACTCCATTCACTGACTGGGATATCGGTGGTGTTGAATACGACCGGCCCCTTCAGCCGGGACACCTTGTCGCTGATGCGAACGGTGATCGAGGCCGGAGTGCCCTACGCCGACATCAACGACGACGTGGAAACCCTGCAAAGCGTCTTCGAGTCCGAGTATCTGGATTCATTGGCCAAGCACCGCGGCGTGGGCGTGTTGCCCGGTCTCGGAGCCAGCCCAGGCCAGACCAATGTGCTGGCCCGGCACCTGGCCGGCCGGATGGACTCTGTTGAAGAAGTCCGGTTCTTCATGGTGAATGACGCTACCTATCGGAGCGAGGCCGTTTGGCGGCACCGTCTGGCCCTCTTCGGGGAACCGGCACTACTCTACGATTGCGGAAGGTGGACTCAAGTCCCAGCGATGTTGGAATTCCAAGACGTTGCGTTCCCCGCCCCGTGGGGTAGCATTCGTTGCTACACTGTGGGACTGGAAACCGTGTCTATACCACAGTCTTTAAAAGGTCTGCGACATGCTTCGTTGTGGCGCGGGTTCTCGGACCCGGCGACAACCTCGATGCTAAAAACCCTGATCGATGCTGGGCTCGCCTCCCAAGAACCGTTGGAGGTTGRCGGTGTCTCGCTGACTCCGGCCGCCATGACGGCGGCGGTACTGGCAAAAATGCAGCCAGGAGAGGACGGCCCAGAACCCGGACGATTGCCCCGCCAGGTGCGGGTCAAAGGTTTTAGGGGCGGCGGGCCGGCGGAACTAACCATGACCTACTCGTTTCCGCCGGGAGAYATCGCCYTGGCCACCGCYTCGTGCCTGGTKGTCGGMGCSGGWCTCCTGGTSGACCGGGMRCTKCCCRGCCCCGGAGTGTTCCCGCCCGAGGCCATGGACCCTGCCCCGTTCATGTGGGACATGGAGTCGAGGGGAGTCCATTTCAGGCTAGAAGATTCGGCAAGCACCCGGACCTGATACTCGATTGACTACGTAACAGAGATTTAATGATACGGACGAAAGTCCGCGTGGAGGAGATATGGAGCGCACTTTGGTGCTGGTAAAGCCCGATGGGGTACAGCGCGGCCTGATCGGCAAGGTCATCACCCGTTTGGAACGGCGCGGCCTGAAGCTGGTAGGCATGAAATTGATGCAGGTGGATGACGCTCTAGCGCGTCAACATTACGGCGAACACGTGGACCGGCCTTTCTTCGCCGGGTTGGTGGATTTCATCACGTCCAGCCCCGTTGTAGCCATGGCCTGGGAGGCGGAGAACGCRGTGGAAGCRGTCAGAAACACCATGGGCCAGACGAACCCTACAACTTCTCCGCCGGGCACGATCCGGGGGGACCTGGGTCTGGACATCGGCAGGAACCTGGTGCACGGGTCCGACAGCCCCGAATCAGCCGTGAGGGAGCTGGCCCTGTTCTTCACTGGAGCGGAGCTGCTGGAATACACGCGCGCAAATGATGGGTGGATCAAGGAGTAATTGCGGGATTTTTAGATGAACCCGAATCATGGTTGAAGGCAACCAGGGCGGGTCTCTGACCCGCCCTTCTTTCGCCCTAGGCAATTTCAAATAAAAAAAGCACGGAACACCGTGCCACTACGTTGCAATAGACCACGACAGGACCGGTCGCTACAAGATCCTGACCACCTGAGGGGCGCGGGCCCAGAGTCTCTCCAGGCCGAAGAATTCCCGTTCTTCCGGGGAGAAGATGTGCACGATCACATCGCTGCAGTCCATGAGCACCCAGCCGGAAGCCGCGGTGCCTTCGCGCCGGTGGATGGACAACTTGGACTGCTTCAACGTCGTGGCGATATCTTCTTCCAAGGCTTGGATCAGCCGTGTAGAGTCTGCGGACATCACAACGAAGTAGTCGGTGAAAGAGGCCAGACCTCGCAGGTCCAACATGACGATGTCGGCGGCAAGTTTCTCCGAGGCGACCTCGACGATCAACTGCGCGACTTCGGACGGTTCCAGTTGCTGGGCCTCCAGTTCTTGGCCTCCGGTTATTTGAATGATTAACGCGGGAATAATTACGCTGATTCGAGTATAGGCCAGGCGTGGAACCGGGTCAAATTCAGACGGTGGAAATGGGTCCGATACGGCTGATTCCGTCCCTGTCTGGATTGTGTTAATCGTTCAGGGTGGGTAGCCTSGTATGTGAAGTTATCTTTGGGTGGGGGAATGAGAGGRATCGATGGGCGTTACTGGACTGATTAGAAAACTGGCTTTGGCGGCGGGAATCATGCTGTTGGGCCTRGCGGCTGSCTGTGGCGGCAGCGRCGGCRGCRGCAGCTCAAGTGACTCAGGTGGGTTGTTCCCCCAACGTGCAAATGTCGTTGGCAGCTTGGCCGCTTCCGAAGCGCTGGAAGCCATAGACCTGGACCTGGACCAGTTCCTGGACATGCTGTCGTCCGACTTTCAGGACGAAGGCGAAGGCTTTGACGAATTTTTCAGCATTGAACAATTCATGCCGGGTGGACTGTTCGGCGACATCAGTAGGGTTGATGTCTTCGCTGAGATAGCTGACAGCGATGACGTGGAATATTTCGGGTTATTGCTGAGCGGCAATTTCGACGAGGCCGTATTGATCGCGGCATTGGAGTCCGCTTCCGGCGACAACCTGGTGCAAAGACAATACAAAGGAAACAACGTCTAYTCCCCGGAGGACGACCCGGACGAATTCGATCTGAGCGTGMTAAATGGCTCCACATTCATGATTGGGTCAGGGGGCGCGGTAAATGACGTCATTGATATTGAGGCTGGCGACGCAGATGCAGCATCGGGTCCGCTGATCGCCAGTTTCAACGAACTGAGCGGCGGATTGTTCGGGTTCGCCTTTGAGATACCGGATGGGCTCACGGACGACCCCGACCTTGGCGCCATCTCCCAGTTAGGAGACCTCCCGATCTCTTTGGATTTCATCTCCGCGCTGGATTTCGTGGGGCTGGGTGGAGCTCTGGAAGACGGTTCATTGGAACTTACGGTGACCATGGATTTCACTGATGATGATGCCGCGGAATCGCTGGAGTCATTCATCAAAGGGATAGTTGCATTGGCCGGCGGTTTCCTGACTGACCCCAGTASGGCGGGCCTGCTTGATGGCCTGGAGGTCGACCGTGACGGAAGTCTTCTAACGATCGGGATAGGGATTCCATTGGCGGATATCCCAAACATTTTCGATGATCTTATCTCCCCCGCAAGCATCGAAACGTTAACGTCGAACGGCAGGCCCCCAGGAACACCGGAGATCAGGCTCCTTGCCTCGGCAATCGGAGAACCGGTCCCCGTCTTGAGCAACGTCACCCACGTCCGTGAAGGGCAGCGGGTGGAATACAGCGATGCGCCGCCCACCTCTGGGCAGCACTGGCCGGCGACGGCGCCCTGTGGGTTTTACCCAGATGGCCTGCCCGATGAGCGGGTCGTCCACAATCTGGAGCATGGCAACATCGTAGTTAGCTATAACATCACCAATCCAGCCCAGGTAACCGCGCTACGGCAGGTTTTGGAAGGTGTACGCCAGTTCGACGACTGGGGTGTAGCACGGTCGTACGACAAGGTCCCCGACGGCCAGGTGGTAATCACAGCGTGGGGACGTCTGCACCGGATGGACGGAGTGAATCCAGGAGAGATCGGTCTATTTTTTGAGGCCTTCGCTGGAGTTGCCGGTCCAGAGCGGTTCGAATGCTGACCTGATTCCCGGTGGCGAAAATGCACGCGAAAAAGGGGCGCCCCGATATTTCGGGGCGCCCCTTTCTCTAAGCCAGATACAGTCGTTTATAATTAAATCAATGATGATTACGTTTGCGGGAAACGCCCGTTGGCCAGACCGGGGCCCGGTCTCGATTCACACGTGGGATCACTAGGGAGGGTCTTGTACGATTCTGATATTGTGATATATTTAACAAAACAATTTTACAGCCCTGTTTTTCAGGGAGAGTTGTGCTTACGCCGTGCCTAGCGGCGGTTTGGTGTTTCCCAGGTGATCCCCGCGGTATTTGCCGCGTTGTTGTTGGCATAGAAAGGTTATTGGCTGATGGACCCATTAAAAGAACTGGCTAAGAAGGGGCTTTACTCGCCGGAGCAGGAACACGATGCTTGCGGCGTGGGCGTCGTCGCCAACATCAAAGGCCAGAAGACACACCAGATCATCGACGAAGGTGTACAGGTCCTGTGTAACCTCGGCCACCGYGGCGCCGCCGGGCGTGACCCGGAGACCGGCGACGGGGCCGGCATGCTTATTCAGACCCCAGACAAGCTTTTCCAACGAGAGGCCGCGGCTTTGGGCATAGACCTGCCCGGCGCCGGCGAATATGGCGTTGGAATGGTGTTCATGCCCCCGGAAGTCCACGCTGATTGCCGCGACATGATCGATAAAGCGATYGAGGCTGAAGGACTGAAAGTCCTGGGCTGGCGCGAAGTTCCGTTGGACCACTCCAAGATCGGCGAAGACGCCCGCGCGGTCTGTCCCAATATCGCCCAGGTATTCATCGGCATGGGACCCGAGATCAAAGACGCCGCTCACCTCGAGCGGAAGCTATTTATCGCCCGAAAATCCCTTGAGCATTCAATGGACGAGTCTGGTCTGACCGAAAACCAGGCAGACCGCTTCTACATCTGCAGCATGTCCTGCAATACCATCGTATATAAGGGCCTGCTCATGGCCCACCAGATATCCGAGTTCTATCTAGATCTGCAAGACCAAGACCTAGTGAGCGCCTTTGCGCTGGTCCACTCCCGCTTCAGCACCAACACCCTGGGCAGTTGGCGGCTGGCTCACCCCTACCGGTACCTGGCCCACAACGGCGAGATCAACACCCTCCGGGGCAACGTCAACTGGATGCACGCCCGGGAGGCCCAGTTMAAGTCCCCCTTGTTCGGCGACGACATGGCCAAGATCGCACCGGTCACCAACCCCGGCGACAGCGACACAGCCAGTCTGGATAACGCCCTGGAACTGCTCCAGATGACCGGCCGCGACCTAGACCACGCCCTGTTGATGCTCATCCCCGAGGCGTGGGATCAGCACGAGACCATGTCCCAGGAGAAGAAGGACTTCTACGAGTACCACTCATCCTTGATGGAGCCGTGGGACGGYCCGGCCATGATAGTGGCGTCCGACGGCCGGAGCCTATGCGCCCTTCTGGACCGAAACGGCCTGCGCCCGTTCCGGTACCTGGTCACCAAAGACGACAAGCTGGTGATGGCCTCCGAGACCGGAGTATTGGAGGTGCCTCCCGCCGACGTCAAATTCAAAGGACGGCTACAGCCGGGCCGGATGTTCCTGGTCAGCTTGGAACAGGGCCGGATCATCGGAGACGAAGAACTGAAACACAATCTGGCCACCAAGAATCCCTATGGCCAGTGGTTGAAAGACAACRAATTAACCCTGAACGACCTGCCGAAAGCGGTGGAAGCCCCGGCCATGGAACATGCCGAGTTGGTGCGGTTGCAACAGGCATTCGGCTACAGCATCGAAGAGATTCGTATGCTAACCACGGTCATGGCCGAGCGCGGTACCGAAGCCATCGGCTCCATGGGCAACGATGCTCCACTGGCCGTGCTTTCCGACCAGAACCAGGTGCTCTATAACTACTTCAAACAGCTATTCGCCCAGGTGACCAACCCGCCTTTGGACGCGATCAGAGAGGAACTGGTCACATCGCTGGGGGCTTTCGTCGGAAGCGAACAGAACCTGTTCGACGAGACTCCGGAACACTGCCGGCAGTTGCGGCTGGAGTCACCCATCATCTCGGACCTGGAACTTAGCCAGATCAAGGCCTTGGACCGGGAAGGTCTGCGCACCGGCACGCTGTCGGCGCTTTACGACCGGGATGCCGGAGATGGCGCGCTGAAAAAAGCATTGGACGGACTGCGGAAACAGGCGTCCAAGTCGATAGAGGATGGCTGCTCAATCATTGTATTGTCAGACCGCGGCGCGGACAGCCGCTGGGCCCCCATACCCAGCTTGCTCACGGTCTCGGCGGTCCACCATCACCTGATYCGGGAGGGCACCCGCACCAAGGCAGCTCTGGTCTTGGAGTCTGGTGATGCCCGCGAAGTCCATCACTTCGCGTTGCTCGTGGGATACGGCGCCGGCGCCGTCAATCCCTACCTGGCTTTGGCCACGGTCCGGGATCTGGCTGAGAAAGGGGAGATCAACGGGACAAAACCCGATTACGCCCAGAAGAATTTCATCAAGGCCAACGAGAAAGGCGTGCTTAAAGTGATGTCCAAGATGGGCATCTCCACGGTGCAGAGCTACCGCGGCGCGCAGATCTTCGWAGYYGTGGGCCTGAATCAGGAACTGATTGACGAATATTTCACTKGGACATCGTCCCGAGTGGGCGGCATAGGTTTGGATGGAATCGAACGCGAAGCCTCAGAGCGCCATGACCGTGCCTTCGGGTCATCTCAGGTTGCGGCGGAGCCGGACCTCCAACAAGGCGGCGCCTACCAGTGGCGGCGGGGCGAGGAATTCCACCAGTGGAACCCGGACGCCATCGCGAAACTTCAGCACGCCGCCCGCACCGACAACTGGGACGCTTACAAAGATTTCAGCCGTCAGACAGACGACCAGACTAAAAAATTGGCCACGCTACGGGGCCTGCTGAATTTCAAACAAGACCTGAGTCCGGTGCCCATCGCAGATGTGGAGCCGGCCTCGGAGATCGTGAAACGGTTCGCCACCGGAGCGGCGTCATTGGGTTCCATCAGCCGTGAAGCCCATGAGACCATGGCCATCGCCATGAACCGGATGTCCGCCCGCAGCAATACCGGCGAGGGCGGCGAGGAYTACCGGCGATACCGGCTGGATGAGAACGGTGATTCGAGCAGCAGCGCGGTGAAACAGGTGGCCTCGGGCCGGTTCGGCGTGACCGCCAACTATCTGATAAACGCCACCGATCTACAGATCAAGATGGCCCAGGGCTCCAAACCCGGCGAGGGCGGACAATTGCCCGGCCACAAGATCGACGAGTATATCGGCTGGGTGCGGAAGACCACGCCGGGCGTCGAATTGATCTCACCGCCGCCCCACCATGACATATATTCCATCGAAGACCTGGCCCAGTTGATCCATGACCTGAAGAATGTAAACCCCGACGCCAGGATCCACGTGAAGCTGGTGGCGGAGGTAGGCGTCGGGACGGTCGCCGCCGGCGTGGCCAAAGGCCATGCAGACGTGGTGTTGATCAGCGGCTACGACGGCGGTACWGGGGCGTCTCCCGAGTCTTCCATCAAGCACGCGGGCCTGCCATGGGAATTGGGCGTCGCCGAGACCCAGCAGGTACTGGTAGCCAACGGGTTGCGGAGCCGAATAGTCGTGCAGACCGACGGTCAACTCAAGACCGGCCGTGACGCCGTGATGGCCACACTTCTGGGCGCGGAAGAATATGGGTTCGCGACCTCGGCATTGGTGGTCAGCGGCTGCATCATGCTCCGCAAATGCCACATGAACACTTGCTCAGTGGGTATCGCCACCCAAGACCCGGAGCTCCGGAAGCAATTCGCCGGCGAGCCCGAGCATCTCGTTTCCTACTTCATGTTTGTCGCYGAAGAGATGCGGGAGATCATGGCCGAACTAGGCTTCCGGACTGTGAACGAAATGATTGGCCGGACGGACGTTCTTGATTTCCAGRACGCAGACGACCACTGGAAGGCTCAGGGGTTGGACTTCTCCCGTCTGCTGCACCGCCAGGAGTCCGGCGACGCAGATGAGCCGGTCTACTGTGATAGAAAGCAAGACCACGGGCTGGAAAAGGCCCTGGACCACCAGTTGATCGCCCWGGCCAAACCGGCGTTGGATGAACAGGAAAAAGTACAGATCGAYCTGCCGATCTCCAATGCGAACCGGACCGTGGGCGCCATGCTCAGCGGCAAGATCGCCAAGGCATATGGCGAAGATGGCCTTCCGGACGACACCATCAATATCAACCTGACGGGCTCCGCCGGACAAAGCTTCGGCGCTTTCCTRGTCAGGGGCATCAACGTCAAGTTGACGGGCGACACCAACGATTATATGGGCAAGGGAATGTCGGGCGGCCGCATCGTGGTCTGSCCCCATCCCGAATCGACTTTCGTGCCTGAAGAAAACATCATCATCGGCAACGTCGCCATGTACGGAGCCACCGGCGGCGAGGTATTCATCAACGGCATCGCCGGCGAGCGGTTCTGCGTCCGCAACAGCGGAGTGAAGACCGTGGTTGAGGCCGTGGGAGACCACGGTTGCGAGTACATGACCGGTGGAGTGGCTGTGGTGTTGGGACCCACCGGTCGCAACTTCGCCGCGGGCATGAGCGGCGGGATCGCATTCGTTTACGACAAAGATGATTGTCTCGGAATCTCCTTCAATGACGGCATGGCCGACATGGAGGCAGTGACGGACCCCGAAGACATCTCGCTCCTAAAAGGGCTGATTGAAGACCACAAGAAGTACACCCATAGCACTCCGGCCACCGAGATCCTTGCCGACTGGAGTGCAGCTTTGAAGCGGTTCAAGAAGATCATGCCCAGAGATTACCGCCGGATCTTGGAAGAGCGGAAGCGCAGGGTTGAGGASGGGACGGAACGGGAATTGGAAGCGGTCGGAAATGGGTAAACCGACAGGCTTCACGGATTCTGACCGTCAACCACCGGAGCGGCGTCCCACGGCGGAGAGAAAGGGCGACTACCGCGAGATCTACCTACCTTGGGGTGAAGAAAAAGCCAAGGAGCAGGGCTCACGGTGCATGGACTGCGCCGTTCCTTTCTGCCACATGGGCTGCCCCTTGGGCAACGTCATCCCCGATTTCAATCACCAAGTCTACAAGGGTGACTGGCAGGGGGCGTTGGCCACACTCCTGTCCACGAACAATTTTCCGGAGTTCACCGGCCGCATCTGTCCGGCCCCGTGCGAGGCAAGCTGCGTCCTAAGCATAAATTCAGACCCRGTCACCATCGAGTACATCGAGAAAGAGATCGTCGACCGGGGATTTGAGAACGGCTGGATCAAGCCTGAACCGCCCGCCAACCGCACCGGGAAAAAGATTGCCGTTGTCGGCTCGGGACCCGCCGGCCTGGCCGCGGCGCAGCAGCTCAACCGCGCCGGACACTTGGTGACGGTCATTGAGCGCGCCGGCTATATYGGTGGTCTGCTCGTCTTGGGCATCCCTGAATTCAAGTTGGAAAAKGCTGTGGTCCAACGCCGCGTCGATCTGATGGCCGAAGAGGGCGTTACCTTCCTGACCAACACCAACGTTGGCGTAGACTTCCCGGTGGACCAGTTACTCTCTGAATTCGACGCGGTTTGTCTGGCCATCGGGTCCACGGAGGCCAGGGAGCTGGACGTTCCGGGCCGGGAGYTGGATGGAGTCCACCTGGCCATGGATTATCTAACTCAACAGAACCGAGTATTGTCAGGCGAAGAGATTCCGGAAGACGAGCGCATCGACGCCGAAGGCAAACGAGTGGTCATCTTGGGMGGAGGGGACACCGGCGCAGATTGCTTGGGCACAGCCCACCGCCAGGGMGCCGAAGTGGTGCACCAGATAGAGCTGCTGGCTGAACCCCMGGATGAGAGACCCGGCAATAACCCCTGGCCCCAATGGCCCATTATTCTCCGGTCTTCTCCGGCCCAYGAAGAGGGCGGCATCCGGGACTATGCGGTGCTGACCAAGGCATTCACGGGAAGCGGCGGCAAACTGGAGAAGCTGCACGCGGTGCGGGTCGAGTGGAAGGAAGGCGCGAACGGCGGCCGTCCATCCATGGAAGAGGTGCCCGGCAGCGAGTTTGAGATCGAAACTGAACTAACCCTGCTGGCCATGGGATTCTTACACCCCGAGAAGGACGGCATGCTGTCTCAGCTCGGCGTGGACCTGGACGGCCGCGGCAACGTCGCCATCGACGGCAACCGCATGAGCAGCGTTSCGGGCGTTTTCGCGGCCGGAGATGCAGCCAGGGGTCAGTCACTGGTAGTCTGGGCCATCGCCGAGGGCCGGGAAACCGCCCGCGCCATGGACCTCTACCTCATGGGCGAAACGTCCCTCCCCCACTCACTGCCCGAACACGGCTAAGTCCGTCAGTTCCCCGGCGTGAACAGCCGGAACACTTCGGCGAACTTGGCAACGTCGACGATGACCCTTACCCGCACGTTTCCGTCTTCTTGACGSGARCCCAAGTCTTCGRACCCCTGAAGTTCTTTTTCAGACTCTAGCGCTTCCGCGGCTTGCCGTAAGGCGGCTAAGGCCACGCCTTCGCCGGTGAAGCCGATCAGGCCATGGAAGACCACCAGGTCGCCGGGCAAAATATCGGCAGATACTACAACTCCCGTGCATCCGGCGAGCCCTTGAACGTCATGGAATAGCGGCAACGTTTCRCACTGGGACAGCACCCCCGCCGCGAAGCCTGAAGGGACGTTTGCCAACAGAGCGGAGAGGCCCGGCGCGTCCAATATGGAGCCGGAACGCCCATCGAACCCATCCAGAGAGCCTTYGACCAGCGCTGTTGCTTCCGCGGGCGTGATGCTCTGGCCGGATGCGGCTACGCCGGTTGTAGCATCGGCCGTTGCCATGGCCAGGACCGTTCCCAAGACGTTGATCCCCCAAACATCGTGGCCCTCGTAGGTGGTCGGGCCGTCGCCGCCCAGTTGCAGGCCGAAACCGCCGGCGAGGCGGAGCATATCCGCGATGGCGAAGTCACTCTGGAACGGTGTGACGACGCTCCTAGTCTGGAAGTCAGCGGCCACTGCGAGTYTGCTGACYAGCCCGGTTGCGATGGAYGGCAATGCCACGTCCAGTCCCAAGACCTCCGGGTTGATGATGGYCCCAAGACTCTCGTTGGACCGCAAGAAATCAGTGTCCAGGTAGACCGCCGAGCTGAAGCCCTCCGGGACCAGCGAGAGGACCTTGGTCAGTTGGGCCAGTCGTTCTGGGTCGGCCGGCGGTATTTCCGCGCCCGCGAAATCTCCGTAGGGAACCGGAGTGGRAGCTGGCGTCGATGTGGGGGCGGCGGTTGGCTCTGCGGTGGGTTGCGGAACGTCCGTTGCGGGAGCTGTCTGCGTTGAGCAGGCGGCCAAAATAAAGACAGCCAMCAAGGTCGCCATTAGCGCCGCGGTGGTGCGTTTACCCGTCCTTGAAGACAACGTCCTAGCTCTGTGTGGCGGCCGCGCGGTCTTGTTTGACGTGGGCCAGATATTCCCGCATGTCCAGCACCTGTACGGCGTTGGTGGTGCCCGAAACCCCCGGAGAGAACCCGTGGACGATGGTCACAACGTCGGTTTCGTCAATAGTCCCGCCGTCCAGTCCGGATTGTATGACCGAAGCCACCAGACTCGCTACATCACGCTGCGGCGGTATGACGCCGCCGGGKCGGATYCCCCAGCCCATGCATAGCTTCTGAAGCACGGCCGCRTCGTGGGAAAAAGCGATGATATCGGCGTCTGGCCGGAACCTCGCCAGCTCGAATGCAGCCCTTCCGGTGCTGGTCACGACCACCGGTTTGGAGCCCAGGGAACGGACCAGCCGCGCCGCCGCTGAGGCGATGGCCTGGGTGCGGTCCCTGGAGCTCAGGTCGCTGAAGTAGGGATAGACGGTCTCGGTTTCTTTCACCGTGGCATCGGCCACCTTGTAGGCTTCCAGGGGATACTGGCCCACTGCTGTCTCGTCGGAGAGCATGATGGCGTCGCAGCGGTCCAGCACGGCGTTGGTCACATCGGATATCTCGGCTCTGGTCGGCGCCGGCGCGACTACCATCGACCACAGCATCTGAGTTGCGATGACCGAAACCTTGCCCGCTTCGTTGGACTTGGCCACCAGTTGCTTCTGGACGATGGGCACCCGCTCCATGGGGATYTCAACACCCAGGTCGCCCCTGGCAACCATGATGCCGTCCACCTCGGGGAGGATGGAGTCGATGTTGTCGACGCCTTCGCCTCGCTCCAATTTGGCCATCACTAGGGCCTTGCTGCCGGCCGCGTTCAGATGTTCCCTGGCGTAGASRATGTCCTCGGCCGTGCGCACGAAGGACAGGCCGACCCAATCGACCCCATGCTCAACGCCGAATTTCAGGGCGATCTTGTCCTGTTCGGTCAACACCGGGTCGTCGATGGGCACGCCGGGAAGATTCACCCCTTTATAGGACGAAACGACGCCGGAAGAAAGTACGGTGGCGTCCACTCTGGATGAGCTGGCCGCCGTAACTTCCAGACGGACGGTTCCGTCTGCGATGAAGATGTTATGGCCAACTGCTATGTGCCTAAATGCCCCCGGCTGAGGAAAAGGCAGAACTCCGAGTTCGGTCGTCGATGCTTCAGGTATCAAGCTCACGGTGTCGCCGAGGTTCAAAAGCACCGGTTCTTCAAGAGTCCCCAAGCGAAGTTTGATGCCGCCCAAGTCCTGGAGGATGGCCACCGGGCGCCGCTGTTTCTGGGAGATTCGCCTGATGTTGGCGATCACCTCGGCGTGTTCGTCCAAGGTCCCGTGGGAGAAATTCAGGCGTGCGCAGTCGATTCCCATACCGATGAGTTGATCCAACATGTCCGGGTCTCTGGATGCCGGACCGATGGTAACCATGATCTTTGTTTTGCGCATGGTGCCTGCCTCATTGCGCCTGGGCCGACCCAAGTTGCCGGCACGAACCGACCTTGATGGTCTTTGATATTTCCCCGTGTACGAAATATAACAGACCGGCAAGTATTCTACGAACCGATACCAGGCATGGGTTTGCGTSAAAAAAGAGACGCCCCGACCGGTCGGGGCGTCTCTTTTTTACCTAAAGACCCGCAAGCTGACGGCTGTTAGCAGAGAGCTACCAGCTAACGCCCGTTGCTTCGGCCGGCGTCAAACCGGTCGGTGGCCGCTTTGATTCCAGCGTAACGGTTCTGTTGCAGTGCCTCTTTGCGGTCACTGGCCCAATCCCTGGAGATGCGGATGCCCTCCAGGCTGCCTTGGAAATGGGGCATCACGTAGCGGGCCAGGAGTTCATAGCTACGGTGGATCTTGTCCCGGGGGGCCCAGTCTTCGACCCTTATCATGAACTTGCCGAAGCCGCCGGTGATCTCTTGGAGCCGCTCGATGCCGGCGATGCAGTCATCCGGAGTGCCGACGATCCACTGGTTGTGGTCGACCATGTAGTCCACGATCTGGTCGCGGGGTACGTCCGGTACCGGGTTGCCCAGGGTCTCGCCAAAATATTCAGTGACCAAGTTGGCGCTGCTTTCCCGGATGTCTTTCATCGCCTGCTCTTTCGTTTCCGCTAGGTGCATGCCCATGACCACGCCCCAGTCTTCCCGGTGCATCTCCTTACCGTGCTCAGCCGCCGTCTCTTCGGCAATGGACCAGAGTTCGGCCAGGGAAGTCTTRCGGATAGTGTCCCTGGGCACGCTTAAAGACAAGATCGACGCCCCATGCTTACCGGCCAGGGTGACGCCGGCGGGGGATTCAACCGAGGCCACGGCCACGGGGACGATGGGGTCTTGGTAGGGCCGCAGTTGGAGCACGGCATCGTTCATCTCGAACCAGTCGGTCTTCACCGTGTAGGGTTCGGGGTCGGACATCAGCCGGATGATGGCGTCCAACGATTCTTCCATCATCGCACGCTGTCTCTCGGGTTTTATTCCCAGCATTAAGGCGTCGGAAGCAAGGGCGCCGGGGCCGCACCCTAAGATCACCCGGCCTTTGGTCAGGTGGTCCAGCAAAACCATTCGGTTGGCCACCATGAAGGGATGGTGGTAGGGCAGGCTGGTTACGCCGGTGCCCAGCCGGATGTGCCGGGTGCGTTCGGCGGCGGTGGCCATGAACAGCTCTGGTGATGCGATGGTCTCCCAGCCGGCGCTGTGGTGCTCGCCGATATAGGCCTCGTCGAATCCCAGGGTATCCAACCATTGGAGAAGCTCCAGGTCCCTTTCCAGAGCCAAGGTGGGGTTCTCGCCCACGCGGTGGAAGGGAGCCATGAAGACGCCGAATTTCATGCGTTTGGGGACTGTCATGCTTACATCCTCCGTGAGTGCCCCGAGACGCCGTGAAGACATCCGGGACGGTGTGGTCCGCAAGGTAAAAGCGCCCTCGGTGTTTCGATACGGGGCAGCCTGGCGGCCAGGATTATTCTAACACGCAGTGTGACCGCGCACGGGATAGCAAGTATCGGTAAAGGCTTGGATTTTACCGCTCATCCTGCCCTTCCGCGGAAGGATGGCGAAGGATTATTTGCGGGTCAACCAAATTYGGAATACTAAGAACCGGTGACGGCGCTGCGGCGTTCCATTAGCAGCGTGTCCCGCCAGTGGCCGTTGAGGCGGCCGATGCGCTCTCTGGTGCCAACCGTGMGGAACCCGCAGGCGGCATGGAGGGCGATACTGGCCTCATTCTCTACCAAGATGCTGGCCTGGAGGGTCCAGACCCCGGCGGACTCGGAGGCTGTAATCAGGGAATCTAGCAGTAGCCTTCCCGTTCCCTTGCGCCGGAAGTGTTCAGCAACATAAACGCTCACTTCAGCCACCCCGGAATAGACGGCGCGGGATGAAACGGGACTCAGGGCGGCCCAACCGACCACCTGTTCACCATCCCTGGCCACCAAACGGCAGTCCGGCCGGTGATTGTTGTTCCAGCTTTCCCAGGGAGGGGCTTCTGTTTCGATGGTAGCGTGTCCGGTGGCGATACCTTCCAGGTAGATCTCCCGGACCACCKCCCAGTCTTCCGGTCCCATCGGTTCAATGATGCAATTAACGGTTTTMATTCTGRTGTTAGGGTCTGCGGTGCGAAAGGTGATCGAGACCGTACATTGTAGGATCAGCGGGCCATCGTGTAAACCTGATGCCGGGCCCAGGCCCAAATCTAGGCCCACCAGGCTGTGAATCATGCGGCGGGCAAAGTGACATCGCTTCGCTAAACGTGGTATCGTTGCACCCACAAATCCCGTCGTCTGGGATCACCCAAATAACCGGTAGGAGAGGTTGCGAGATGCCTAAGATCAAACACATCGCCATTGCCACACAAGACGCGGCGAAGACCGCCGCCTTTTACAAAGAGGTCTTCGGACTGCGCGAGATCGCCCAACTTGAAAGCGCCAACGCCAATGGTTTCTTCCTCAGCGACGGCAACGTCAACATGGCCATTCTGGACTTCCAGAACGACGCCGTTGCCGGTGAGCGCGGAAAAGATTACAGCGGCATCCACCACATCGGCTTCGAGGTCGAGGACCTGGAAGACGTTGAGAAGAAGTTGGCCGACCACAATTCCCTTCCGATGGACGAAGTAAACAAGGCTTTGGGAGTAGGCATGGGTGGACCCCGCCACGATAACGTCGAGATCAAGTACACCGGTCCAAATGGCGAGATGATCGATGTCTCCGCCCATGGCTGGGTCGGCACCCGCGGCTTTGATTAAGCCAAACACGTAAGCCGAGCACGGAATCAAGGACAAAAAACTGGCCCTCCATCAGGAAGGGCCAGTTTTTTCTTTAGCAGCCTCGCTACGTTTAGGGCTGCCTTTAGGCGGGTCTGAAAGCGAGGGCCGGCGAGTCTTCGTCCAGGTCGTCGGCGTCCAAGACCATATCCATCCCGGTCTTGATGCTCTGGGGATTCGTGCCGTCCACACCGTTGATCATGGCGCTGATCCGGGGGCCCTCTTCCAGGGCGACGATCCCGGTGCAATATGGCTTGTCCCGCCCGTAACCTTTGGCGGCCATCTTAACGGGGACGATGGATATGCAGGTGAAGGTGCTCAGCTTGGCCTTGCCGCTGAATGCGTGCCACTCCATGTTGAACCCGTGGCACTCCGGGCACATGGGCCGGGGTTCCGGGGACAGATGGCCGCAGTCCTGGCACTTCACGCCGACCAGCGTCTTGTCCTCTTTCAGCTTGCTGTAGAAGGCGCGGGAGTTGAATTCGCTGGCCATGATTACGACTCCCGGCGCAGCACGTTGACCACGCAGGTCCCGCCGGTGCCGCCGACGTTGTGGGTGACACCGACCGTTGGGTCGGTCTTTTTCACCTGGCGTTCTCCGGCCTCTCCGCGCAGTTGCTTATAGATCTCGATGACCTGGCCGACTCCCGAAGCGCCGACCGGGTGGCCCTTGGCCTTCAGACCGCCCGAAGTGTTGATGGGGTGGTCGCCGTCCCGCGCGGTGCGTCCCTCGTCCACCGCCCGCGGGCCTTCKCCCGGRGMGAAGAANCCCANGGTCCTCGGTGGCCACGATCTCGGCGATGGTGAAGCAGTCGTGGACTTCGGCCAGGTCGATGTCGGCAACGGTGATGCCGGCCATGTCGTAAGCCTGCTGGGAAGCAGCTTTGGCGGCCGACAGTGAAGTCAGTTCATCAGAGTCGTGGAGCGGCTTGCCGGAGGCYTGTCCGAYGCCGGCGATGCYGATGGGGACGTCGGTGAAGTTATAGGCGATCTCTTCCGACACCAGCAGCACGCAGGTGGCGCCGTCGGTGATGGGTGCGCAGTCATATAGCCGCAGGGGCCAGGCGATCCAAGGATTGGCCTTGGGGTCATTCAGGAAGTCCATGTCGGTCTTGTAGTCCGGCACCTCCTGGCCTCGTTCTTGGGCCCGGGAGATGCGGCGTTCCATCATCTGGGTCACGGTCTCTTGGAACTGGGCCTTGGGGTTGAGAGCGCCATTACTGTGGTTCTTGATGGCGACCTTGAGCAGGTGGTCCAAGTTGGTCTCGTACTTGTCCATATGGGCTTTGGCGATGGCGCCGAAAATGCCGGGAAAGGTCAGGCCGGCCGGGACTTCATAAAGGCCGTCGGCCGCCGACGCCAGAACGTCGGTTACGCCGTCCGTGGGGAGGTTGGTCATCTTCTCCATGCCGCCAACCAGCACGACGTCGTACATGCCGCTGGCGATGGCCATCACGCCTTCCCGGAGGGCGCTGCCGCTGCTGGCGCAGGCGTTCTCGATGCGGGTAACGGGAATGGGTGTGATGCCCAGCCAGTCGGCCAAGATGGGCGCGGTGTGCCCCTGGTGCTCAAAGAGRTCGGAGGAGTAGTTGCCCACGTAGGCGCACTCGATGTCTTCGATATCGAAGCCGCGGTCCATATTCTGGACCATGTCCTGGAAGGCCTCCACGAACAGGTCACGGGAGTCTTTTTCCGGAAAGGCCCCGAATTGGGACAGACCTGCGCCTACGATTGAGACCTGGCGGCCCAGTTGGCGCTTCTTGTTGATGGTGGCCATTTGAATACTCCTTGAATTAGACGGGCAATCGCTTTGATCGATATATCAGGATGGTAATTGGAATCGGTTATACGGAGTGATTARRCCAACATGAGACGCCGGCATTTTGGCTCGGGAACCGGGTCGCCGAACTCCGTCGCRGTGTCTATCCAGAGTTGGACCKCTTCTTGAGCACTGGCCAACGCCGTTTCTTGGGATTTCTCATGAGCGATGCAGCCGGGTAATTCGGGCACCTCTGCCGCGAAGATTTTATCTTCGTCTGACCAGTAAAGGATTATTTCATATTTGTGCATCAGTCCTGTCGTTGGTCGATACAATACCGCCTGTAGCGATTATCCAGGCGTCTGGTYATGCCAGTAAACCGATTTTCATTGCTGGTCCGGTATCTGTTTCGGACGCCCAGCACCGCCGGCCGCCGCTGCCGTCGCTAATGATCCCAAGCCAGCCGGAAACCCATTCCAGAGGCGGCTTTATCGCGGCTTCCCCTAAGAGGGACGGTCGATACGCTCTTGTTCTCTTTCCGCAGCCTTGTCGCGTAGGGGCCGGCCTTTCTCCGGTTCCGGGTCCTTTATCACGCCGTAGGACTCCAAGGCTTCGTGGCCTTCAGGCAGGTATTCGGTGATTGGGAGCCCCTCTTTATTTACAAACAGCAGGCAATGGCAATATTTGTAGATCTGCATGTCGTCGCAGGCGCAGATCCAAGTGCGGTGCTTAATCTCTTCAGTCTTGTCCGGGTAGAAACGGCAAGGACATAAGGGCCGACCGATTTCGTCTATGTTCTGGGCCAGACCGAGGATAACTTGCTCAGTCACCCCTTCGACAGGTGAGACGAAGGTYCCGGACTTCTCGGTGAACTTTTCTACGAAGACCCTCATTCGCTGGATAGCTTTCTCGCTGGGCAGGTCTGCCATAGCAATATYCCCTCCGGCGCGGTGGCCGTTAATTCTTTTKACTCTCGATATGAGATGTTACCAAATCTTGGAGGATTCGTGTTTGGGCAATAGCTGCCCGAATCATTGCTTTGATCGGCTGATCGATCGGGACTGGTTTGCAAGCTAGGCGCCCCTGATGACCGCTTCGCACATCTGCGCTCCTTGGAAAACTTCGGCGATAACGGCCGTTTCCCAGGTGGTGTGGAAATCCCGCACCCCGATCCCTACCGGGACGGCTGTGATGCCCTTCTCGATRAATACATTGGCSTCGGAACCGCCGCCAGTAGTTTCTAAAACGGGYTTCATACCCATCCCCGCCAATGCCCGGCTTATCATGGCCACGGCCTCGCTGCCAGCATCGATATTGTACGCCTGATAAGTGTTAACGATATCCAGGTCGATCTTGGCCTCGGGATATCTGGATGCGACCTCTTCGAATACTCCCCGGAACTTTCGTTCGAGGTCGGCCAGTTTCTCGTTGCTGCGGCTTCGGAACTCGCCGTCCAGGAATGCTTGCTCAGGGATGATATTGCGTTTCAGGCCGCCTTCCAAACGGCCGATGTTGGCCGTGGTCTCTTCGTCGATGCGGCCCAAAGGCAGYTGGCCCAGTATGTCGGCGGCTATTAGCAACGCGGAGATGCCTTTCTCCGGTTCCAGGCCGGCATGGGCGGCGCGCCCGGTTATCTGGGCGGTGACCACGTTCTGGGAAGGCGCGGAGAGGATGATGCGGTTGGGCGGCCCTTCGCCGTCGAATACGATGCCCGTCGTGGCCGAGACCATGCTGAAGTCCAAGTGGTGGGCGCCAACCAGGCCGCCTTCTTCGTGGCGGGTGAATACAACTTCGATTGCCCGGTTGCCGCCGCCGTTGGACTCATTTGCAGCTGCCAATCCCTCGAGAACTATGGCCACGCCGGCTTTGCAGTCGCCGCCTAAGATGGTGCTGCCGTCGGACCGAACCACACCACCGTCGACTATCGGCTTGATGCCCCGGCCCGGCTCCACGGTGTCCAGATGGGCTGAGAGCATGATGGGCAGCCCCTCTCCCGGTAATTGGGCGATAACATTGTTATAGGAGTCGTGGGAGACCTTAAGGCCCAAGGACTCCAGACGGGTGCTAACCTCCGCGTCCATGGCGTCTTCTTCGCCACTGGGACTGTCGATCCTGATCAGTTCCATCAGAGTTGTTACCAGCCGTTCTTGATTGGCCAAATTATGCCTCCAAACGCCGGAATCGTCCGGTGCCGAATATATCGACTAGCCTA
>NVWX01000017.1 GCA_002746355.1 Dehalococcoidia bacterium | reverse complement strand
AACATTCCAAAGCACGACCTTGTACCCAGGTTGGAACCTGATTTCCCTAGACTAAGTAGGATAAGGTCAACGCTAGGCCGCCGCCGCGAGGCGGCGGCCTCGCAACACCAACCACGATTGATACAAGGAGGAACGAATGACCAAAACTAGATTCCTGGCCTTGGTAACGGCCTTGGCACTATTATTAGCTATACCTACAACCGTGTTCGCACAGAACGCTAGGCCCCACGTATTCGTAGGGACGGTTACCCTCGACGGCGCGACCGCCGCCGATGGCGCGGCCGTCACAGCGTGGGTAGACGGCGAACAGGTTGCTGCCACCACCGTGAAAGGTGGAGATTATGACTTACTTGTGGTTAGCAACGCCGGTTTTGCCGGCGCGACGGTGTCGTTCAAAGTTAGCGGCGCTGATGCTTCCCAGACCATCGCTTGGGAAGAGGGCGGTGGCGATATTGTGAATCTAATTGCCAGCACTTCCTCTTCCGCCGCCGTCGGCGGAGCCGGAGCCGATGGCGAAAAAGGCACTACAGGCCTCAGAGGCTTGACAGGTGTTGCCGGTCCTGCCGGTCCTGCCGGCCCTGCCGGTGCTTCGGGCCCCCCTGGCCCTTTGGGCCCTGCTGGTTTTGACGGTTCTGACGGAGCTGCTGGTTCTGCCGGTTCTAACGGTTCTGGCGGTCCTGGCGGTCCTGGCGGTCCTGGCGGTCCTGCCGGGCCCGCTGGAGCAGCCGGTGCCGATGGCGGCGGAATTATCGGCATCATTGCACTCATCGTAGCCGCGGTCGCCTTGTTGACGGCTGGTGGGTCCTACATGATGGGTAGGCGCGCCTAAACCTGTTTAGGAAGCCTTAAGCGGATTTTTGAGAGGGAGCCTCAGTTAGACGGGGCTCCCTCTTTTTATTGCTTAATCCCGAAAATCAGAACAAACCATCGATCAATCGTGTTGCAACGGGCCGCCTAATCGGCGACGATAAGAAGAGAGGCAGACTGATTGAATTTGGACCAACAAATATGGTCTTGAGTTCGGTACGGTTGTGATCTTAGTAAAATTCGAGGTGTGTGTGGTGAGGCGGTTTCAGGCGATCGTATTCTTTATACCCGGCCTTCTTCTCGTCGCCTTTGCGATATTGGGCGTTGGCCCAAAACAGATCGAACGTCCGCCTCAGCCATTTTTTCAGGATTTCTTGTCTGGATCGGTGCTAGTGCAAGGATTACCGCCGCCTGAGGGCACGCTCCTCATTGCGTGCATCGACGGTTGCGACACTGGCTTTGAAAGCGCCCCGTACGGTCTCAAAGCGGACGGCACGTTCGCTCAACTGGAAGTTAATCCTGACGACGAAACCCTTGTTGGACGCCCCATAACTTTCTACCTGGTCAACGAGTTCGGAAGGATCCGGGCTGTTGAAACCAGGCGCTACATTGGCGTATTCGATTTCTATGTGCAGGACCTTACTTTCGTGGAGCCCATGCCCGTGCCGCCTCCAACACCTGCCCCGACTCCGACACCTGCTCCGACTCCGACACCTGCTCCGACTCCAACACCTGCCCCGACTCCGACACCTAGGCCGACTCCAACGGCTTCGTTGCCTATAGCCGGAGACCCCGCCTTGGCCCGGTTGCCAAAGGTAGCCCTTATGGCGGGCGCAGCGGCGGTGGTGCTGGGCGCAGGCCTTCTGTTCGCCTCAAGGCGTCAAGAAGCCTGACCAGGCGCGCTTCCCTCAGGCTTTCTTTCTTTGTCCGGCTATTTTCCCCCAAGTCACGTCTTGTTTTGGCGAAGCCAAGCCCCTGCAGCTGATTCCAAGTAGAAAAGCTGACGACGGGTTACGTTAGGCTAAAGGGAGTTCCGAGACCGCATCAGACGGATGCGAATGGAGAGTAAGGATCTGGGAAAGGCCGAGGGTCTTATCTGGGTCTTCCCTGGCTGGTCATCACCACCACACGCATGTCGGTGCCTAGGTTAGTAGAGGTTACGACAAGTCGGGGTTGCGGTTGCACATCGTCCAGGCCCATTCGCCGGACGAAATTGTCGATCGGGTCAACTTCGACGTTGATCCCATCGGTCTTGAAATGCATGGGAATGGTGATTTTGGCATCCAAGTCTTGAAGCGTCTGATAGATCTGATCCATGTCCATGGTGCAGTGTCCGCCGACGGGCACCAAAACGACGTCCACGGGTTTTAAGTCATCGACGATACGAGTGGTTAGAGGAACGGAGATATCGCCGAGGTGGCAGATGTTGATGCCGCCAATCTCTACTGTGAATGCAACGTTTCGTTTATCTCGCGACTGGCCTTCAGCTAAAGGAGTCATCACGCCGCGCGCAGTCACTCCATTAAATTCATATTCTCCGGGATTGCTGAACACTTTGGGGCCACCGTCTATACCTTCAGAGTTGGCGTGATTTGGGTGAGGGTTACTGATGGTGATGATCTCCGCGGGCCGGTTGTCGACCCGTAGACCCACCGACGCAGGATAAGGGTCCATCACTACGGTCATGTCTGCGTCGTGGAGACGGAAGCAAGAATGTCCTAGCCAGGTTATGTCCATGGTTCATCCCGAGGTTGTTTAAGATCTAGTAGTTTCCAGGCAACGGGGACGGAGATGGCCGCGATGTACAGCTTGATCAAATCCCCGGCTATGAACGGATACAGCCCGAATTCCATCACTTTACTATCGGGCACGAAGAAGGAAAGTTGCAGCAGGCCAGGCACGTAAAGGACCACGTTTCCAGCCATCATGGCTACCATTATCCAAGATTTACGGTCCCAGCCGCGCTCACAGAGGAAACCGACGACGAACGCAGCCGGTATGAAGCCGATGATGTACCCACCGGACGCCAGGTCCCAAACGAGCCCGGAAGAGCCGGACGTGATACCAAAGATATACCCACCCGAGCCGGCTTGCCAATGGAATATGGCGTCGCCGCCCCCGGCAAACATATTTAGCTGGCTTCCGCCCACCGCATACACCACCATCGCCGCGGCGCCTCTTCGGCTACCCAGCGCAGCCCCGGCCAGGAGCACGGCCAACGTCTGCCCGGTGATGGGCACAGGCGTGAATGGCAGATGAACAGAGATACGGGCGAGGCCAGTAGTTAGAAGGGTGAAGAGGAGGATGAGAGCGACATCCCGGGCGATTCGGGCGCTGCGCCCGTCCACCGGGATGACAACATCGATCAGGGAGCGAGTTCCAGTTTGAGAGACCACGTCTATCCCAACCCACCTATCATATGATTCAAACCCCGAAGATCCTCCGGTAAAACTCAGGCTGAGTATAATTGTATAGGTCCAACGGGTCAACGTTTGACACTGCCCAGAAAGCTATGTTAACGTCGCAAAATAGCCTCTTCAGCCTCAAATCGAGAAGCTGATGGGCGTGCTGGCGGGAGACTGATGCTCAGCGAACGAGCTGCGACAGTACTTAACGTCCTAGTTGGCGAATATCTTCAGTCCGCTACTCCGGTAGCGTCGGATGAGATTGCCCGCAACCTCGGGCAAAAGATAAGCCCGGCCACGGTGCGCAATACCATGGCCCAGCTCACCGAAGACGGTTACATCTCCCGGCCCCATGTCTCCTCCGGCGGTGTGCCTTCCGACCGAGGTTACCGGTTCTACGTTGAAAGCCTGCCTGAGACTCCCCAACTCCCTGCCGAACTTCGGGAGAGCGTCGACCGCGACCTCGCCGAGACGGAACCTGACATCGGCGCCTGGAGCAAGCGGTGCGCGGCGATCCTATCTCGGCTGACCGAAAACTTGGCCATCGTCACCGCGCCCCGAGCACAGTTCCCCCGTCTCAAGCGCATCCAACTGGTCTTCCTTCAGGAGTCCACCGCGCTCTTGGTGCTGGTCTTGGAGGAAGCTCGATTGCTTCGAAAGATACTGGCCTTTGGGAAGAGAGTGGACCAGGTCCAATTGGACTTGGCGGCCAGCAGGTTGAACGATTCCCTTGGCGGCTTAAACCGGTCTCAGATGCAATCGAACCGGCTCGAACTCAACTCCCTGGAAGAACAGGTCAAACAGGGTTCGGTGAATCTCATGCGAGAGGCGGAGACCTCCAACGACTTGGAGCATTACACTGATGGCCTGCGCCTGCTTCTTAATCAGCCGGAATTTTCGCACGGAGAGCTCGCGCGCCAGTTGGTCCAACTGTTGGAGGAAAGAGTCCTGCTGCAGAGGGTGCTCAGCGTCTCGCAAGAGACGGGGAAACCGGTCGTCTTCATCGGGGCGGAAAACCAAGAAGAGTTCTTGAACCCCTTCGGTGTCATCCTGTGTCATTACGGCGTGCCGCAAGGCGTCAGCGGGACCGTCTGCGTCATCGGCCCCAAACGTATGGGGTATGTGGCGGCCATCGGGGGCGTCCGGCATCTCTCAGACTTCATGAGCCAGATGGTCCACGGGATCCAAGGGAAACAAGGTAACTCAGGCGAGTAGCCGGATATGGCCGCTACCAACGAACAGATTGCCGAGCTCTTTGAGAATATGGGCTCCCTTCTTGAGATGAAGGGTGACACCATCTTCAAGATTCGTGCCTACCAGAGRGCCGCCCGCACCATYGAAAAYCTKTCCTCRCCCTTGGCSCAAGCCGTGGAGAARGGCGAAGACCTCACCAAGATTCCGGGCGTYGGYAAAGCCATCAGCGARAAGATCGCCGAGTTCATCGAGACYGGMGAAGTGGCCGCYTACCARARAYTGCTSGRRGAACTGCCTCCCGGCGTYCTAGAYATCAAARAYATACCTGGYATCGGCCCCAARACCGCCGTGGCCATCGGMCRAGAATTGGGCATCAGCACGGTGGCAGGMGTGGCYGAAGCCGCCGCGGMCGGMCGMCTGGCYGAATTGCCCCGCATGGGKAAGARGGCCGCCGAAGGCATCCTGCGCCACATCCARGCMTTTCAGKCCATGGGCRCMCGCACWCCCATCGGACAGGCKYTGCCGKTGGCYGAAGAGGTGATYGCGGCCCTGCGGGAAAAGTGCCCAGAGATCGGCCCGCTATTCCCCGCCGGCAGCATCAGACGTTGGGAAGAGACCATCGGGGATATCGACCTGATCGGGACGGCTCCGGACCCCGAAGCGGTTGGAAACGCGTTGACCGCTTTGCCCATGGTCAAGGACGTTCTCGCCCACGGCCCGAAGAAAACCAGCGTCGTGGTGGAATCGGGTATGCAGATYGACCTGCGCATCGGAGAGCCGGGGTCGTTCGGCGCATTGCTCCAGTATTYCACCGGYAGTCAGCAGCACAACATCCGSCTCCGCGACTTCGCCATCCGGCAAGGWCTCTCCCTCAACGAATACGGCATCACCAACACCGAGACCGGGCAGGTGGAAGAGTTCGCCGACGAGGAGAGTTTTTACGCACGGCTCGGACTGCCGTGGATGCCGCCGGAAATACGGACAGGGATGTACGAACTGGACGCAAGCTTGGAGGACCGCCTGCCACACCTGGTCGAGGCGGCCGACCTGAAAGGCGACCTGCACCTCCATAGCGAATGGAGCGACGGAAACGACCCCATCGAGTTGATGATCGAAGCTGCAGCTGCGCAAGGCTACGAGTACATGGCCCTCACTGATCACTCGGCGGGCTTGGGTGTCGCCAACGGCCTCACCAACGAACGATTAGAGTCGCAGATTGCGCTCCTTCGCTCCATGCAAGAGAACTACGACATCACCATCCTTTGTGGGTCGGAATGCGATATCCGCGCCAGCGGCGAGATGGACTATCCCGACGAGATCTTGGCCCAGTTGGATGTGGTTGTAGCTTCGGTCCACTCGGCCATGGGCCAGGACCAGGCCACCATGACCGCGCGCATGATCAAGGCCATGGAACACCCTTCCGTGACCATCATCGGTCACCTAACCACCCGGCTGCTGGGACAGAGGGGCCCAGTGGAATTTGACCTGGAAGCAGTCCTACAGGCCGCCCGCGACACCGGAACCGCCCTRGAGATCAACGCCTCTCCGGAGCGTCTGGACCTCCGGGACACTCACGCCTACCGGGCCCGTGAACTGGGCGTGCCTTTGGTCATCAACACCGATTCCCACCATCACACCCATCTGGACCAACGGCGCTTCGGCGTCGCGGTGGCCCGCCGGGCTTGGTGCCGGCCGGAAGATATCCTAAACACCCTGTCCAGAGACGATTTCCTGAAGTTCATCCGAACACCCAAACCCCAACGCATCAGCGTCTTCGACGAGCGGCGAAACGGAACGGCTCCGGCTTGAGCCAGGCGCCGGATATTCAAGAATCAGGCGATTGGGCACAGGTCATCGAGCCGTCCAGCGAGACTGCCATCGCCCAAGCTGTCCCAGAAGCTTTGATTCACTTCCGGACCGCGTTGGCCGCCGGAGCGCCCTGGCAGCGTGCCCTGCTTGAAGCCATGGGCCGCTGGACGATACCAGAAGAGGTCCTGGATGGCCGCCGGTACCGTTACCTCCTCATGGGCGAGGCCTTTGACTGGATGCTGCTGGCAGAGCGGCTGTGCGATGGCGTAGACGGGGCGATTCCGCTTGAAGAGAAGGAACGGTTTCTGTTCGATGGGGCGATCCCTGAAACTGTCGGTGAAGACCAGTTCAAGGATTACCTGGGCCCCAGCAAGTACCGGGCCTACATGAACTACCGGTACGGCGTCGTCCTGGAGGAGGCACTGCAGTTGACCGCGGAAGAAGAGGTCCGGAAGCTGCACATATCCCGCAGTTACTCCGGCACCGATGAACTGACCGAAGAGTCCTACATCCGCCTTTACCAGAAGCCCCGGTCCGAACTTCTGAAGATTTTCCAGAAAGAGACCAAGAAGGACCGCCGCCGCAATCTCTCCCTCTCCGACCTTAAAGAGTTCACCTACTGGCTCCACAAACTTCGCATCAACCTTTGGGTCCCGGCCCGCGCCGCCAGCGACACCCGGAAAGCCATCAAGCGGTTGGAACTATTGGAACAGAGCAAGAACGGACGCCAAAGCCCTAGATCCCGCTAAAAACACGACCGGAAACCCGCATGTAACCACTTCCCTGCCATCTTTCACTCGTTAACCCCCGTAAATCGGCTTAGAACGCGTTTCAGGTGTTTTCAGGCGTGGGGACGCATCAGTGTCCGGTTCGGATCAAGGTGTTGGCCCGTGCTGTTTCAATGGACGCTCCACGACGGCGAATGATATATTTGCTGATAGACGGTTAGAGTGATTTCCTTCCCGGTCACTATTAACGACGGAGAACGATTCAGGCAATGACTTCCGCCCAGATGCCCAGTGCCTACAACCCCGCCGACGTTGAACAACGCATCTATCAGGACTGGCAGTCCAAAGGCTACTTCAGCGCCAAGATCGTAAATGGCAAAGAGCCTTATGTGATCATCATGCCCCCGCCCAACGTCACCGGGGAACTGCACCTGGGCCACGCCTTGGAAAAAGCCATCGAAGACGCCTTGATACGCTGGCGCCGGATGAGCGGTGTTCCAACACTCTGGCTGCCCGGCACCGACCACGCCGGCATCGCCACCCAATGGGCGGTTGAGCGGCAACTCGCCACCGAGGGCATCAGCCGCCACGATCTGGGCCGCGAGAAGTTCCTGGAAAGGGTCTGGGACCACGTCGGTAAGACCGGCGGCATCATCCACGAGCAGTCCCGCCGCTTAGGCATCTCCGCCGACTGGGACCGGCTCCGTTTCACCCTGGACCCCGGCCCGTCCAAGGCGGTCCGCACCACCTTCGTYAACCTGTACAACAAGGGACGCATCTACCGTCACGAGCGGATCATCAACTGGTGCATCCGCTGCGCCACGGCGCTCAGCGACCTGGAAGTTGACTACCAAGACGTTGACGGCAAGCTATACCACATCCGCTATCCCTTGGAGGACGACCCCAAGTCTTTCATCACCGTCGCCACCACCCGACCTGAAACCATGCTGGGCGATTCCGGCGTTGCCGTTCACCCCGACGATGAAAGATACAGCAAGCTCATCGGGAAGAACGCGGTCTTGCCAATCATGGACAAGCCCATACCGGTGGTAGGCGATGAGGCCATCGACCCTGAGTTCGGCACCGGCGCCCTGAAGGTCACCCCCGCCCACGACCCGATCGACTTTGAGATCGGTGAACGCCACGGCCTGGAGGTCGTAAACGTCATCGGTCTGGACGGCAACCTGACCTCGGCCGCGGGAAAATACGAGGGCACCGAACGCACTGAAGCCCGCCARAAAGTGGTCGACGAACTGGACCGACTGGGCCTGCTGGAAAAGGTGGAGGACCACCGACATTCGGTCGGGCATTGCCAACGTTGCAACTCGGTCGTCGAGCCCCTTGTCAGTCTCCAATGGTTTGTCAACCTTGGTGGCTCGGACCAGCCGGACAGCATCGCCGGCAAAGCCCACGCGGCTGTGTTCAACCGCGACATCAAGGTCGTCCCAGAGCGTTTCAGGCGCGTTTACCTCAACTGGCTGGAGAACATCCGGGACTGGTGCATCAGCCGCCAACTGTGGTGGGGACACCGCATCCCGGTCTGGTACTGCTCCTCTTGCCAACACATGACGGTGGCAGTCGAAGATCCAGACAAATGCGAAAGCTGCGGCGGGACGGATATCGAGCAGGACGCCGACGTTCTGGACACCTGGTTCAGCTCCGGTCTCTGGCCCCATTCGACTTTGGGCTGGCCGGAACAGACCGACGACCTGGACTATTTCTACCCCACGGCCGTGCTGGAAACAGGCTACGACATCCTGTTCTTTTGGGTGGCCCGCATGATCATGCTGGGCATCGAAAACACCGGCCAGGTCCCATTCCGCACGGTGTTCCTGCACGGACTCATCCGCGACGCCACCGGCGCCAAGATGAGTAAGACCAGAGGYAACACCCTGGACCCGCTGGAGCTTATCGACAAATATGGCACCGACGCCCTCCGCTTTGCCCTTACGACTGGCACTGCGCCGGGCAACGACATGCGCTTCGGCGAGAACCGCCTGGAAGCGGCCCGCAATTTCGCCAACAAGGTCTGGAACGCCTCCCGGTTCGTCATATCGGGGCTGGAAGGCAAGTCGGTACTTKWCKGMYKSYRYKRCMTGMMYWMWRKKKASMAYYRMSRRRWMMRRWRSAWCRWYARMCRCSYGGACCGAGTAACCGCCGAGGTCAACGAGTCCCTGCGTAATTTCGAGCTTGGCGACGCTCAGCAGAAGCTGTACGACTTCTTCTGGAACGATTACTGCGACTGGTACATCGAGATGGCCAAACTCCGGCTGCGCTCCGGGGAAGGGCCGTCGCCATTGCCCACACTGGTCCACGTGCTGGAACGCACACTGCGTCTGCTGCATCCCTTCATGCCATTCATCACCGAAGAGATCTGGCAGAACCTGCGCTCCAAACTTCCCAGGGAGGGTGGCGACGCCGAATCCATCATGGTCGCCGAGTACCCCACCGCCGACCAGCCTCGGGACGACACTCAGGCTGAAGAAGAGATCGGTCTGGTGATGCAGGCCATCCGCGCCGTCCGGAACACCCGCGCCCAACTCCGAATACCCGCCGGGCAACGCCTGGAAGCCCATATTGAAGTGAACGGCATGCAGGGTCCGATAGAAGAAGAAGCGGAAGTCATCCGAGCGCTATCGCGAATCGAGCCCCTGCACATCGTGGCCGGCGGCTCTTTAAACAACGACCTGCCCAAGGGCGTCACACTGGTGGTCAACCCATTGATCGTCCACCTGCCGTTGGAAGGCGTGGTCGACCTATCCGCCGAACAAGAACGTCTGCGCTCCGAACTGGAAGACTGCCTCAAGAACATGGACCGGGTSGARAARCTGGTSTCCAACCCCAACTTCCGCGAGAAAGCCAAACCCGAAGTGGTCGAGACTGAGGAAGCCCGCCTGCAGGACTTGAAAGAACGCCAGAAACACCTGAACGAGATCCTGGACCAGTTGGCGGGTTAACACTAATAGCGGGCCCCAGTCGACGTGGCGGTGCCTACATGCGGCTACAACTATCCCAGGCCATCTTTTTATTATGCCTGACTCTAACCGGCGTTGTAGCTTGCGGAGGATCTTCCTTAACCGACGGGCCGCTGGCTAGTCCTACGATCCAGCCCACCGCTCCGTCCGCGCCAACTGAAAGCCCAGCCGTTCCTGGCATGGTCCTTATTCCAGCCGGAGATTTTACGATGGGCGCGTCTCTCCCGCAGCGGATTGCCGCGTTGGAGTTCGGTTGGCCTGAGGAGTTACGCCCGCATATGGCCGGTCTGATTCAAAGCGCCGGACCGTCCCGCCAAGTGGTATTGGACGCCTACTATATCGACAAGGTCGAAGTCACTAACGAGCAATACCGAGTATTTCTGGACGCCACCGGGCATCGGTTACCGTCATTCTGGAACGACGCGACCTTGAATCGCGACACGCAACCGGTGACCGGAGTGTCTTGGTTTGACGCCCGCGTCTACTGTAGCTGGGCGGGGAAAAGGCTGCCAACCGAGGCTGAGTGGGAGAAAGCGGCCCGGGGCACGGATGGCCTGGCCTTTCCCTGGGGCCAGGTTTGGGACCCCAACCGCCTTCATTCCGCTGAAAGTGTCGGCGGCCGCCGCATGTCAGATTACGACGATTGGACGCTTTGGATTTGCGAGTCGATCGGTACCGGCGGCCCAACAGAAGTGGGCTCATATCCCGATGGGGCAAGCCCATATGGGGTTTTAGACATGGCAGGGAACGTCTGGGAGTGGGTTGCCGACTGGTATGACCCTGCGTACTACGACACCGCTTCCCAAACAAATCCCAAAGGTCCGGCCACCGGTACGATCAGGGTGCTCAGGGGTGGGGCTTGGGATGTCCCATGGGCTGTGGCCTTCACTTGGTTTCGGGAAAGATTCGTTCCTCCCGAGTTGACCAGAAGCAYCGTAGTTGGCTTTAGATGCGCCGCAGACGAGCCTCCAGCCGAATCGTCAGACGGGCGAGCCGGGCGGACCTCCGGACTAGGGACCGTTAATTGACACGGCTTCGGACCGTGGGTATATTCCAGCTATGGAATCTCGCATTCTTCCTGAAGCTTAAGGTCAGTAATCACTAACTTTGACTGCCAGACTAGGCATAATCGGTTACCCCATCGGCCACTCCATCTCGCCCATCTTTCAGCAGGCGGGCTTGGACCATCTGGGCATCGACGCCACTTATGAGAAGTGGGAAGTTACCCCGGAGGGTGTGGGAGATTTCGTGAATGGGCTGCGTGCCCCCGGTTCGTTGGGCATCAACATCACCGTGCCTCACAAGCAGGCGGTGATTCCCTTTTTGGACGAAGTCGATGAGTGGGCCACCGCCGCCGGGGCGGTGAACACCATCGTGAACCATGATGGACGCCTAAGCGGCCACAACACCGATGGCCCGGGGTTTCTCCAAGCTCTGTTGGTTGAGACCGGCTACTCACCCAAGGGAACGCGTGCGCTGATCTTGGGCGCCGGCGGAGCTGCCAGAGGCATCCTGCTGGCCCTTGTCCGGGGCGGCGTAGACTCGCTGGTAATCACCAACCGCACCCTCGAGCGGGCCGAAACCCTGGCCCAATTGGCCAAGGACAATGGAGTTCTGGCGGAAGCGGTCCAATTAAGGAAATCCGACGAGTCGGTCACCGAAGCAGCYGCATCGGCAGACCTCATCGTKAACTGCACCACCATGGGCATGTCCCACGGGCCGGATGAGCACGGCTCTCCACTGTCGGCAGCCCAGATTCCAGCCACGGCCATAGTCAATGACGTGGTGTATACTCCGTTATTGACGCCCATACTCAAAGAGGCCGCCGCCGCTGGGGCCACGACTTTGGGCGGACTCCATATGCTGGTATATCAGGGAGTTTTGTCCTTCCAGATGTGGACGGGCCAGGACGCACCGGTGGATGTGATGCTGGAAGCGGCCACGGCAGAGATGGCCTCCCGAGGCGCCTAAAGCCGACGTCTCTTCGCCTATTGATTTCTACCCAGAACACTAATCCAGGATTTCTATGGTCAGATTTTTCACCGCAGGCGAGTCCCACGGACAGGGCCTGGTAATAATATTAGAGGGCGTCCCTGCCGGACTGTCCATCAGCGAAGACTATATCGGTGTCCACCTGKCCCGCCGCCAGAAGGGGTACGGCCGCGGTGGCCGCATGCTCATCGAGCAGGACCGGGCCAAGATCATCTCCGGTGTGCGCCACGGCCTCACCCTTGGCAGCCCCATCGGCATGACCGTGGAGAACAAGGACTGGGCCAACTGGGAAGAGGCCATGGCCATCGACCCGCTGGAAGGCCCGCCCCAGAGCCCCCGCACCCAACGCATCACCCGTCTCCGTCCTGGCCATGCCGACCTGCCGGGCGCCATGAAGTACGGCTTCGATGATGTCCGCAACGTGCTGGAACGGGCCAGTGCAAGGGAGACGGCKGCACGGGTCGCTGCYGGGGCAATCGCGATAAGACTGCTGGAAGAGTTCGGCATCCAGATCCACAGCCACGTTCTGTCCATCGGAACAGTGCATGCTGAACCGCCCGATAATATCGACTGGGCCGCCGTTGAGGAGTCAYCGGTGCGCTGCTCCGACCCSGACGCSGCCCTCAAGATGGCCACCGAGATCGACGCCGCCAAAGAGGCCGGCGACACAATCGGCGGGACCTGTGAGATCATCGCCGAAAACCTGCCCATCGGCCTGGGTTCCCACGTCAGTTGGGACACCAAGATAGATGCGCTGGTGGCCCAGGCACTGATGTCCATAAACGCGGTGAAGGCTGTTTCCATCGGCCCCGGTTGGGAGGTTGCCGGTCAACGCGGTTCCGAAGTGCAAGACGTGATTCTGCCCGTGACGGACCCGGATCACCCTTGGCAGCGGAACACCAACAAGCTGGGCGGCACCGAGGGCGGGATGACCAACGGCATGCCCCTCGTGGCCCAGTTCGCAATCAAACCCATCGCCACCATGGTCACGCCTCTGCCCTCTGTTGACCTGGACACCGGCGAAGAGGTCTTGGCGCACTTCGAGCGCTCGGACGTCTGCCAAGCGCCCCCGGCCTGCGTGGTCGGCGAAGCCATGGTCGCTCTGGTGCTTGCCGATGCGTTCATGCAGAAGTTCGGCGGAGATTCGATCCCCGAGACCAGGCATAATTTCGAGGGCTACGTAAAGACAGTGGGACCCCGCAAGGTCTACCAGTAGTCCCGCTGCCTCGCTGACGATGGCCGCCAACCGCATCCCTCCCTTCATCCCTTCGATCTACGAGGCGTCCGCAATCTGGACGGCCATTGGGATTCTCGGCGTTGTCATGGCCTTGTTTTTGCTGGTCTTCGACGCAGCGRTCTTCTCGGGCGTGGAATGGCTCGTTGAGATATCCCATTCCGGCCCCAACACCCTGTCGCCTGAGACCGCGGCTGCCGTGCGTAATGGGATCGACATCTGGCCCTGGGCGGGAATCGCCGTYGCGGCCGTCGCCCTGCCACTGGGCAACGGGAGAGTACGGGCAGCTCTGACGAATKCCCTTCGACCCGTGGCCGCCAGGCAAGAAGCCGATATACTGCCGCCGGACCGTTACGGCCGGGTCTTTCTTYTGGTCCTGCTTGCGGTATTCGTCTTTGCCGGCCTGAGCCACTGGGTGCTGCGCACTCACCTCGACACCGATTGGCTTGAGGGCGAAGACGGCCTCAGTGAGTGGTGGTCGGTAGCCACATACCTGGCGGGTGCCGTGCTGGCCGGAGCCACTGCCTGGGCGCTCTGGGCTACCCGACACACCAAGTTGCGGTACCTATTCCTAGTCATGGCGGTGGCGTTCTTTCTGGGCGCCATGGAGGAGATCAGTTGGGGMCAGCGGTTGTTYGGTTGGGGCACTCCATCAGCTATCGAACAGATAAATTTCCAGGATGAGACCACCATCCACAACGTGAACTTTGCCAATAACGTCATCTTCGAGGCCCTCTTCTGGGGCAGCGCTCTTGGTCTGGCCGGAGGGGTGTGGCGGTTGACGGCCAACGTGCGCGRACTGAGCGAYCGGATGAGGATATTCCTGCCGTCTTTGACYATGGCGCCGGCGCTGCTAATGATCCTGGCCTGGCGYACCGGCGACCTTTGGGAAAACGCCAACATCATCCGGCTGGTCATGGACTATTTCAACCATGGGCCCCGGGGTTCCGAAGTTCCGGAGGTGATGCTGGGCCTGTGCATCATGGTCTACACCTTCACCAATCTACAGAAAGCGCGGTACCTGCGCCKGGAGGCCAGGACTGCCGCTTCCGCCAACAACAGAGAAGCAGCCAAGGAGAGACCATGAAATTCGGAGTTGCCATCGTTCCTCACGACTTGAAGGAAACGGCCGTGAGCGCCAAGTTGGCCGAGGACCTGGGGTTCGATTATGTGGGCATTCCCGATTCGCAGTCATTGTGGCGGGAGCTYTATCTGAGCYTGAGCGTGGTCGCCAACGCCACCAGCAGAGTGCGTATCGGACCCACGGTCACCAACGCCCTCACACGACACCCGGCCGTGGCGGCATCAGCGATCGCTACACTGAACGAGATGTCCGGAGGGCGGGCGTTCTTGGGCATCGGTAGTGGAGACAGCGCTATCCTAAACTTGGGCCTGCGCCCGGCGAGGTTGGCCGAGCTACAAGAATATATCGAAGCATTACGGGCCATTCTCTCGGGGGAGTCCTACGACTATAAGGGCCSGTCCATCCACGTGCAGTGGTCGGAGAACCCAGTGCCCATAGTTATGTCGGCCGAAGGGCCTAAGACTCTGGCCTTGGCCGGCGCTATCGCCGACGCCGTGATCATACATTCGGGCCTGACCACGGAGGWCTTGACCGATACCATTTCCAGGATTCGAGACGRAGAACGCGCCGCGGGGAGGCCGGAAGGATCAGCCGAGGTCTGGGCTTTCGCCAAGTGCAACATCGCCGACCGGCGTGAGGACGCCATCGACGAGATAAAGATGGCGCTGGTGGCATCTGGGCATCACGCCTTCCGGTTCACCCTGGAAGGCAAGAACGTGCCTGAGGAGCTCCGGGAATCGGTTATGGCGCTCCAGGGGGAGTACGTCTTCGCGGAACACGAGCAACTGGGCGAGACCCGTAATGYCGCCCTGAGCGACGAACTGGGRCTGACCGAYTTCTTGGCCGACCGGTTCGCCGTAGCCGGTACGCCTGAAGAATGTCTGGAAAAGGCGCGCACCATCAGAGATGCAGGCGTGGACAACCTCTTGATCCTGGCCATCAGCTCCGATTCGGATAACATCATCYGCCGCTTCGGCCAAGAGGTGATCGCCCGCCTATAGTGCCTGCTGAGGACTTAGAGGGCCGGTTTCGTAACGGCCATTCGATCTCCAAGCTAATCAGGCTCGGCTATCTCGGCCAAAACCATGGGGTTAGCTACAGATTTAGGTTGACACAAACAAGTTATGCGCTAAACTAAGGTTAGCCAAATTCAGGACTACTCGGAGGAACCCAATGGAAGGCAAGTTCCAGCTAGAGATCACCTACTGCGTTAGTTGACAGCACCACGCTGTCGCCACGTGGATGGCGAATGAATTTTTCCGGCACTACGGCGCGGACGTTGCTATCGCGATTTCCCCCCGCGGCCAGGGCATCATGGAAGTGTTCTTCAATGGTGAGCGGATCTTCGACAAGAAGGGCGAAGGCAACATCTACCCCGATCTGAAACGGGTACGGGAGATGCGTCAGTTCATCGATGCCAAGCTGGAGGCTCTCGAGCCGGCGCCGGCCGACGATTAGCCCTCTTTCCGATAGAAGCAAAAAGGCCCTCCTAATCAGGAGGGCCTTTTTTATTGGAATCGGATACCCGCTCGCACTAGATGATCGTCTCCACCCTGGCCCATATCTGGCGGCTGATCTCTTCTGGCGGACGCCGGCCGTCTAGGACCAACCATCCCTCGGGGTCGGACGCGGCCAGCGCGCTGTAGCCGCGGTGTATCCTGCGATGAAAGTCCAAGGGAGCATCGTCAAAGTTATCTCCAGGGCCGCCGGCCTTGCGGGCCAGCGCTACCTCGACCGGCAGGTCCAAAAATAYCGTCAAGTCGGGCTCCAGTCCTCCGGTGGCTTCCCGGTCCAACCGCTCGATCAACTCCCGGTCGAGGCCCCGCCCGTAGCCTTGGTAGGCCACGGTGGAGCTGGTGAAACGGTCGGCTATCACCACCCCGCCTTGGTCCAAGAAAGGCTTGATCACCTGTTGGACCAACTGGGCGCGGGCAGCCTCGAATAGCATCAATTCGCTGATGGGAGTCATGGYCTCGCCCGATTTAAGCAGACGCCTCAGGGCTTGGCCCAGGGGTGTGCCTCCAGGCTCGTGGGTGCGGAGGACCTTGACACGTCTGCGGCGCAGACGGCGGAATAACGATCGAGCTTGGGTACTCTTGCCCGAACCGTCGCCGCCTTCAAATACGATAAAGCAGGCCATGCGGCGTTAGACCCTGTAGAACAGAACGGAACGCTCCGGCTCCCGGCCCTGACTAACAGAGGCCACGTTATATCGCTGGCCCAGCAGGTGCTGCAGCCGCCGGATATAAGAGCGCTGAGGAGTCAGGTGTACCGTCTGCTCCCCAGAGAGGACCCGGTTGGCCGCATCTTCAGCTTCGTCCATCGCCTTCTCCATGGTGGGCGAACTGTTATCGCCGGTGAATGGCGGGCCGTCGTCATCGTTGCCCAGGTCGGGCATTAACCCCGCCCCGTTGCCGCCTCCGCCGTGCCATTCCTTTATCACTGTRCCGAGGAATTCATGCAGTTGGGGCATAGTGTTTTTCCGRAGCACGCATACCGGCGTGCCGCTGGACTCCGCGATACGCACCAATTGGGAACCCCGGCGGTAATGTGTCTTGGTCGTCAGTACCAGATCGGCCCGCCTCAGTTCATTGACGATCTGCACCGCGGTCCCCGATTCAGCCGCGGCCGCTTCCAACTTGTCCCGGCCGACGCCAAACAAGAACACTCGTACCTCGGAGGCTTTTTGCGCCGCGGCCGGTTCGATGCGCGCCACCGGAGCCACGGTCTCGGGCTGGGGCATCGGCTGGCCTTGTGGCGATTGGCCCGACGTGTGGCGTCCGGTGTGGCGGCCCTGCCTTCGAGAGGTGGGTTGCCAGGAACCGGGTTGGGCCTCACTTACCCTCGCCTCTTCTTGGCTGCGCTTCACCTCGCCGTCGTCGCCCATCGAACGGATCTCAGGCGCTATCGGGTAGCCCCTCAGCCATTGGTCGACCACCTCCGCGACATTGTCATGGACGGCCAGGCGGTCCCATCCTTGGATCTCGACGACCACATCGAAAGTCGGCGGGGCCTTGCGCTCCAGGACGGTCTTCTGGGTTCCCCGGTACCGCGCTTCCTGGTCTCCAAGAGTAACGGTCTGTATGCCGCCCACCAGGTCGGAAAGTGTGGGGTTCATAATCAGGTTGTCCAGCGTGTTGCCGTGGGCGGTGGCGATCAGTTGCACGCCCCGTTCGGCGATGGTCCGGGCGGCGGCAGCCTCCTGTTCGGTGCCCATCTCATCGATGATGATGGTCTCGGGCATATGGTTCTCTACGGCCTCGATCATCACGCCGTGCTGTTGCAACGGTGTCGCGACCTGCATCCGCCTGGAACGGCCGATGGCCGGGTGAGGTACGTCACCGTCGCCGGCGATCTCGTTGGACGTGTCGACTATGATCACCCGTTTATTTGCTTCTTGGGAAAGCACCCGGGCCATCTCCCGCAACATGGTCGTCTTCCCCACGCCGGGGCGTCCCAAGAGCAGGATGTTCTTTCCGGAGAAGGCCAGGTCTTCGATGATCTTGATGGTGCCGAAGACCGCCCGGCCCACCCGGCAGGTGATGCCGATGACCTGTCCTCGCCGGTTGCGGATAGCAGAGATGCGATGGAGCGTGCGCTCGATCCCGGCGCGGTTGTCCTCTCCGAAATCGCCGATGCGCTCAATCACGTTTTCTAGGTCGGCGGTGGTTACGGGAGACTGGTCCAGTTCGGCGTCACCCGCCACGAACCGGGCCTCGGGYAGACGCCCCAGGTCCAACACGATCTCCAGCAATTGGTCCAGGTCATCGCGGGCCCTCAGGACCTCGGCGACGCCAGGCGGCAGCACATTCAACACCAGGTCCAGTTCTCGCTGTTCCCGCTGTTCCCGTTGCTCCTGCTGTTCTTTTTGGCCGTCTTCTTCCTGAATCTCTTCCTGCACCGTTGCCAATATTACGCCTCCACGTAGGAAAATTCGCGACTTCTAACCGGTACCGCAACAGTCTTGATCAACATTGTATAACGCGCCGTTTCGTGTAAGCCCTGMCGGTCCAACAACTCAACGATATTCGGTCGATAGCTTGGGACGAGCCAGTTCTGGGTCTGGCAGGAATYACGTACCAAGTASGGCGCGGTTCCCGGGTGGTCRGGATGTCCCACGATCTGCCCGGCGGCCGTCTTGCCAAAGGGTTCGCGCATCCGCCAACCGACGATCTTGCCGTTATGTTTCAATACTGTTTCTTTCCTGCCCGATCGCGCGGGCTCCTGAGAATCCCRCCACTGATCGACGGTCACTCCGGTCCCTTCCCGGACCCGCTGTGGTGTCGCGGCGCAGTAGAGTTGGAACAACCCGTACTGGTCSGGCGGCGACGGTTCTTCCACGGTGAAGCCGTCCGTGSGGTCATCGCTGGAAACATCGGCTTCGGGCAGCCATTCCCGGCCTGTCAGGTGTATCTCTTCGTAATAGGGGAAGAAACCCACCCGCCTTGCCACATCCACTATCTGGCTACCGCATGGCACTCGCAGGAACACCCTCTCCGCGCCACGGGACCCGGCGCTGTAGACAATCTGTTCCAGGAGGTCCAATGCTTGGCCGGAGTCTGGTTCTTTGATGTGCAGCCGGTCCACTTCCCACGCTCTGACTCCGCTGCGCATCCGGGCCGATGCGAGGCTGGCCAGGTCCATGCGGGCCCAGTGGCCGACGGTCACGCGGTTTGAGCCGCGGGCCAGCGATTGCCGCCAGAAAGTGGAGTTGCGCAACGGACGGCAGCGYACCACCGACTCGGTTGGCGCCGCCAGGTTGTCTCCTCCAGGCGCATCAACCAGCATGCAACGCAGGGCATCCCTTATGCGAAAGGCCGTTATCACGAGGCGCCGTTCTGGGAACCAACAGATTTGCCGTTGCGGCCGGCCAGTTCCAGAAAATAGCTGTGGAAACGGTAGTCGTTGGTCAGTTCCGGGTGGAACGATGTGGCCATCAGATTGCCCTGCTGCACCGCCACCGGCCGGTCTGGGTCCAGAGCGCACAGTACGTCGACCCCTTCTCCGACCCGAATTATCAATGGGGCACGGATGAAGATGGCGTGATAGGGGTCTGGCCCCAGGGCGCTCACATCAAGAGTGTGTTCGAAACTGTCCACCTGGCGGCCAAAGGCGTTGCGCTGTACGCCGATGTCCATCACGCCCAGCGGGACCGGGTCATTCTCGGTGATCTCYCGGGAGAGCATGATCATGCCGGCGCAGGTGCCCCAGACCGCACGGCCTTGAGCGGCCATCTCAGCAACGGGCTCTCTCAGGTTATAGATGGTCATCAAGCGGCTGAGCGTTGTGCTTTCGCCCCCTGGGATRATCAGCCCGTCCAGCGAATCCAGGTGTTCCGGCAGTCTAACCTCCCGGGCTGTAACACCTATCTTGCTGAGAACGGCTATATGTTCGGCGAAATCGCCTTGTATCGCTAAGACGCCTACTTCCAAATCGCCCTGCCGATACTTCTTCTTAGATTTCTACGTTCGGTCCGCTTCCCCCAACCGGTATAGGTCCCTACCTGCTCCGGGCTGCGAGCAGTTCTTCGTCTGGGAGGGATTTGGCGCTGATGCCGACCATGGCCTCTCCCAGACCCTTGGACACGTTGGCCAGGATCTCAGCGTCGTTGTAATGGGTCACGGCCTGGACGATGGCATAGGCGCGGCTGGCTGGGTCGCCCGACTTAAATACGCCGGAACCGACGAAGACGCCGTCGGCKCMCMGYTGNNTCAYCNSGGCTNGYRKCGGMCSKGGTGGCCACGCCGCCGGCGGCGAAGTTGACCACGGGCATGCGGCCCAATTCCTTGGTCTTRATCAATAATTCCAGGCTCACCTGCATGTCCCTGGCCTCGACGACCAGTTCGTCTTCGGGCATGGTCTGGAGCTTGCGGATGGCGTCTTGGACGGCCCGCATGTGGCGSACTGCTTCRACCACGTCGCCGGTGCCAGCTTCTCCCTTGGTGCGGATCATTGAGGCGCCTTCGGAGACGCGACGCAGAGCCTCGCCAAGGTTGCGGCAGCCGCAAACGAAGGGCACCGTGTAGTCCTGTTTCCAGATGTGGTGCAGTTCGTCGGCGGGGGTCAATACCTCGGACTCGTCGATGTAGTCCACACCGAGGGACTCCAATATCTGGGCCTCCACGAAGTGGCCGATACGGACCTTGGCCATCACTGGGATGCTCACTGCGTCCATGATGTCGCAGATKATCTGCGGGTCGGTCATGCGGGCCACGCCCCCGTCGGCCCGGATGTCGGCAGGCACGCGTTCGAGGGCCATAACGGCCACCGCGCCTGACTCCGCGGCAATAATCGCCTGCTCGGCGTTCACCACGTCCATGATGACCCCGCCCTTGAGCATCTGAGCGTGACCGGCCTTTACCGCAAACGTCCCTGTTAGTACCTCGACCATCTTCGCCGACCTCCCGGTATCTACATATTCTCTATTGATYTGTTATCCGGCAAGAGGCAATCTCTCGTAATTTCGAGGGAAAATTAGCCTCAGTTGCGACTGTATTATACGCTTTTGGCGGGTCGGTTATCAATTGAATCAGAGAACTGGTCCCAAGCAGAGGCTAGRCGTGGCGGTCGATGTTGCAGCCGCCGGAGTCGTGAGGTTATACCGGCCATGCTCATCGAGGAGAAGTACGGCAGCTTGGATTTTTATCTTGACAGTGGATGGGCGCAGATTTGATAATAGACTCTACTGCCGAGGTAGCTCAGGTGGTAGAGCACGGCACTGAAAATGCCGGTGTCGACAGTTCGAGTCTGTCCCTCGGCACCAYYWASNAAMTTYKKMSYMGRTYCRTWNNCCKGRAYWSCYNAGAKMGGMARWGKNTCARWSKYASARSWYSYCSWYRYYWAGSMGGATGTCGCGAGTTCGAATCTCGTCTTCCGCTCCAAAATTCGAGGCACAACGAAGGTCCAGCAGACCAACCCTGCTGGGCCTTTATCATTATGATAGCGGGTGCCCGATTTTCCGAAGACTAAACAGGTTTTATGTGTTCGAAATATTTAGCCGTTATCCCTTTGTTTGTCGTCCTACTCTCCCTCGTCGTCGCTTGCGGCAGCAACAGCCCAACCCCCACCATCAACCCGCAGTCCCCGGCTGAGGTCGAAAAAAACGGCTGTGGAGTTGTTTGACGATTGGCTTGAGGCCACGGAGAGCCGTGACGCGGCCGATGTGCTTGGGCTGTTGTCGTCGAATATCACAGAGGGTTGCACTGTGGAGGATCTTGAACAGTTCTTTCAGAGGRGTCGAAACACTTTTACCTACCCAGAAATGCGCGTGAAAGATGTGTTTGTGGCGGCGAGAGACCCGGATAGAGCTTTCATGACCATGGAACTGGCCGGTGAACCACAGCCCGGCGAACAAGGCGTGAGAGACGCCTATCTTGCCGCCATACCGTATCCGATAATCCGGGAAGACGGGCTGTGGCGCATGCTKSTGCAGTTCCCCGTCGTGGGAGAAGGCTGCCTGTTCGTAGGTTCTTCCAGCCGGGTAACACCCGCGCCTGCCGACAGCGCAACTCCAAGTCCATGAGTTGGCTGGYCATCACCTTCCGCCCCATGTCCAACTGCCTTGCGAGCGTCAACCCAGCCGGGCCTAATCTTCCGCCGCAGGAAAGTGCACTTGCGCGCGGTCAACCGTTCTCACCGTTGCCGCCAGGGTACGATTGGGCAAGCCTCATCCTAATCCAGGGCCGGCTGTGCCGCCCAGCGCACGCAACCCGTCCCACTTCAGCTCAATCAGGTGATCCGGTGCGACGAATGAATTGCGGGCTAGTCCGCCGAGCATCGGAATAATAGCAGTTGGAAGTTTGGYAGCGACATTGGGACGAAAATTAGTTAAATACTACTTCGCCCGCAAGATTACGGGCGCACTTTTCCGGCGGCCATTTCGGAGTTGGCACCGGTGATATCTCAAAGGCTACCGGCAGAACGATGTCCACCCATTGCGAATACATTTCTCCGGAGGGGTGTAGACCGTCATCTGCAATAAGATTCGATTCGGTGAGCGCCTTTCGAGAAATGCCGGTAACACTCACGTACGGAGCGCCAATTCGAGTCGCTTCGGTTAAATTAACGGAATTGAAGAGGTCGATTTCCTCGGCGATCAATCGGCGGTTCCGACCCTGGGCGAATGGCGTAACCCCCCAATCTGGGATCGATATGACGATCACATGGGAGGGATCGCCGTCTGCAAGYGTAACTGCGCGTTGGWGTAGAGCTAAGAATTCCGTTTGGTATTGGTCAACGTCCAACCCACGGAATTGGTTGTTAACCCCGATCRACAGCGAGACGATATCGTAAGTCCCCTCGGGGTTAACTTGGTCGATGGCAGATGAGAGATCGCCAGTAGTCCATCCGGTCTGAGCAATGATTTCAGGGTCCGAAACCACGACTCCAGCATCTCTCATGCGACGAACAAGTTGAATTGGCCATCGTTCCGATACCGTTACACTCTGCCCGATGGTGTAGGAGTCTCCCAGTGCAAGAAACCGCAACGGTTTCGTTTCGAGTTCAGCAACCCGTGGTATTTGGGAGTTCGTGGCTTCGTTGACTGGTATCAAAGTGGGTGCGTGCGTAGCAATCGACTCTCCCCCACATGCTACCAATGACAATGTCAGCAAAATCCCGCCACAATAGGTCTTAAGCATCAACCGCATCAGCCGATTTTAGCAGGTAACTGTGGGTACTAATCTTCCGCCCGACCCTAGGTGGGCGGGGAGTTCGAGTAGGTAGAGGAGTTGCTGTTACCACCACGGTATGAATGACCGGAGCCACGGTTGGTCCGGGAGTTGCTGTTACAACTACGTTATGGATGACTGGTGGGAGATTCCCTTCCGAGGTCGAACTGACGGTTGATTCTGCAGAGCATCCCAGAATCATCTACGCCAACAATATAGGCAAGCAAAATATCGTTGTTCGTCGCATCGGACCTCTCATACCACCTTCGGTTAAATATGACGAGCCATAGACGGCTCGAGGTATACATCCGCCATTTGGTCTAGAGAACGCGACTTGGAATTCCCCAAAAACATTTCCGGCGTTCACCTCAGTCTGCCTGGCGTAACCTAAGCCGTATCGGAGGGTCCTCAACTATGGCCATCCGTCCCCCGGCTTAGGACCAGCAGCAAGAGGCGCATCGAGCGGCGTCTGCGGCTCGCTCTGGCAGTCGCAGCGGYCCGAGCCCGATCGAATCAATCGATAGYCGGATTTAGGCCGTTGCCGCCGGGGTACGATTGGGCTAGACTCATCCCAATCCAGAGCCCGGAGGCCATTCATGGCTGATAATCAGCGCGAAATCATCGCCAACATCGAACGCTTGAACCAGTTGATGGACAGAAACAACTGCTCGGCCGTGGTGGCGCGTTCGGGGAAGAATTTCACCTACCTGGCCGGTTTCGCTTATCCGGGAACCCTGGCCCGGCATCTGGACTTCCCGGACTCGCCCAGAGGCGTACTGGTGGTCTGGCCGCGCCACGGCGACCCGGTATTGATCGCCAATGAGATCGCGGCTCCCCTGGCCCGCCGCGACGGCTGGATCGAGAATGTTCAGGTTTATGACGGCTATGGCGAGTCGCCTTACGCCCGGACTGCCGACGTGATCAAAGAGATGGGTCTGGAAAGGAAAAGGATCGGCCTGGAGAAGGACTACTTGAGCGCCCGCCAGTGGGAAGAGATGACCTCGCTGCTGCCCAAGGCCAAGATAATGGACTGCACCGACATGATGGACCAGGTGCGCTGGATCAAGACCCCGCCGGAGGTGGAGATGCTGGAGAAGGGCGCGAACCTTCTGGATGAGGTCTACCTGGAGGTATTTCCCACGGTCCGGCCTGGAGACACGGAACGCGAAGTACATTCCCGCATCATCGAGGGTTGTATCAGGCGCGGGGCCAACTGGGCCCACGGCATCCTGAACGCCAGCCGCAACAACGTGGCCTACGGCGGCGAAGGAGACATGACGTTTCAAACGGGCGACATCATCCGGAACGACTACGTTTCCTACCTGAACGGCTACCCCGGCCACCAGTCGCGAACGGTGGTGGTGGGCGAACCCACCAACGAGTTAATAGAGACCTACAAGATCAACCGGGACATCTACCGTGCGACCATCGACCATTGCCGTCCCGGCGTGAGGGCGTCGGACATCTACCACTTCGCCAACAACGCCTTTGGCGACGCGGGCATTGAAGGGAATGTCGCCCTGGCCGGACACGGTGTCGGAGCTTGGTGGCACCAGCAAGAGCCCTACATGGTGCCCTCTGGCAAGCACACCCTGGAGAAGGGGATGGTCGTCGCCCTGGAGCCCCATATCGGCCCCTGGCACCTACAGGACATGGTCCTGATCACTGACGGCGCGCCCCGGCTGCTCTCGCCCCTGATCAACACCGACGAGATGATGGTGGCCGGGTAGGACGTTCAGGCTGGACGTTCTTTTCGTGTAACCGGGCGGGTTGAAAACCCGCGCCTACGGCTTGCAAGACACGCCTCAATCCAAAAGCGACAGCCCTACATCGCGGTGATCCCGCCGTCGATGATCAGCTCTATGCCGGTGATCCAAGAAGACTCGTCTGACGCCAGGTAGAGAACTCCAAATGCCACGTCTTCAGAGCTGCCCAACCGGCCCAGCGGCACTTCGTCGGTCCGTTCTTGCAGCATGGCAGGGTTGGCGGTGATCCCCGCCAGCATGGGCGTGTCGATAGGGCCCGGATGGATGGAATTGCAGCGTATCCGCTCGTGGGCGTGTTGGATGGCCGTGCTCTTCGTGAAGACACGGACGGCGCCCTTAGACGCGCTGTAGACCGCCGGGGCCAGCTTACGCCCCAGGATTCCGGCGATGGACGAGACGTTGATGATCGAACCCCCTCCAGCCCGCCGCATGGCCGGGATCGCCCGSCGGGTCCCCAGAAAGACTCCCTTGGTATTGACTGCTAAAACCTCGTCCCACAACTCCTCAGAGGTCTCTTCGATGGAAGCGCCGCGGGCGATGCCGGCGTTGTTGACCAAGATGTCCAGCTTGCCGTAGCGGGATTCTGCCAGGTTCACGGCCTGTTGCCAGTCGTCGTCCCGGGTCACGTCCAGATGCGAGTAAACGGCGTCGCCGCCCGTGGCCAGGACCTTCGCTTCGACGTCTTTGCCTKGMKGGTSMRASMYRTSGCNSAKSMCMACCTTGGCCCYTTCCTTGGCGAACAGTTCAGMTTCCAGAGCTCCTTGACCGCGAGCTCCCCCGGTGATGATGGCCACCTTGCCTTCCAATCTGCCCATAGTCTCTACTCCGCCTGTGCCGGTTGGCCGCCATTCTACAAGGGCCGCATCCAGGCGGCAAMCCATGGGCTAGACTTGGCCCGCCGGGAAGAAGAYCACCGCTGTACCCACACMGGAATTGCCGCTATAATCGCTGCCAGCTTGGCCGGGTCAGGCGTGCCGTGCGCGTTCAAGACGGCCGCTAGATTCAACACTGACACCAAGGCCAAAARCCAAGGGGGCAATCCCATGCCACAACGAACTCTGTGGATGCACGGCGTAAATATGCATGTCGAATACCCTGGCCGGTTGACCTCGGTCCGCGCCACCGGACCGTTCGTCCGTATCGAAGGCGCGCGAGGCCAAAACACCTGGCTCCACTTCCCCTTGCCTACTCCGGCAGTTATTGACGGCATCAAGATGCGGATCGAAGGGGTTATCGTCAGTGTCCGGACACGAGACCACGCCTCAGTCCACGAAGTCGTCGTTTACGATGGCGAGTCCCGCATCGCCGAGCATATGGACTTGAACTTGMGGGGCGACCATCTTGAGCACCGGTTCGATGTGCCYGGCAACCCGGAGATCCAGCGGGGCATCAACGTCGTTCTAGGGGTGCGCTTCGATGAAGCCGCGCCCGACGTAAGGTCGATGCAGATCGAAGTGATCGGCGTTGGCTTGGAGTATTCCGGCGGCTGATAGCCAGCCCGGCGCGTTCGGCATTCACGATATCTCAGGCACGATCGGAGGAACGAAATCATGGCGGCTACGCAGATYACGAMACATAAGAATTACATCGGTGGACAGTGGGTTGAGTCGGTGACCGGCCGGTCCTATCAGGTCCATAACCCGGCCCACACCGACCAGATAGTCGGCGAGTTCCAGACCTCCGGCCCGGTCGACGCCCTGCGGGCCGTGGCGGCGGCCAAAGAGGGCTTAACCGTCTGGGCCAACACCCCGGCCCCGGCGCGGGCCTCCATCATCTACAAAGCCCTGGAGATTTTGGGCCGCCGGGCGGCCGAGATGGCCGAGACAATCACCATCGAAGAGGGCAAGCCCATCGGCGACGCCCAGGGTGAGGTCAAGCGGTCCATGAACATCATGGAGTACGCGGCCGGTGAGGGCCGCCGGATGTTTGGCTATACGACCCCTTCAGAACTTCCCAACACCGTGGCCTACACCGTGCGCCGCCCGCTGGGAGTGGTGGGGATCATCACGCCGTGGAACTTCCCCCTGGCCATCCCGGCTTGGAAGATCGCCCCGGCGCTCATCTGCGGCAACGCATTGGTCTTCAAGCCGGCCTCTGCCACGCCCCTCAGCGCGGTGAAGCTGATCGAGATATTCGAGGAAGCCGGCCTACCCGCGGGCGTGCTGAACCTGGTCACCGGACCGGGCGGCCAGGTGGGCAACGCGCTGGTGGAGAGTCCCGATGTCAAAGGCATCTCTTTCACCGGCTCCACCGAGGTGGGCACCGAGCTATACGCCGAAAGCGCCAAGCGCCTGAAGAAAGTACAGGCCGAGATGGGCGGCAAGAACGCCGTGATCGTCCTGAACGACGCCGACATGGACAAGGCGATGGGCGGGATCATTTCCGGGGCCTTCGGCTCCACCGGACAGCGCTGCACAGCCACCAGCCGGCTCATCATCGAAGAAGATGTTTACGACCGATTCATGACCGAACTCATCGACCGGACAAGCAARCTCACCATCGGCGATGGCATCGACCCTTCGATAGACGTTTCGCCTTTGGCCAGCCAGAGCCAGAAAGACAAAGTCATGGAGTACATCGGCATCGGCACGGAAGAAGGGGCCGATCTGGTCTTTGGCGGCCGGGCGCTGAGTGGTGGCGACTACGACGAAGGATATTACGTGGAGCCCACCATCTTCGCCGGTGTGTCGCCGGACATGCGTATCGCCCAAGAAGAGATATTCGGCCCGGTGCTGACCGTCTTCAAAGCCAAGGATCTGACAGATGCCATAGAGATCTCCAACTCCGTGGAGTTCGGGTTGTCGTCATCGGTCTACACCAAGGACATCACCAAGGCCTACGAGTACATCAACACCGTGGAGACCGGCATGGTCCACGTGAACGCGCCCACTCTGGGCGGAGAGGTGCATCTGCCCTTCGGAGGGCTCAACGCCTCAGGAGTAGGCCAGCGGGAGCAAGGCACGGCCATGGTTGATTTTTTCAGCGAGGTCATCACCGTCTACATAGACCACGCCGCCGAACCCACCGAGCGGGCGAAGTTTATTTAGCGCAGGTGTTGCTACCCGCTCATCCTGAGCCTGTCGAAGGACCGTTCCCAAGTGGAGCTATGGTCCTAAAACGAACGCTGTGCATTCATCTTCATTCCGCGTTCGCTGTCCTCAATATTTCTCGGGCCACGTATATTCGGTTTCTCTGCTGGCCGGTCACCTCTTCAAGGATACCAAGGTCAACAAGGCGGTCCACGCTACGCTGTGCGCTTACAGGTGTGACGTCAAGAAGWCCTCGCGCCATGGAAATTGTCAATGCTGGAACCTGAAATAATTCGTCGATCAAAAGTAGTGGTAAGGCTGAAGCTCGAGCTGTTTGCGCCTTTTCGCGGTATTGCTCACGAAGCTCTAATAGCGATCCAGATCTTTCAACCGCGTCTTGGGATTGTTCGGCTACACCTTCGAGAAAGAATTCGACCCATCCGGCCCAATCTCCCACCTGACTGACCCTCAGGAGGGCGTCGATATAACGGTCTCGGTGTTTTTCAAAGAATCCACTTAGATAGAGCAATGGTTGAGTCRAGTAATYCTGKTCGCAAATCAAAAGAGAAAGCAGGAGCCGGCCAATCCGCCCGTTTCCATCCAAAAATGGATGGATTGCCTCAAATTGGTAGTGCACCAACGCCAACTTGATCAAGAATGGGAGTTCGGTTGATTCATGTAAGAAAAACTCGAAGTCAGACAACGCTTGGGTCATTTGAGCTACCGGTGGTGGCACATACCGCGCCTCCTCTGGTGGGCGGCCCTGTTSACCTATGGCATTTTGGACTTGGCGAAATTCTCCGGGTCTCCTGTCCTGGYCCCTGACCCCGGTTMGCAGCTTTTCGTGTAGTTCCCTTATTAGGCGTAAAGAGACTGGCAGAGTTTCGAGACGCGCAAGCCCGAACTTCATTGCAGAGACATAGTTGGCCACTTCGCCCACATCGGGATTTTCGGGGTCTCGGGAAGGCTCCACCTCGAACAAAACCAATTGGTCCACACTTGCGATCGTGCCTTCTATCCGACTGGACAGGACAGCCTCCCTGCGCAAAAAGGGGGTAATCAACAGTTGAGCATTCGGTAGCGTTTGGCCGATTCCCCTCAACTGTCCAAGGGCAAAGTCCGCAGCCGACAACCTGCTGACGGTTGTGGGTCCAATATCGAATGTTGGCGGGAGTGGATGAGGGACGAATGCCCAAAGACCCTCAATTGTCTTTACCAACTCCCCTGGTGCGTTATCGGTGAATTCTGACGGGTCCATCTACGAGCCTTCGTTATTACACTAAAGTATGATTATTTAAATGTAATTATACTAAAYGKMCRTTTAGTATAATTACATTTAGTACGTGCTTATGTTGCGGCTAGCTTTTTGACTGCTTTTAAGCGACCGTTATTATACTTAGAGTGTCATGTAGGATAGTTTATTATACTAAACAGCAATTAAATATAATAAATCTGACTCTCGAGATTCCAAGTCAATGGACCGGCTGGTAGAACGATCGTCGAATCGGCATAATTCCTCGAAAGAACCCCACGAGCGGTCTGAGCTTCCAACCCCACCCCTACAACGGCTGCCGGTGCGTGAACCCCCGGTTGGTCTCGTGCCAGAAGCCGATCTGTTCCTCTCCTCCGATCCAGCATAGGAAGACCTCCCGGTCCTCGCGCTGCGATGGGAAGTCGACCAAACCGCTGGCCACATCCCGAACGATGATGCCCTCGGCTAAGATGTCCTGAAACCCTTCTTCCATGAGCCGGGCCAGGCGGTCGACGTTCCCTTGGGCCTGCTGCATCGCTTCGTTGCTACTGGATGACCCATTGCTGCCCCGGTGTTTGAGTAACTCGTCTAGCCGCGATTGGGTGTCTATATGTTCTTGACGCAAGCCGGCTAAGCGCTGGAATGTTTCTTCCAGCCACGGCACCAAGGCATTTGCTTCTTCTAACGTGAATTGGCGGCGTTCCATTTCTTGAACCTACTCTAGCCCATGCGGTCCCTTCTCGACAGGCGCGGTGCGGTCCGAGTTGGCTCAGTCTTCGGGAGTCCACCCGCAACTCAATATGGCGTACAATATCTGCCACCGGCGAGAAGACCGAATTGGYTCATGCGCCCCCTGATCTTCGGCTAGACCCGAAATACCCGGCTTACGCGGGAGAAATCATGCCTATCATCGACCATAACAACGTCCCGGAAGTACACTGGCGGCCCGGCTAYCGAAAGTGGGATGTCACSCTCGAAGAGCACGGTGTTTCCAGTTCCCTGAGCCTGAACACCGCCGAGCCGGGCACCGGCGCGCCGCTACATACCCATGAGATCGACGAGCTGATCATGATYATGGAAGGTACCTTGGAGGTACGGATCAAYGGGGAGACCCACACAGTGGAGAAAGACCACACGGTGGTCATACCGCCTGGCGCCGAGCATGGATTCAAAGTCGTGGGMGAGAAGAACGCCCGGTTGATCGTCTTCTTCCCCGATATGGACCCCTATTCACCGGAGAATACCACCTACCTGGAGGGCAGCCGTCCGGCTTCAGTTAACGACTAAGTCCCGTTTGATAAGACCCACCGGGGCCGGACCCAAGATTTGAACCAAACTAAGACCGATAAGAACCATTTCCAAGCCGGCGACCTGGCCCTCCTGATCGACCGCAAGGCGCGCCGATACATGATCACCCTGGCCGAAGGCGAGACCTATCACTGCCATCTGGGCCGGCTGTCCCACGACGATGTGATCGRCGGCAACGTCGGCGGGTGGTACCGGACCGATAAAAGCCACACCTTGTTGGCGGTGCGTCCCAGTCTGGGCGACTTCGTGCGCCAGATGCCCCGCGGTCCCCAGATCATCTACCCCAAGGACCTTGGCAACATTGTTAACTTCGCCGATATCTTCCCCGGCGCCACGGTGATCGAGGGAGGACTGGGCTCCGGCGCCCTGACCTCAGCGCTGCTCCGGGCGGTGGGCAACACCGGCAAGGTCATCAACTATGAGATTGACGAAGCAGTGCTGCCCAAGGCCATGCGCAACATCGAGCGCGTTACCCCCGACCCCTCAAATCTTGAGGTCAAGATCAGCGACATCTACCAAGGCATCGACGAACGGGAGGTCGACCGGGTGGTGTTGGACGTGCCCGAACCGTGGCAGGCGGTCGCTGGCATCGGCGAYGYYSWKGKRAKRKKSKKGWKMMKGCWMWGCWTCGKKSSCMCCRWYWWGCRSSKSCAGAAACTGGTCTTGGCGCTGGAAGACGACGGCCGGTTCCAGATGATCGAGTCGCTGGAGACGCTGCTGCGCACCTGGCACGTCACGGAACGGAGCGTCCGCCCCGACCATAGAATGATCGCCCACAGCGGATTTCTCACCACGGCGGTCCGCTGCGATCCAAAGCCATCGGGAAGGGTCCAAGTAGAGACCGAAGAACCCCCTGTGGACGAGTCTGCGGAAGATTCGTCAGAAGAGTCACCTGAAGCATAAGTGGAGGCTGCGGATGACCGACGTGATGAGTAGGGAGCAGACCTTGGAGTTTCTGCAGGCCCACGTGAAGACCGAGATGCTGATGAAGCATCTTTACSCCGTTGAGGCCTCCATGCGTGGTTACGCCCGGAAGTTCGGCGGCGACGAAGAGCGGTGGGCCATCGCCGGGCTGCTCCTCGACTTTGACTGGGAGATCTGCCCTAYTCCTGAAGACCACCCAATCTACGGCGCGCAGATCCTCCGCGACCAGGGCTACCCTGAAGACATCGTCCGGGCGGTGCTGACTCAGGGAGAGCACACCGGCATTCCCCGCGAGTCCCAGATGGAACACACGCTCTTTGCTGTCGACGAATTATCTGGTTTCATCCGGGCGGTAGGCTTGGTCCGCCCGTCAATGTCCCTGGAAGACGTGACGCCCAAGTCAGTGCGCCGCAAGTTGAAGGACAAAAACTTCGCCAARRACGTCAGCCGTGACGACATTCAGAAAGGCGCCGACGAACTGGGGATAGACCTGGACGAACACATCACGTTCATCGTGGAGAGCATGAAGCCCATATCCGAGCAGATTGGGTTGGCGCCTTCGGTTTAGGGCAAGATAGGGCCATCGTTTTAATCCGCCCATAACCATTCGTGGTGAGTCCACGCACCTGCTTATGTAGAGGACACACCCCCGTTAGTGGTGAGCCCGTCGAACCACCGCTTGGGTTTAGTCGGTTCTTCAACACAAGCATGACTTATGCGCATACTTCGACGCGCTCAGGACGAACGGTTTTAAAATCTGCCGTCCAGTTTATTGTGAGTTCACCCGGCCGCTCATGTTGAGGACACAYCAGTTCGTGGTGAATCCACACCCCCGTTCATGGTGAGCCGGTCGAACCACTGCCTGGGTTAAGTCTGGTATCCGTCGTAAACACGGCTTACGCGCATCCTTCGACAGGCTCAGGACGAGCGGGAGGGAAGTGAGCTGGGCATTAAGTCGGCCAGAAATCCTCGAACCCAGTCTCACCTCCCAGGTTTCTGCCGTCCGGCAAAGACAGGTGATGTTCGGTCAGCACGGGGGCTGGCAGACGCTCCACGATGGCTGCAGAATCTTCAGAAAGCTTCAGCCCCCACAACGCCAGTCTGCCGACGTTMTTCCCTTGAGCCAGCACCTTGAAGTCGCCCAGTCCACCCGGCCTGACCAGGTCTGTGATCCCGGCGCGGTTGGCCTGCATYAGCCGTGGCGAGAGTCTCTGGTCCCAGAGCTTTTGCTGTAGATGCTCTAGACCCAGGTTGGTCAGGAACTCCCGCTGAGTGACCATCCCCAACGTCTCCAATCCCGTCTTCTCCCCCGCGCTGGCAACCGACGTGAAATCCACCTGGGCAGTGATGTCCTGCCGGCCGATCAGCGTAAGCGGCGCGTCGATCTGGACGTGCTGGTGGTAGGTGACCAGTGTTCCCCTACGCCTCGATTCGAGGTCATAGAGGTCTTTCGCGGTCCGGCCGTAGTCGATGGTCAGCACGAATCCCCGTTCCAGTGTCGATGCGATGTCTTGTGTCCACCGATCCAACGCAAGATTGATCTCGGCGGTCTGCCCTTGGACAAGCTCGATCTCAAGGTTATCCAACCGGCCGGCCAAGCCTGGGTCCGACGGCTTGTCAGTTAGCTCCACCAGTTCTTCGCCGTYCAAACCTACATAGACCTCTTTCAGCCCATCGGCGGTCATGACGACTTGGTGTACGGGAAATGCGTCCAGGTATTCGTTGGACAGGATGCAGCCGGTCAAGCCGTTAAACGGCAACCCGTCGGCCAACACACGGCTCGTCCCAGGCGTCCCTGATTCAACAGCCATAGTTGGCCGCCGGTCCRAGCAGATGTAGCGGAGGGCTTCGGCGAACCCATCGGGAAGTTCGGCCGCATAGGCGCCGATGTCCCGGCATAGAAGTCCGTTCCCCGCGCCCAATTCCAGCACCGTAAATGACGTGGGACGGTCCATATGGCGCCACATCTGGAGAAGCTGGACTGCCAGTAACGCTCCGAAAGACGGATGGACCGCCGGACTGGTGTAGTAGTCGCCGTGCGCCCCCACGGGTTCCCGGCCGGTGTAATAACCGCCCTGGGGCCAGTAGAGGGCAATCTCCATGAACTCGGAGAAGGTTATCTTGCCGTTCTTCCCGCGTTCTTGGATGCGCCGCCTGACTTCAGATTCTGCACTCATATGACACCGGCTCAGTCCCGTGCGTAATGCCAAAACAAAAGGGGCCCGGTCCGGCCCCTTTCGCTCATTGCCTGTCAGATAGCCGGTCTAGGACCGGGACTCGATGGGTGTGTACTCTAGGTCCATCTCTCCGACGTACTCGGTGAGCGGCCGCAGCAACATGTTGTCCTTGTACTGCTCCACGCATTGTAGCGTCCAGCCGGGGATGCGCCCCAGGGCAAAGATGGAGATGAACAAGTCGTCGGGAATGCCTAGGAGATAGTAGATCGACCCTGCGAAGAAATCTACGTTTACGCAGATGCCCTTGGAGCGGTAGGGCTGCATGGTTTCCTCTTCCAGGTGCTGCAGTATCTGGAACCATTCCGGGTGTCCCCTCTTCTCGCCAAGTATCTTTGAGCGGTCCCGCAGATGCCTTGCCCGTGGGTCTTCGGCGCGGTAGACCCGGTGCCCGAACCCCATGATGCGTCCACCGTTGTCCAAAACGTTGCTGGCGTAATCGGCCGCGTTCTCTGGGTTCCCGATCTCCAAAGCCATCTTCATGACTTCTTCGGCAGCCCCGCCGTGGGCGGGACCCTTAAGAGTTCCCACGCCCGTGGTGACGGCGGAGTGGAGGTCTGAGACCGTGGAGGCAGTCACCCTGGCGGCGAAAGCAGAGGCATTGGGGCCGTGCTCCGCGTGCAGGATGAAGTCTACGTCCAGCAGGTCGGTGGTCTCCTGGTTGGGGAGTTCGCCGAAGAGCATGTACAGGAAGTTGCCGGCGTGGTTCAGGTCTGGGTTGGGCGCCACCGGCTCCAGGTCCTGCCTTAAGCGGTGGTGAGCGGCTACGATAGTCGGCCCCATGGCCGTGAGGCGGATGCCCTTGCGGATGGTGGCTTCCACCGAGTTATCAGTCACTTCGGGGTCGAATGAGCCTAGCGCAGAGATGGCGGTCCTGAGCACGTCCATGGGATGGCCGGACTTGACCAGATCGATGACCTTTATCACGTCATCTGGGACTATTCGGTTGGCACGAAGCAAGGCGTCGAAATCGGCCAGTTCTTTCGTGTTGGGGAGGCCGCCATAGAGCAGTAGGTAGACCACTTCCTCGAAGGTCGATTTCTCAGCCAGATCGTGGATGTTATAGCCGCGGTAGAGGAGCTTGCCTTCGATGCCGTCGATGAAGCTGGACTCGGTGGTGTCGAAATAGACATCTTTGAGTCCTTTGATGATCTCTGGGGGCATGGGTCCACCTTCCTTCAGGGTACGCGGCCATAACATTCTGGGCCGTCTCCGCAAAACATCAGCGGGTTTCCCGGGGAGAAAACGGGAGGAAGCGGAGTTCGGAATTACATAACACCCCGCCCGTGATTCGTGCCTGATTCTAGCATCGGCCTATAGGGGTGTCAAGCTGAAACAAGCGTGGCGGCGGCCTGGYGGCGGCGCAGAAAACCCACCCATTCAACGATGCGATGCTGGCCTATCACCGGCAACCGATTCGTATGATGGAACGCCTTTGACGGCGGCCATCCAGTCGTTACAATAGATGGACAGGCTGCCGGCGTCCACATCGGCGGTCCTTGTTCCTTGGAGGGATGGCTGAGTGGACGAAAGCGACGGTCTTGAAAACCGTTATGGGGGCAACCTCATCGTGGGTTCGAATCCCACTCCCTCCGCCATATCACGCATGAAATTGGCCCGGACCACTTTGATGCGGTTCGGGCCTTTTGTTCCAATGTCCACGGATTGTTCACGAACATTTCCTGACCGCTGTTCCTCAGGCACAAATCTCTGAGCCGAGTCACCCTATCGATTTCCGCTGCAGGACCATCAAGGTAACCACCCAGCAGGGCTTAGCTCCAGTGCGTCCCGTCACAATCGTTACCCTACCGACATTCTTTGAACAAAAGGCCCATTGCGTTACTACGGTGCCGATGCCATCAGGTAGACCCCCGGCAGGGCTTAGGAATCCGCGCTTTCCGGATAGTTATCGCTGCAAATATTTTTGGAGAATTTCAGTCACGCTCTCTGGCCCTACCCGATAGCACCCGTGGTTTCTGTCACCGTAGAACGCTTGAGGAATTCTCCACGCCTGGTTCGAGGGTTTGGGTGCCAACAAAAGGCGCGTTGGCATGCGGCTACCTCCTAGAGAAGTTGTGTGGGTCGGGCGGGAGATTTGTCGGCTATCCGCGCCGTAATCGCCGTCTCATAAATCGAAATCCAACTAGTGCTATCAAATCCCCTATAATCTTCAATGCTAATCATCCAGTATCGATTGGAGAAGTTTTTATGGCCGAACCGGAGTTCGTGAAGGTAGCCGATGTCGGTGAGGTTGCACCTGGAGAAATGACCGTCGTGAGACTAGACCGAGACCAGATTTTATTGGCCAACGTTGGCGGAACTTTCCATGCGATCAATAACATGTGCTCACACATGAAGGGTAGACTCGCAAAAGGCTGGCTCGACGGTGTCGAAGTTATATGCCCGTTCCACAGCTCTAGATTTAGTGTCGTCACGGGAGAAGCATTGACTCGCCCAGCAACGAAATCGGTCCAAACTTACGAAGTTCGCATCTCAGGCGAGGAAATTCTGATTAGGGCAAACTAATGTGAACGCCAGAATTTTTTGGGGGGGGAATTCGAGTCACGTTCTCTGCCCCTACCCGCTGGCACCCGTGGTTTCTGTCACTGCTTGGGCGGGTCAAAGTACCTTTCGCAGTGCTCAGTCTCAAGAAGAGAGTTATTGATGTACTGTAGCCGACGAATAGATTCATTTGGGATTGCGGATATTGCCAACGCGCCCTCCGTGCCTCTTCGTTTATCACAGTCCTTGGCTCCCCTTGCTTGATTCAACGACACAAATCGTTTCTTGGCGCATTCCGCTTCGAGATGATTGATTACAAATGTAAAGTTTTTGGTTATGTGGACGATGTTGACCGGCAGCAAAACGCCATTTTTGGCGGAAGCAATGTTGATCAGGTTAGTAGGTGAATAGACAGGATCGACTTCGAGCAAAGCTGTCGGAGATTCCGTAACAGATGTGAACGCGTCGTCACTAGCGAAAGTCGCTACGGATTCACTCAATGAATAGATGAGTATTACCAGAACAATCGCATAACCAACGCGCCGGGCAGCGATGGCCAGCCATGTTTTATATTTTTCGTTCAACGCTAGTGTGATTACGATCAGTCCTATGCTTGTTACTATCCCTCCGGATGCACGTACCGCACCGGCAACGCCGACCGGAAGCCCACTTGTCCAAGAAAACCATTCAGAAGGATTGACGGCAACGAGATATCCACCGAAAGTTATCCCTGCAATGCCCAATAAAATTAACCACCATATGACTTGGTGACGGTCATTAAACCATTTCCAAATCGCGCTACGGTTCTGTGGGTTAGTAGGCGCCAGCACCAAGAGAAGTGTAATAGAGATTGCGACGGCTACGCTCATGATTACCATGTCAGGGGAGAAAATAGCGTGGTCAGTTAAACCGATATCTATTGACGACACGGGTATTCCAAGCTTCTCGGTTTAGCGTATTTAATACAAACGCCCGAATAAGATGGAAAACCCAATAAATAACGCAAAACTTTGCGCCCCCGCCTTTGCTATTTCCGTGATGCCGGTGTCCATTCCTTCTGAAGCACCGTGGGCGCCAGCCACCTGTTTCGAGACTTCCCGAAGCGCGTTTGAACGCTCTCGCTCCCGCTCCAGTTCTTCCAGTAGCTGCTTCTTGGTTTTCCTCTGATCGTTCAAACGGTATCTGCCTAGAAATTTGCCGGTATTTTGCCACGATCCAGTAAGGAGGTGCGCATGGCGGCGGTAAATTCAGAACTTGCTCATGGTAGCCTTGGGAACGCCAGCGGCAATTGCTGTTATCGATGTTTTCTCTCCCATCTGGGAGCCTCAAAGCTTGGACCGTGGACTGAGGCGTCGTTGACCGAAGAATGATCAGCCGCTTGCGGCTCGCTCCTCAGGAAACCGGGTCCCCCGACGACCTGGGGTTGATGGGTGTGGGCATGGCCTGAACCGCGGGGAGAACTTTCTCGGCGAAGAGCCGGAAGCTCTTTTCCGCCTTGTCCCTGGGCATCCCGCCGTAGAACATGTGGACCACGATCTTCTCCAGGCTTAGTGATTCCTGCAGAATCCTGATCCTCTCGATGATCTCGTCCGGGGTGCCGATGGGCTGAGTAGCGCGGCGTGCCTCGAAGCTGGCGTCCGCGGTGCCGATATCGGCGGTCTGCCGCTCCAGGTATTCTTCGTAGCCGTGGATGCCTTCGAAGCCCGGGTTGTTCCATTCGAAGTAGTGGTGCTGGGCCGCGGTGAGCTGGTTATGAAAGTAGTCCCACCCTTCTTCGGCTTCCGACGCGGTCTCGGCGCAGTACATCCACAACAGGGTGGTGGGCTGGTCGGGCGGGAGGCCCAGCTCGCCCCGAATCTTGTTGAACATCCGTACCTGAGCAGTCATCTCGTCCAGGTCTGCGCCGGAGACGAACATCTGCCCCAGGCCGTTCTCGGCGGCCATCTGCGCCGATGCCTTGGTGGTGAATGCGACCTTGATGTTCGTGGTTAGATCGCCCTTGTGCCGTGCTTGAGGTCTGATGGTGGTCGGCGGGATGTCGTACACCTCGCCGTGGAACTCGAAGCGCTCCGCGCCGTCGGCCGCCTTGATGGCATTGATCACATCGTAGAAATATTTGTGCGACTGCTCAAGTGGGTAACCCAGCGACGCATACTCATGGGGCGCGATGCCCCGGCCGATGCCCAAATGGAGGCGCCTGCCCTTCAGCAAGATGTCGAGCATGGAAATCTCATGGGCCAACCGTACCGGGTTCCACCAMGGCGCGACGATGACCGCAGTGCCCATGTCGACCCGGCTGGTGCGTCCCGCCCAATAAGACAGGTATTGTAATGGGTTCGGCTGCATCGAGTATGCCGACCCGTAATGCTCGGTGGCCCAGATCGAATCGAAGCCCAGAGGTTCAACAAGCTCTCCCATGTAGAGTGTGTCGTCCATATTGTCGGCGTCCGGGACGTCTGGCGGGCGGTCATAATCTCCCTTCATCAAGCGGTCCCAGTCACCTTGGTTATACCCGGTGACCATCACTCCACAATGCATCGATAATCTCCTTCTCCAAAGGCCGTACATCTTCGGCCAAGCCTGCTGAGTATACCAACGTTCCTCGTGCCGTATCCGCGGCCAGATTGAGACATCGCACGAGACCTTTCATGGCGTAAACTACGGTGCATCTTCATGCCGACCCCGCAGGAGGACCAATGGCCACAGTAAAAAACTTTGACAGCATCATATCGGCTGACTCCCACGTGTACGAGCCTTCCGACCTGTGGGAGAAGGCGTTGGGCGATAGATTCGGYGAGAGAACGCCGAGAACGATCTACGATTACCAAGGAGTAGAGGGGACCTACTTCTATAGCGGGTATCAGGGACTGCCGGTAACGATGGTCCGGCAGGGCACGACCTACGATTCCACGAACGCCGCGAGGATCCAGGCCAGTGAAAAGGGCTTCGGCGCCTGTGGCTATGACCCGGCGGTGCGCGTTGCATTTCAGATAGAAGCGGGTCTGGACGCCGAAGTACTGAATCCGACCACCATGCACGGCATCATGAGGAACCCCGACGCCGAGGTGCTGATGGCGTGTTCCGAAGTCTACAACGACTGGGAATCGGAGTTCGTCTCACACAATCCGAAACGGCTGATCGGCGTGAGCGTGATTCCTTTGTACGATGTGGACTGGGCGGTTAAAGAGCTCGGCCGGACCATGAAAAAGGGCCTGCATAACCCCACCATCAACTGCCAGGCCCCCGACGGATGCGTGCCCTACAGAGACCGGATCTACGACCCGTTCTGGGCCGCCGCCAGCGAAGCCGGAGTACCGATCACTCTCCACATCCTCACCGGTAGGGTGCTGGACACGTTGATCTTGGCACGGACTGACCAGAGTAAAGAAGAGCGGGAGGGGAACCCGGGAAGCTGGATAGACCTGTCCAGCGAGATACAGAATGTTCTGGCCAACGATTTCATCTTCGGGGGAATCTWGGACCGATTCCCAGGGCTGAAGATCTGCTGCAGCGAATTCGAGGTCTCGTGGGTGCCGGGGTTCATGGCCCGGCTGGACCAGATCGAAGTGATCGCGCCCCGCTTGGAGGTCCCAACGTTGAAGATGAAGGCCAGCGAATATATGCGCTCCCGCGTCTGGCACGGGTTCATCGACGACACCGCCGCTGCCTTTTGCATCCCATACATCGGCGCAGATCAGGTGATGTGGGGRTCCGATTTCCCGCATACCAGGTCCATGGGGCTGGAGGTGCACACGGAGCTTGGSGACTTGTTGGAATCGATGACGAAAGAAGACCAGCAAAAAGTAGTCAGCGCCAGCGCGGCCAAGTTATTCAACTGGAGTAAGGAATAAGGCGTTTTCGATGCGCTATTTGGCGGCATCCGCATAATATAGAGCGAAATTTGGAGCGTTGGATGTTCACGAATTTTCACCACGCCAGCTACCTGGTGCCCGACCTAGACGCGGCGATCGCCTCGTATGCCGAAACATTCGGAGGCCGGGAGACCGGGCGAGGAACAGTGCCTGGACTGGGAGTGGTCGGTTTCGTCCAGGTAGGCAAGGTTGAAGTGGAATTTATCCAGCCGGAGGACCCCGCCGATCTGGCCAGCGCGRCGGCGCCGGTGCTGCACCATGTCGCCTACGTGGTGGAAGACCTGGACCAAGTGGTGGCCGATTACAAGAATCGGGGTTACCGGTTCGATACGGAAGAACCATTCACCAATTTCATGGGTTACCGTTTGATCTATCTAGACACAGCCCATACCCACGGCACCCGTATCCACTTCACCGACTCGGCCACTCTGCAGTCTGATTGGTAGCGTAGATTTTGCTACTTATTTAGGGCGTGATTCCGATTATATATAGGTCCTAAAAGTTTCGGCACTCGGYATAATTGGGGATGGGAGTGAATAGATCAGTTTATGTTCAGATTTGCGCCGGTGAGAGTGTTGGGTTTAGCAACTGGTATGTTGTTGCTGGTTGCAGCTTGTGGTGGCAATGACGGCCCATCGGTCCCCACTCCAACTCCCGTCGGTTCCTCGGAAGGACAGCGGCTATTCGTGACGAAGGGGTGCGCGGCCTGCCACGGATCAATGGCAAAGGGCAGCGCCATCGCGCCGGGGTTGTTTGAGCACAGCGCCAACCAGATAACCCCCAGGTCCGTGCGGGTCTAGGATCAATGCCGATCTACCCACCGGCGAAGATCTCAAACGCGGAACTCGTTCAGATAACCACGTATATCGATTCTCTGAATTTTGAGCACGGCCACGTTAGCATTGAAAACCCTAAACTAGCGTCGTTTCAACATCACTGGATGGCCCTTTTAGCGTTGGAAAATGAATCTACCGAAGATGCGGTCCATCATGTTGATCACATCATCGATGTCGTGGAAGGCGACCACCGGTCTCAGATGATCGACGTCAACGAAAGTATCGAAGCCGGGGACATCCATGGCGGCACTCATATAATTCAAACGATGTTAACCGGCGACACAGGCCGTGGCTTAACCTCTGTGGATATCAGCGGTGGGCTGGCCCGCTCATCGGTCCAATCCGGCGACGTTGACGGGGCGATGCACCATCTGGACCACTTACTGGATACATTAAGCGCCGGCACGATCTCAGATCAGATCGGGACCATCAATAGTTTGCTCGATTCCGGAAACCTTCCGGATGCAGTCGAAGAGTTAGACCGATTGATCAAGGACTAGCCGGCGTAACTGAGAACATCGGTCCCGCCGCATCGAAGCGGCCGCTTCCTGCAGCTCCCTTAAAGCTTGGAAAGGTTGTTGACTGAGCCAAGGGGCACTTCTACACTGCTTGCAGGCATTCGCCATGGCAGAATCGATAGAGAGACCGGGTTGAATCGGAAAGCCCGGCAATGAAGGGGTAAGTACGATGGCAACTCAGACTCTGACGATCGACTCACAAGTACATTCGTACGAGCGGAACAGCCCGGCGCGCCCGTGGAGAGGGCATCTGCAGGGCCCGGACGAGGTTACCGGCGACCAGATGGTGGCAGCCATGGACGCGGTTGGCGTCGATGGGGCGTTGCTAGTTTCTCCGTTTAGCATGTACGGCTACGACGCCAGCTACGCTCAGCTGGTTTATGCGGCCCATCCGGGGAAATTCGGACTGATCAGACCGTTCGATTGGCAGTCGGACACCATCGCTGACGACGTTGCTGGGTGGGCGGCGACGCCGGGAGTGGTCGGCGCCAGAATCATGCTTACGGCCGGAGAATTTGAAGCTGGCGACCCTGGTCTCAACCAGATACTCGCCGCYAGCGCCAAAGCCGGAATCCCGGTGAATATCATGGCTTCGGGAAAACTGCCTCTGCTACTTGACCTGGCACGGCGGAATCCCGACACCCAGATAGTGATYGATCACGTGGGTCTGGCGCAGCCGTTCGTGCCACCGGCCCCGCCCGGACCTTTCGCCGATCTGGCCAACGTGATTGCGGCAGCGTCCGCCGAAAACGTGGCCATCAAGATTTCCGGGGCCTGCACTCTCTCCCATCAGCCGTTTCCCTACCCGGACATCTGGGAGTCTCTGAACAAGGTATTCGACGCGTTCGGCTTTGACCGTTGCCTGTGGGGAACAGATTGGACCCGCGCGGTTGATCTGTTGACCTACGAACAAGGGGTTGAAGCCTTCCGGGTCACAGACCAACTCTCCGATGCGGAACGCTCCACGCTCATGGGCGGGAGCCTGGCCAAGATCTACAAATGGTCGCCTAATTAACCTAAGGTTGGAATCCGAATTCCTAGGGCAAAAATCCCCGGCCACATCAAAGTGGCCGGGGATTTTAGTCTTGACCTACGTCGGCATGCTTTACGGTCTGCTACTTTTTARGTTCAGCGCCTGCTCGAACACAAAGTTCAACTGACTCTGCTCCCAAGGCTTGGTCAGGCGGTACTTTACTCCGAGGTCGATCGCCTTCAGCGTTACGTCAGGCGTGCTGACAGCGGTTACCAAGACCACCGGAACATCCCGAGTCTCAGAGTCTTCCCGCAACCGCGAAATCAGATCGATTTCGTCCATCACCGGCATCATGATGTCCACAAAGATAATGTCGGGTTTTTGTTGGCGGACGCGCCTCAGAGCGGCGGCTCCGTTTCCGGCTTTCTGAACGCTGCAACCCTTGTCSYKWMRSWKWTCCAKMWWYRMSKKCCRGWWGYMYKMCTYMKYSWMMMSRWYYRGYSSGWTYRYMATKWGYTCGYWCSYSCSSRRKMAKKSKYMMCWKRTGRTCAGGGTACCAAYCACCGTGCTAAGTTCAAGCGGCTCCCCACGCGGTCCCCGCAAAGACGACCTCGGCAACGTTGATTTCGAGGTTCAGTTACCCGTCCGGTCTACGAATATCCGGTAATCGCCTAATCTTTTAAATCGTTCGCTGGTGACGGAGAAATAGATGGTGCCCCCTCYGTGTTCGAACGAAATCACTCCCGTAAAAATGTCCGGTACCACCGACGACCCGATGATGGCGATCGTTGGAAATCGGCCCGTTTCGGATTCGGGCGGCAGATATTCCGGAGTGAACACCCAAGTCTTTCCAGGCATGGTATTCAAGATAGCAAAAAAGTCGATGTCGTCCAAAACGTCGATCTCTCCGGTGAGCACCGTCGGCGATTCCTCGAAGGTAATCTCGGTAGCGTAAGTCTGGCTATCCCCGTGATCGTCATCGAAAGTTGGAGTGCTGGTCGGCACTATCGTCGGAGTAGCGGTCGGGGAGGCCGTCGGCCCATTTGTTGGGGTGGGCTCCGGAGATGGAGTTGTCTCCGGCGACGGAGTTGGTTCCGGCGTTGCCGTGGCGYCGGTGTTTCCCACTGGAGTAGGGTCTTCCGGCGAGGCTGTGGCCGTGGCAGTAGCAGTGGCTGACGGTTCGTCGGAAGGATCTATGGTAGGCCCGATGGTCACCGGAGTTCGCGGCCTTATCGTCTTGGCATCGGATAACCGTTGTTGGACCAACGCATCAACGGTAGCGCCGAGGTCGGAGGAGCAGGTGATTGGGGGATACGCGTCGCCCGTTCCGGAGCGTCAGCGCTGGAGCAGCCGATGGTCGATGCAGCGGCCGCGATTACAATCACGGCTATTACTCGATGCTTCCAACCGGGGATGCCCATCTTAAGCAGGCCGATTTGGGGAAACCAATGATAACTTGGATTTCCTGTCCAATGATTTGATCTCAATTTCGCGTTTCGAGGCCGGCCCTCTGCCCTGGCACGCCTCTTGGTAAAGGAGTTGAAAGGGGCCTCGCCCTTTCGTGTACTTTGCGCCCGTACCGGTATCGTGCTCCGCCATGCGGCGCTCCAGGTCATTTGTGATGCCGGTGTACAGGGTCCCGTCGCCACATCGCAGGATATAAACGGTCCAGTTCAAAGGCTTACCGCAGAACTACTGGAGGTCCGAAGTGTCGTCAGAATGACTGCCCCTTAGGACGCAATGGCCGCACTTTCGGCAGACCGGATGCAGGTTGTTGTGCTGGGGATGGCYCTGTTTACAAAAGCCGGCATCATCGTCGGTGCACCTGGGGCATCCTTCACAATAACGTCCGCCTGTGCTCTGGGACCGCTCAGTTTCTCTGTCTGTAACTGTGACCATCGTTCGACCCTCGGGGAAACTTCCGGTTGCTAGTGTGGCTAAGCAACGACCCTATGCCGGGAGAGTATCACAAGCCCGTGTATCAGTCATGGACCATCTCATTTCCGGTGGCAACTGAATCGGCTGAGATCGACCGTCGTTTTTATCGTTTTTATCAGGATAATGAACCGAGATAGAGCTTAGATAGTAGTACCAATCAGTTAGCGCGGGCCTCCCGGCAGGGCGGTTTCACGGGGGCCGATACGTATGGCAGACGGCATCGAAGGGGCGTCCAACGAGGCGTTGCTGGACCTGCAGATCCAGACCTTTTACCAGGTTAACCGGTTCATCAGTTCGATCCACGATATGGACCAACTGCTGATTCTCATCATGCAAGAATCTGAGTCGGCCGTTAACGCCGAAGCCAGTTGCATCGCTTTGCTTGACCCAAAGGACGGTCAGTTGCACATTGAATATGCCATCGGTGAGGCAAGCGAAGAGGTGCGTCGCATATCTCTGGCCATAGGGCAAGGCGTGTTGGGCTCCGTTGCGGCCACCGGCAAGACAGCTCGGGTTGACGACGTGACTCAGGATACTCGGTTCGATGCCTCCGTCGACCGGAAATCCGGATTTGTGACCAGGTCTCTTTTGGCAACGCCGATCCAATGGCGCGGGAAATTGCTGGGCGTCTTGGAAKTGGTCAATAAGAAGGACGGCAATGGATTCAGCGATACCGACGAGCGTCTGTTGGAGATCGTCGCCAATCAGGCTGCCATCGCCGTGGAGAACAGCCGGTTGGTGGAGCAGATGGTTAACTCCGAACGGCTTTCGGCCATCGGGAATATGGCGGCGTCCATCATGTCTGATTTCAAAGGCCCGTTGACCGATATCCGAGGGTTCGCCCAACTGCTGGCCAATTTGGAGATCGATTCGGAGAGGCGGCGCTGGCTTTCAGACATGATCTTCGAAGACGTGGACCGCTACCTAGGTCTGGCGCAAGAATTGCTGGATTATTCCAAAGGCGACATAAAGCTGAACTTCAAGGTGGTACAACTGGGCACCTGGCTAGACCGGCTGACGGGCCACATGGAAGGTGACCTAGCAGAATCCAACATCAGATTCACCAAGGACATTAAATTCGACCGGGATGTGTTGATGGATGAAGCACGCGGTCGGAGGGCTGTGCTTAACATCATTGCCAACGCCGTGAATGCTATGCCCCAAGGCGGAGAACTGGCCATCGCCACTGACGAGGCCGGGGGCCGTTGGCGCTTATCGGYGGCGGATACGGAACCTGACATACCTCTCGATCAGCGTTCCCAGGTCTTCGAACCCTTCGTCACCCTGGGGAAGGATTCTCAGACCGGACTGGGTCTGGCCATCGCCAAGGAAGTCGTCGAAGGCCACGGTGGCCGCCTAAGCTTTGAGACCCGGACCGCCGGCGAATCAGATGCCCATAAACCAGGAACAACGTTCCAGATCGAGATTCCAGTTTCGCCGTCTCAAGCCGGATAATCGACTGACGCCTTGGGGAATTCAGATGGCAATAAAACGCCGTCGCCACCGAGGGGTTGGTGGCGACGGCTACGGCGATGGTGAAGATTATGAGGTCAGTTTGACCTCGGTTCCGCAAGGYCGGGTCTTATCTCTCCRGGGGACGAACTGAGTCTCGGTCCTGGCGGTACGCAACYGCGTTCCCACGGCTTATCAGGAAAAGCGCTGCGGACCACCAGACCGCCATGGCACGTCCACCCACGACCCGAAATACGATCCCGAGACTGAGAAACGGGACCCGCAGACACCAGCGGAGCAAGAAGACGGGAGCGAGAGCCACCGYCCCAGCCCCGGCCAAAATTGACAATAAAAGAACTTGCGGGGGCTTGTTTCGCATGGTGAACTGCATGGACTCAGTATTCCGCCGGGCTGGGCCTGTAGCCAGTACCATCATGGCCCGATCTTTGGCCCGATCGGGCCATGGCGTAGACCCTCAAGGGTCAGCATCGGTTTGGGTCGGAGATGATTTCCAAGAATGTTAGACTTGACCGTCTTTGGGATTATTGGCGTAGAATCTTTGGAGGAACAGCCTGTACACGCCCAAAGGTCCAAGTCTGAGCGTTGAAGAGATGATATGACCAACCAGAACTACAACCCCCTCACGGTCGAAGAGAAGTACATCATCGAGCACAAGGGGACAGAGCGGCCCTTCACCGGCGAATACGACGATTTTTATGAGAGCGGCTCTTACATCTGCCGCAAGTGCAATACCGAGCTCTACACGTCCGCCGACAAGTTCGACGCCCACTGCGGTTGGCCGGCCTTTGATAAGGAGGTGCCCGGAGCGGTGAAACATCTCCCAGACCCCGACGGCCACCGGATCGAAGTGGAGTGTGCCAACTGCGGCGGCCATCTGGGCCACGTCTTCATGGGCGAGGGATTCACTCCCACCAACGCCCGCCACTGCATAAACTCCATCTCTATGAAGTTCGTGCCAGCCGAGTGATTTAGCGGCAAGTCCATAGGTCAAATGCACCCTTCTGTCGAGACAGGGAATCAAATGTCTCGATATGAAGAATTTCTTTCGTTCCATTCCCTTCGTGGCGGTCTTCGGCCTGGTGTTTTTGGCGGCTTGCGGCAGTAGTTCGCCCTCTCAGCTACCGGCGCGGCCTACGTCAGTCAACGTTCCCGTTTCCAGTGGTGACGGCTCGGCGCTGAGTTTTTCCTTGAAGAACCATGGCGGCGCGATGGAGGGCCATACGCCAAGGGGATTCAAGGGGATGGGGACCGGCCTGTTCGCCGGAGACAACCTGAACCGAAATTTCCCCGACGGCGACGGAGTACAGTTATTCCTGACCTTCGACCTGGGCGGGATACCTTCGGGGACCGTAGCCTCGGCAGTGTTGAGTTCAGAACATGCCACTGTGATAGGTACGCCGTTCGGAGACCTAGGGCCTTTGCGGGCCGAAGAGTTCAGGTATGAAAACTTCTCATCCGATCTCTGGGACGAGGCCCCATTGGTGGGTGGCGCTGTTTGCGTATTGGCTGAATCCTCAAATGGACCGTTCGAATGCGGCGTCGCGGGGGCCGTGCAGCGGTCTTTGGACGATTCCTACCAGTACGTCCAGTTCAGGGTCCGGTTAGACCAGGCAGGCGACCGAGACGGGGAGCAGGACTTGGCGTCCTTTTTCCAGAGCAATTCCAACACCAACGAGCCAGGCCTCTTCTTGCTTGATGTCAGCGTTATACCCAATTGATCGTGGTCATCTCTTAGCCTTTAGCAACTCCATCGCTATGTACCGGCTCAGCGTGATCTCTTCCTGGGTTAGGGTCATGCCGTTGGTCCCGGAGTAGAGTAATCGGCCTCGGTCGGCGCCGGTGTGCTTTAGGCCCAAAATGTGGCCCACTTCGTGACTGCTGACACGGTGATCGAAAACGGTGGGCTCGTCGATCACCATGAACCAGCCGGTGCCTAAGGGGCTGATCCCGTTGGCCCCGCCAGMRYGCTTCGTGTAGAAGCCGCTGATCAGGCTGGATCCGGGCCCGGTAACGKTGGAAGGGATGCTCCCGCCCAACCGGTCGAAAAAGGCCCTGATGTTACCTCGCGCCACCCTCGCGAGGACAGCCGGGTCAACCTCGATGGTGTCYAGAGTTTCCAATTCCAGGCGTATATTCGCCTGGCCCCAGATCTCGTTCATTCCATCCAGGATCACCGTCAATTCCTCTTCACTCCGCCGGCTGGAGATCTCGGTGTCTGGGTCCGCCAGGTCATCCACCAGGACGTACATCGAAATCYCGACGAGGATCTCTTCGGTCGAGGCTTCGGCCTGTTCCCGAATCTTCGCTACATCGTCGGCGCCGCCGCAAGTGGCAAGGGCGACTAGCCCGGCTAACAGAGCCATGAATACCAGTGCACACCGTCGGCGTTGGCATCGGAAACGGTCAATCAAGAATCATTCCGTCTTCAGGTGCAGGATTGGATACAATACCCGTACATACGTCATTGGCGAGGAAATGAGATGTGCCGAAGCATCAAGATACTGCGAAACATCGAACCGCAAGCGTCGGACACCGAAGTGCGCGAGGCAGCTAAACAATTCGTACGCAAGATCAGCGGCTACCGCCACCCCTCCCAGGCAAACACCGAAGTGTTCGAGAAAGCTGTGGATGACATCTCAGTTATTTCCCGGCGCCTCCTCGGCTCCCTGGTGAACCGTGTCCCTGCGGCATCCAAAAATACCGGATAAGCAGCTATCTTTCCCCGGCGGCAGCCAGTAAACCTGGCTTAGCCAGTCGGGTCGTATTTGTCGCCTTCTTCGCGGGTGATGCGGCCTGACGCCATCAGCCACATGCGGGATATCTCCGGTCCCATGAACTTGAATGTGGCCCGCAGCTCTTTTTGCAGGGACGGATAATCATCGCCCGCCAGATGGTCATAGAACCATTGGCAGAAACTGCCGTGTTCTTTCTGGATCTCCAAGACGATCTCCGCGTTGGCGATGACGGCCTGAATCTTCTGCCGGTTGCGAATGATACCGGGGTCCTCCCTTAATCGCGCCACATCGGGCTCTCTCATGGCTGCCACGGCGTCGATATTCCATTCGGCGAAGGCGGCGCGGAAGCTGTCCCGGCGGGACAGCACCATTTGCCAYGTTAGGCCGGCCTGAAACACCTGCAGGCACATCACCTCGAAAAGGGCGTCGTCGCCGTTGGCCCGTTGGCCCCAGATCTCTTTGGAGTACCACTCCCGGAGCGGGTCGCCCGACACCCTCTCTTTGGATTCCCATTCTTCTGATGTCTCTTCAGGCAATTTCTTTTCCTCTGCGTTGAATTTACCGGGGTACGATGGCCAGGCTCACATAGGACGCCTGCTGTGCGTCGTGGAACACGGTCTGGAGCGCCGGCCGCAGCTCAGTGTCTTCGGCGATGATGTTTCCGGTGTTGGTGTTGCGGTCGAACCGGGGGAAATTGCTGCTGGATATCTCCAGGCGTATCCGGTGTCCGGCCTTGAAGACGTTGCTGGTGGCCCAGAGGTCGATCTCGTAGCAGTAGGCCCGTCCTGGCTCAAGCAGCGTGGGGTTAGACATGGAATCGCGGTAACGGGCGCGAATTATCCCGTCGGTCAGGTTCCTGGCGCAGCCGTTCTCGCAAACGTCCACCAGCTTCGCCGTGAAGTCGGTGTCCGTCGCGGACGTGGACGCCCACAGTGTAACGGTCACCGGCCCGGTAACTTCAACGTCTCGTTCCAATGGCGGAGTTGAATAGACCAGCACATCCTGCCGTTCCTCCACCTCGTTCTGGTCGTAGGCGCCGTTGGCGGCGTAGTAGGGGTTGCAGCACAGCGCGCCGCCCGTGGTGGGCACCGGGTCTGCCGGGTTATATAGGAACACGTCCGGCGGCTCGGCCTGCGGACCATCTGTTCCCAGGCTGCCGTCGCCGTTCGTGGAGTTGGCCTTGCCGCCGCTGTGGAGGTAATACTTGGATTCCTGGGCCCTGGCCAGCGGCCATTCTTGCTCTTCTCGCCAGACGTCGTCTCCCATGACGAAGATGCGCACCGGTGCTTCTTCCGTAATCCCATTCTTTCCGTCATTCAACCAGTGGTCGAACCATCGCAGGTGCATACCGTCGATGTCGGTGGCCGCCGGGTCGGCCATGATCCCGAAATAATGCCTGCCAACCATGGTGGAGCCGCGGGCTCCGTGGGCCCAGGGGCCGATGACCAATCTCTGCCCGCTCCGGGCGGTTTCGTTGGCGCCGGACTCTTTCATGCCCAGGTAGTTGCGGATGGTGCCGCCCAGGAAGATGTCGTACCAGCCGCCGGTATGCATGGCGGGCACCTCGATCTCCGAGTGGCGGTCTTCGATGCACAGCTTCTGCCAATATTCATCGAAGTCGGGATGGGCCAGCCAATCGTAGTAGTACTTGGCCAATCCGGAGTCCAGTTCAGGGAAGTCTTTGGTTGGCAGAAAGTCGAACCCTTCGGTCATGTTGTCCACGGCGTGCATCAACTGTCCCCGCCGCTCCCGAGGCACGYCTTGGACGCCCGAGACGTTCTTGAAATTGGCCAGGGTCAACTGGAGCAAGGTCCAGGACATGTTGAACCCCAATTCAAAGGCCCCGCCCTGGTAGGTCCAGCCGTYATGGTAGTTGGAGGCGGTGACGGTGGGTGCGATGGCCTTCAGGTGTGGAGGCCGGGAAGCGGCCGCCAGCCATTGGGTCGCCCCCACGTAAGACGCTCCGTACATACCCACGTTGCCGTTAGACCATGCTTGGGCGGCGGCCCATTCCACTGTGTCATAGCCGTCGTCGATGTCATCCCGGAAGGCGTAGAACTCGCCCTCGGAGGCGAAACGCCCMCGGGTGTCTTGGATCACCACAGCGAACCCGGCCTTGGCCGACCGGATGGGGTCCAGCATGGTGGCGCTCAAGGCGTTGGTCTTATCRTATGGCGTGCGCTGCAGGATGGTCGGGAACGAACCATCGCCTTCGGGCCGGTAGATGTCGGCATAGAGAGTGACTCCGTCTCTCATGGTGACGGCGACATCGCTCTCGATCTTCAGCGAAATAGAGTCCGGCATGTCTGTGCTCCTAGCTCTGGAATTGTGGAATGACGAGGGAGGCGAACAGCTTCATCTGATGGAAGAAATGGTCTGGCTCCGAGGCCAAGAACCCCAGGTTGATGTGCTCCACCCCCGCGTCGATACGGTCTTGGATGGCCCTGATGCATTGTTCGGGGGTCCCGGCGATGCRCAGGGCCTGGGCGATACTCTCGGCGCTGCGTTCCGGAGTGACGTACCGTTCCCCCACATTAGAGACCGCCCATTCCAGCGCCTTGGAGGCATCGGAAGAGATGGCGGTTGGCTGGTTCAGGCCCCAGTGAAATCCGGTCAGGTCGCGCCCCGCTTCGGCGGCGAACTGGCGGACCATGTCGTTGCTGGCCTTGATGCGGCGCACGGTGAACAGATATGGGTACCAGCCGTCACYCATCACGCCCGCCCGCCGCATGGCTGCGTCGCTGCGGCCCGAGACCCAGATGGGCGGGTACGGTTGCTGCGCCGGAAATGGCAGTAGCGTGACATCGTCGAAATCGAAGAAATCGCCGTGATGGGAGACGTGCTSCTCAGTCCAGAGCCGCTTCATCACCTGGAGCATCTCGTCGGTGCGCTTGCCTCTGGTATGGACATCAACGCCAACAGCGTCGAACTCGATCTTGGTGCCCCTCTGACCGCTGATGCCGATGCCGAAGTCCAGGCGGCCGCCCGACAACTGGTCCACGCTGGCCACCATCTTGGCCAGCGTCACCGGGTGGTACAAGGGCGCGACCACGATTCCAGTCATCACCCGGATGTTGGTGGTAGCCCCGGCGGCGGCGGCCATCGCCGGCAGATTGAGCAGGGTAGGCCGCGGCGGRKWRYCGNCYWTKWTRWGCKCRYCMATSSYKWCCCNNCMGTWKCYMMGGWMSTMSGMAYGRSGKGYGAANTCTKKNAMGWWMNAMTAATKGWNCAMMGAWAGMTTRAMGYYKRWTRWRRTCTTTTTATCTGCCATGATTTTCTACCCTCTTACTCGTCGTTGGGGTCCARGCCGAGGCCCACTTTGCCGATCAATTCGATCGCCTGATTGCGGGCCCAGGGTTGCATGAACTGTCCGGCCCTCACGTCCCGGTACAACTTAGCCAGCGGGCTGTTGGCGAGGTATGAACCACCGCCGTACAGAGTCAGTGCCCTATCTACGATATTCACTGCGGTCTCCATGACAAACTTTTTTGTGCAGGCTGAGTTCTTAATCACTTGAAAGTCGGAGTAGGTGGAATCATCGGGTAAGCCGACGGGGTGCTCGGCGTYTGTTTGGTAAAAATCATCGTAGAACTGAGCTCCCCGGCTCAGTATCGCCCGGGCCGCGGCTARGTCGATCTCGTTCTCCGCAACCGTTACTTGGTTCATGGGATATCTCGTTCCGCCTTCCCTTCTTTTGATGGCGGATACCGCAATCTCATGAGCAGTCTCGGCTATGCCCAAAAAAATGGAAGAGAGCCCCATGCTCGATACCGAACCAAGAGCCAAGAACGGAGCGTTGAACCGCCCATAAACTCCAATGTCGTCGAACTCGTCATCGGCGACGAAATAATCCGTGAAGACCACGTCATGGCTTCCGGAGGACCGCATGCCAAGTCCGTCCCAGTTGTTCATGATCTCAACCCCAGGCCGGTCTATGGGCACTATGGCAGCGCCCATTCGCTGCTCACCAGCGTCGTTCTCGAACCGCGCTCTCACGGCCAGCACATCGGCGGCGGGTGAACCGGTGGCAAAGGTCTTTATGCCGTTGAATAGCCAACCGCCGTCAGTCTTGGTGGCCAGGGTTTTCGATGTTCTTACATCGGCGCCCGGTTCTGAATTGGCGACGGTGATAAAAAGCTCACCGGCGCCGATCTTCTTCAGCATGTTTTCAGCCCGCTTCTTCCGCGCATGGTTACCCGAGGCTATGGCGTTTCGCAGGGCTCGCGCCGTACCGAGAGTCCTGGACAGATGCATGGTGAACGCCAGCGGTGTCGATCCCTCGGCACGCCCCAGCCGGTTCATGGCCACGATGCAGTCATGGATGGATGTAACGCCCATGCCGCCAAATTCCTTGGGAACGGCAGCACCGGCGAAACCGCTCTTCTTCAGGGCGGATATGTTCTCAAATGGGAAGGTCCCGTTACGGTCGTGTTCGGCGGCCGTGACCGCGAAATCCGCGGCGTGCTTCTCAGCCAACTCGACCATCCGCTTGCCGGCCTCGGTCGATGCTTTTAGTTCAAAATCCAATKCGAGTCTCCACACGGCCACGTCATTGCGGCCGTGTCTTGGGGTCAACTTTACCGAGCATCAGATTACTCCCTGGGCGTCTGGGAATCAATTTGTGATTGAGGTGATCTGCACCGGTGACGGCATTGAAATAAGCTGCGAATTCGGAGACGATAGCAGTGTAGCGAGCCGTCCACGGGCTCTGGAGGCCAAAATGACCTCAAAATCGACTTGCCGCTCCAGATTGATGTCCGGTAAAACGTGCCTGGTGACCGGAGCCACCGCCGGCATCGGCCGGGTCACAGCCCTCGAGTTGGCCCACATGGGCGCCACCGTCGTCGTCGCCGGGCGAGACCCCGCCAAGTGCGCGCTCATTGCCAGTGACATCCGGGAAGAAAGCGGCAACCCCGATGTGGAATTCCTGGTGGCCGACCTCTCATCTCAGGAGAAGGTCCGTCGCCTGGCCAATGAGTTCAGGGAACAGCATCAGCGGTTGGACGTTCTGGTGAACAACGCCGGCGCCATCCATATGAGCCGCCAAAAGAGTATCGACGGCATCGAGATGACCTTCGCCGTCAATCACCTTTCGTATTTCCTGCTCACCAACCTGCTGTTGGACGTCCTGTTCGCTTCCGCTCCGGCCCGCGTGGTCAATGTGGCCTCCACGGTCCACAAAAAAGCCAAGATCGACCTTTTTGACATCCACGCGCCCCGCCACTATTTGGGGTTTCGGGCCTACTCCCGTTCCAAGTTGTGCAACCTGTTATTCACCTACGAGCTGGCGCGGCGGCTTGAGGGCACTGGGGTAACGGCCAACGCGCTACATCCCGGATTGGTGGCGAGCAACATCATGACCAACAATGGTATATTGGGCCGGTTTCTCAACATGTTGCTTGGCATCAGAGGGATCAGCGTCGAAGCCGGCGCCTTAACGACCGTCTACGCCGCCTCGTCCCCTGAGATGGACGGCGTCTCTGGAAAATACCTGGACAAGAAGATGATCGTCCGCTCATCCGCCCGTAGTTTTGACGAAGCCCAAGCCGCTGCGCTCTGGGAACTGAGTGCCAGCCTAACGGGCATCCCAGCGGAAACTAGCATCCCCTCCCCAACCGCCGGCTAGCCTCCCTGCCGGCCTGCCGGTTTTCACTAGCTGTTGACAGCTATCAGCAGCCCTCCCATAATTCCTGCCATCACGCYTCCGGAGTCTCGATTCATATGGCAGAAAAAGTTGATGTCGCCGTCATCGGCGCGGGAGTCATAGGCTGCTCCGTCGCCTATTACCTGGCAAGAGAGGGCATCAAGGTCGCCCTCCTCGAACGTGAGTCCATCGGCAGCGGTTCTTCGGCCCATGCCACCGGATTCATCAGCCTCCTGGGCACCGAGTTCACACCGGGCCCGTCATTTCAATTCGGACTGGAAAGCTACCGCGAGTTCCCGGCTTTGGTTGAGGAACTGGAAGAAGCCACCGGCATGGACCTGCTTTACCAGCGCCGTCCCTCCTTGCGATTGGCCTTGGAAGAAAGCGAAGAGGACCTCATCAAGGACCTYATGTCCTGGCARCAAGAGCACGTCGCAATGCGCTGGATCAGCGCCGCCGAAGTGCATGAGATAGAACCACGTCTGACCCCTACTCTGAGGGGCGCCGTCTACGAAGATGAGTCGGCCCAATTGGACAGCTACCGCCTGAACCTGGCSCTGGCCGCCGGCGCCGAGGCCAAAGGCGCCCAGACCATCCTCCGGCAGGTCACCGGTCTGACATCCGAAGGCAACCGGATCACCGGCGTGCGGACCCAAGGAGGCGATATCTCCTGCGGCACGGTGGTGGTGGCGGCGGGCCTTTGGAGTCCTCCTTTCCAAAGGGACCTGGATTTCCCCGTGCCCGTGGGCGCATTGAAGGGAGAACGCCTCCTGCTCAAGTACGACGGCGACCCGCTGCAAGTGTTGATTAGTTCACCCAAGCGCGGACACATGATCAGCCGCCTCGACGGGTTCTTGAGCGTTGGCAGCACCGGCGGGAGGGACTACGACCAAGACCAGCTATACCAGGGCGAAGACATGGACCGGATACCCACCGAGACGGCCCGGGTGGAGATCATGCAGCGGGCCATCGACGTCTTCCCCGACCTGGAGAATGCGTCATTGGTGCAACAACTTGCCGGGTCCCGGCCCCTGAGCCCCGACCGCATGCCCATCATCGGCCCRGTGCCGGGAAAAGAGGGCGTCGTGCTGGCCACCGGCCACACCACCAAGGGCATTCACCTGGGCCCCAGCACCGCCAAGGCCGTCACCGAATACATCCAGGRCGGCTGTAAGCAAGTACCGGCATCCATCGAGCTTTTCTTGCCCGAGCGGTTCGCCGGGATGACCGATGCAGATTTTCAGACCGCTGGTCTTAACGTCGACGAATAAACGGAGTACGACGRATGAAACGCGAGATAGAGTTCTACAGCGAGGGTTTCAAACTTTGCGGCGATGTCTATGTTCCCGATGGGCTGGYCGCCGGCGAGAGGCGTTCAGCCGTGCTCCTTTGCCACGGCTACACCGGGGTCAAAGACCTGTACCTGCCGGACAATGCCCGCGTCTTGAACGAGGCTGGCTACGTGGCGATGACATTTGACTACAAAGGCTGGGGCGACAGCGAGGGCAAGAGCCCCCACCGCCTGGCCCCCTACAGCCGGGTGGCCGACGTGCAGGCCGCGATGACGTTCCTGGGCCTGCAACCCGAGGTTAACGAGGACARYATCGGCATCTACGGCACCAGCTACGGCGGSGCCACCGTTTCCTGGGTGGGGGCCGTCGACCAGCGGGCCAAGTGCATCGTCAGCGTGGTCGGCATCGGAAACGGCGCCCGGTGGATGAGCCGGGTCAGGCGCATGGACGAGTGGTTCGACCTGCTGGACCGCTCCAARKYMGAYNBNGSMKCRGMSAGSNTYGWCYRGMMMGTMGGMYRYSGKSRAGMKGGCNSANATCNNTGCYCSYGGRYCGCCAGTNNNNCGSCCGAGCTGGCTGCCGCGGCCCGCAAGGACAACCCCGCCGCCGTGGGCACGATCCCCATCGAATACGTGGACGACACCATTGGATTCAACCCGGAGTGGATCGTCGGAAAGATATCTCCCAGGCCGATCCTGTTCATCACCAGCAGCGACGACCGCCTGGTGCCGTCAGAAGAGTCGGAGCAGCTATACGCCAACGCCCGGGAACCCAAGAAACTGGTCGTCCTGAAAGGCGTCGGCCACTACGAAGTTTACGCTGAACCAGCCTTCTCCCAAGTCATGAAAGAGACCATGGCCTGGTTCCAAGCCTACCTGCCAGCCAASAGCTAGAGTCCCCGGAGGGGCCGCAAAATCCCTTCTCCCTCGCAAGGGAGAAGGTTAGGGTGAGGGCGTCCGACTACCATGATCCACGGCAGTGGTGGATAGAACCGAGGCCCGCCCCATCTACAACTCCCGGTTGATTCCTTCAAGCAAGCTATAGCACGTCTCCAACGTCGGGACCGGAAYACCCAACCGGCGCGCCTCGGCAACTACGTACCCCAAAGTCTCGTCGATCTCCAGCCGCCTCCCGCGTTCCAGGTCTTGGAGCGCGGACATTCTGTGGCCCGGAGAATTCTTTTCAAACACCGCGCCCAGTTCTTGCAGCGCCGAGACGGCCTCCTCTTCTGATCCATTCGTTACGGCTGCAACGGGAAACGGCCCACTATCTTGCAGAGGTATCTTCTTGCTACCGGCGATAGCCGCGACCTCGCGCATGACCCGGGCGCAGATCAAGGAGCCGCCGGAATCCGAAAAGAACCTGTAACTCGCCTGGCGGGTGAGAACAGCCACCGACGTCGCCCCTACCCACAGCACGAATTTCGACCATTGGTGCGTTTGTATGTTCGCTACGGCTTCGGAATTTACTCCGGAATCTTGCAGCATCGCGCACAGGTCTTTGACCCGGTCCGACGATCCTTCTGGCAACTCTCCGATCTGGAATCCGGCGTTGACGGTGAAACGGACATCGCCCTCAGGCAGCATCTCTCCGCTGAACGACGCAACTCCGCCCAACGTACTGCCAGCYCCGAACACCTCGGCCAGTTGATCRTTGGCCCGGACCCCGTTTTGCACCGTGGTGACAGCGGAGAATCTGATATGGGAAAGCCCGGAGATCGCCTCGTCCATCTGGTGGGTCTTAACGGCCACTATAAGTACGTCGGCCTGGTTTATCTGGGAAGGATCGGTTACGACAGCGCAAGGAACATTGAACTCGGCCAAGCCSGTTACCGTGATCCCGTGATCCGTCAGGTATGCGGCCCGTTCCCCACGCGCAACCAAAGTTACGTCTTCCCCGGCCCGCGCTAGATGCCCGGCCATTATTGATCCCAGGGCTCCGGCKCCCAAAACCACAACTTTCATGATCTACCCCCAGATYTGATGGGCAACCRACCTAACCCACCAACTCCTCGATGGCYTGGTTGATGTCGTCCGGACGCTCGGCCATCGGAAAGTGGCCGGCCTGCTCCAGCTTGATGTACTTGGAGCCGGGCACGGCCTCGTGAATCTCCAACTCGTACTCCAGCGGCTTGCCAGGGTCGTCCAGACCCCGGACCAGTGTTAGGGGGACCTTGAGGTCGCCGATGCGGTCCCGCACATCGAATTTGTCGAGGGTCACAAGGTCGTTGTATTGAGAGATCGGCCCCACAACTCGGTGACACTCGATCAGCTTTTCCCGCAGGTCCGGCTCGATGAACATCATGCTGTGACGCATGGCGTCCAGCCATTCCTCGTGGACTTTCTCATCCTTGGCGGCGTTCAAGCGAAACTCCAGAGTCCCAGGCGGGCGTTCTTTCGGACGCATGGCAACGGTCAWCAAGAGCAGCCCGGCCACCTCATCAGGGTAGTCGAGAGCGTATTGCAACGCCACGCAGGCGCCCAGGGTGAATCCGGACAGGACCAGGTCCTTGTTGTGTCCCTGATCGTGCAGCCAGCCGCGCAGCCACTCGGTGTACTCTGCCACGGTTTCCAGGGACTCGCCGTCTGGGTGGCCCRGCAGGTCCGGCGCCAGAGCTYCGGGGAAGTGTTGCAACTGATACTTATAACCGGCGGAGCAACTCCCGGCTCCGGGACCGTGTATGAAAACAATCTGCGACATCTATTCTTCCTTCTGTTTGCTTTCTGGTTGCTCAGACTATCGGCCAGCGGGGCGGGAACGACAGGCCGGCCCTGGCCAGCATGYCCTCCCCGATTCCCTGGACCTTCTGGGCCAATTCCCATTCGTCAACGAACAGCGGCTTGTGGTCTTCCACAATTATCTTGCCGTCCACTATCACCGTGTGCACGCTRCGGCCGTCGGCATTGTAGACCAGATTGTTCACCGGATTGAACAGTGTCTGCCACTCGGCCCTGCGGGTATCGTACAGCACCAGGTCGGCCTTTTTYCCCGCTTCCAGCGACCCGATGTCGGCGTCCAGACCCAACGCTTCAGCTCCTTGGATGGTCGCCATCTCCAACGCAGTCTCGGCGGGGATGGCCTTGGAATCCTGGCGGGCATCTTTGTAGAGGATCGCGATCAGGTACATGGCGCGGTTGGTCTCCAAAAGATTGGAGTTGTTCCCGGCGTCGGTACCCAGGCCCACGGCCATCCCGGCGTCCAGCATCTCGGGCAGGGTGCCGTGTTGGGTCATGCCGGCGCCGCTCTTGACCGCCGCTGTGGGGACTACCACGGCCCTAGTGCCGGTGCGGCCCAGCGTTTCCACCTCGCTCTGGTCCTGACCCAGCATGTGGGCCAAAGTCACGTTGTCGCCCAAGACACCCAGTTTGTCCAGGTATTGGGTCGGGCGGAGCCCAGTTTCTTTGAGAGTGGTTTCCACGTAATTCGGACTGTTGTTGTAATGCAGGGTCACACCTGTGCCGTACTCGTCCGCCAGGCGTTTGCACGCGAGTAACAGTTCGTCGGTGCACACGCTCGGGGCGAATGGCATGGCCCAGGCGCTGACCCGGCCGTCCAACTGCCCATCGAAACTCTTGATAGTAGCTTCGACGATGTTGATGGCCTCTGCCGTCGAGTAGGTCGGCAGGCCTAATGGGTTGGGTTTGTCGGTGACATGGGCGCCGGTGATGATCCGGCATCCAGAAAGCCGGTAGGCGTCCAGGCAGCGGTCAAGATACTTGGTGCTGCCGGGGTCCATGAATGTGGTGGTGCCGTACTTCAGAAGCTCGGTGATTGCCAGCAGGCTGGTGTAGTACTCATCTTCCTCGGTCATGATCGCCTGCAGCTTGAACACGTTGGGCAGGTACGCCGAGCCCAGGTCGTCGGGGAAGATGCCCCTGGTGGCGTGGGCGTAGCTGATGTGCATGTGCCCGTTGCAGAACCCAGGAGTGATCACCATGTCCGTTGCATCGAACACCCGGTCTGCCTGGACCGCCGCCAGCTCATCTTTCTTGCCTACCTGCAAGATTCGCTGCCCTTGGACGATCAACGTCCCATCGGCGATTATCAGGCGCTGTGGGTCCATGGTTATGATGAAGCGGGCGCCTTCGATCTTTAGTGTGGTGTCTGGCATATTTTTCTACCTAGTTACCKTTCGACTTAGCCGCGACTGACGCTGAGAGTCGCAGTATTATACCGTGGTGGGTCCGGCATGCTTGTTGACCGGCCAACATCGCCCGCMTATTATGCTGTCATTCTTGACCCTGGATTTTGAAACTCCATGAATAAGTCCGAACTGCCCTTTTTAACCGCGACTGAGCTGTCCAAGCTCATGGCCGCCAAGGAAGTCTCCCCGGTGGAAGCCAYGGAGGCTTATCTGGAGCGTATCGAGGCTCTGGACGGCAAATACCGCGCCTACGTGACCGTGACCGCGGATGCGGCTCTGGCGGCCGCGAAACAGGCGGAACAAGAGATCGCCCAAGGCAATCACCGGGGGCCGATGCACGGCGTYCCGGTGGCGGTCAAAGATCAGATAAACACCCAAGGGATACTAACCACCGGCGGGTCTCCGGTGTTCAAAGACAACATTCCCACTTTCGACGCAACTGTCATCGCCAATCTAAAAGCGGCTGGGGCGGTGCTGTTGGGCAAGCTCAACATGACCGAGTTCGCCACGTCGGGTCTGTCGCATCAGTTCGACCCGCCTCGCAAWCCMTSKGACCTGGAACGGTCAACGGGAGGCTCTAGCAGCGGTTCCGGCGCGGCCACGGCTGCGTTTCTCTGTGCCGCCTCCTTGGGAGAGGACACCGGCGGTTCGGTGCGCTTCCCGGCGTCCTGGTGCGGATTGGCTGGACTTCGCCCGACCTGGGGCCGGGTCAGCCGCTACGGGGTGATGCCCGGCGTCCGTTCCATGGACACCATCGGCCCCCTGGGAAGGACCGTGGAAGACTGCGCCATAACACTGGCGGCCATCGCGGGCCACGACCCCAATGACCGGGTTACAAGCAAAGATCCGGTACCCGACTACCAGGCCGCTTTGACCGGCCGCATCAAGGGTCTCAAGGTGGGGATCGTCCGCGAGTTGGTCTACTCCGACTTGGTGGAAGAGGAGGTCCGTCAGTCGGTGCTGGCCGCCGCCGCCAAGATGCAAGAGATGGGCGCTGAAGTGGAAGAGTTGTCTATACCGTTAGCCGCCAACGCCGGGACCATCTCCGGCGCCATCAGGGTCGAAGCCCCGGTCACCTACCGGGACTTRGTGTTCAACCGGCCCCAGGATCTCGGCCATGATAATCGCATAGCATATTTGGCCAACACCATCATGCCTGCGTCCTATTACTACAAAGGCCTACGCCTACGGACAATGATCCGAGACCAAGTTTTGGCGGCCCTTGACGGCATCGACCTGCTATTGTCACCGACCACCGGGGTTGCCGCCCAGCTTCTTGAGCCGGACCCTGTGATCGACAGCAAGGCGGCCACTGGTCGGATCCGTTGGTTGCTGGCAACGACCTTCAGTCTGGCCAATGTCCCTGCGCTGAGCGTGCCCTGCGGTTTCACCGCCACCGGTCTGCCCATCGGCTTACAGATCGCGGGAAGGCCGTTCGACGAATCCACCGTACTACGAGCCGGCCATAGTTATGAACAGGAAACGGAATGGCATTCGCGCCGGCCGGACTTTTAGACCAGGATTACAGATCACGCATCGATTGGCTTTCTCGGTGGATTGCCCTTTCTTAGACATTGTGAGAGATTTAACAGGTGCTTAATAACCTCGATGTAAAAGCATCTCTACAAAGTCTGGTMATCATCAGCGATGACCGGCTGCCCGCAAGRCATATCCCTCTCCGGGAAAAGCCGTTGCAGCGCTATTTCCTTCCCTATCGGGGACTGCTGGGCCTGCTTTTGATCGCCATCGCCTGGCCGCTGTCTCAGCAGATCAGCCAAAACCTCTYCTTCCCACTGTGGTTGGGTTTCATCCTCTTGGTCGATGGTTTGGTGCTCCGCCGCACGGGAACGTCTCTCGTTGTCCGAAGCCCCAAGATCATGGTCGTGATGTTCATCGTCGCATCGCCGTATTGGTGGGCCTTCGAAGGCATCAACGRGATCACCCAGAATTGGGTATAYGTCACCCCCATCGAGGGAGATGGCGGTGGGTTGGTCGGTGTTATCGAGGCCTCTCTGTCCTATTCAACGGTTATTCCCGCAGTGTTTGAAGTCTCGGAGTTGATCGGTTCGTTCGGTTTCATCAAGCGGTTCGCGCGTCTGCCAGCCTTGGTTTTAAGCCGGMCGCAGATCATCGTGGCCGGTGTTTTTGGCCTGGTTTCCCTGATTACCATGCTCATCTGGCCGACCTACCTGTTCCCCATGACCTGGTTGTGCCTCTTCTTCATCTTCGACCCCATAAATAACCTAGCGGGTAGACCCAGCATAATAGCTCAGGTGAGGAACGGTGATTACCGGACCGTCCTCGCATTTGCGCTTGGCGCGCTGGTCTGCGGGTTCTTCTGGGAGATGTGGAATAGGGATGCCTCTGTCAGTTGGGAATACAACATCGGGTATCTGGATTTCGGCCGGATCTTCCAGATGCCGCTCCTCGGATACGGCGGCTACCTGCCCTTCGGCCTTGAAACCTACGCGGTGTTCCACTTCGTCGCCGGCCTGCTGGGCTGGTCCTCCGACGCCCGCGTTCCAGTGAGCGGAGACGCASCCGACTAGCGGACCGGTTCTTGTCCCTCGCTCCTAGGCGGGTGTATCCTTGCTCCAGTCCCTTGGCGGAAGGACTCGGACTTTCACCCACCGTAATCGCGCCAACAAAAGGAGATCCACAGATGAAGTTTGGAATCTTCACYATCGTGCCCTGGCACGAGAGCAAAGGCCAACAGCAGTCGTTGGACGAAGCCATAGARCAGATCGAACTGGCCGACCAACTGGGCATCGACGAAGTTTGGCTGGGCGAGCACCGCTTCTCCCGCCATGGTTTGCTGTCGGGCATCTGGTCCTTCGCCGGCCTGGTCGCCGGCCGCACCAAGAACATACGCATCGGCACCGCCGTGGTGGTGCTGCCCCTGCACAACCCCATCCTGGTGGCGGAAGAAGCCGCGATGATCGACGTCATCAGCGGTGGACGCCTGAATCTGGGGATCGGCTCCGGCTACCAACGCCAGGAGTTCGACGGCATCGGTATCGACATCAACACAAGCCGCGAGCGGTTCTATGAGGCTGTCGATGTCATCAAGAAGGCTTGGACCGAAGAGRAACTCACCTACCACGGCAAGTTCACCAATGTTGAAAACCTGTGGGTACTGCCCAAGCCATTGCAGCAGCCCCATCCGCCGCTATACCAGGCGGTGAGCACCTCGCCGGCCAGCATCGATTTCGCGGCCAAAAATCAGATTCAGGTCATCGCCGGCGGCCCCACCGACATCCTGGGTCAGGCCCCTCAGGTGATTCAAGCCTGGCGCGACAAAATGGACGAGTATGGCCATCCCCACAAGCATCTGGAYCCGCCCATGGCCAAGGGCATCTACGTCGCGCCCACGCAGGAAGAAGCGGAGCGCGACGCCGAGGAGTTGCAGAATTTCTCCTCACGCATCCTGAACTCCGAGGGAAACAACGGCGCCATCGGTATGCCCATCGACAAGGACGGAAACGTGCCTCCGGGCTACGAGCAYTGGGCCAACCGCCAGACCGACCGGGACCGCCGCGACGACCCGGGCCACGCCGGACTGCCGCCGCTGGTGGGAACGCCCGAGGTGGTCGCCGAGCGCCTGAAAGCAACCCAAGCCGCCGGCATCAACCACGTATTCGGCAACTTCGGGTTCCCCGGACTACCCCACGAGAAAGTCCTGCGGTCCATAGAGATGTTCGCCAAAGAGGTGATGCCCGAATTTCAAGGAGCGCCGGTGGCTTAGCCGGGATATTCGACATCACATTTAAACCCACGGAAAAGGGCTCTGCCATCGTTTTGGCAGAGCYCTTTTCCGTCATTCTGGCGAAGGCCAGTCTCCAGGGAGACCGATTTATTGGCCGCCCCGAAGCGTACCCGTAGGCGCGGGTTTTTAACCCGCCCTTGATCGCGACGACCCTTCTCGTCGAAACGGACGACCCACTAGGCAGCGTTGGACCTCATGTGCTAGTACCGGCATCAACATTCCCTTCAAGAAACAGTGGGTTGAAAACCCGCGCCTACGGGATTCCGTCTCGCCAGCTTTTGCTGGAATGACGGCGGTTCATTTCGGCAGTCTCGGACGACCCCGCCTAGTCCACCGGCCCACCTAACGGCGTGGTCGGACCCTCGCAGGGTAGGAACTTGCCGTAGCCCGGTTTCTGTTCAATYTGGCCTTGATTCAACAARACCTGGCCCCGCAGCAGGGTCATCCAAGGCCGGCCGCTCACCTTCCACCCCTCGAACAGCGTGTAGCCCGCGTTGCTGTGGTGGTCCTTGGCGGTCACCACCCGGTCTGCCCCGGGGTCCAGRATCAGCAGGTCGGCGTCGGAGCCAGCCTGGATCACCCCTTTTCGGGGATAGAGCCCAAAGATACGCGCCGGGTTCTCCGACATCACCCGCGCCAGCCACCAGATGGGGAAGCCCCGCTTCACCACGCCTTCGCTGTACATCAGCGGCGCCACGGTCTCGATGCCCGGCGAGCCGAATGGCACCGAGGCCCCCGTGGAGTCAACGAAAATGTTGTCCCAACCCGGCTTCTTCAGTTCTTCCGGGTGAGGGGAGTGGTCGCTGCCCACCAGGGAGATCTGGCCTTGCCTCAGGCCGTTCCACAGGGCGTCCCGGTCAGGCCCGTCTYCCGGGCGCAGCGGCGGCCCGATCTTGGCCAGTGGTCCAAATTTGGCCATCTCGGCATCCGACAACAGCAGATACTGCGGGCAGGTCTCGGTCCAGATCTTCTGGCCTTGCGCTTGGGCCTGTTTGATCCGCTCCAGACCCAGTTGAGTGCTCAAGTGCACCACATAGGTGGGACAGTCGGTGGCGGCGCCCATCTTGATGGCCCGGTTGATCGCCTCTTCCTCTGCCCAGTCGGGGCAGGCGGTGGGGAAGTCAGTCGGGTGGGTGTGGCCCTCGGCAATGAGCTTGTTCTCCAGATACTCGATGATGTTGCCGCTCTCGCAATGGAGTTGCAGCACACCCCCGCCCTTGGCCACCATCTCCATGGCATTGCAGATGTAATCGTCGTCGCACATTCGGCCGGGACGCTTCTTGTAGGTCATGAACATCTTGAAGGATTTCACACCAAGTTCCATGGCCCGTGGCAGGGATTCCAGGATGCTGGGCCGGTTCTGCAAGATGAAATGGAACCCGAAGTCCACCAGCGCCCCCGTCCCGACCTCATCTTGGATGCGGCGGACGGCTTGATCCAGCGTCTCGTCGCCCTCCAGTGCGTAGTTGCCGAAGGGGACCAGGGTGGTCAGTCCGGCGTGGGCCGCCGCCAACGCGCCYAGGGCATAGTCATCATGGCCGTCCAGGTGGACGTGGGAATCGATCAGTCCAGGAAGCACGAACTTGCCCTCGGCGTCGATGTACCGGTCAGCCTTTGGAAGCAGATGTTCCGGGCCAACGGCGGCGATCTTCTCGCCCTTGATGGCCACCGCGGCGTCCATCACCTGCGATGAAGTTACGACCTTTCCGCCACGGACTATCGTATCGACGTGCGTATCGACTGCCATATCGTGCCTCCCRCGTGTGTTATAGCCTCGGCTCCAAGTTGCCGCGAGTGTAATCTCGGCTGGAAAGGCTGTCAACGGAGTGACTTCGTTGACAGTCCAGGCTGGGCGCGGCTACACTCGCCCGAAACGCTCCCTGGATATTGCGGCGTTGAGATTCACGCCCGTTTAATACAGAGGTAAATCATGCAATTGGAAGATAAAATCGCCCTGGTCACCGGCGCCGGCAGAGGCATGGGGCGGGCAATCTCCTTACAACTAGCCGAGGYCGGCGCCAACATCGCCGTGTCTGACATCGACGCCTCCACCGCAGAAGACACTGCCGTCGCCGTGAAACAACTGGGCCGGGAAAGCATCGTTCTGCCCGCCGATATGGGCGACCTGCGTGACATCGACCGCATGTTCAGCCAAGCAAAAGACGCCTTTGGCCGCATAGATATCGTGGTGAACAACGCCGGCGTTACCAAGTATCTGGACATCATGGACGTGCAAGAAGAGGACTGGGACCGGATCCACCGGGTTAACGCTAAAGGCGTGTTYTTCTGCATGCAGAGGGCGGCCCGCGACCTCATCGACCAAGGCCAAGGAGGCCGAATCATAAACATAGCCTCAATAGCCGGTAAAGGCTATGCCGGCACGTCCAACGCCGCCTATGCCGCCAGCAAGGGCGCGGTGATCTCCATGACCCACATCGCCGCGTTGCAACTGGGCCAATATGACATCAACGTGAACGCCATCTGCCCCGGCTCCACGCTGACCACGATGGCATCTGACACCATGGCCGGCCGGTCCGAGCGCACCGGTCAGAGCATGAGTGAATTGGCGGAGGCCCGGGACGCCAAGATACCCATCGGACGGCCCAATGACCCGGAGGACATCGCGGCGATGGCGGTGTTTCTGGCGGGACCGGGCGCCCGCAACATCACMGGCCAGGCSTTCAACGTGGACGGCGGACTGGTGATGCACTAACGGCCTGAATTGCGGTAAGCCGCCTCGGATACGCCTTAGACCCCCGCCSGCCGCCTGATAARATAGWTCCAATAGGTTAAKGGAGGGGCGGCGGTGTACCTTCGGCCAAGGCTCGTCTTCCTCATGGTTCTGGCGGTCCTTCTTGCGACGCTGGGGGCCAACTCTGTCTCATTGGCTGCGCCCACCACCCTTGCCACGACCCTTAGCGTCACTCCACAGAACGCGATACCCAACCAGAGGGTGACCCTGTTGGGCTCCGGGTTCACACCTGTGGCAACTTCTGGCGGGGCGGGACCGTCCGGCGCGCACCAGATCACCGGATCGGGAGGCAGCCTCATCGCAGTTGGCCAGACTATCCTGGTCTCTCCAAACGTAACTTACCCCATCAACTTCGACGCCAACGGCAACTGGACCGCTTTGATCATCCTTCCGGTGACCGCCGAGGTTGTAGCTGGAGGCCCGGTCACTATCAGAGTCGTGGATGATCAGGGTCTCATGCGGACGACCCAGATCACCATCAAGACCCCCGGCATCAGCTTGGACCCGGCATCCGGTCGAGCGAATACTACCTTYACTGTCACCGGCAACGACTTTCCGGCTTCCAACACGGCTACGGGTGTGGGCAGCCAAGTGATAATCTCCTACGGTGGARCCATTCAAAAATTGGTCTCCGCCGACGCCGGTGGCAGGTTCTTGGTCACCGTTGAGGTCCCTGCTGGAATACCTCCCTCGTCTAACAGCACGGTCCGCGCGCGAGCGGTGGGTTTCGACCGGTCGGCCACGGCCATCCATTCCGTGCCCGGCGCCGAAATCACCGTTTCTCCYGAGATAGGGGTGCCCGGCAGAGCGGTGACCGTTTCCGGTGAGGGTTTCCCACCCAACGCCGTGGTCACCAGCSTTAGAGCGGGAAACATCACGGTGTCCAGYTCGTCGGCCCCCACCACGGATGGCCAAGGAAAATTCGTGTCGTTCTTCACTATGCCGGTGTTTTCGCCGGGGATCCAGACAATTACTGCCACAGCGGGAGGAATCACCGGGGTCACCACTTTTGCTGTGCTTGAGGGCGCGGCGGTGAACGAACCACTTCCCACTCCCCCGCCATCGTCATTGCCGGCCCAGGCGCTTGATCCGCTGACTTTAGGCGAAAATCTGATTCGCGTTTGGACCTTCGACAACAGCACAAAGAGTTGGGAGTTTTACGATCCYCGCCCCGCCTTCGCCGAAGCCAACACTATCAAGACCATGGTGCCGGGACGCATCTACTGGATACGGCTCAACCGGCCCCAGAGCACGGCGTTAAATGGAAAAGGAGTGCTCCTATTTGAGGGTTGGAACCTTCTGCCCTGGTAGCCCTGCGTCTTACTAGCGYCCCACAGACCGCTGTGGGATAATGGTTTTCAAGCTCGTACTGGCCCGGCCAGCTTTGGCCCGGGCTTTTTTAATCGATCGGCATGATAGGTATCCGGCACATGGAACTAAATGTCAGGTTATTCGCTCTGTACCGGGAACGGGCCGGACAGAATATCATCAAGGTGGCCGTGGGCGACGGAGCGACGGTGGCCGACCTAACCGATGAGGTCCGCCGGCTGGTGCCGAACTTGGCGCCGCCCGAAGTGAAGATCGTGGTGGCGGTCAACGCAGATTATGCCGACGCCGACGTGGTTCTCCAGCCAGGCGACGATATCTGCCTCATTCCACCGGTGAGCGGGGGTTAACGACATGATAGAACTGACGAACGATGCGCTGGACCCAGAGAAAGTCACCGCCAAGGTGCGCCGCAACACCAACGGAGCGGTTGTGAYTTTCCTGGGCACCACCAGGGACAACTTTGAAGGCAAGTCGGTGCTGACTCTGGAGTACGAAGCCTTCAACGAGATGGCATTGAAGAAACTGGAAGAGGTGCGCCAGGAATTGATGGCTGAGTTTGGGCTGGAGCAGATCGCMATCAGCCACCGCATCGGTACGGTCGGTATCGGGGAGATCAGCCTGATTATCGCCGTTGGTTCGCCCCACCGCAAAGACGCATTTTACGCCTGCCACAAGGCGGTGGACCGCATCAAAGAGATCGTCCCAATCTGGAAGAAAGAGGTCTACGAGGACGGCTCGCGCTGGGTGGCCTGCGAAGACCACGAATTCTCACCTACAGACCAAACTGCTGGCGGCCAAGCTTCGGCTGGGACCCACGCCCACTAGGGTTCTCTGACTCCGCTCATGGTGAGCCAAGCATCCCGCTCATGGTGAGCTTGTCGAACCAYGATTTGAGGTAAGCGATTTCCACCAAAGGTATGACTAATGCGGCCCTTCGACARGCTCAGGACGAGCGGATTTGTTYACTGCGGGTTCGTTTGTCGTGAGACGAGCACACCGCTCAAAGTGAGCCCAAGTCCCGCTCATGGTGAGCTTGTCGAACCACGACTTGAGGTAAGCGATTTCCACCGATGGTATGACTGATGCGGCCCTTCGACAGGTTCAGCACGAGCGAAGATTAGTGGCTATTAGCCCGGCTCCAGCGCCCCGTCGGGTTCCCAAGCTAGGTCTTCAGACCGGTCTTTGTTCCTATCTCTGGAGAGGACCGCATTGATCGCCTGACGTAGAGTCCTTACACCGATCGCCTTCATGCCTTTGGGTATCTTCAGACCTTCTAAACTCGTCTCCGGCAAGATGCATTTTTTGAGCCCCAACCGAGCCGCCTCTGTGACCCTTCGCTGCGCCTGGGAAACGGCCCGTATCTCAGCGCTCAAACCAACCTCGCCAAAGGCGAACATCTCGGCGTCCAGCGGACAGTTATACAGGCTTGAAGCCATCGCCAGCACCAACGGCAGGTCGGCTGCCGGCTCGCTGATCTTGAACCCGCCCGCCACGTTGACGATGATGTCCTGGCCGGACAATTCCAGACCGGCGCGGCGGGAAGCCACCGCCGCCAGCATGAGGAGCCGGTTGTAGTCCACGCCGTTGGCGACACGCCTTGGCGCGGGCAGTTGGGAAGGGGAAGTGAGCGCTTGGACCTCCAAGAGCAAAGCCCGGCTGCCCTCGACTACCGGCGCCAAGGCTGCTCCGATGGAGCCCCCGGCCCGTTGGGAGAGCAACGCCTTGGAAGGGTCGGACACATCGGTCAGGCCCTGTTCTGTCATCTCAAATACACCTACCTCAGTGGTGGCGCCGAACCGGTTCTTGCCGGCGCGCAGCACCCGGTACCCACCGTCTTCCTGGGATTCCAGATACAAGACCACGTCCACCATATGCTCCAACACCCTGGGCCCGGCCAGTGAGCCGTCTTTGGTCATGTGGCCGGATACAAAGACCGGAGTCCCGCTTTCCTTGGCCCACCGGAGCAGCCGCAGACCCGCTTCGCGTACCTGGCCGACACTGCCTGGGCCAGAGGTCTCATCATCGGTGTATAACGTCTGTATGGAATCGACGATGGCCAAGGCTGGCCGCACCGAGTCCAAYTTCTCGACTACCGCCCCCAGGTCAGTCTCGGGCAGCATCAAGATTCCCTCCCCGGCAAATCCCAATCGGTCGGAACGCAGCTTTATCTGCTGAGGCGACTCTTCCCCGCTGACATACAGGACCTTTTTACCTTTGGCAGCCACGTATTGGGCCAACTGAAGCAGGAGAGTCGACTTGCCGACGCCGGGTTCTCCGGCCAACAACACCACCGATCCGGGGACCACCCCGCCTCCCAAGACACGGTTAAGTTCGGGGGAGGGCAACGGGTCGCGCGGTTGGTCGCTGGAGGTGATAGATGATAGCTCCACGACGTCGGTCGCTTTGCCAGCCAGCCAGCCAGGCCGGCCTTTTGGSGCTGCCGGGGCGGCGGCGGTTTCAACCAGTGGGCTCTGGGAGCCGCAGCCTTGGGCGGGGCAAAACCCCATCCACTTGGCAGATTCGTTCCCGCAAGACGGGCACATGAAAACTGTTCGCCGACGGTCTTTCAACTTAGCCACACCGCACCACCGCACTTAAGATTACCCGGAAGAATCGCGGCCATTATAACAACAGAAGGCCCCACRATCGTGGGGCCTTCTGTCAGTAGTTCCGGGTGTTTGGTTGCTGTAGTCCGAAATTAGTCGGCGTTGGCCGTCTCGGCTTCAGCTTCCGGTTCAGCCTTGGCTTTCGCTTTGGGCTTGGCCTTGGCTTTCTTGGAGGTGATCTTGATGGCGTCGTCTTCGAAATCGATCATCGCCACGTCACCGGCGACCAGCCGTCGGCTTAGCACTTCGTCGGACAGGCTGTCTTCGATCTCGTCTTGAATCAGTCTCCGCAGAGGCCTGGCTCCAAGGACCGGGTCGAACCCCTTTTCTCCCAGATGGGCCTTGGCCGCTTCCGTRATCTCCAGAGAAATYTCTTTCTCATCCAACTCGGTCCGGACCTGGTTCATCATCAGATCGACGATCTCCAGGATCTCGTCCCTCCTTAGTTGATGGAAGACCACCGTGGAATCGATCCGGTTCAAGAACTCGGGACGGAAGAAGCGCTTCACTTCATCCATCACCTTGTCCTTCATCCGCTCGTAGGCGCTATCGTCGGTCTGAGCTTCGCTGGCCTTGGCGGCGAAACCAAGAGAGGTCTCCCGCTTGATCAGGTCAGACCCCAAGTTGCTGGTCATGATGATTATGGAGTTCCGGAAGTCTACCTTCCGGCCCCGGGCATCAGTCAGGTGGCCGGCATCAAAGATCTGCAACAAGATGTTGAAGACCTCTGGGTGGGCCTTTTCTATCTCGTCTAGGAGCACTGCGCAATAGTTCTTGCGCCGGACGGCTTCGGTTAGCTGCCCGCCTTCATCGTATCCGACGTAGCCGGGAGGGGCGCCGATCAATCGGGCCACTGTATGGCGTTCTTGGAACTCGGACATATCCAGGCGAATCATGTTGTCTTCATCGCCGAACATGAACTCGGCCAGCGCGCGGACCAATTCGGTTTTGCCGACACCGGTGGGGCCAAGGAACATGAACACGCCGATGGGGCGGCGGGAGTCCTTGAGACCTGACCGGGCGCGGCGCACCGACTTGGATACGCTGACGATGGCTTCATCTTGTCCGATGATGCGCTTGTGCAGTTCTCCTTCCATCTGAAGGAGCCGCTCGGTCTCCTCTTCCGCCAGCCGAGTTACCGGGATTCCGGTCCACATGCTGACGACTTCGGCGATATCATCTTCGGTGACAACCCTACGCTCTGCGTTCTCGCCTTCTTTCCAGTTCTTTTCCAAGGTGTCCAAGTCTTCGTTCTGACGCAGTTCACGATCCCGCAGTTCTGCCGCCGCCTCGTATTGCTGGGAGGCGATGGCCTCGTCCTTCTCTTTGCGGACCTGTTCCAAGACCTGCATGGCGTCCTTCACCGACGCGGGGGTGACGCTGCCACGTAGCCTTACCCGTGACCCGGCCTCGTCGATCAGGTCGATGGCCTTGTCCGGCAGGAACCGGTCAGGGATGTAGCGCTGGGCCAGGAGGGCCGCGGTGCGGATGGCTTCGTCAGTTATATCAACCTTGTGGTGATCTTCGTACTTGCTCCGGATGCCCATCAAGATGGCCACGGTGTCATCATTGGAGGGCTCTTCAACCCTCACGGGCTGTAGGCGGCGCTCCAACGCTGGGTCCCGCTCAACGTACTTGCGGTAATCGTCCAGAGTGGTGGCCCCGATACATTGAATCTCGCCGCGGGCCAGGGAGGGCTTAAGGATGTTGGAAGCGTCGACCGCGCCTTCCGCGGCGCCGGCGCCAACAATCGTATGAATCTCATCGATGAATAGGACGCAGTTGCCGGCGGTCTTGATCTCTTCGATGACCTTCTTCAACCGCTCTTCGAATTCGCCGCGGTACTTGGTGCCCGCGACCAGAGCGCCCATGTCCAGAGTGACCAGGCGCTTGCCCTGCAGGGTTTCTGGGACATCTCCGCTGCTAATCAGTTGGGCCAGGGCCTCAACGATGGCGGTCTTGCCAACGCCGGGCTCACCTACCAGAACAGGATTGTTTTTGGTGCGGCGGCTGAGRATCTGGACCATCCGCTCGATTTCTTTTTCCCGGCCGATGACCGGGTCCAATTTATCTGCCTTGGCGGCGATGGTTAGGTCGATGCCCAGTTGGTCCAGGGTTGGAGTCTTGGAGGTTGACCGGCTGCCTTGGGAGCCGGTGCCGGAAGTGTGGCTAAGTATGCGGTGGGTCTCGGCCCGGACCTTGTCCAGGGTTACACCGAGGCTTTCCAGGACGCCGGCGGCCACGCCTTCGCCCTCACGCAGTAGTCCGATGAGGAGGTGCTCCGTCCCTATATACGTGTGGTTCATGCGCCGGGCTTCGTCAACGGCCAATTCTACTACTTTCTTTGCCCGGGGGGTGAGGCCGATCTCGCCTTGGGCCGGCTTCTCGCCGCGGCCGATGATGAATTCCACAGCCGACCGGACCTTGCTCAGGTCCACGGAAAGGCTGGAAAGCACGCGGGCGGCAACGCCTTCGGTCTCGCGGACCAGGCCAAGGAGGATGTGCTCGGTGCCGATGTAGTTATGGTTGAACCGCTGGGCTTCTTCTTGGGCCAGCGATAGTACCCTTCGTGCGCGTTCGGAGAACTTCTCGAATCTACTGCCCATATTTTCGCTCCTGATGGGAGTGAGGTGAGGGACCCAATTCGCCGCGGCCCCTTTTAGAGAGACTTACCACTATGGTCCATTTCCACCCTGACGCTACAGATTCAAGGGATCGGATGTAACAACCTGGGGGACTGGTCCCATTCGTGGCGGGGACGGGGTCCCGGCAAGAATTTCACCCTCGCGACCCTCGTGCATCAATTATATTGGAGCCTCTACTATGTGTAAAGGCACAATTCAGCAGATAATGTGCTGGATGCGTGTACCCAACCGGACGCGAATTTCTTGGGAAGACCGGCCGGAATGGAAAAGACTAAATCGGGGTCGCTTGGCTGGGTTCACCGGGGCCGTAGACTGGGAAAGTGCAGCGAGTGTGGGGGCTTTGTTAAGTGGATATACCTCCCGGCGATGACCTATTTTCCCACTCCGTCGCCAGAGCAGTATCGTAGGCGCTGAGGCGTTTCACTTCCGTGTTCGGGATGGGAACGGGTGGGGCCGCTTCGCTAGAACCACCAGGAGATACATCAGCTAGGCTAGTATGCACCATTCTTCACAACCCCGCAAGGGTGAAACAGCAAAAATGGGCCACCGAATTTCAGGCGAGTTTTCCGCTGTGGATTTTGCGGAGGGTTTCGTCCGGATTTTTTGAGCCGATTTACTCGGGAATCTTAGCCGGAATCTCTGGCCCAAAAGTCCGCCTGTCTGCCCCTTGAATCCAGGTTGATTTTTAATGAGAATACTGATTAAATCAGTGAAAGAATCGGTAACGGGAGAGGTGCGTAGGGATGGGGAGAAGACTATTCAAAGAACTTGAGCGCTCTTACGGATTCGATGAAGTAGCGATCGTGCCTGGTCAGGTTACCATCAACCCCGAGTTGACCTCCACAAAAATGACCATCGGCAATCTGGATTTCGAGATTCCAATCATGGCCTCCGCCATGGACGGGGCGGTTTCCCCAGGGTTCGCCTCTTACATGCATGAGATGGGCGGCCTGGGCGTCCTGAATGCCGAGGGCCTCTACAGCAGATATGAAGACCCCTACTCCGTCATGGAAGAGATCATCTCCCACCCTCAAGAAACAGTTACCGAATTCCTCCAGAAAGTTTACTCCGAACCCATCCGCGAAGAACTGATCGGCCAGCGCGTCCGGGAGATCAAGAACGCCGGCGCCACCTGCGCGGTCTCTTTCACCCCTCAGAACACCAAGCGCATGTCCCCTGCCGCCGTTGAAGCCGGGGCCGACATGGTAGTAGTCCAGTCCACCGTCACCACCGCCCGGCACATGTCCAACAGCTACCGCGGGTTGGTGTTCTCCGAACTTATCGATGCCCTGAAAGTTCCCGTGATCGTCGGCAACTGTGTCACCTATGAAGTCGCTCTGGAGCTGATGGAAACGGGAATCGACGGCCTGTTGGTTGGCGTCGGTCCCGGCGCCGCTTGCACCACGCGCGAAGTGGTCGGAGTAGGAGTACCCCAGGTCACCGCGACCCTGCAATGCGCGGCAGCCCGCGAAGACTACTTCCGGCGCACCGGCCGTTACGTCTCGGTGATCACTGACGGCGGTTTCCGGACCGGCGGGGACATTTGTAAAGCCATGGTCAGTGGCGCGGATGGTGTGATGTTGGGCACTCCTTTTGCCCAGGCCAATGAAGCGCCCGGTCAGGGTTTCAACTGGGGCATGGCCAATCCGCACCCCGAACTTCCCAGAGGCACCCGCATCTCCGTCGGCACCAAAGGTTCATTGAAAGAGATCCTCTTTGGCCCGACTTCCAAGACCGACGGCACTCAGAACTTCGTTGGCGCCCTAAGGGTGATGATGGGTATGTGTGGGGCCTACACGATCAGGGACCTGCACAAAGCCGAGATGGTCATCGCCCCATCCATCAAGACAGAAGGCAAGTACTTCCAGATGAACCGCTAATCTCTCTTCAACCAAGTGATCCGGAGGGAACCAATGGCACAGGCTACAGGGACCATCGAGATACTAGATCCCACCGCTGAGGATGTACCCGAGGAAGTGGGTCTCAGCGACACTCTGCCCGACCTAAAAGGTAAAGTGGTGGGCCTCCTTGAGAACAGAAAATACCATGCCGACGCGTTTATGGGCGAGCTGAAAGAAGTACTGCTCAACGATTACGGCGCCGCCAAGGTTGTTTACGCCACCAAGTTCACCTACAGCGCCGCTTGCGCCGATGAGACGATTCAGTCTCTTTCAGATGAATGCGACGTGGTGATACACGCCATCGCCGATTGAGGGTCCTGCACAGCGTGGGGTCTCCACGACACAGTGATGACCGAGTCCAAGGGCGTGCCGTCCGTTAGCGTGATAACCAGCACCTTCACCAGGGCCGCCCATGCCCGGGCCACGGCCCTAGGAATGCCCGGCGTGCGCATCGTGGTGCTGCCCAGTCCTCTGGCTCCCCGCACCATCCCAGAAGTACAGCAGATGGCCCGCGACTTCGCCCCAGAAATAGCGGGACTGCTCACCGGCAAGTAGCACCGCCCTTAAGGGGACCAAAATTCCCCTCTCCCGTCGTCCTTCCCCGGAAGGAGGAGAGGGTTAGGGTGAGGGCGGCCCCTCGCCGCCTCCATGTCCTATCCCAAAAGTCTAAGGGAGGCCCAAGCGGCCTCTTTTATTATTTGTCCATATTGACTTGCCGCCTATCGAGCCGGAGAATCGGCTGCTAAACCATCAGAAAAGAGGTCAACCACCGTGAGTTCCGTTTCGTTAAATGCCAGACGCGTCGACGTACCCGATTCCTTCCAGGCCATCCAGGATTTTTGCTGGGAACAGGGGTGGACAGACGGACTGCCGGTGGTGCCGCCCACGGAACCGTTGGTGCGGGAGATGTTGGCCGGCTACGGCGGAGAACCAGCAACGTCGCTGGGGACGATGCAGCCCCGGAACGCCCAAGCGACTCTAGAAAAGCTGGCCATCAACGCCGTCATGGCCGGGTGTAAGCCGGAGTACTTTCCGGTGGTTGTTGCGGCGGTCAAAGCCGCCCTTGATAAAGACTTCAACCTGGGCGGGAACGCCGCAACCACCGGCGGCGCGGCCCAGGTGGTGATCGTCAACGGCCCCATCGCCCATGAACTGGGCATTAACGGCGACGCCGCCTGCTTCGGCCCCGGCTCAAGGGCCAACGCTGCCATCGGCCGGGCATTGCGGTTGGTGATCCGGAACATCGGCGGCCTGATTCCGGGGGAGATGGACAAGGCCACCCTGGCCACACCGGGCCGTTACAGTTTCTGCTTCTCCGAGAACGAATCAAGAAGCCCATGGGAACCGAGGAACATCCAACTGGGGTACGCCGGGGGGTCTAGCACCGTCACAGTAGCCGCCATCCGGGGCGTGTACACGATCATGGAAACGACCGTCGCCACTGGACTTGAGGTCCTGCAGACTATCGTCGGCAGCATGAAAGCGGTCGGCGTATCCAACTATTACCAGATTGGCACCGGCGCCCAGATCGTCATGGTGATCTGTCCGGAACACGCTGAGGAGATCGCCGCTTCCGGCCTGGACAAGAACGACGTCCGGGAGTTCATCTACCAGAACGCCCGAATGCCGCTGAGTCAGCTCGTGGGCCGCGCCCATTACGGCAACCGCAATTGGCCTGCCTGGATCGACGAGTCGATGCCAAGCGCCATGATCCCCATCGTGTTAGCCGCGGAAGACATCGTGGTCCTGGTGGCCGGGGGCGACGGCCGCCATTCAGCCTGGTTGGCTGGTTGGGGCGTGACGCGGGTCACCACCCAAGAGATCACCGGTCCAACTAAACCATTCCCGGCCTTAAATAAGGAAAAGCCCTAGGAGCAGGCCGCAAAAGTATTGACGAAACCCGTCTAATACTGCTATAATTACCTGCCTATTCAGAGAGGTTAAGCATTATGGCCCAACAGGAATCAACGCCTTCGACGGCTCAAAACACCGAGACTGCGGTTTGTTGCCA
>NVWX01000096.1 GCA_002746355.1 Dehalococcoidia bacterium | reverse complement strand
GGTGCGGTAGATCTATACCCTGCACCGGGAGTCCAAACACACCACCACCCTCATGTTTTTATCCCCCTAAAAGTGTCCCATTATCGCTGAACGCCTACACCGATCACTGTTCCGGTATTTTAGCCGACTTAGTGGGCCAGATGCTTGGATGTTAGAGGCCCTAAATCCCCAACTGCCGGGCCAGATCAGGGAAGCTATCAACGATGATGTCATGGTGCGGATTGGGGTCCGGGTCGGGAGGGCCGGCCGCGCCCCATTCGTCTGGGCGGCGCACGAAGGCTGTGTTGAACCCGGCATTCTTGGCCGCGTTCAAGTCGAAGTTGTGGCAGGCGACCATGCAGATTTCGCCAGGCTCCAATTGCAACCACTTGGCGGCGGTCAGGTAGGCTTCGGGCAGAGTTTTATACTTCCCGATGCCTTCGCAAGAAARTACGGCATCCCAATTAAGTCCGTTCTTTTTGGCCGTATCGATAATCATTTTGAAGCTGAGGATGGTGAAAGAGGCACAGATATACTTCTCCCTCAATCTAGGTAGAACGGCAGGGAAGTCCGGCCATACTTGGAGGTTATGGGCAGTCGTGTATGCGATGTCATGGCGGTCTTCTTCAGTGAATGCATCCAAGCCGTTTTCGGCTATAACCGCGTCCAATGCCATGCGGTGAGAACCGTCRTGGTTGTGGTCTGGGGGCGCCTCTTTGCCCATATTCACCGACAGGCCCAGAGACCGGCGGCGCAGCTCGTTGGCGATGGCCGGCCAGTCCTTTTCCAGCCCATGCTTGGCCCCGGCCTTGGCCAACGCGTTGCTGAAGCYGGTATGCCAATCAAGAATGGTGCCGCCGGTATCGAAGGTTAAGGCTTTAACATCGTCAAGACTCATCGCTAGCTTCTCCMGCAGCGTTCTTTGATCAGRCCCGCGGATAGTTTAGCGGTAGCGTATCGGTGGATCAAAAATCCCTCAGGTCGGTTAGCGTCGGGCCTGAGGGATCTGGTCGCTCGTTTGTGCCTGACAGGGGGACTAGTCCTCCCCGTGGCCGCCTTCGATATCGGCCGTGGCCTCCGGAGTTTCTTGGGGGATCGGCTTGCCAGTAGCCGTATCGACATCGAAGGAACTGGGCAGTTCCAGGTCCTTGGCGATCTCACGCACGGCAGGGATGACCTCTTCGCCCATGAGTCTCAGGCTGCGCATCGCGTCATCGTGGGTCATGGCGCCGTCGCCGTCCCAGAAGAATACGCTGCCCGGCCGGAGGTATTCCAACACGTGRCGAATCTTGGGAATCACCGTTTTCGGCGTCCCGGTGATGATGGTGTAGTCCTCGATCTGCCGCTCGTAGGGCCGACCAAGGACACCGCCCGCTCCGCCCCGGGCCGTGGTGGCCACTGCTTGGGTTGGCAGCACCCGGTGGCGGGAGGATAGTCCTGGCAGGCCGAGAAGGGCTGCGTTGGTGGTCCCTTCATTTCCGGCCAAGAACGGGTTGCTAGGTCCTTGGATGTATTTCCGGGCCGTCGCCTCGGCCAATTCTTCGGTCTCATCCACATGGACCTTCCAGAGATAACCAAGATTCTGGGGGCCGGACTCATAACCCTGCTCGGCGGCGGTGTCGTGGTAGAGCTGGAACGCCTGCCTGGTGGGCTCCATCTCGGTTGAAAGCATTATGTATGGGATGCGCTGCTCAGCRGCCCACACCAACGAGTCCCGGCTGACCACGCCCGGCAGCCAGATCTGAGGATGGGGCTTCTGGTAGGGACGCACCCAGGGGTTTACGTGGCGGTATTGATAGTGCTTGCCCTCCCAGCGGAACGGGCCTGGAGTGGTCCAGGCTTTGATGATGAACTCATGGGCCTCTTTGAACCGCTCCCAGTTGTAGGGCGGCGGCGAGTTGTGGGCCACGCTTTCACGGCCAGTGCCACGGACCCAACCCGAGACCAGGCGGCCACGGGATATGAGGTCGATCATTGCAAGCTGCTCGACCAGCCAGAGAGGGTCGTCCCAGATGGGGAGGATATTGCCCATGAGGACGATCTTGGCCTTCTTGGTGATGCGCGCCAGGATGGATGCTTCGACGTTCATCGCACCGCCCATGCAGAACGGTGTGCTGTGGTGCTCGTTCAGCATCAGGCCATCGAATCCCATYTCCTCAGCGTAGACCTTCTCGTCTAGATAGCGGTTGTACAGGTGGGCCCCCAGTTCCGGGTTGTACACGCCGTTACTTAGCGTCAGGTCTTTGATGGGSGTGCCCGTTGCGCCGAAGAATCCCGCCTCGGGGTCCTGGTAGGGCCGTTCAGTGAAGTAGCCGATAAACATAGAGCTCTTCCTTCGATTTTACTTGCGGTCTTACTTGAATCGCGTTGATGTTTTGGATTAGACCGAGGGACATGGGCAGCCATTCCAGACTGCCGGGCATTATAGCATTCCTTTTCGATTTTCTTAAATAGCAAGCAATTGGCAATCGTAAACCCGCATGTACTCAGAGCGCGTTGGGGGGAATCCAAACCGGACAGTAGAGGCGCCGTCTTTGAAAATATGAAGGTCRGACCCGGCAACCTGGGATGATCCTTCGGTCCAAGTCAACGAACAGATTGGTATCGACATCCCCTGCTAATGGCTATTTGACCCGGCCGGGTCTCGACCTCCATGACTCTGACTCTCCTCAACCGGAAAATAAATGGATACCCGCCCCGGTTTTAGCGCCGGAAGAAMCGTTAGAAATTCGTATGAATTGTGTAGGTGAATATACCAGYMTKAATATCAKCCCGGTTGCGCAAGCACTAACCAMCATCAATGCCGRAAAACTTTTTGGCGKTAACCRCWATTKWYWRWWRWYTSRCRMTMWKMWTKKCKKMAWWWTYKNNTTGACTCWYAYWSKGCATTYRRMNTAGTATSCGRSGRTWACKYRKKKSGSYAYGGAWWTRGNCACAWTAGTGATTTTACAGATTCAGGATTCAGCGGACCGATAAATACCAGCGACAGGCAAGTAACGCCGCTTAGCGGCCTGGTCATCTTGTCGCTTTCTGGGAGAGGAGTTAGGAAAGATGAGATTTATTCGGGGTCACCTCGGGCATATCCTACCGTTTATCGCCATAACGTTGCTCACGTTGTTGGTGGCCTGTGGATCTTCGGCGACACCCGTTCCAGAGCCGACGGCCACTACCGCTCCGCGGCCAACGGACGCGCCACCTTCAAGTGGCGGCGTTCCCACGCCGACTCCCTATGCGTTCGCGGCGCCCGCTCAGGAGCGTGCTGGCGCGGTCTGTCATGGTGTCCTCAGTCGGCCGAGTGTTCCTGATTTGTGGCAGAAGCTACGTCATCTGTAGCTGTAGCGCGCCACCCTCGGAACGGACGGTTGACGCGTCGAAGAGTCTTCCG
>NVWX01000052.1 GCA_002746355.1 Dehalococcoidia bacterium | reverse complement strand
TACTTGGCCTTGATACCCAACCAGAGTACAGACCAGGCCGTGGTGTTCTTAAGCGAATTTCAAGAGAGGCTGAAGGGAGTTAGCTTTTTCGAAATCGACAAGCGGATAACATTGTCAATCGGCGTAGTCGAGGCGGGCCAAGACTGCCCGCTTACCGGCCACGAAATATTGGAGCATGCTGCGTTTGCCAAGAATTTTGCCAAGGAAAATGGCCGGAACCGAATCGCAGGGTTCTCGGGAACTGGGCACACCGCAGATGAACCGACGGTGCTGTTTGTTCCTTGACCGAGCATACAACTACGACGGCCAAATGAATATCCACAAGGTAGACGAGAGCGTATTGCAACGGCCCATGGCGTAGGTTCGCCGGGGCCAAGATCCACAATCGAGATTGAGGGGGCTGCCATGGACAGGCCGAAGATCGCCGTATTCTCCGGACCCACATCGACCATCGCCAACTCGCCATCGCTGGTCACCAGCAACAAAGGACGCGCCGCCGGTGAGAGAATCCTTCCGGGACGCTTTGACCATCTGGTGGCCCAGTCTCTGTACGAGCCGGTCACTGTCCGGATCAAGAAATTCAGCGCCCATCCCATGGAAGAAGACGCCAAGGATGTCTACTTCGACGACGGCAAAGATTATTACGAAGTTGAGCTCCGCCCGGAAGACGGCCCGTATCTGATGCCCTACTTGGCTCGGCGCAAGGACGGGTCCGGGCCRGGGGTACCATTCGAAGCCGGAGACAYGACCAACGCCGCCATGGAATACGGTGGGAGGCAGACTTTCTACCCCGACGCATCACGGGTCTTCGCGGACATCGACCGGGGCATCGCGGGCCGGGATGAGCACGGCGAGGTGAACCTCCTGGACCGTAAAGCGGAATTCGAGTTCATCAGAGYTCTACCGCCGGCAGGCTACACACAGCAAGGCGAAAAGGCCGGAGTGGACTACTTCCCCTATCAACCTTGGCCCATCAGCCGCCGTGCCCGTTACTCCGACCTGGCCAGAGCGACCAACATAGTCCAGAGGACGCTCGCCCAGATCGGTCTCGCCGGGGCGATCTGGCTGGAAGGCAGCCCGACCGTCGAGGAGACCAGTTACTGGCTCAACCTGTTGATCGACACCCAACTCCCCATCACCTGCTGCGCCTCTCAGCGCACCCACGGCCAACTAGCCAATGACGGCGACCGTAACATCGTCGATGCCGTGGAGGTAATCCTCTCCGGCGAGACCGGCGGCATGGGCGTCGTCGGCGTCCAGGACGAAAGGATCTTCGCCGCCCGGGAGTTCAAGAAGGCCGACGACCGGCCCGGCAATTACAAAGCCACCGGCGGTCACGGCGGTATCCTGGGAACGGTTGGGCCTCCGGTAACCGTCTGGTACCGCCCCAACTACAAGCACACCGCCACGTCGGACGTGAACCTGACCCGRCTTCCGGCTGATGTGATCTTCACCGACATGAYCGGYGACACMAKCSCCGTCAGCGTYAGAGTMAAAGACTCCGGCGGCGGSYTKCTGGCAACCGCCATYCCCAGGGTGAACATCATCAARCAGGCGTCWTATATGGGCGAGGACGACAGTTCTAATCCCGATCAGGAAGTAGATATCTTGGCGCGGATCGCCAAAGCCTTGGCCGACCAGAGCAACCCAGACGAAAGTTCTCCGAAACTCCACGGCTTGGTGCTAGAGGGGACCTCTCCCTACGGACTGGGATCGACTTCGCAGATGGCCGCTATGGCGATCGCCGTCTACAGCGGGTTGCCGGTGGTCCGGGTGGGCCGCTCCGATCCGGGCGGCCGGGTGCCCGGATTCATGCATGACCTTAGCATCGCAGGTAGCAATCTGGACGCCAACAAGGCCCGGCTGCTATTGATGGCATCGATGCTGAAGTTGGGCCGCTTCCCCAGGGCCAAAGACCCGCGAAATCCCACTTCCAAAGAGAAGGACGCGCTGCTGGCCAAGATCGCCGAGTTCCAGGAGATATTCGAGACCCACTAGCCGTGGGTATTCATAATYAACCGTGGGCCAGGGGCCGGGAGATCAGGTCCTCGATTCGGCTTCTGGTCGCGTCTTGGTCGAAACCACGGAGCAGGTTGATGCGGTTCCGGTTGGGGTCGCCGCCGTGCCAGTACTCGTACACYTCTTGGCGCATGCCTGAGGAGGAGACCGCCAGGTCGTGGGCCAGGCGGTACAGCCGCGACTTGTATTCTACGTCCACGCCCTTTCCCCGCAGGTAACGGTCCAGGTAGGGCCGCAGCTCCGGGCTGGCTAGGTCGTTCTCGCTGGGCTGCATGATCAGCCCGGAGCCCGCGACTTCCCGCAAGATCTGGACCATCCTGGCGGATATCTGAGCGAAATAGATATTCATGCCGGTCATGGAACCCAAGGCCATCACGCCACTGTCTTCCATGTGAGCGCCGTGCTCTACACCGTCCATGGCGTGCAGCCACATCTCGGTGTACATGACCATCTCTCCGATCTTGGCGGAGACTTCGCGGTAGTCCAGGACCCCGATGGACTCGGCAATCATGGTCGCGACCGTAGTCATCACCTTCATGCGTTCGTGGATGCGGCAGAGATTGCCCCATTCGGTGAAATTTATCCCGGCGGAGAAGTCCCGGCGCAGCGGCTCAGAGTCATAGAGCATGAAGACCCGGTCCCAGGGCACCAGCACGTTCTCGAAGAACAGCATGGAGTCCTGCTCGTCGTAGGGCACGCCCAGAGGGTGTCCGTAGCTGCCGCTCCAGATTGACACCGGCTCCCGGCAAAGTATCTTCATCCCGGAACTGTTGGTTGGGATGGAGAATGCCAGGACGAACTTAGGGTCGGAGCGCTGGGTGAATGTTGCTGAGAGTGATACGTAAGTCTCGTTGCTGATGGGTGCGGCGGTGGCCAACTGCTTGCCGCCGGTGATGATTATCCCCTCTGAAGTTTCCTCGACCACGTGCAACGCCAGGTCCTCTTCCCGCTGGGCCCGCTGCTCGTTCTGGGGCTGCTCACTGCGGTCGACCTGGGGGTCACCCAGGGCATGGGTCAGGAAAAGGTCGTTCTCCATGCAATAGCGGTGGTAATTGACCACGTTCTCGCCGAAATCGCATCGCGGATGTTTTACGGAGCTCAGTTTCTCCCGTGACCGGTAGAGGGAGATGATGTACGGCGCCAACACGTCGGGAGCGCGGCCCAGTTGTCCCCAACTCTGGCTGGTCCAGACCTCGCTGTTCCGTCTTTTCCTCTTGAGGTCATCCGCCGAACGGGGAATCAGCCAAGACATGCTGCAGCGGTTGCCCGACTCTGGGGAGACAAAGGTCATGGTGTCTTGGAACTCGCCGCTGTGTTGGAGGTCGTAGATGCGGGCCAACTCATTGACCATGCCGGAGAACGCCGGGTGGGATGGAACATCGTCAACGCGCTTGCCGTCCAGCCAAACGTCGCGGCCGTCCCTGAGACTCTCGATGTACCGCGCGCCGGTCATAGCACCCTTGGCGGCGGTGATGTCCAAGGCCATCGTCGGCCTCCTTACTTGAATCCGTTATCGATGTGGCGGAGCGGGCTCCCAGGCTAGAAAGTGACGTTGAGTTCCTTGAGGCCGCGCAAAACCGGGTTGGGCCGCCATTCCAATTCCTGATCGCCCAGACTAAGGTTCGGCATGACTTTCACCACCGAACCGATCACAGCCTGTCCTTCCATGCGGGCCAGCGCCGCTCCTAGGCAGAAGTGGATCCCAAACCCAAACCCAACGTGACGCCCTTCGGACCGTTCGATCTCGAACTTGTCGGCGTTGGTGAATTGTGCCGGGTCCCGGTTGGCCGCGGCCAGGTTTAAAGAAAGTCGGTCGCCCTTCTTGATCTGAGTGTCCCCTAGTTGATAGCTCTCTAGCGCGGTCCTGGAGATCGCCTGGACCGGGCCGTTGTAACGGATGATCTCTTCCACGGCTGAATCCAACAATKRAGGCGACTTCCGCAAAAGTTCCAATTGCGACGGGTTCTGAAGCAGGGCTAATATCCCGTTTCCGATCAGATTGGTGGTTGTTACGTGCCCGGCAAAGATCAAGAGGACGCACATGGAATAGAGCTCGTCCTCCGTGAAGGAATCGTTTTGGTCCTCGGCGGTCACCAACGCGCTCAGCAGATCGTCTTTCGGTTTGGCCTTTCGCTCGGCGACGGTCTCCCGGAGGAACTCGATCAACTCAGCCACGCTTTGCGAAGCCGGTCCAGCGTTCTCCCGGGCGTCGCGGATGTGTCCCGCCAATGCGGCCAGGTCGTCAGACCATTTCTTGAACCTTTCCCGGTCTCGGTCGGCAACGCCCAATACCTCGGAGATAACCAGCGCCGGCAGCGGGTAGGCCAGCTCCGAGATGACTTCCATGCTGCCTTTTTCTTTGACATCGTTCAGCAGTTGGTCAGCAGAGCTTTGTACCTGAGACCTGATTCGATCCAATACCCCTGGCGTGAACGCTTTATTCGCCAGTGAGCGCAGGCGGGTGTGGTCGGGAGGGTCGGAGAAAATCATCATCGCCATGAAGGTCTGTTCTAGGGTCTTCACGCCTTGTCCCTCGCCGGCCTCTTGAATCAGGGCGGAGAAGCTTGTAGAAGAGAGACGGGGGTCCCTTAGAGCRTCCATGACATCTTGATATCGAGTGAGCACCCAAACCTCGGCGCGTTCGTTCCAGTGCACCGGGTCCTCGGCGCGAAGCTGGTCGTACCTGGCGTACGGTTCCTGGGCCATCTGTCCAGTAATCGGGTCATTGTGCTGAATCATGACTTCTCCTCGACGAATCACGTCTGACGAATCACAACGGCAGGTACACGGCCTGCCCAGGTTCGGCGCTGCGGATGACCGCTTCGGTCGATCCCATGTAGKGTACCCCAGTATCGAAGGCGACCATTTCCACCTGCTCTGTGCTCCAGATGGCGCTGGTGAACTGTTCTTCTACTCGGTAATAGGCCTGGTCTTCGGCTGCGCTTGGGACTTCAGTTAACCGGKSGTCGCCCTTGCGTCCGGCGAAGACATTCTACTGCTGGTCGATGTGGACCGTGACCTCGGCCCTCCTGAACGGCCCGATGTGTCTTTTGATAATCAGGGCAAAAGAGGCAGCAGTTCCTCGGAGATCAACTGTAGGTACTCCAACCGGGCTGTCTTTTCCTTGGGYAGGTTCAAGCACCCGAAACCGATGTATTCCAAGCCGTTCTCCCGGTGATTGCGCACGATGGTCTCCGCGCAATCTTGGGGGCTTCCGATTACCGCCCAGTCAGCAAGTTCCCGTGCGCCCCCTAGACCGAAGTCGACGGTGCTGGATTCCTGCATGTTGAAATTCGAGTACAAGCCCTTTTTGGCTTCGCCGGCGGAGATGGCTTCTGAGACTGCCGTCTCCCGGTCCCTGGCGATGGAGATCGAGCGGTTGGCCGCCAAATGGCCCGTCTTTCCCGRCTGTTCCGCCATGGCCTCCCAGTACATCGCCGACAGTTTGTCGATGTCTTCCCAGTTGGGTTGCGGGCCCAAAAGACAGGCGTCCGCGATGGCCGCCGCCCTGCGTACCGCACCACGGCTCTGCGCCGCCAGCCAGATGGGTGGATGGGGCTTTTGGACGGGAGTGATGCCCAATCGGCCGCCGTGCACGGTCCAGTGTTGGCCCTCATGATTGACCTCCTCCCCCGACCACAACTCTTTCATCAAGGCTATGGATTCCTCCAGGCGGCTCACCCTTTCCGCCCGGTTGGTCCCGAATGCCTCCAGTTCTTTCTCCACGTAACCCAGGCCCACTCCTAACGTGAACCGTCCGTTGCTGATCTGGTCCAAGGTCGCGGTCTGTTCGGCAATGTCCACCGGGTTGTGGTACGTCAGCAGTAGGATGCCGGTCATCAGCCGTAGTCCTTCGGTGTCTGGCGCCAACCGGGAAAGGACCTGCATCGGCTGTGGCCAGACGGTGGGGTGGGCGATGAAGTGCTGAGGCATATAGAGCGCGGTGAACCCCATTCCCCTGGCCTGCCGGAAGATCTCGGCCGCCTCCTCTATCTGCTCGTATAGAGGCCTGGTTGGGTCGTCGATGTAATCACGGACATATAATCCGACGTCCATTCTCATCCTTTAGGCCGCCAAAATAACGGGGCCCGGCTGGAATTGGCCACAAGTATAACAAAGGCGGCTGGAGGCGGGGCCATGGGCGTTATTCGCCGAAATGGACACAATGGAAATCGTGAATATGCAGGTTTAGGTTTGCTATAATTCGATTTCAACTAAGAGGAAYCATGKCCTCAGAACCACAGAAAAAGATCCTCGTTATCGAGGACGATGAAGATATCCGGACGGCCCTCGACCCTAACTGGTTTCAGATACCGTTCGCCGCTCTCACAGCGGCCGTGGCCGCAGTGCAGATCGGGGCCTCCGTTAAATCGGTAGTCGGCCAGCGCCGGAGAACGAGTCCGGCTTAGCCGGTTATTCCTCCGACAATGACTTATCCACGTAGGCCAGACCTTCCAGCATCAGGCCGTAGCCCAGCATGTCCTGCATCTGCCGCTTGATGTTCAGCGTCATGGCCACCCGGCTGTAGCGGACGGTCAGCGGCGGACGCTCGATGATCATCCGGGCCAGCTCCCAGGCGCGGGGCAGGAGTTGGTCTTTGGGCAACAATTCGCTGACCACGCCCAAGTTCAGCGCTTCTTGCGCTGATAGCGTCTGGCCGGTCAGCAGGAAGTACCGGCCGCGGTTCRAGCCCAGGACCATGGGCCAGACGACGTGGACGCCGTCCCCCGGCACGACACCTCTGGGGAAGTGGGGCCCGTCTTGGAACGTGGCCGTTTCGGAGGCTAAGACGATGTCGGAGAGAACGGGAATCTCGGCGTGGATCAGCGCCGGGCCGTTGACTGCTCCGATGACCGGAACTTCGATGTCCAGCAGATTTAGCAGCAGCCGCTTGCCCTCCCAGTAGGTCTTGTCCCAGTCCTTGGGCATCCTGCGGGAAGACCGGCCGGGTTCGAACTCGGCACAGTAATCGTCACCGGTCCCGGTCAAGATCACCGTCTTGTTCTCCACGTCGCTGCCGATATCGGCGAAGGCGTGGCCTAGTTCCCGGTGAGACGCCTCGCCCCAAAGCAGGCTGCCGTCCCCCGAATGCAGTGTCACCTGAAGGATGCCGTCGGTACGTTCGAAACGCACGGTCTCGTATTTGTTCACGTATTCTTCCAAGGTCGCCATGCTGGTCCCCTCCATATGTGTCCGCTAAGTGAGTTGATCGAGGCCAATAAACTACCACATGAGTCAAACCAGACGGTTTGACGCCGGTCGTGCCTCRCCCTAAACTGCCCTCCAATCACCCTTGGGGTTAAAAAGGATTAAGGAGASCTCGATTTGAAGTACGACGTCATAGTCATTGGCGCCGGGTCCGCCGGCTGCGCCATCGCCAACCGGCTAACGGAAGACCCTGACCGGTCGGTCCTATTGYTGGAGGCCGGGCCGGATTACCCGKATTTCGAGACTTATCCAGAYGACATAAAGTTTGGCTACACGCCCGACGCCGCGGCCATGGGCGGTCCCCATAACTGGTCGTTCATTGGTACAGGCACTCCTGACCGCCATGACCTACCGGTGCCTCGCGGCAAGGTGGTGGGCGGCTCCAGCGCCATCAACGGCCAGGTGTTCCTGAGGGGAATCCCGGAAGACTTCGAGAACTGGGCGGCCATGGGAAACGACGAGTGGGATTTCTTGAAGGTGTTGCCCTATTTCAGGAAGCAGGAGACCGATTACGATATCAGGGACGACTTTCATGGAACTGAGGGCCCCATGCCGGTGCGCCGATTCAAGCAGAGCGAATGGCTGCCATTCCACCAAGCGTTCCATGATGCCTTGATCGACAAGGGATTTCCCTACGACCCGGACATGAACCACCCAGAGTCTCAGGGCGTGGGCCCCATCCCGATGAACAATCCAGAYGGTGTGCGCATGAGCACCGGACTGACCTACATCAACCTCAGCCGACACCGCCTCAACCTGACTATAAAGGCTAATGTCCTGGTTCGCCGGGTCCTGTTCGACGGCAAAAAGGCCATCGGGGCCGAAGTCGAGAGCAGTGGCGAACGCTTCACCGTGGAGGCGGACGAGGTCGTCCTCAGTGCCGGCGCCATCGCCTCCCCTCATCTGCTGATGCTTTCCGGTGTGGGGCCGGCGGAACAATTGGAGCGCCAGGGCATCCCAGTGCTCCACGAACTGCCCGGCGTGGGTCAGAACCTAAGGGACCACCCTATCGTGCCGGTGGTCTACMAAGTGAAAGAAGATCACCCCCAGGACCCTAAAGCGCCGCGCTACCAGTTGGCCCTGCGCTACACCGCAACCGGCTCCAAGGACCGGAACGACATGCAGATATTGCCGTCGGCCTTCTCTTCGCCCATCGGCGCTCCCGACCCCTATGAGCAAGAGGGCGTGCGTTTCACATGTGTTCTGGAGCTGGCGAACGGCTTTGGCGAGTTGACCCTGACCTCAAATGACCCCACGGTCCAACCCCATCTGAATTACCGGTACCTGGAAGACGCCTGGGACCGGGAGCGGCTGCGTGAGGCCGTCCGCCTGGCCATGGACCTGGTGGAACACCCCATGTACAACGACATCATCGACCGGCGTCTGCAGCCCAACGAGGCGGATATCGAGTCAGATGACAGCCTGGATGCGTATATGCTTCGCACCACGGTGAACACCACTCACATCTCGGGGACCTGCAAGCTGGGACCGGCATCGGACAAAGGCGCGGTAGTGGACCAGTATTGCCGGGTGCAYGGACTGGAGAACATCAGGGTGGCCGACGCCTCGGTCATGCCCAACGTGGTGCGAGCCAACACCAACTCGACCACCATCATGATCGGCGAGAGAGTGGCCGACTGGATGAAAGAGGTCTAAAGCCGGTCGATAAAGGCCGAGAACTGGTCAGTGCCGTTCCAGATTATCGGGACATCCGGGCCAAGACCGTTGCTCCAGACGTTGCCGCCCGAAGAGCCGATGTTCGTGGAGATGTCGCCGGCTTCCTGCATCAGTTCGATGTGGGCCATGACTTCTGTGAACGCCAGGAAGAAGTTCTGCGCTTCCACCTCCCGGTCTGAGAAATACTCCCTGGTGATCGTGACCAAGTCTTTGGGACCGGATTTCATGACCTGGGTCAATTCGTGGCAGCGGTCCCGGTGGTGTTCCATTATCTCGGTTGCCCGCGAGACTCCGATGGGATTGAACTGCCCTCGAAAAAAAGCCCGGTGCGCCGGCAAGACAGTTATGTCCCCCTCCAACAATGCCATTCGTTTCAGCGAAGTGAGCAGGGCYTTTAGRCCGTAGATCTCGTTGCTACTGCTATAGGCGGGCGGCAGGCTCTGCTGGAAAGAGTTGTAGCTCATYGCCACGGATGGGTGGGGCGTGATCAGGGGCAGGATGTGGTCGCCCGAGAACAGCACCTGGTCGAACAGGATGCAAAGTTCGTCTGGGGAATGGCCGGGAGTGTAGTAGAAAGTTAGCCCGCCGGCATGAAGTTCGTCGGTCACCGGGTGGTCGAGGGTAAGTCCGCGTTTAACCTCGCGGTGTTCTCTGGCTATACTCATGGTCTCAGAGTTCTCGAAGGCCTCGAACCCTTGGACCTCCTTGCGCCAGCCCCATTCCGCGTCGTCACGGTTGGCCTGCAACATGTAGCCGTAGATCTCGTGTGCCCAGAGCTCCGCGCCGCTCTTGCGGATCACCGGCGGGCAGCTTCCGTCATGGTCCATGTGCCCGTGGCTGACCACGATGCGGGCCACGTCGGTGAGGGAGCGGCCCAGCGCCTCCAACCCCTGTTCGAGGTAGGTCAATGACCCATAACAGCCYGGRTCCACCARKGTSAGRTCRTYRCCCTCGATCACGTAGCACCAGGTCGGGCCCAGCGTCGTTCGCCACGACTGTGGTACACCGATGGCCTTGATCACGGCCCCGGTGGACGAGGTGTATTTTATGAGCGTTCCGTTTCCTGAATCGTCGCCTTTCTTGAGTATTTCGGTTTCTAGCATCGGTTCCTGTTTCCCATTTCATTGCCCCGGAGTTGCCCGGCGGCAGGCAAACGTCCAGGCGTGGTGGTGGGGCCTTCGGAATGGTAACATCTTGTCTCCGGGATAAAAAGCTGAGGAGGCGAGGTTATGGCCCAGTCGATAGGGATCGTTGGATGCGGGGCCATCGGCCAGGCCTTGATGCGGGCCGCCGACTCCGGAAAGTTGAACGTTGCGGTAGCCGGTGTTACCAGCCGTGACGAGCACCGGGCCCACGAATTCCTGGGCAGCTTGGACACCCCTCCCCCCTACATGGACCGGCAACAGCTCATCGCCAACTCGGACCTATTGGTCGAGACGGCGGGCGGCCACATCGTCGCCGAATTGGCCGAAGAAACCTTTGCCGCGGGGAAAGACCTGATGGTCATCAGCATCGGCGCTCTGTTGGACAACCCAGGAATCATTGAGAGATCACGCGAGACGGGTTGCCGTTTGTTGGCCCCTTCCGGCGCCATAGCGGGGCTGGACGGGATAAAGTCGGCCTGCGCCGGCCACGTGGACCACGTCACCATGGTGTCCCGAAAACCTCCCATCAGTCTGGAAGGCGCGCCCCATCTGGTGGAGAACGGCATCAGCCTGGAGGGTTTGGAAGAAGAGCTTGAAGTCTTCTCCGGGACMGCGCGGGAAGCGGTGAAAGGATTTCCGGCCAACCTGAACGTGTCGGCCGCAGTCAGCCTGGCAGGTGTCGGYCCCGACCGGACTCAGGTCAAGATRRTGGCCGTGCCTGGACTGGGACGCAACTGCCACGACATTGAAGTCGAGGGCGAATTTGGGTTACTGCGGATACATATCGAGAACAACCCCTCCGAGAACCCAAAGACSGGCAAGCTCACGGCCTTCTCCATCATCCGCTCAGTCCAAGACGCCGTTGATCCATTCCGCATCGGCACCTGATTCCGTTATTTTAGGGAAGGCCTCGTCACAAGGGACTTCGCTCCAAACGCGCCATTTAACCTAGGGGCGGGTTTCTGACCCGCCYTGTTTCGGTTGATCAATTCTCGAACCCCTAGACCAGGTCACGATTCGAGGCCAACCCNNTTTSCNNWMWCGRAAWTRAYCTCCYCNYGRCNNGGGCMGGTYARARACCKGCSCCWAYGSRWTTCNNYGTCGTTACCGGGAAATCAGGAAGCCATGCCAACCTTACTGTAAACGAGTCAATATCCGTAGGCGCCGGTTTTTAACCCGCCTTCTTCTCGACAGGCCAATCACAAATTCCCAAATCACGTCAAAATGCAAGGCCAACCCGGTTTCCAGAAACGGAATTGACCTCCTCGTGGCGGGCCGGTTAAAAACCGGCGCCTATGCMATTCACCGTCGCTGGAATAATTAAAAAAGGGGCCYTGCCAAGGAATTGGCAGGGNCCCTTTCTTGCGCTCGAGTGTAACTCCCGGCTGTTAGCTTCCGGTGGCTGCGCTGCAGACGGTGTCCAGGATCAGCCTGGTCACGACGTAAGGGTCGCAGTTGGCGTTTGGCCGCCGGTCTTCGATGTAGCCCTTCCGGTCCCGCGCCACCTGCCAGGGGATCCGGACGGATGCGCCCCGGTCGGAGACGCCCCACCGGAACTCCTTGTAGGACAGGGTCTCGTGCTCACCGGTCAACCGCTCTTCGATCCGGTCGCCATAATTGGCGATATGGAGGTCGGCCTTGGCTCCCAGAGCGTCGGCGGCGGCGACGCAGGCGTCGTAGTCGTTCCTCATGGTGACGGTGGAGAAGTTGGTGTGGGCGCCGGCCCCGTTCCAGTCGCCCCGGACCGGTTTCGGGTCAAGGGTGGCGCTAACATTGAACTGCTCGCCTATCCGGTAGAGAAGCCACCGAGCCACCCAGAGGTGGTCGGCCACGGCGGGCGCCGGGATGGCGCCRATCTGGAATTCCCACTGACCGGGCATGACCTCGCCGTTGATCCCGGCGATGGCCAGTCCGGCTTGCATACAGGCGTCGAGATGGGCCTCGACGATGGGGCGTCCGAACACCTCATCCGAGCCCACGCCGCAGTAATAGCCGCCCTGAGGAGCGGGGAACCCGTTGTCCGGCCAGCCCAGGGGTTTGATCCCGTCGAAGTAGGTGTATTCCTGTTCTATCCCGAACCACATGTCCAGTTCGGAGTATTTCTCGGCGGAGGCTGCGCAGGCAGCCCTAGTATTGGACGGATGCGGCGTCATGTCGGTGAGTAAAACCTCGCACATGACCAGCTTATGGTCTCCCCCGCGTATGGGGTCAGGACAGATGAATACCGGATTCAGGACGCAGTCGGAATTTTCGCCGGTGGCCTGGTTGGTGCTCGACCCATCGAAAGCCCAGATTGGCGGTTCTTCGCCGTCGGGGATCACTTTCCCTTTGGACCGCATCTTGGCGGTGGGTTTTTGTCCATCAACCCAGATGTACTCAGCCTTGTAACTCATAACTCTCCGTCCTATTTTCGTTGACCTTGCCGGGAGGCGCCCGCGAGGTCTGAAGTCTGTTTGTGGGCGAACTATAGCGAGAATCCGCGCATTTGGTCAAATTCGCGGAAACCGACGTTCCAGTCTGGATTCAACCCCCCGATGCGGCGGTTTCCGGTTGTAATCCAGGCACCACTGAACTAGAGTAGCACCTGTTTGTTTCAACAATGTAAACTCGGCGGCTGGATCTGATGGGGCCCCAAAAGCCGGTYCTGCCGTGCACTTAAATCAACCGGAGGAATCGCACGATGACCATCGATGTAGGCACTGGATTAGCCCGTATTCTCAAGCAGGAAGGGATCGAATGGGTCTCCACCTTTCCGGTCTGCCAGGTGAATAACGCCCTGGGCCGCGAGGGTGTGCCCCTGGTGATGATGCGGGACGACCGCTACGCCGTAGCCGTGGCCGACGCCACCTCCAGGCTATCGGGCGGCGCCAGGATCGGGGTCTGCACATTCCAGGGTGGCGTCAACGCCGCCGGACTGCAGGTGGCCTTCGCCGGTTTGGCGCAGGCCTTTGAAGACGGTTCCCCGGTCCTCTGCATCACTGACGGCATCCCCGCCGGGGCCACCGAAAATAGCCAATTCGATGTTACTTCSGCYCTGAAGACMGTYACYAARTGGTAYGGYCACKTGGACMRGCCKGAGCGGCTGCCCGAGTWYATGCGSCGRGCCTTCACCATGCTSCGSWCCGGWMGGCCYGGACCCGTGGTCATCGCCATCCCMGAYYCCCACGCYCAGTACGAYGARACSGCMGAYCCRTAYATYCCRGTSAARGGCTMMAAATWCGCRCCSGACCCSGCCGAYRTSGCCGGGGCKGTCGASYTGCTAYTGAARGCCGAAAARCCCTTGATCTACGCYGGYGAAGGTGTGATCTATGCCGGAGCTTCCGCCGAATTGAAGGAATTCGCCGAGCTGGCCAATACGCCGGTCATCTCTACTTTGAAAGCAAAAGGTGCGTTCCCCGAAGACCATCCACTGTTCGTCGGCGTCCGCGGCGACCAGGTGGACCACTACTTAGGCGAGTGCGACCTGCTGTTCGCGGTGGGTTCAAGCCTGTCCCCGGGACGGTTCACCCACGGCATCCCCGGAGCGGTGAACAAGACCATCGTCCACTGCACGATCGACGAACTGCACGTAAACAAGACCTATCCCACGGCCCAAGCGGTTATCGGCGACGCCAAGTTCGCATTGCAGGCGCTAACAGCCGAGATGTCCGCCAAGACCTCCGGCAATGGCCGGCCCGCCGGAAAGGTGGCGGCCGAGGTCAAGTCGGTCCGCGAATCGGCCATGGTCAAGTACCGCGAGGCCATGGCATCGACCGAGAAGCCCATCAACCCCTACAAGGTCTACGCCGGACTGATGGAGGCGCTGGACCCCCACAATTCATTCCTCACCCACGAGTCGGGGAACACCCGCGACCAACTGAGCACGGTGTACGACACGTTGGTGCCGAGAGCGTTCCTGGGCTGGGGCAACGTTTCTTCCCTGGGATTCAGCTTCGCGGCCACCATCGCGGCCAAGCTGTCCTTCCCTGAGAAGCAGTGTGTGGCGGTCACCGGAGAGGCGGGACTTGGTTACATGCTGGGCCAACTGGAAGTCGCGCTGCGGCAGAACATCTCGATCACGGTCGTTCACGTCAGCAACGGCGGTTTCGCCGGGTACGGGCCTGGCTTCTGGGGCGACGGCCACGACCCGTTCACCCATAAAGTCATGGGCTACGACGAAGTCGATATGTCCAAGGTCATCGGCGAGATAGGCTACCACACCGAGCGAGTTACCGAGCCTTCCGATGTGGTGCTGGCCCTACAGCGGGCATTCGCCGCCAACGAGTCCGGCCAACCGGCCTACATCGAATTCATCTGCAGCCAATTCCCGGTCTACGGTGGCTGGGTGGGCCGGTAGCCGAGTCCGATCAAACGCCAAACGGCACGCTAAGCGAAGTTGGACCTCCGCGCCTCCAGGTTGGTGTGGATGTCCAATAGCACGGTTCTGCCCTCGGCGTTCAATCTCTGGGCCTGCTTAATGGCACCGGCAATCTCATTAGGATCAGTCACAGTGATGCCGACTGCGCCCATGCCCTCGGCCAACTTGGCGTAGTCTCCGGTCATTCGGGTAGTGCCGAACAACTCGTTGGCGATGGGATAGCCCCCAGGATATGTAGCCATACCACCGTTGTTCAGGACAACGGTGGTGATGGGCGCGCCCTCGCGGACCGAGGTCTCGATGTCCAGTCCCGACATGCCGAAAGCGCCGTCGCCCATGAAGTTCAGGCAGAACTTGTCGGGGTTGGCCAGCTTCGCTCCGATCATCAACGGGATGCCGTAGCCCAAGTGGGTGGTCTTGCCCCAGCCGATGTAGCTGTGGGGGACCGTTGACGTGTAGAAGGGCATGATCGTGTCGCGTGGAGCTCCGGCATCGTGGGTGACGATGCTGTTCACCTTGTCCAGATTGCGCTCCAGTTCGCCGATCACTCTGTAGGTGTTGATCGGAGTCTCGTCCGAGTTCAGGATTCCGGTCCAATCGGCCATCCACGATTCTTTCAGCTTGGCGATCTCCGCGGCCACCTGGGTCTGGTCCCGGCGGCCGGATTCCCCGATCTGCGCCTTGACCTCTTCGATCATCGCCTGGAGCGTGAGCTTGGCGTCGCCGGGGATGCCGACATCCACCGAGAAGTCTTTGTTCAGGTCTTCGATGCTTTCGGTGTTGTGAATGATTACCTTGCCGCTGGGGATGGGCTGGCCGTAGCTGGTCCGGGTCATGCTGGAGCCCACCGCGAAGAGCACGTCCGACTCTTGCAGCCAAGTCCGTGCCGGCAGGGAGGTGGCGCTGCTTCCGGCGCCCAATGCCAGCGGGTGCCGGTCGTCGAAAGACGACTTACCGGGCATGGTGGAGTAGACCGGTATTTCCGTCAGCTCCGCCAGTTCCTGTAGCTCTGGGGTGGCCTTGGACATCAGCACGCCCATGCCCGACCAGATCACCGGTTTTTTGGCGTTGAGCAGCAGTTTGACTGCGTCTTTAATGTCGCTTTTGGCCGGCGCCTGAGGTGCCCGCTTCGGCGGATTGTAGTTCAGCGCCGCTTCTGGGACCTCGTGATCGCTCACGTCCGAGGGAATCTCGACCAGCACTGGACCGGGGCGGCCGTTGCGCAGGTTGTGGAACACCCGCCGCAAGACGCTGGCCACCTGGTCCGCTTGGACGATGACCTCGCCGTATTTGGAAACCGTCTGATAGGTCCGCACCGGGGAGAAATTGGGCCTGACCGCGTATTGGCTGAGCGCGGGTCCGCCGGCCAGGTACAGTATGGGAATGTTGTCCCCGAAGGCCTGAGCGATGCCGCCCATGGAGTTCTCCGAACCGGGCCCGCCCTGGGTGATCACAACCCCGAACTTCTCCCGGTCGTTCATCCGGCTGTACCCGTCGGCGGCCATGATCGCGCCGCGTTCGTGCCGGAACATGACCGTCCTTATGCCTTCATTAGCCACCGCCTCGATCAGAAGATTGGACGGGAAACAAGAGATCCACTCGACCCCTTCCAACTTCAAGATCCGCGCAACGGCATCGTTTACGTTCATAGGCAACAAACTTCTCCCATCCCAGTTCGAGTGCAGGCTATTCTAGCCCACGGAAGGGAGGAGTGTCGAAGGTTTTGTTGGTGGTTTGGAGCCGGGCTTTCGATCGTAGCCAATGGAGGGAATAAGCTGAGCGTGATAGACCTAGGACAAATGGATGGATGAAGCCGGTTTTGGGGCCGGTCGGCTATCACCCATTTTTACCGGTTTCTGCAATATCAGACTCGAACCAAGACATCTCCTAGTTAACTCCATCCAAACCGCTCCATACCAACCCCAAACAACAGATCCGCCCTTAGATTTTGAAGCCAGAGCCCTTTTTCGACATAGTCCGAGCGAGCGAGGGTTCTCTCTCGCTCGGAAAGCAACCACGGGTCTTGGTCTCGCCGCTGGTCCATAGTCGCAGTAGAATATAGCCCAAGGCCAAACTTGGTCGGCCCCGCATTGTGATGAGGCCGAACGCAAGTCACAGATTCAGGTGTTAGAGGAGGCCGCTATGTCTACCGATCTCGAAAGGGAAATTTGGATCGATGTGTGCCCCTTGGAGGAACTGGAACGGGAGGGAGTGAAAGTCGTCTCAGGCGAAGGACGCCCAGTGGTCATCTTCTTCGACCAGGGACGGGTGTATGCGCTCGACAACCGCTGCCCGCACATGGGGTTTCCCTTGCACCGGGGCACTGTGACAGACGGGATCCTCACCTGCCACTGGCACCATGCCAAGTTCGACCTGGCTGGAGGATGCACCTTCGATCCTTTCGCCGACGACGTAGCCCCGTATCGCGTCGAGATTCGGGAAGGGACCGTGTGGCTGGACCCTCGTCCCCAGCATAAGGTCAGCCAAGAACACTGGCTCAGCAAACTTAGCGAAGGGCTGGAACAGAACATCGGCCTCGTGTTGGCAAAAAGCGTCGTGGCGCTAGATGAACTAGGCGTGAACGCCGGCCTACTGCGGAAGGCGGCGCTGTTCGGAGTCCGCAACCGGGCCGGCGGCTGGAGTTCGGGTCTTTCCATCCTCGCTTCCCTCGCCAACGTGCTGCAGTCCGTGGACCGGGAAGACCGGCCGTTGGCCCTTTACCACGGTATGGTCCACGTGGCCCGCTCGACGGCCGGCCAGCCACCTGCCTTCGACCTGGAACCCCTGGAAACCACCGAAACGCGCCCAGAGCGGTACACAGAATGGTTCCGCCGTTTCATAGAAGTAAGGGCCTCAGATGCAGCAGAGCGGACGCTACGGACCGCGGTCCGCGCCGGACTGCCCCCAGAGACGGTCGCGGATATGATCTTCGCGGCCTCCACGGACCATCTGTTCATGGACGTGGGGCATACTTTGGACTTCTCCAACAAAGCCTTCGAGCTTTTGGACCACATAGGCTGGGAACATGCCGAGGAAGTGCTGCCTTCCCTGGTACCGGGCATGGTGGAGGCTCAGCGGATGGAAGAAACATCGAGCTGGCGGCACCCGGTGGACCTGCCGGGCCTGCTGGAAGAAGTGTACGAAGAATTGGACTCCCTGATCGATGAGGGCGGACAGGGACTGACAACGTGGACCGGGCACGAAGAACTGGCGGAGTTGGTCCTGGACGGAGAACCCGCTCAAGTGCTGGGCGAAATAAAAGACCTGGTCCAGCGTGGAGTGCCGTTGATTGAACTTTCTGCATCCGTCGCCTATGCCGCAGCGCGTAGGGCGGTCCATTTCCACGTGGCCAACAGTTTCAGCGACTGGAATACGGTCCACCACACTTTCACCTATGCCAACGCGGTTGACCAGGCTCTCCGGCGAGTACCTTCCAAGCTGTTGGCCCGAGGCATCTTTGACGGGGCGATGTCGGTCTACTTGGAGCGGTTCTTGAACGTTCCCAAGCAGCCAGTTCCCGAGCCTTCCGGGCGTGATGTTAGTCGGGAGGATGTGCTGGCGGCGATCGATTCCTATGGCGGGGTAGATGAAACTGCCCAATTAGTCGCCGATATGATTGCAATGGGGCGGGAAGAAGAGGTGGTCCAAACTTTAGGTCATGCCCTTCTGAGAGAAGATGCCGGCTTCCACCAGTTTCAGATATACGAAGCCGGGGTCAGGCAGTACCGGCAATTTGCCCTGCGGCCCGCAGGCGGACAGATCCTGATCGGCATGGCCCGCTTTATCGCGGCCCACGCCCCGACAATGAGGTCCATGGGTCAAACGTATGACATTGCCACCAGGCTGCACCGGGGCGAGGCCCTGTACGGTCAGGAGGAATGAAGAAACATCTTCCTGACTGGTCTCACCGCCAAATCAAAGTCCCGCACGCCCCGACTATTGCACGATCTCCCAGCCTGCGGCTAACGGGCTGATATAATAGCGCAACGTTCCGGAGAGGTGACTTATGGCTACTCAGATGGACCTGAAAAAGGTCCGGTTATCCGTGAGCAATGCGGTGCATTCGCTGACGGTCTTGGTTGCGCATGAGGAAGGACTGTTCCGTGATCAGGGGCTGGACGTGGAGATAGTGAAGACTCCTGGCTCAGCCAACGTCAACACGCCGGTGCGTCCGGTGGAGATATTTGACAGGCCCCTGGAAACGCTCTACAACAGCGGCGGGATGGACCAGTTCCGGCTGTGTGAGTGGGGCGTCATGAAGCGCGCTATAGACGGTGAGCAAAGCGACCAACGCCCCGCTAAGATCGTCGCCTTGGGCGCGGCAATGTCCAAGTTTGCCATCGTGACCAGCCCCGACAGCAGCATCGTGGAGCCTGAGCAATTGGCCAATACCGAGATTGCGGTAACGATATTTAACGGTTCCCACTTCACCACCCTGAAGATGCTGGAGGGCTTCCTCCGCAAGGACGAGATCAAAGTTACCAATTTCGGGACCATGCCCCAACGGCTAGAGGCGGTGCGGCGGGGTGAACTGGCGGCCTGCACCTTCAACGAACCTTGGATCAGCGTGGCCCAGAAGCAGGGTTTCCGGATCATCATGGAGAGTCACTCCACCCGCAGCGAGGCAGCCGGCGAAGAGATGGACGGACCGACGCTGGCGGCGAATTTCCAGGCGCAAGCAAAAGCCGCGGTGATGATTCAAGCGGATCCGAGCAAGTACGCCCATTATCTGACCGACGAGACCGGCGGCATCCTGGAACCTGACGAGCTCCAGACCTGGCGGTTCCTCTACGCCGCGCCAACTCCCTACACCAGGGAACGGTTCCAGCGGACCTACGATTGGATGCAGAGCTATCCTGACTTGATAACTGGGGGCGTGACCTTCGAGTCGGTGGTTGATAACCGGGCTTGGGAATAGACCAGACCAATCCTGAAACGGCCGGATGAGGCGGATAAAGGTAAATAATTATGGCGAGACGAATCCCGATAGTTACCCGGGAAGAAGTGGCCCCGGAGCACCTGGCCGCATACGACGAGATCGCAGGCATCCGCGGACGACCTCCGGTAGTCGGCCCTTCCTCCGTGATGGTCCATAGCCCCGAGATGGCAGTACGAGCGAACCGGTTATCGGAATTCCTGGGGGAGAGCGACGAGATGCCCGAGCGCACGAAGCGGTTGGCTGCACTGATCTCTGCCAGGTCGATGGACTGTCAGTACGTCTGGAACGCCCAAGCCGGCGCCGCGCGCCGCGCTGGGGTCAGCGACGCCCTGGTAGACGCCATTCGCGATAAGACTCAGCTACCCGCCATGTCTGCCGAGGATTCGGCCTTGGTCACTTATGCTATGGAGCTTACCGCAACTAATCAGGTGAGTGACGAAATGTTTGCCGCCGCTCGCGACCAACTGGGGGTAAAAGGACTCGTCGAGTTCACCACCAACATGGGCTACTACCGGATGATTTCGCTCAACGCCAATGCCTGTACCATCGAGCTTCCAGAGGACATGACCGAACCGCTTTTACCGATCTGAGGCGATTGACACCCGAGGCGCCCAGTAGGTCCACCCTTCATCTAAGCGGTGGCCGGTGGATGGGAAAAGAGGAAGACTAGAAGCAGAAGAGGAATGGCGACCCGGATGGGATTCGAACCCACGATCTTCGGCGTGACAGGCCGATATGTTAAACCGCTACACCACCGGGCCACATAGAACGCCGGACCATCGTAGTCCGGCGATTCGAGTGTATGTCTTTAGATTTTGAGTGTCAAGACGATTTGCGGCCAGCGTCCCGACTCGGGGAAATGGCCCAGGGTTTTTCCCTGGGCCATTTATCGTTTTAGCTTCGTTTCCAGCGGGTTAGTTCAGCGAGAGATCTAAGATCGTCGCGCCGCCTTTCTGCCAGACAGCGGTCTGGGCTGTATTTAGGCCGTTTACTTTGAATATCAAGAACTGGCCGACGAAGGACTGTGAGCCGTGCTGATTCGCAAGCACGGTGTAGTTACCGCCGGACGTGATCCCGGTACCGATGGGCGCATCGAATTCCGCGAGCCAAACGCTTACGTCGGTGTTGTCGATGGCCGTCACGCCGCCGATCGTCACTTTGCCAACGAACACGTGCGGTATTTCGCTTGTGACCACGGCCGGCAGTGGGTCCAGCGGGGGTATAGGCGTGACAGTGGGAAGCGGCGTCGGGGTTGGCAACGGAGTGGCCGTCGGGGCCGGCGTGGGTGTGGGTGTGGGCACCGGGGTCGCCGTGGCGGTCGGCGTGGATCAGGTCGCCCGAATTCGTGACCATGCCATGGACGTTGACCTCGCCGCCGCAATCGACCAGTTGCACCCAGGCGTGCGACGGGCCGACGGAGCCGGAGAGCAGCTGAAAGCCCTCGGCGATCATATCGAGATCGCGCACCGAACCCGAGGTGACGACGCCGAGCGCGCCCAATGCTCGGTGCACGTTGGAATGCACCTCGCCCCACCACGAGCCGAAGCCGGGCGGCGTGTCTATATCCTCGATCACCATGACCGTCGGTCCGGGCGCCTCATCTATATAGCGGTAGTAGGCGACGCGCGCGGCGGTTTGGTCTTCGTTGCCAGCGCTGGGCGGCGTGGCCGCGCGCACCCGCGCCGTGCGCGCATAGCCGACCATCGGCGCGAGTGCGGGAAAGGCGCAATGGAGATGACGCACCGTGAAGCCCCGCGCGCGCCGCTCGGGCGAAACAATTTCCAACGCGTTGCAGATTGTGGGTGTGTCGATCTCGCGCAACAGCGATAATTCCTGATCGTTCAGCGGTATATCGGTCAACGGACAAGCCTCTCAGTGGATAGAATCTAGTATAGGGTACTCATACGATCC
>NVWX01000016.1 GCA_002746355.1 Dehalococcoidia bacterium | reverse complement strand
ACTTTCGGCTCCTTCCTCGGTGGGGTAGATCTATACCCTGCACCGGGAGTCCAAACACACCACCACCCTCATGTTTTTCTCCCTCTAAAAGTGTCCCATTATCGCTGAACGCCTACACCCAAACTAACATCCCGTATTGTATATAATTGAGTCGTTATCTATCACGTTTATGCTTTATAACGCTCATGTTAATTAATGTAACATATGGGCTTACATTGACAGCCAGTCTCAATTAAACTATAATCCTACCTGGATATAGGCCACCGGAGCTCTGAGAATCGGTTGATTTAATGGCTGACTATTACGACACATTAGGCGTGGCCCGGGGCGCATCGGAGAAAGACATCCGGACCGCGTTCCGTAAACTGGCGCGCAAACATCACCCCGACGTCAACGACAGCGACCCGGCTTCAGAAGAGAAGTTCAAAGAGATCAACGAAGCCTATACGGTCCTCTCGGACGCCGACTCCCGGCGCAAGTACGACCGGTACGGCGACGATTGGAAGCGGGCCGGCGACTTCGAGCAATCGGGCTTCGGTGGCGGCCGCGGGTTCTCTCATTTCAACATGGGCGGTGTTCGCCATACGACTGGACGTGGCCGGGGTATCAACATAGAAGACCTATTCGGCGGCACGGGCGGCTTTGAGACCAGCCCTCCTCCGCCGTCTGAGTACCCGGTTTCAATCACCCTTGAGGAGGCGTTCAGCGGCGCGGACCGCCGTCTCCGAATGCAAGACGGTCGCCGGTTGGAGGTCAAGATTCCGCCCGGAGTGGACAACGGTTCCAAAGTCCACATCAACGCCGATCGAGCCCAGGGAAACGCTTTCTATYTAGTGGTGTCAGTCAAAGAACACGCCAAGTTCCGCCGGCAGGGGAAAGACCTCTACGTAGAAGTGGAAGCGCCGTTGGACGACGCGGTCTTGGGCGGCGAACTGACCGTGCCAACCCTGACCGGGCGTCTGGCCTTGACCATCCCCAAGGGGACTCAGAACGGACGGCGCTTCCGGTTGGCGGGCCAAGGCATGCCCGCGCTGAACAACTCAGCCAACAACCCAAGGAGCGATGTCGACCACCGCGGCGACCTGTTCGCCACCTTGAAGGTGAAGCTTCCGTCCGAACTCACGGACGAGGAGACCGACCTGTTTCGTATSTTGCGGGACAAACGTATGAATCCGCCGGAACTCGAAAATGCCGGTGAAAACGGCGCCAAAGACGGTGTGGAAGATGAAGGGACGGGCAAGGAGTAATTATGAGTACAGATAACCAATTTCGGGAAGAACCGTGTTTCGTGATCAGCGTGGCTGCCCGCATCGTTGGGGTGCACGCCCAAACCTTGCGGCATTACGAGCGCGTGGGCCTGATCTGGCCGTCCCGGACCGGGGGCCGGCAGCGCCTCTACTCCATGGCCGACATTGACCGCCTACGCCGCCTGAAGGCCCTAACCGAGGACATGGGCCTGAACCTGGCAGGCGCCGAGGTAGCCCTAAAACTCATGAACCGCATCGAAGAACTTGAAGGCGAAGTTAAACAGTTGACCGAGGCGGTGAATATCCTGCAGAGACAGGAACTTCGACCTGCATCCGATCCGGCTCCTGAACAGGAACAAGGACAGGGTGCGGCTGGCCGCACCTAGGAGAAATAATCRTGGTATTAAGACCAGACCAATTCACAGAACAAGCCCAAGAGGTATTGCACAATTCCCAAGACCTGGTGCGCCGGTACGGCCACAGTCAATGGGACGTGGAGCATATCCTGCTGGCGCTTTTACAGTTGGAGAAAGGGACTCCCGGAGAGATCCTGACCCAGATGGGCGTCTCCGTGGAAGCCATGACTGCCCAGTTGGACCAGGCTTTGGAGTCCGCGCCCAAGGTGGCCGACAACGCCACCCAGATCTACGCCACTCCCCGGGCCTCCCGGCTATTGGAAGACGCCAAGAATGAAGCAGACCGGCTCAAGGACGACTTCATCGGCGCGGAGCACCTTTTCATCGCCGCCGTCATGGAGTCGCAAGGTGACGCGGCCCAGGTGTTGAAGGAATACGGCATCGACCAGGAAAAAGTATATCAAGCCTTGGTCGARATCCGGGGCAGCCACCGGGTGGACGACCCCAGGGCCGAGAGCCATTACCGCTCGTTGGACAAATACACCATCGACCTGACCCATCTGGCCCGCCAGGGTAAGCTGGACCCGGTGGTTGGGCGGGACGAAGAGATCCGCCAGGTGATGCAGACSCTGACCCGSCGSAAGAAGAACAACCCSGTRATMATCGGYGRRGCSGGCGTSGGYAARACSGCCATCGYCGAGGGWCTGGCMKCCCGSATMGTNTSCGGSNGACGYGGCCGAYTCGCTRAARGGCCGSCGGGTGCTSGCWYTGGACATGGGTGCATTGGTCGCCGGTTCTAAATTCAGGGGCGAGTTTGAAGAACGCCTCAAGTCCGTGGTTGACGAGGTCAAGCAGGCCCACCGCGAGGTGATCCTGTTCCTGGATGAGATTCACACCATGGTCGGCGCTGGGGCCTCGGAGGGAGGCATCGACGCCAGCAATCTGCTTAAGCCCGCTCTCGCCCGTGGTGAGTTGCAATGCATCGGCGCAACGACCCTGGACGAATACCGGAAATACATCGAGAAAGACACCGCTCTGGAGCGCCGCTTCCAGCCCGTGATACTGGAAGAGCCTTCCGTAGAAGAAACTGTGGAGATCCTGCGCATCCTGCGGCCCCGTTACGAGGCCCATCACAAGGTGGACATCGAGGACTCAGCCCTAGTTGCCGCCGCGCGTCTCAGTGACCGCTACGTCACCGGGCGTCAGCTCCCCGACAAAGCGGTGGACTTCATCGACGAGGCCGCTAGCAAGCTGCGCATCGACGCCGAAAGCCTGCCTGCCGACGTTAAGAATAAGGAAGAGCGTATCGCGGAGTTGCTGGACCAGGAAGACGCCGCCGCCCAGCGGACGGAGTACGAACGCGCCGCCGAGATCAGGGTAGAACGCCTGCGCCTACAAGAGGAATACGAATCGGAGCGGCAGACCCTGATGCAAGGGCGCCGCRCCGACATGGTGGTGGGCGAACGAGACATCGCCGAACTAGTCTCTAAATGGACCGGCATACCCACCGGACGCCTTTTAGAAGGCGAGGGTGAGCGCCTGGTGCACATGGAGGATAGCCTCCACGAACGGCTGATCGGCCAGGAAGAGGCGGTGGTGGCGGTAGCCGAAGCCATCCGCCGTTCCCGCTCCGGCCTGAGCGACCCGCGCCGGCCCATCGGCAGCTTCATATTCCTGGGCCCGACGGGCGTGGGCAAGACGGAGCTGGCCAAAGCCCTGGCCCAGTTCATGTTCGACGACGAGTCCAATATGGTCCGTATCGACATGTCCGAGTATATGGAGAAGCACTCTGTTTCGCGGCTCATCGGCGCCCCTCCGGGCTACGTGGGCTACGAGGAGGGCGGCCAGCTGACCGAGGAGGTGCGCCGACGGCCCTACCGGGTGGTGCTCTTCGACGAGATCGAGAAGGCCCATCCCGACGTTTTCAACATCCTGCTCCAGGTCTTGGAGGACGGACGGCTGACCGACGGCCACGGACGGACCGTAGATTTCAGGAACACGGTCATCATCATGACCAGCAACCTGGGGACCTCCGGCATCCGGAGGCAGGCCTTTGGGTTCCGCACCGACGACAAGGCCGGCAAGGACGAGGACCAGAAGCTCAAAGAGTCGGTGAACGCCGCGCTCAAAGAGACATTCCGGCCCGAGTTCCTCAACCGGATCGACGAGACCATCATCTTCCATCCGCTGACTCAAGAGCAGATCGTCCGGGTCGTCGGACTGATGATCAAGGACGTTCAGGGCCGCCTCGAAGAGCGAGGGATCACCTTTGAGTTGACCGCCGACGCCAACCTCTGGCTGGGCAAGGAAGGCTACGACCCGGTCTACGGGGCAAGGCCGCTGCGCCGGGCGGTAACCCGGTTCCTGGAGAACCCGATGTCCAAGGGCATCTTGTCCGGGGAATTCATCTCTGGCGACCATATCCTGGTTGATGCTGGGGATGAGGGCCTGGCGTTGTCTAAGGTGGGGTCTCCTGAGCATGAGGCTGCGGAGGTTGAGACGCCGGAGACGGTGTCGTCCACAAACTAGATCCTTAAATTTCCGCGATTTGAACCCGAGCCCGCCTGCATTGTCCCCTCTCCCGCGCACGAGAGAGGGTTAGGGTGAGGGCGATGGTTCGCCGGGAGAACAACTGTGGTGTCGGGAGGTCCTTCGACAGGCTCAGAATGAGCGAAAGCGGGAGGGGCATCCCTTACRACGGTGAGCCCGCCTTCCGGTCGTGGTGAGCCCGTCGAACCATGGTTGCGGGGTGTGCGACTTCCAAGAAAGGCATGACTTACACGGCCCTTCGACGGGGCTCAGGAAGAACGGGTTCGGGAGGGACAAACTTCCGTTCGCGGGGCGGATACCACCGTTCACGGAGAGCCCGCGTTCCGTTCGTGGCCCCAGCTGGGCAGAACCAGAAACTTATGCAGCAAGCGGTATATAAAACAGCCGACGTTTGGGGGTTGAATATCCGCTACGTTGAGGCCTGAGMCGGCCCCGTGGTGCTGCTGCCCCATGGCCTCTCCGATTCCCTTTTGTCTTGGTATTGCAACATCGATCACCTGGCCGACGCCGGGTACCATGTGATTGCTCCGGACATGCCGGGCTCCGGCGAGTCAGACAAACTCAGCCACCTGGAATACGACCCCAATTCGGCGGCCGAATTCGTTTATGACTTCACCCAAGAGTTGGGAGTTGAGAAGCTGTCATTGGTGGGCAGTTCGGCCGGGGGACTGGTCGCCGGGCTGTTCTCACTGGAACACCCGGACATGGTTGAGAAGATGGTGCTGGTTGGCTCGGGCGGGTTTGGCCGGAGGGTGTCTTGGTTGCTCCGGGTCCTATCGATCCCAGTATTGGGCGAGATAATGTATCAGCCCTGGTTCAACCGAAAGATGGAGGTTACCAAGCRCCTGTTTCATCGGACGYCCCCAATTTTGGACGAATTTCTCCCGGAAATGGACCGGTTGAAAGCGCTGCCCGGCGCGCGCGCAGTGGTGCTGCGTTCCATCCGTTCCAGTATCACTCTACGGGGCCTGCGCGAACGGGAATATATCATCGAGCGTCTAAAAGACTCCAAAGTGCCGTTGATGACCGTATGGGGCGCGGAAGACAGGRTCATACCCGTGGCCCACGCTGAACACGCCCGGCGGGAACTGCCGGGAAGCATCGTTAACGTCATTCCTGAATGCGGTCACTGGCCTCAGATGGAGAAACCCGACCTGTTCAACCCCATGTTGACCGATTTTCTAAAGGGTGGCCCAGCCCAGACAGCCGAACACGAATCTTGATGCAGCGTCTGGGGCGGATCGATTGGCGTAACCMGGAGAATCTGGTSCGGCTGGGGATACTGGCGGTGGTCATCGCCGCCATCGTCGCCGCCCWGYTGCTCCGCGACAACTTCGGCGCGGCTCAGGTGGGTTACGGCGCGGTGGCCTTAAGCGCATTGGTGGCAAGCGCCGGCCTGTTGATCCCAGTCCCGGCTTTGGCGACCGCTTGCGGCACTGCTGTGTTTCTCAATCCGCTGCTGGTCGGACTCATCGCCGGGTCCGCCGAATCTGTGGGTGAACTGAGCGGGTACTACCTGGGCTACACCGGCCGCGACGTGCTAGCCCGAAGCCGCCTGTACCAGCGGCTCGAAAGCTGGATGCGTCGCCGGGGTTGGTTRCTGCTTTTKGTTGTGTCGCTGATACCCAACCCTATATTCGACGTAGTTGGCATCGCCGCCGGGGCGCTGCGTTATCCCATCTGGGGATTCSTGGCGGTGGTCTGGGTCGGGAAAGTGTTGAAGTTCCTTGTGTTCGCCTATGCCTGCAACGCYGGGGCAGACTGGCTGACCGGCGTATTTGGGCTTTGACCGCCGTGCTCGAAAAAGTCGGTTCTAGGCACAAAANGTGGCGGTTTTCGGCGTAGGAGTGTATTCTTACCCCGGCTCCCGCGTTGATGTTCCGCCCCTGCCGGAYCGTCTCCTGGATGATTCCCCTTGATTCCTCCACTCGGTTTAGCCACCAGACAAACCCGTACCGGCTAGTTGGAGGAAAATCTTGATCCGCCCATTAGATGGAAAAAGCCCCCGGATACACCCGTCAGTTTTCGTCAGTGAAGCGGCCTACGTCGTCGGCGACGTGGTCATCGGGGAAGGCACCAGCATCTGGCCCGGCGCGGTGATCCGCGCCGATTACGGCGACATCATCATCGGCAAGAACTGCTCCATACAGGACAACGCTGTCCTCCATACCGAYGACCATCTGGAGYTGGGCGACAACGTTCTATTGACCCACGGCGCGGTGGTCCACGGCGGCAAAGTCGGCAGCAACGTGCTCATCGGAGTGAACGCCGTGCTTCTGGAGGACACGGATGTCGGCGACTACGTATTCATCGGCGCCGGCGCCATCGTCCGTGGGAAAGTTCCGGACAACTCTCTGGTCATCGGCGTTCCAGGACAGATTCGGCCTCTCTCCGAGAAACAGGCCGAGCGGCTGAAGAACCCCACCGCCAAGTACGTTCAGAACGGCAAACGCTTCAATGAACAAGGTTTGGGTCTGGACACGACCGCGTTTCAGGCGGGAAGCTAGGGCATGGCCACGATAGCCAACGATCCGTCTAACCCTCCCACCCGCCCTCCGGCTCTACCTCTCGAAGGCATCAGAGTCATGGACGTCACCCACATCGTGGCGGGACCGTTCTGCTCGATGATCCTCGCCGACATGGGCGCGGAAGTAATTAAGATCGAACGTCCGGGCATCGGCGAGCGCGGCCGCCATAACGGCCCATTCATCGATGGCGAGGATGGCGCAAGGGTCAGCGCCCGCTACCTGGGCTTGAACCGGAACAAAAAAAGCGTGGCACTGGACCTCCGCGACCCCCGCTGCAAGGCCGCCTTCGAGCGGATGGTCAAAGAATCGGACATCCTGTTGGACAACTGGGGTCCGGGCGCCCTTCGGCGTCTCGGCCTGGGCTACGACGTGCTGAAAGAATTTAACCCGTCCCTGATCTACGCTAGCCTCACCGGCTACGGCGACCCTGAGGGCCCGGCGCCGGGCCCCTACTCAGATTGGCCGGCCAACAACCCCTGCGTCCAGGGGATGGGGGGCTGGATGGCCGTCACCGGAGAGCCTGGAGGCGCGCCGCAGATGGTGGGCGACAACATCGGCGACTCGGTGCCTGGAGTGTGGACGGCCCTGGGGATCATGATGGCTCTGGAGGCCCGTCACCGCACGGGAGAAGGAGCTTTCGTGGACATGTCCATGTACGACTGCATGGCCGCCCATATGACCAGCACCATGCCCTTCTATCAGGCCACCGGCGCAGCAGCAGGCCGGGAACGTGGCAACATGCTYAGCGCCCAACTGGCCCTCAGAGCCAAAGACGGATGGGTGGTCCTGGCCGGGGCCGGCGGCCCGGAAAAATGGAAAGACCTCTGGCGGCTGATGGGCCGGGAAGACCTGATCGAAGATGAACGTTATCTAGGCGTTGGCGTTAGCGGCGATTTCTATATGAATAGTTTCGTCCCGGCCTTGGAAGGCTGGACGCTGGAGCGGACCAAAGCTGAGGTGACCAGCCAACTGATCGAGATCGGCTACTCCATGGGGATAGTGCAAGACACAGCCGACCTGGACAATTGCCCCCATTTGGAAGCCCGTGGGATGTTCATCAACGGCGGCAACAACCTGGGCGGCATCTTCAGGACGGTCAATACGCCGATCAAGATCGCCGGCGCGGCCGCAACACCCAACATACAACCGCCCTTCTTGGGCGCCAACAACGAAGAGATACTCTGCTCCATCGGGGGCGTCAGCAAGGAAGACCTGGAACTGATGCAAGCCGATGGAGTCGTTTAACGTGGCCGGTCTGATAGTGAAAAACCTATGCGAATAGCAGTCATGGGCGCCGGAGGGATCGGCGGTTGCTACGGCGGGCTGTTGGCCCGAGCCGGGTTCGACGTCGCACTGATCGCCCGCGGCAAACATCTAGGGGCCATTCAAGAGAAAGGGCTCCGGTTGGTCCAGCCGGATGGAGACTTCACGGTGTCTGTCTCGGCCACCGACGACCCATCTCAGGTGGGTCCAGTCGATCTGGTGCTGTTCTCTGTCAAAGCACACCAAAACCCGGCGGCGATTCCCCTGATTGGGCCTTTGATGGGGGACGACACAACTGTCCTCACGATACAAAACGGCGTTGAAAGCGCTGATGCGATCGCCCAAGAATACGGCGCTGAACGGGTGCTGCCGGGGTCTGCCTATGTGCTGAGCAATATCGTCTCGCCTGGTGTGATCAAGCAGCTATCTCCCGTTCCGCGCGTCGCCTTCGGTGAGTCCAACGGAGATCGGAGTCAACGGGCCGTGGCTATACAAGAAGCTTTCTGCAAAGCAGACATAGACGCCGAACTTTCCGGCGACATTTCCAAAGTCCTCTGGTCAAAACTTCTCTACAACTCGCCGGCGAATGGAATGGCCAGCGCGGCCCGGCTGAGCCCCCGGGACCTTATCGAATATCCCGAGGGGGCCGCCATGTTCAGATCGGCCGTCCAAGAAGTAGCTAACGTGGGAACTGCCTACGGAGTCACTTTCGAAGACGATGATGTCCAAAGAGCGCTGGACCTCATTGCCGCCAGGCCGATGGGCGCCCGCGGCTCGATGCAGGCTGACTTGGAAGCAGGAAGGCCTCTTGAACTGGAAGCTATCGTGGGTTCGGTGGGGCGGATCGGCCGTAAAGTGAACGTGCTGACACCCATATTCGACATGCTTTATACCCTTTTGCTACCCCACATCAACGGTTCTCCGGAGGATCGCTAAACAGATGCAGAAGCGTAGCACGGTCAAAAACAGCGGTCTGGGGGAACGATGCGAATAGCAATAATGGGCGCTGGGGGCGTCGGAGGATGTCTTGGCGGACTTTTAGCTAAGGCGGACAACGATGTGTGGCTCATCTGCCGGGGTGAACATCTGAAGGCCATCCGAGCCAATGGGCTGAAACTGATCCGCCCTGACAGCGAGTTCGTGGTCGAGGTGAACGCCACCGACAACCCGGCTGAAGTCGGGCCGGTCGACCTGGTGCTGTTCACGGTCAAGACCTATCAGAACCGCCATGTGATCACCGCCCTCAAGCCATTGATGGGCCCAGAAACCTCTGTGATTACGCTGCAGAACGGGGTCGAAAGCCACGAGCAACTGGGAGCGGTTCTGGGGCCCAGTCACATCTTGCCGGGAGCATACTGGGCTTCTTCCCACGTTATATCGCCGGGCGTGATCGCAGAGGACGTCGTTGCCCAGATATCCTTCGGTGAGGTAGACGACACCGAGAGTCTTAGGGCATTGGACATCCGGAAGGTTTTTCGGGAAGCCGGGATCGAAACCGAGATATCCCCAGACCCGTTGCAGGTGCTCTGGAAGAAATTCATCCTGCTCAGCGCTTTGGCTGGAATCACCAGCGCCGCTCAGACGCGGCCCAAAGAACTGCTCCAGTTCCCCGACGCCCGAAAGATGTTCTGCGACGCCATGGAAGAGGCGTTGGCCGTGGGCYTGGCCAAGGGTATAGACCTGTCGGACAACCTGGCCCAAGAGTCATTGGAGTACGTCGACGGCCTGCCTGATTTCCAAAACTCCATGCACGGCGACTACGAGAACGGACGGGCCACCGAGTTGGACGCCCTATCCGGCGCCGTGATCAGATTGGGCAAGCAGATCGGAGTTGCAACCCCGGTCCACAGCCTCCTTTATTCGGTGTTGTTGCCCCATAAAGACGGGGTACCCGATACCGGATAGCCCTACATCGCAGGCCGGATTATCCCCACACGCGGAGCCGATGCTGATTCCATACAGGACGATCTCAGCCTATAATGGTGCCTTGTACAGTCGATTTCGGAGTGACATTTAATCTTGTTTCAAGCGCCCCGGGGCACCTCGGACCACCTCCCTGAAGAACAGAAATATTGGCGGTTTATCGAGTCGAAGGCCGTGGAAGTAGCCGCCCGGTTCGGCTTCGGCCGCAKCGATACCCCCGCATTCGAGGACTCCAACCTATTCATAAGATCGGTAGGAGAAGGCACCGACATCGTCGAAAAAGAGATGTACACGTTCGACGACCGTGGCGGCGACAGCATCACCCTGCGCCCCGAGGGCACCGCGCCGGTGTGCCGGGCCTACCTGGAACACGGCATGCACAACCTGCCCCAGCCCGTGCGCCTGTACTACTTCTGCCCAGTCTTCCGGTACGAACGCCCTCAAGCCGGACGCTTCCGACAGCACCACCAGTTCGGGGTTGAAGTGTTGGGCGACGGCGATCCATCTGTTGACGCCGAGGTCATTGAGGTGGCCTGGGACCTGATGACCAGCCTCGGCCTCACCGACATCAACCTGCTGATCAACAGCGTTGGCGACCCCCAGTGCCGTCCAGCCTACGTGGAAAAGCTGCGGGAGTACTATTCCGGCCACAAAGAGAAGCTGTGCACGGACTGTAAAGAGCGGCTGGACCGTAACCCGCTGCGGCTGCTGGATTGCAAGGTGGAGAGAGACCACGYCCTGGGCAATGACGCCCCCAAGTCGGCCGATAACCTTTGTGGAGACTGCAGCGAGCACTGGAACAAGCTTCTGAAGTACCTGGATGCCATGCGATTGCCCTACCAGATCGACCACCGTATGGTGCGCGGGCTGGACTATTACACCCGCACGGTCTTTGAAGTGCAGCCCGTGGACGGCGGGGGACAGTCGACCATCTGCGGCGGCGGCCGTTACGACGGACTGATCACCGCACTCGGCGGCCGGGATACTCCGGGCATCGGTTTCGCCACCGGTCTGGAACGGCTTACATTGAACCTGAAACGTAGCGAGGTCTCGGTACCTGAAGAACCGAAGCCACGATATCTGGTCGCCAACGTTGGCGACGACGCCCGCATCGCCGCCTTGGAACTGTCGGTTCGTCTTCGCCGGGCCGGTGTCGGCGTAATCTTGGGCAGCGGCACGCGGGGTCTTCGGGGCCAGATGCGCCAGGCCAACGCCCTGGAGATCCCCTTCGCGCTGATCCTGGGGGACGACGAGATCGAGAAGGGCGAGGTCAYGGTCAGGGACATGGAATCCTCAGCCCAGGARAGCAGGCCCGTGGCCGAATTCATCGAAGAAGTGACCAAGTCCCACGGCAGGGGCGCCTAGGCGAAACGATATCTACCGGGTCTGGACCGGAAGAACAGGTGCGGATGTTGGGATGACGGGTATGAAACTGTTCGGCGCGGTGCTGTTGCTCTCGATGCTGCTGGCTTTGGCCTGCGGTGAGGCTGACGGTCCGAAAACTCCGTTGGCCCCGGCCCTTGACGCCACCGTACAGGCTGTGGTCTCCGAAACCCAGACGGCCAACAAGGMGACGGCCGAGGTAGACATCGAGGCCACCATCGATGCGCGGGTCCAGGCCACTGTCAGGGCATTGCTGAACGCCACGCCCATACCCTCGCCCACTCCAACCCTCGGTATCTCCCCGCCTACGGTAGCTCCGACGAGTTTCACGTCGCAGCAGGGCGGCGGCTTCAACACTGCGCCGGCGCCGACTCCAACCCGCACACCGGCCCGTACTTCCACACCCTCGCCGACACCCGTCTCCACACGGGCAGCGCCATGCGCGGCCGCCGACGACGGCGTGGAAGTCTCCGCTTGGGTCAACGGCTTATTGGCCGCCAGGACACTGGTCAAGTCAGGCAGTTACACGTTGATGGTGGAGCAGCCCRCGGGCGCGTCGTTCGGCGGCAAGTTGATCACCTTCAAGGTGGGGAGKTCCGACGCCAAACAGRCCGTCCGCTGGACGCAGGGTGGCGGCACCGAGTTGGTCCTGAGCGCACCGCGCGGCGGACAGAGCCGCGTCGACCCGGCCGGTCTCGGCTATCCCTCTTTGGCCGGCGGCCTGATGGCCCAACCATTACCGCCCCATGTCATATTGGGCACCGYGTTCGTGGGCGATTGCTGATTCGGCCTGAAGGATTCCCAATGACATTTCCCCGTTGACCCTCCCGGTGAAAAGATAGAACATATGTCCGCAATGGAATTACCCATTGGAATCACCGCGGCGTCTCGCAGCAGCCTGATTCTTGGACTGGACGACCGCGGACAACCGGAGGAGGGCGGATACCATGAAGATCTTTTACCGGGGTTACGTCATCGACGAGGAGATTCGTTCCATCAGCTATTCGGTCTACGGGCGGCGTCCCGAACGTACGGAACTGACCGCCAGAAGCACTTCCCGGGAAGCCATGGAGTGGATCGATGGCGATGTGAAACGGGAAGCCATCCTGGGAGCGACCAGGACGCTGGAACCAGCAGTGCGCTAACGCGCCCATAAAAACGATTTACCGGGTTGCCATGGGACYTCTTTGGCGGGAGAATGTGCGGATGTGGATGATCCGAAGAGGCCTCGTATTATGGTGACCCAACCAACTAGTGATGGGCCCGCCTTTGGCGGGTCCATCTCGTTTTCCAGAGTCGCAGAGCTTAGCTGGCCGGTCCACCCCGGCATCCCCCAATGGCCCGGAGACCCCGGTGTGAAATTCGAGACTGTGGCCAGCATTGAGAAAGACGGCTATTTCCTGCGCCGGTTCTCCATGGGGGAACACTCCGGCACCCATCTCAGCGCTCCGTCCGGGTTCCAGACTGATGCGCCCGCACATGAACTCTTCTCTCCCCAGGACCTGGTCAGGCCGGCAATCGTCATGGACATCGCRASCCAGTCAGAGTCGGACCGGGACTACGCCCTGACCATGAACGATGTTTTGGACTGGGAATCGGACCACGGCCCAGTCCCCGCAGGATGTTTGGTGCTGCTTCACACAGSGTGGCAGTCGAGATGGGCGAACCCGCTCGATTACCTGGGTAATACCACCGCCGGCGAACTCCACTTCCCCGGATTCGGGTTAGAGGCGGCCGAGATGTTGATCAAGGGCCGAGGGATAGCTGGGCTGGGCACTGACACCGCCGGAGTCGAGCCAGGCGTTGACGCCGATTTTTYCGTCAGCCGATCGGCGTTGGAGAACCGCCTCATCGTTTTGGAGAACCTGACCAACCTTARCGTGCTRCCGCCAACCGGAGCTTTGCTGGTAGTTGGCCTGCTCCGGCTGGAAGGCGGCAGTGGCGGACCGGCTTCGGTTACGGCCCTGGTCCCTTAAGTCTAGCTAGAGAGTGGCGATCCCGGCCGCGGCGCAGTCCTCATCTTCCTGGCTGGTGCCGCCACCGACTCCAACAGCTCCGTCAGTCACGCCGTTCCGCTTGACCGGAAGCCCGCCTTGGCTGGGGATGCCGTGGCCGCCTTCAGCGCCCAGGATCCCTTTGATGATCGGCGACTCGGCGCGCTCTTGCAGCTCACCGCTGCTGCGTCCGAATGCCGCGGAGGCTATCGCTTTGCCCTGGGAACCGTACATGCCGCCCCAGATCGCGCCGTCCATGCGGTTGAAGGCCAGTAGCCGGCCCCCGGCATCGACCACTGCAACGTTGATCTTGATGTTCAGTTCCCCGGCTTTGGCGATGGCGCCCGCCACCATCTTGTTCGCTTCGTCCAGTGTTATAGCCATGATTCCCTCCACTAAAAAGTAGGCCCATTCTAGCGCAGGCGGCTAGCCACGCCAATGGGTGGAAAATCCCTGTCGCGTCCAGGCACGGTGTTATACTTCAATGACGACCTGAGGAYCACTGGAGACACTGATTCACCGTGCTGACCAAACGCATAATCCCGTGCCTGGACGTGGACGCCGGCCGGGTGGTGAAAGGCGTTAGTTTCGTCGAACTCCGCGACGCCGGAGACCCGGCGGAGCTGGCTGCTTTTTACGACCAAGAGGGCGGCGACGAACTGGTTTTTCTGGACATCACCGCCAGCTCCGATTCCAGAGACACCATGGTGGAYGTGGTGCAACGGGTGTCTGAGCAAGTTTTCATACCCCTGACCGTCGGCGGAGGGATACGCTCCGTGGACGACGTGCGCCGGATGCTGAAAGCTGGGGCGGACAAGGTCGGCATGAACACCGCGGCGGTCAACAACCCGGAGTTGGTCAAGCAGGGTGCAGCCGCCTTCGGCAACCAGTGCATCGTGGTTGCCATCGACGCGAAACGAGTATCTTCGCCGGGCGAAGAGTCCACTCCCGAAACAGCCGATCTGGCCCTGGACAACGGCTCGAGATGGCAGGTCTACACCCACGGCGGCCGCACACCCACAGGGTTGGACGCGGTAAAATGGGCCGYCAGAGYCGTGGAGTTGGGYGCCGGAGAGATCCTGCTCACCAGCATGGACGAAGACGGGCAATTGTCGGGGTACGATCTGGAGTTGACCCGCACAATCTCTGAAGCGGTGCCGGTGCCGGTGATCGCCAGCGGTGGGGCCGGGGAACTGGACCACCTCTATCAAGCCCTGAACCATGGAAAGGCCGACGCGGTCCTGGCCGCCAGCATATTCCACTTCGGGACGTTCACCATCGACCAAGCTAAGGAATACCTCAAGGGAATGGGCATCCCGGTCCGGCCGAAATATTAACGGCCACGGGTCAATCAAATTTTAGGTAGCGATCAATGCCTCGAATCACCACGGTAATCTTCGACATGTATGAAACGCTGGTCCAGAATCCCCACGGGACTGGGAAATCCAGCTTCGCCAAGATCATTGAGCAGCAGGGTTTGGACACCACTGTCGACGATTTGTGGGACCATTGGCTGCCTGCCGAAGAGGCGTTCCAAATCGCCCGGGTGGACCCGGAACTGCCCTTTCAGAGTTACTTCAGCGCCTGGAAAAGCGGTTTTGAATTGTCTTTCTCGGACCTGAAACTGGACGGCGACTCCCAAGCGGCGACCGAGCAGTTCTTCCGGGACGTTTCCCAGCGCGACCCGTATCCCGAGACCGACGACGCGGTGGCGGAGGTCCAAAAGCGGTGGCGGACGGCAATCTTGTCCAACGCCGACGACGGCTTCTTGCTGCCAAATCTGGAACTCTTGCAGGTAGGTTTCGACACAGTCTTAACTTCGGAGCAGGCTAAGGTCTACAAGCCCAGRCCGGAGTTGTTCCAAATGATGCTGGCGCAGTTGGGGGTAGCCCCCGAAGAAACAGCCTACGTGGGAGACCGGCAGTTGGAAGACGTCATGGGCGCGGTCCAGGCCGGCATGCATCCGGTGTGGATCAACCGGAACAACAAGCCGGCGGACCCAGACCTGCCCGCCCCATCTCACCAGATCTCCAGTCTGCTGGAACTACCCAAGCTCTTGGCCAACGGCCTGGCGACATAGACCGAAATCTCGACGATACGCAATCARAAAAGGCAAGTTATGAAAGTTAAACTCAACGAGCAGGGCCTGCTGCCCGCCATCGCCCAAGACGCCACCACCGGCGAAGTCTTGATGCTGGGCTACATGAACCCGGGTTCATTGAAGCGCACGGTGGAAGGGGTGCAGGTCTGGTTCTACAGCCGCAGCCGGGAAGACCTGTGGCACAAGGGCGAGGTCTCGGGGAATTACCTGAACCTGAAAGAGGCCTATCTGGACTGCGACGCCGATACTATTCTCCTGAAGGTGGACCCCGACGGCCCAGCCTGCCACACCGGTGAAGTTTCCTGTTTCTTCAATAAGCTGGAAGGCCTCCCCGACGAATATGAGCAAACCGATTCGGGCCCCAGCGTCCTAGGCGAGCTGTTCGCACTGATCAAAGACCGCCAACAAGAGATGCCGGAGGGCAGCTACACYACGTCATTATTCCAAGAGGGTGTCGCCCGCATCGCCCAGAAAGTAGTCGAGGAAGCCGGCGAGACCGCCATCGCCGCGGCCATCAACGACACCGAAAACCTGCCCGGAGAARTGGCGGACCTGCTCTACCACACCCTGGTCCTGCTCGCCGCCACCGGAGTCCAACCCGAAGCCGTCTACGAGAAACTGCGGGAGCGGCGGAAGTAGGGTTGGGCGGCGGTCCTTCGACAGTCTYAGGATGAGCGGTTCTGTTGTTGYTAATTTTCGCGCCAAATCCGCTCATGGTGAGCTTGTCGAACGACGTATGTTGATGCGCTAYCGAGGTCGCAAGAGGGCAACCCCGTCGCTTCTACGGTCTGACACCTATACCCCCGCTGCCGCCGTGTCCATCTCACAGGCGTAGGCGACGAATTCATGGGGCGGACTATCTGCATGGTCCACTTGACGAGGGCGTCTAGGTGGTTCTCCAGCAGCTCCCTGGTTGTTTCACCGATCAGGTTCCCTTCCCGGTCGAACTGTTGGTCGGAGAAGGCCATCACCTGTAAGCCGGGCTTCACCATGACCAGAGACCCGGTCTCGCCAAGCGTTTCTAGCAGTTGCATCTGGGCGCGGGCGGTACCGGCCCGGCCACCGGCGCCGATGATTGTGACCGGCTTGCCCATCAGTGAGCCCTCCGTCCGGTCGCGCGACGCCCAGTCGATAGCGTTCTTGAGCACTCCCGAGGTCCCCCAGTTATATTCGGGCGTTGCGAAGACCACGGACTCGGCGTTCTGGATCGCCGCCTTTAGAGCTACGACGGACGCCGGGTCGCCTTCAGCTTCCAGGTCGCCGTCATAGAAYGGGATATCCCTGATATCGAAAATCTTGAAATCGACCCARTCCGGAACGATCTCTTGGGCGGCGCGCAATAACCCCGTGTTGAACGACGCCTTGCGCAGACTCCCGGATATTCCGAGCATCCGGATGGGTTCGCGGTCTTGTTCTATCTGTGATTCCTGAGGAATGTTGGTCATTTTCAGTCTCCTATTGCAGGTATGGTTTCCACGCATTCGGGATGCCAGGGCACGGAGCAGTTGGGGATCCAACGCTGGACGGGCACGGCCTCSGCGATCGTCTYGCCGGGCATAGTGATTTTTTCTTCTTCGGAAATTTCGCGGCTGGAAACAGCGGGCAACGCTAATGAAARCCCCAAGGCGATGACCACCGGGATCATCAGCAGCAAGAACCCATCGCTAAAACCAGCGGCCAAGCCGGAATKCAGCGGGTTCAGCGAACCGTCAGCCAGGCCGCTGGTCGTCGAAAACGCGAACAAAAGGGCGGTACCGATGCTTCCGCCCAGGAAGAACAACATCGAGTTCATGCTTAGGGCCGAAGCCAGCATCTCCCCGCTGACCAACCGTGAAATGGTGGCGGCCAATGGCGTGTTTACGAACCCAAATCCGGCTCCCATCAGCCCGGCGAATATCGCGATGATCCACGGCGAAGACCCAGAGTATGCAGACAGGCCAAACAGCGCCRCCAGCATTACCATCGACCCGATCCGGACCGGGATCTTGGCGCCGRAGCGATCGGTCAGACGGCCGGACAGCAGCCCGCCCGCCGCGCTGAGCGCCGCGCCTGGCACCATGACCAGACCRATCTCCAGCGACGACAGTCCGTGGGAGAAAGCCAACAGCACTGGGAGCCCGATCAATGGCGCCARATTGGCGGCCATTACCGAAAAGCTCATGCCCGCCAACGCTAGGTATTTCGCGTTGCGCAGCAACTCCCGGTGGATGAACGGAGAACTTGCAAATGCCTGGCGAACCACGAGGGTCCCCACTCCAACGGCGGCCATTACCGCGCCCACTATCACCCAATCAGATGTCCAACCCGACCGCGATCCCTCAGCTGGGACCAGCAGGATTCCGGCGACCATCAGCCCAAGGCCGATGCCGCCGATCAGGTCYAGACTACCCGCYGACCGTTGCTCRAACTTGGGCAGCGCCTTGATTGTGAATGGAATAGTCAGCGCGACCGACGCGGTGACGAAGAATATGRACCGCCATCCCATAAGCTCGGAAAGCACCCCACCCAACAATGGGCCGGCCGCCGATCCAACGCCGATGGTGGCGGCGATGACGCCCAAAGCCATGCCTCTGGACTCCGGGCCGTAGGCACGGCTAACTAAAACCATTCCCAGGCCAGGAACCGCTGCCCCGCCAACCGCCTGGATGATTCGCACCACCAGCAAGAACTAAAAGTTCGTAGCTATACCAGCGAGCAACGAACCAACGGCGAAGAGAGCTACTCCCATCACAAAAAGATGGCCCGCCCCGTAGCGGTCGGCGAGACGCCCATAGAATGGRATCGAGATACCGGTGACCAATAAGAACCCAGTCATCAACCAGCCGATCTGAGACATGTCCGCGGARATGCCACTGGCGATCTCCGGCAGGATCMCAYCTACCGCGGAGGCGTTGAGCACCTGAAAAAACAACGCGATACRGACGACCACCAATACGGMCTTGGCCTTGCCGGCAGCGGCGTTCTCGATTGGTTCGGTTCCTGATGTTGGCTATTTCATTGTTCCGTCCATGCGAACGAACTAGCGTCTGCTAAATCCCATCGACRCTAGTCCAATATTATCGTTGCGGGTCTCTAGACGCTGTTGGACAGATGCTCTGACATGATTCCGACAAAGCTGCCGATGTAATCGCCCTTGTAGAGCYGGCCAAGCTCGGMCATGACGGCCTCCCAAGTTACCGGTACTGCTCCAGCTTGGATCACCCGTTCCATCGCCCGCTGATGCGCATCTACGCTGGTGCCACCAGACGCGTCAGAAACGGCGTACACTTCATAGCCTTCTTTGAGGAGGTCCAACGCCGGGAAGACGAGGCATACYTCGGTCCATAGCCCGGCGATRATCAATTTCCGCCGGCCGAGCGCCTCCACGGCAGCCCTAAATTCCGGCTGCTCCCAGGCATTGACGGCCGTCCGGTCGATTGGCGTAACGTTCGGCAAGACTTCGATCAGTTCCGGAATGGTCGGKKCCTGGTAGCCTGCTTCCACCGCGATGGTCGAAAGGATTACCGGCATCTCGAACAGCTTGGCTGTTTTGGCCAGAGCCACGACGTTGTTAACCAGCGCCTCACGGCGAATCGAGTTGGTTCCGTCTACCAATCCAGGTTGGAAATCTATGAGTATCAGCGCCGCGTTCTCGGCGGTTAGCAGGTGGTCGGTCTTTGGGTTGCGTATCGCTTGCGTGGTCATTGTCAGCCTCCTTTGGTCTTCTCTGATGGATCTCTTTAGTGCCCTTAAGGGCGATTTATTCCTGGGATTCCAGTTCCACCGCGTAGTCGGCATTCTTCAACATCTTTTTGATGATCTCAATGAACACCGCTTGCTCTCGCGCACTCACTCCAGCCAAGAATCTGGCGTTGTTGGACCGGATGCAGGTCTCGATTTTCGGGACCAGATCGAGGCCTGCGTCAGTCAATTCGATCCTGACGGTGCGCCGGTCTGACCGGAGGCGTCTTCGCCGTACAAGGCCACTTTTCTGTAGCTTGTCGAGTTGCCGGCTGATGGCGGCGGCGTCCACGGGGATGATCCGCGCTAGGGCCGTGAGGGTGTTGGCGTTGCCGAAGAACGCCGCCTCCAAAATGGCCCATTGGCAGGGCGTTACCCCCGTGGAAGCCAACTGCTCTCCGGCGCCCTTTCCGATCGCCGAAGCTAGGCTTCCCACCCAGTAGGCAAGGTGGTCTTGTGACCGTGATTCAGCCGAGCCCTTTTGTTGCATCGTCATGCCGACAAGATTATATGTCTAAACAATATTTGTCAAGTCATGTATATTTATGTTAATAAAATCGGGTCTAGTTCCGTTTCGTTGTTAGATGGAAATCTCCGAGGGCAGGGGCTTGGCGGGGCTCGCGACGAACGGGGGGTCAGAAACCGCCCGGCAGCTTGTCTCCCGAGTTGAATATCTGCCATTCGGAGCCCTGGTAGACGGTTATCTTGCCGGAACCGACTACCCGCCAGTTCCCGGGCGTGCCCAAACAGCCAGTACGGGCGTCGATGCCCAGAAAAATCAGCCCACCAGGAGCTGATTCTTGCAGTTCTTTGGAGGTTTCGGACTGGTCGCGCCGCTCGTGGTGGGGCAGCACGGCTACTCCGGGCACTATTCCCAGGGAATCGACCCACCCACCAGCCCTGGGCCGGCGCATCATCGACCCCATGACCATCGCGCCCGCGCTGGACCCGGCCAGCACCGACCCGCCTTCTACCGAGGCCAAAACGGCTTTCAAAAACGCGGAGTCTTGGACGGTCTCCAACAGGTGTTCCGGGCTGCCGCCAGTGAAATAGACGACATCCGCGAGGGCCGCCGGTGCGAAGAAATCCGAGTCCTCGGCATGGCTTCGTTCCAGCAGCATCAGCATGCTGGAATCTCCGCCCAGGGCGCCGAAGTGGGTGGCGCCGTCGTTGGCCGCTTTGGCCGGCCCGGTGACCGCCGCCGTGGGCACAATGACAACCTTGGCCGGGTCATGGCCCGACGCCCGCATGATCTCACGGTCCATCTCTTCACAACCGGTCCTGAACTCATCGCCGCCGACCAACGCTAACTGTCCGGGCATATATCCTCCAACATCTGTTTGACGTTTACACCAAACGGTCCACGAATAGCGCCGCCAGGCCAAGGAACAGAACGAAGCCGATCACATCGGTGAAGGTGGTSACRAACACCGCCGASGARACCGCCGGGTCCATSCGYARSTGMCGSARCARSAGSGGCACRCCGGCCCCGRMCATCCCGGCCACCAGCATGTTGCCTAGCATGGCCAGACCAAGCACTACACCCAGAGTGAAGTTTCCCTTCCAAAGGTAGGCCACGAATCCGACGACTATCCCYAGGGCCACGCCGTGGATCAACCCCAGGGCCAACTCTCGGGCTAGGAGGCGCAGTCCCAGCCGCCGGGGCACCTCACCCAGGGCCATGCTGCGCACCACCAGCGTAACTGTTTGAGTGCCGCCAATACCGCCCTGGCTCGCGACCACCGGTAGGAAAACCGCCAGGGCCACAACTCTAGAGATAGTGTCTTCGAATAAGCTGACCATGACCGCGGCCAAGAACGCCGTGGCGAGGTTGATGTACAGCCAYGGTAGCCTGCTGCGGAGGGAATTGCTCAAGGGGCCGGCGATGCGCTCTCCGCCTACGCTGGCGATCCGGAACATATCTTCTGTGGCCTCTTCCGTCACCACGTCCATCAGGTCTTCGGCCAGGACCACTCCGCTGAGCCGGCCTTTGCCATCCACCACTGGGAGCAGGCTCAGATTGTAGCGTTGGATCACCTTGGCGCACTCTTCTTGGTCGGTTTCGGCGGACACGGAATGGACCGTGCCGTCCATGATGTCGCCGATCATGGCGCTGGAGCGGGCCAGGGCCAGGCGGGTAACGCTCAGCGACCCRRSMWGSCGTNNYSCWGGTMRKYSWYCMSSMMYWCSGWRYTGWTSYMKTMYGMGNMWRYKCSSAAMMAYCGNAGWWSGYSSRGTKYGTNWKGKTGNYGGTCGNNTCRCCNWMSGTSACCNNANCAKKSKRGTCSRTGATCATCAAGCCGCCGGCAGTGTCGTCCTGGTATCGGAGGAGTTCCGTCACTTCGGCTGCGKYGGCCATGGCCTCCAGGGTTTCTTGCTGCTTCTCTTCGGGGATCTGCTGCAGCAGGTCAACGGCCACGTCCGGGTCGGTCAGGTCAAGGACCTGGGCCAGGTCCGCCGGCTCCCGGCCGCCGACCATCTCAGCCGATTCTTCGGGCTCCAGGTATTCCAGGATGTCGGCCACCACCGAATGGTCAAGCTCGGCCAAAAGCGACTGTCTAAGTTCCCGCGGCAAGCCGTCCAGAACTTCGCCCTGGTCCACTGGATGCAAACCAGAAAAGCGTTCCAGGGCCTCCGGCCAATGGCCGGATTCCAAGAGACGCTCAAGTTCCTCGACCAGTTCGTGGACCATTTCTTCCGGTGGCCGGGACTGGTCTTCGGCACGCGATTCGGGTGGTGTTCTTTGAGGTTGTTCCATTCGATTCTTCTTGGGCGCGAACAACTGTTCGGCAGGAAGCGAGATGGTCTGCTGAGTGTAAGTCCGTTGCCTGCGAGCCGTGGGATATCGGTCCATACGGGCCCGCTAAAGCGCAGGAAATCAGCGTTGCGACAATKGTACCAGGCAGCCTTGCGCCCGGACATCACCCGGCAGACACCAGCTCATCTTGAGGTCTCCACAGGGCGGCATTTGAGCGTAACTCCGCTCCCGATTCGTGCCTGAAATCTCTGTTGCATGTGATAAGATATCATGATGCCAGTCAATATTGGCGGCCGTTGTCTGGCCGCCTTTCGTTATTTGGCGGCAATTGCCAAAACACTATTGAAACGTAAGGACCATCCACCGATGCCGGCCCCATTATTGATCCACACGATCCAGCAGCTCGTAGCCCAGGCCATAGAGGCAGCCCGCGAAGAAGGCGTGCTGCAATTGGAGACCATGCCAGAGATTCAAGTGGAGCGGCCGGGCAATTCCGAGCACGGAGATTTTGCCACCAACCTGCCGCTGCGCCTCGCCCGGGCCACCCGGATCAACCCCTTGGAGTTGGCCCAGTCTTTGGCCGGGCATATCCCCACGGGAGAGATCATCGACCGGGTTGAAGCGGCCCCGCCGGGGTTCATCAACTTCTATCTCAAGGAGTCCTGGCTGCAACAGCAGGTCGACACCGTACGCCAGGCCGGCGACACGTTCGGAAATGTTGAGCTTGGCCAGGGCCGCCGGATGATGGTGGAATTCGTTAGCGTCAACCCCACAGGCCCGGTCCATGTGGGCCATACCAGAGGCGCGGTGCTGGGCAGCGCTTTGTCCAACGTCCTGGAAGCGGCCGGATTCGATGTGACCCGCGAATATTACGTGAACGACGCCGGCAACCAGATGCAGCTGTTCTACAGGTCGGTGCTCTCCGCCTACAAACAAACYCTGGGCCAAGAAGCGGAGATCCCAGAAAACGGTTACAAGGGCGAATACATATTCGACCTGGCCAAGGAGATCGCGGAGTCGGAAGGTTCCCGCTTYCTCGATCAGGATGAAGAGCAGGCCTTGAAAGAGATAGGTGACATCGGSCGGGAAAAGATGGTTGCCACCATCAAGGACGACCTCACCGGGATCGGGGTGGAATTCGACAACTGGTTCAGCGAGCGTACCCTGTTCGAGAGCGGCGAGTACGACACCRCGATCAAGATTCTCGGCGACAACAACTACCTTTCCGAACGGGACGGCGCCACGTGGTTCAACTCCACCATGCTGGGAGACGACAAAGACAACGTGCTGGTCCGRTCCAGCGGAGAACCCACCTATTTCGCCTCGGACATCGCCTACCATTACAACAAGTTCATCGAACGCGGCTATGACTCGGTGGTAGACATCTGGGGCGCCGACCACCAGGGCCATGTTCCACGCATGAAATCGGCCGTCGAAGCGCTTGGTGTTGAACGAGACCGCCTGACCGTGCTCATCTCCCAGATGGTYACCTTGAAAAGCGACGGGGAGGTTATGCGCATCTCCAAGCGGACCGGAAACCTGGTGACCCTGAAAGAACTGGCCGAAGAAGTTGGCACCGACGCCTGCCGGTTCTTCTTCCTGGCCCGCACTCCGTCCACCCAGATGGAATTCGACCTGGAACTTGCGAAGAAGGAGTCTTCCGAGAACCCGGTCTACTACGTGCAATACGCCCACGCCCGAAACGCCAGCATCCTCAATCTGGCCCGAGAGCGGAAGATCGACTGGAGCAGCGGCGACGTCAGCCTGTTGACCCACCCCGCTGAGCTAGAGTTGATCCGCGCCATGTTGCAGCTGCCGGAGCTGGTGGACCAGATGGCCCGGGCCTTGGAGCCCCATCACCTGCCCCACTATGCCACGGACCTGGCTAACTCATTCCATAACTTCTACGAGAACTGCCGGGTGGTGTCCTCCAACGAGGAGGACAACGCCATCAGCGCCGCGCGGTTGAAGTTGGTGGAGTCGGCTCAGATCGTGTTCCGCCGGGCATTGGAACTGATGGGCATGAGCGCCCCCGACCGCATGTAGGCCCCCACCTCCCAGCCCAAAAAGTTCTGTGGACGCTTTGTTTCACTCCATTGGACTCGGGGTCCTTGCGTTTTACTCGCGATTTATAAGCCCSCCATTATTGACTATATTTAWTAAATAGAWTTRCGTTAATACAATTTGGGCAGTAGAGTCGGGGCAGACCGGTCTTGGGAGGCAGGGACATGCAGATTGACTCCACCGAGCGGGACGAATTACTGGTCAAGGTCCGTGAGGCCTACTCTAGTGCTTCCGACAATCYCGGCGATTCCCATCCATTCCCTCTAGGTTTCGACTTTGCCCTGAGCCTTGGCTACTCGGAAGAACTCCTGCGTAGCGTCCCACAGTCCTCAGTCGCCCGGTTCACCGGCGTCTCCAACGTTTCTGTTTTCGCCAAGATTCCAGAAGGGTCGATCGTCTTGGACTTTGGCTGTGGCGGAGGCACCGATTCGTTGATCGCGGCGGCTAAGACCGGGCCCAGCGGCCGGGTGTACGGAATAGATTTCAGCACATCCATGTTGTCACRRGNCTGTNNNBSGRVDYYWSWGWVWBRBKYSNNWYCAACSTNRRMWWHYBVSNMRRMGGWAKGYMWGCAWMKWYMMWTCSYSRACRCCMMKKTNGWTAWMSMTTTGKTYWACGGAATCTTCAACCTCAACCCCGACCGGAGCGGCCTGTTCCAAGAACTGGCCCGGGTCATCCGTCCCGGAGGCGTGTTATACGGTGCGGAGATCGTTCTCCGCGAACCGATGGACGATGAGGAARSGGAGGGTCTTTMAAACYGGTTCTCTTGAGTGGCCGGCGCCAAGGAAGGGGAGCCCTTCCTAGACGAGTTTCGAAACGCCGGGTTCGCCAGCGCGGAGATCATTCGGACGACTCGAAACGCCCGCACCAACAATCCAAAAGCCCTGGCTGCTGATATAATAGCCTACAGATAAATCATGGCTATCCGGCCCGTTTTTACTAAAGACTTTATTTCGTTTGGGAGAACAACATGGCCATTCAGATCGCACCTSAAGTTGATGCACTCCGCAGAGATATCYAAGAAAAATAMACCGAGGTCGCGAGTAGCCCCGAGTTGACCTTTCACTTCCACCACGGTCTGCCATTGGCCAAGATTCTAGAGTATCCGGAAGAACAGCTAGAGGGACTGCCAATAGAGGCAGTGGAGTCTTYCGCTGGCGTCGRAAACCCCTTCTCCCTMGGCAAGATCGCTCCGGGCGAGACGGTACTCGACATCGGCTCTGGTGGCGGGTTCGACAGCATCATCGCCGCAAATATGGTTGGTCCAACCGGCAGGGTGATTGGCGTGGATATGACCGACGCCATGTTGGGAAAGTCCMGGAATACCGCGAAAAACCTTGGTCTAACCCAGTTGGAATTCAAGAAGGGCTTCGCCGAAGAATTACCCGTGCCCGACAGTTCGGTGGATGTTGTCATCTCCAACGGAGTGCTGAACCTGACACCCGATAAATATGCCAGTTTCATTGAGGTCTTCCGGGTCTTGAAACCCGGCGGCAGGCTGTATCTTGCAGACGTAGTYGTCTACAAGCCGGTYCCCGACTCAGCCAAAGAGGTCGTTGACCTTTGGACCGCTTGAATCGGCGGCGCTCTCCTGGAGGGAGAGTATTTGGATGCCATCAATAGCGCCGGACTGACGGATGTGGAAGTAGTGTCCACGAAAGACGTGTTCGCAGGGGCWGAGGGCGAGGAGCGGGCCCAGCAATTYGAGACCATGGGAGCAAACATACGGGCGATCAAGCCGTGACCTAACGTTCCCGTACCCTTCTACCTGAACACACCAAGAGCCTTCACCATTACGGGTGGAGGCCCTTGTTGTGTAAATGATCTCAAGTTTGGCCGTGCGCGTGTTGCTTCTATTCAGCTTGTACTAGCCAACTCCTAAGGCGTATGATTGGTTCGCCGCCGGGTDCGTGAATCCGCGTGCCGGGCAGCTCAAATTTCCGTTCCGCAATCAGCCTTAAAGAACGGCGCGCCGATTTTCGACGGCCGCAACCTGATTCTCTTTTGCGGTAGGTGGAACAGGCATATACGTTTAGATGCAGATCCTCGTCCGAATCACTAAGATCGCGTGGCAGTTCCGCGCCCGCCTGATCTTGGCCTACTTGAGCTTCCTGGGCGCAGTCGGCGTCTCTCTGCTCATACCCCAACTATTCGGCGAAGCCATCGACCTCCTGGTAGCCGTCGACGCCAGCGGCATAGCCCGCGAACCGGCCAGCACCCGTACCCTCACCTATTTCGCCCTTGGCCTCCTTGGCGCCAGCCTTCTGCGCGGTTTCTTGGATTTCGCACGTACCTATTGCACCGACTCGCTGTCCCAGAAGGTCTCCTATGACATCCGCAACCGCTTCTACGAYAAGCTCCAACACCTAAGCTTCGCCWACCACGACACCGCCCACACCGGMAACCTGATGTCCAAGGCCACGGCGGACGTAGAAGCCATACGGCGGTTCGTCAACATGGGTCTGGTCCGGGCGCTGGAAGTGGTGGTACGCGTGATCGCGCTGCTGCTGATCCTCAGCTTTATGAACTGGGAGCTCACTCTCATCAGCCTGTCCTTCGTGCCCTTCATCGTGATACGGTCTTCCATGGTCATGGGAAGGCTCCGGCGGATGTGGGCGGTGGTCCAGGAGAAGATGGGCGAAGCGGTAACCATCCTTCAAGAGAACCTGGTGGGCATCCATGTGGTCAAGGCGTTCGCCTCGGAGGAGTACGAGAAAAGGAAGTTCGCCAGAAAGGCCCAAGAACTCAGGGAGGAATACTACAARTCGGAGCGGCTACAGGGGACCAACAGCGCTTGGATGACCCTGTTTTTTACCTCAGGGATGGGCCTCATTCTCTGGTACGGAGGTTGGGAAGTTATCCGCGGAGACCTGACCGTGGGCGRACTGACCAAGTTCATCCTCTATCTGAGCCAGTTGACGTTCCCCATTCGAATGTCGTCTTTCATCATCAACTCGTTCTCCAGGGCCATCACGTCYGGAGGCCGGATATTCGAGGTGTTGGACGCAGAATCTCCGGTGACGGAGAAACCTGACGCCATCGTCATGGACCGGCCGCAGGGGCAGGTAGAATTCGAAAACGTTTCCTTCTCATACAACGAGCGGATTCCGGCGCTGCGGAATCTAAACATCTCGGCCAAACGCGACCAGATCACCGCCATACTAGGCGCCCCCGGCAGCGGCAAGAGCACMATCGTAAACCTGCTGCCCAGGTTCTACGACGTCTCAGAAGGCCGCATCACCATAGACGGGACGGACATCCGGGATTTCACATTGGATTCCCTCCGGCACAACGTTGGGATCGTGCAGCAAGATGTGTTCCTGTTCAGCGCAAATATCCACGGCAACATCGCCTATGGAGTGAAAGGGGCAACCCGGGAAGACGTGATTCGCGCGGCCAAGGTGGCCCAACTCCACGACCATATCGTTTCACTGCCTGACGGCTATGACACCTGGGTAGGAGAACGCGGGGCCACTCTGTCCGGAGGCCAGCGCCAAAGGCTGTCCATCGCCCGCAGCATCTTGATCGATCCACCCGTCCTGATCCTGGACGACTCCACATCCAGCGTGGACGTCGAAACAGAGCGGATGATTCACCAGGCGATGGTCAACGTGATGAARAACCGTACCACGTTCGTGATCGCCCACCGGCTAAGCACGGTACGGGAAGCCGACCTGATCGTGGTGCTCAAAGACGGGCAGATCGCCGAACAGGGGACCCACGAAGAGCTTCTGGCRGCCAAGGGCATCTACCGAAACATCTACGAGCTCCAACTACAGCCCCAGGAGGAAATGTTGTTGGACGCCGCAATTACTCCGGACTCCGGGACACAGCGCCTGGCTTCTGATGTAGGAGACGACTGATGAGAGMTGCGGGACCAGGAGGCGGAGTCGGCGGCATGATGGGCGGCATGCGGGGCATGGGCGCTCACGGGATGAACGTGGCCAATATGGATAGCCTAACCGACGAGACGATCGTCGGCGCCGCCTATGACCACAAAGTCGTTGTGCGGTTGATGACCTACATCTGGCCYTACAARAARGACGCCWTCATCTCMRTGCTMGCCGTGYTGCTCTATACSTTGGGCAACGTGGCCRTYCCYCTRCTSGTYYTGARGGGCATCRTCTGGGCCATCGATCCTGGCGACGTCTCGCGCCTGCACATCATCGGCCTTCTTTTCGCGGGAGTGACCGTTCTGCATTTCGGGGCGAACTTTGTTCAGTTCGTCTACATCCCAAAGGTCGGACAAGGCATCCTTTACTCATTGCGGACGGGGATGTTCAACCACCTGCAAGAGCTTTCGCCTTCATTCTTTCACCGCACGCCTGTGGGACGAATCATGTCCCGGAGCCAGAGCGATGTCCTCCAACTCCAAGAGACTTTTGAGCTGATCGTCCAAAGCCTATCGGACATGCTCAGCCTGGTGGGYATCRTSGSYATCATGCTGTGGATCGACTGGCGGCTRGCCTTGATCAGYATGAGYATYCTGCCGGTGCTTTTCTTCGTGCTTGGRTACTGGCAGAAATTCGCCCGGCATTCTTTCATGCGCATCCGCCGGGCCATCGCCATGGTGAACGGCGARTACAACCAGAACATCACCGGGGTACGGGTGGTGGAGAGCTTCAACCGGCAGGAAGTCAACATGGAGCACTTTGACGACCTCAACACCGAGCACCTGGACGCCAACCTTGAAGCCAGCCGGTACTCTGGCGCATTGCAGCCATTCGTGGAAGTTTTGATGGGGGTAGGCATGGGGTTCGGGGTCGTCTTGGTRGGCGGCATCATGTTCAAGGGCGGGGACCTGGAATGGGCCGTGTTGTTGGCATTCGCCCTCTATATCCAAAGGTTCTTTGAGCCGGTCCGGCACCTGACCATGCAGTACAGCCAACTCCAACGGGCCATGGCCGCCGGGGTCCGCATCTTCGAGGTCTTGGACCTGAAGCCAGAGGTGGTGGATAAACCCGACGCCATCGAACTGCCCGAGATCCAGGGGGAGATCAAGTTCGAAGACGTAAACTTCCAATATGTCGCCGACATCGATGTCCTGAAAGAGATCAACCTGACCATCAAGCCAGGGGAGAATGTGGCTCTGGTCGGCTCCACCGGCGCCGGAAAGAGCACACTAGTCACACTGATACACCGGTTCGCCGATGTCACCAGCGGCCGTATCACGGTGGATGGCCACGACATCCGGGACGTTACCCGGCACTCGCTGGTCAGCCAGATGAGCATGGTGTTGCAGGAGCCCTATCTGTTCTCTGGAACCGTGGCCGAAAACATCCGCTACAGCTATGAAGGCGCCTCTGACGATGACGTGGTAGCCGCGGCCAAGAACGTCGGGGCCCACGACTTCATCATGGAATTGGAGCTGGGTTACAACTCGATATTGGCCGAACGTGGTATCAACTTGAGCTTGGGCCAAAGGCAATTGCTCAGCTTCGCCAGGGCCGTAGTTGGCAACCCTAGGGTCATCATCCTTGATGAGGCGACCGCCAACATCGACACCCATACCGAAGTTCTGATCCAGCAGGCCTTGAAAAAGGTGCTGGCCGGCCGGACTTCAATAGTGATCGCCCACCGGCTTTCGACGATCCGAAACGCCGACAACATCGTGGTGCTAGACCAGGGCCGTCTGGTGGAGCAGGGCAACCACGAGGAGCTGCTGGCTATGAAAGGCGGCGTTTACGCCCGGCTCTACGCGGTGAACTACGGCCTCGCCACCGACGACGATGACCAGCAATCGTTACAAGGCGGACCGTCACTTGCTCCGGCGCCGGCCGACGACTGACCAGGATTCCAGCACGAGAACAAAAAGGCCCGTCTCTCGCTGGAGGGACGGGCCTTTTTTATTGCCGAACAGCGTAGGGGCAGGTTTCTAACCTGCCCTGCCGGGCATCAACCGATTCCTAAGGGACAAGGCCGTGCCACACTGCTTGGAAGATGCCGTTCCATCAGGCAGATAGCCCCAGCAAAAAAGGGCGGGTTAGAAACCCGCCCCTACGAYGTTCGCTGCTCCGYTCGGGACTATTCCTCAGAAGCCGGCGGTACTCCCTCTGTGAGGAACCGCTCCATGGCCGWCTWGAAGATGTTGTAGGGTTGAGCGCCGGTGAACATCAGGTTCCCCACCAAGAAGGTCGGGATGCCGCTGATGCCGTACTTTAGGGCCTCTTGGTACTGGCCCATCACAGTGTCAGCGTAGGTCTTATCTTCCAGGCACTTCACCATMTCGTCACCGTCCAGACCCACCTCGTGGGCCACCTTGTGTAGGACTTCGAGCTCGCCCAGGTCTTGCCGGTCTTCCCAGAAAGCCTTGTAGGCGGCGTGGTGGAACTCCATGAATTTGCCATGCTGCTGGGCGTACTCAGTGGCYTCCAGSGCGTACAGSGTRTTGGGRGTGCGGMCCGGAGGCTTCATGATCAGACCCGCCTCTTTGGCCTGTCCACGCAGGGGCTCAGACARTTCGTCGGCAGTCTCGCCGGGGCGCTGGGGCCGCTCGGCGCCTTCTTTGGGAGTGTCGGGCCGCAGTAGATAGGCCCGGCCTTCAACGGCTATGTCGTAGTCGTTGGCCAACTTGTCGACCCGCTCCAGGCCGACGTAGCACCAGGGTCAAATATAGTCGTACCAAACCGCGATACGAACTTGTTCGTTTTCCTTCTTGGTGGTCTGGACTTCTTCAGCCATCTGACCTCTCCTGCCGGCGCGGCGCAATGCCGGCCGCATGAGTTGAATATCSTAYAGGGTATCATCAACCAGGGGATAGCCACCACAGGAGAAAGAGGAAGGGAGAGCGATTTAGGCTTGGTCCAACTTTTCAAGCAGTTCGCCCAGCTCCGACAGGCTGGCGATGGTCGGGCAGTCCGCGCCGTTGGGGCCGTAACCGCTCCGGTCGATCAGGACCGCACGCATCCCCACGCCTTGGGCGCCCATGACGTCGGACCTGACCTGATCACCGACGTGRACCACCTCTTCTGGGGCAGCGTCAACTCTTTCCAGGGCGGCCATGAAGATCGGCGCATGGGGTTTTTCTTTTCCCACCTCTTCCGAACCCACGGTGAAGTCCAGATAGGGCGCCAGGCCAACCTTTTCGCACATCTCGTTCAGGTCCCGGCGCAGGTTGGTGATTATGCCCACCTTGTACCCGGCCTCCCTGAGCTGCTTCAGCGCAGGCACAGTGTCGTTGAAAGGAATGAAGTCCTTGGGAACCGACATGGCCATCTTCCAGACCCTCTTGGCCAAGTCTAGAGTTACGGGGATACCCGCGGTTTCAAGTATCAACTGCTCGTAACGAGCGAAGAATTCAAGGCGGTCTTCTTCGGACCGTTGGGAGAGGGGGTGTTCTTCATTCTCCCGGTTGAAGAGCACATCGGCAACGGCATAGCCGTGAGTGATGGCGTCTTCCCGGACGGTCAGACCCAGTTCGTGGCAGGCGGCCCGCTGGATCTCCTCCAATGGAGGCCAGAAACGGACCAGGGTGTTGTAGAAGTCAAAGGAGACCGCTTTAATCATCAGCACGCCATCTGAATCGTGATTAAAAAAACCGGGCCGATGGGTCGACCCGAAGCGAGGGCATTCTAGCACAAGCCAAGCATGATGGGAATGATTCTGGCTGTGGGGCCTTAATACTCCGTGAGGCGTCATATCTGATCCGCTTGGGCTAAAGAGCATCGACGTCCGAAAGATATTCAGGCACGAATCTGCCCCATTGGCCTTGCGCGGGGTAAGCCCAGTGGGTATGCTTGGTTAACTTTCCGGATGGAGTAGCTCGATGAAAGTGGCGGTTGGAGCGGACCACGSCGGTTTCGAATTGAAAGGCGATATAGTCAAGTGGCTGGAGTCGGAAGGACACCAGGTAAATGACATCGGCGCCCACGAATTAGACCCCGACGACGATTACCCCGATTTTGMCGTCGCCGTCGCCGGGTCCGTCCTCAAAGGGGACTCCGAAAGGGGCATCGTCATCTGCGGCAGCGGGGTCGGCGCCTGCATCACCGCCAACAAGGTGAAGGGCATCCGGGCCTGTCTCTGCCACGACACTTATTCCGCCCGGCAGGGCGTGGAACACGACAACATGAATGTGGTCTGCATCGGCGGCCGCGTCATCGGCATCGAGTTGACCAAGGTTGTGTTGGAGTCTTTCCTGAACGCCAATTTCCTACCCGAACCCCGGTTCCAAAGACGCTTGGACAAGTTGAACCAGGTGGAACAGAACGGGCTGCCCTAGCCTTTCGTCACGCCTGGTCCAGACGGGCCAGCAGTTCCAGCGTTTGCGCAACCTCCGCCGGCGACTCCAACTGATGTAACGCCTTGGTATTCTGGCGAGTCGGGCCGATAAACACGGCCAGTCCACCGGCGTCCTGCACCACCTTGAAGCCATCCTCGTCGGTCTGGTCGTCGCCGAAGAAGACCGGGTAGGGGTTGTCTCCGCAATCTTCCCGGATCTTCTCGATGGCCTGGCCCTTCCCCCAGTCCAGATTGGGCCTCACCTCAACCACTTTCTTACCCCTGGTGATCTTCATCGTCCCAGCGTCCACGTAGGGCGCGGCGGTGGCTACGACCTTGCTGTCCACCTGGGGGGCGTAGGAATCTGGGGTGCTTCTGAAATGGACGGTGAGCGTCAGCCGTTTGTTGTCCACAACTATGCCGGGGACCCCCGCCAATTCCCGCTCCAACGACTCGGCGATCTCCACCAGATTCTCCTCGAATGCAGGGGCATCTTGGTGGACAAAGTCCATCCCGGCGCCGCTGATCTCYAGGCCGTGGTTCCCCGCGTAGAMCAGTCCCGGGATGGCCACCAATGCCTCCAGATCAGCCAGACCACGGCCACTGACGACGCCCACTACGAACTTGTCCATCCCTGCCAGCGTCGTGAGAGAGCGGCGCGTTTCCTCAGACAAAATAGCGATCTCAGGGCGGGCGACGATGGGCGTCAGCGTGCCGTCGTAGTCGAACAGCAACAATACACGTGAGGCGCCTGCCAATCGGCGGCTAACGGCGGGCCAAACATTTAACAGGTGGGGCATCGAGATCGGATACCGGAAGGCGGGGCTATAAGCTGCGGATNGGGCSSNCGGGAACGSCGRGYGCYCTGCATCAGGTCRACGAAKAGGCGGGCKGCCCACATRTAGATGTTGTTCTCTTCAACCACACTGCGCATYCGCAMCATGCGTTCGTGSCGYATCTCGTAGGGCATCTCCACRGCCTCRCAGATGGCCGTKGMGAACTGYTCYTCGGCGTAGGGGTTMACGATCACGGMRTCYGTCAACTCGCTGGCGGCCCCRGTGAASGGACTCAAGATCAGRACCCCGTCTYCGTCGWACCKRCTSGCCACGTACTCTTTRGCCACCARGTTCATRCCGTCGTGSAGGGAGCTGACCACACAGAARTTGGCCATCCGCCGGAACGCGGCCARRGTWACCGCRGGCARRTCGTCGGGSARGTACATGATSGGYARCCAATCGCCGGTGCCGAAGCGGCTGTTGACCTTTTCCAGTTCTTCGTCCACCTGGTCCGAGAGGGTCTGGTAGGCGTCGATATCGGTCCGGCTCATCACACCCGCCTGTATGAACACCACCTTTCCGATGTACTCCGGGYACTTCTCCAGGAACCKCCCGAAGGCACGTAYGCGGTGRGGGATGCCCTTGGTGTAGTCGATACGGTCGATGCCCAGACCGACGATCATGCCACCCAGTCCCATCTTCTCGGTCAGCCTCTCGACTTCAGCAGTCACCTCTGGGCTCTGGGAYTCCTGGGATATCTGCTCGAAATCGACGCTGATGGGGAACGGTCTAACCAGGGTTGGTTCGTCCCTTTGATACACCAAGTTGTACTCGTCGTGGACTCTGGAACCCAGTACACGGGAGGCGGCCTCCATGAAATTGTCGCAGTGGTCTCCGATGTGGAAGCCAAGTAGGTCGTTGCCCAAGAGGCCGTCCAAGAGCTGTTCGCCCCAGGGACAGATTCGGAAAATCTCATAGGTGGGCCACGGAATATGCCAGAACTGGCCCGTGATGATGTCGGGGTCCGCCTCTCGGAGCAGGCGGGGCAATAGGGCCAGGTGGTAGTCCTGAGTGAATACCGCTGCTGGACGCCCGTCAACTTCCTCMAAGACCGCATCGGCGAACTCGTTGTTCACCGCCTGATAGGTCTCCCAGTCGGAGGTTTTGAAAGTTGGTTCTACGAACGCGTTGTGGCAAAGCGGCCACAGGCCTTCGTTGGAGAAACCGTAGTAATACCCCTGTTGCTGCTGCTCGGTAAGCCAGACCAGTTTTAGGGTGTACGAGGGGTCGTCAGGAGGGACCTGAATGCGGTTCTTCTCGTCCACGGCCAGCCAGTCGCCCTTGCCGCCRCCGAATGCGACCCAGGTGCCGCCGCACTCTTGCATCAAGGGGTCTATCGCGGTGGTTAAACCACCTGCGGGAGAGACATAACTGAGCTCGCCGCCAACCAGATTGTGGACGTAGGGCTGGCGGTTGGATACCACGATCAACCGGTAGTCACCGATCTCGCGGTGGACTAACCGTCGAAGTTTTTCCCGGGTCCAAGTAGGTTCACCCATCACCCTACCCCCTATGACCCGTTAGATGTCGCGGGCCGGCGTCGCGGTTTCCGGGTTTATTCGAGAGTTAAGCCGAGGYCTTCAGGTCTCCCGGCGGATTAAATTCTTCCACACCAGACGTTAAAGGTCAACCGGAAACCGGCGCCACTGACAAATTGACAGAGTGTCTGACGGTGGGTACYATACGCGCCTGGCACGCCTGTTATGTATGGTTGATTAGGAGAAGGGCGCCATGTTCGTACGCCGCGATTTAACCGACACTGTCCCCACTCCCTCGGGGAACATGCACTTCATCAAGAAAGGGAGCGGCTACCCAGTCGTATTGCTCCACCCTCTGGGCACATCGATCTGGACTTGGGAAGGCGTGATCGACTCCCTAGCCCAAAGCTACACCTGCTACGCTTTCGACATGCTGGGTCATGGCGATTCGGACAATCCCACCCGTCATTTCAACCTCCCCGATTACGCCCAGGCCMTAGACCACGCCTGCCAGGTGTTGAACATCCACCGGGCCCACATCGTAGGCAACTCGGTGGGAGCGGTCYTAGCCACCGAGACCGCCGCCAGCTTTCCCGAGCGCGTGGACAAGCTGGTGCTGGTTGGCTGCCCGGTCTGGAGCGCATTCTCCGCGAAAGACCGGCTSAAAGAGTCGGCCGGAAATTTCGACGCGAAAGGCATGCCCAAGCCCCGCACCTTAAAGAGCCTGAAAGAATCCACAACTTTCGCCAACCCCAGGCAAGAATGGCTGGAGGCCAACAACCAGAGCCGGGCCAAAGCCGGCGTGTGGGTTGGAAAGTTGATGGAGGCGTTGGCGCACTATGACCTGATGTCCCGCCTTCCCATGATCAAAGCCTCCTCGACATTGGTCCTCTACGGCGAGGTTGACCGGCTTCGGGACGGCGAAGAGCTCCTGCACAACAACATCGTCAACGCCCAGAAGGTTGTCCTGCCCGGCTTGGGTCATATCCCCCAAGTTGAGGATCCAGAGGCGTTCTTGGGCGCGCTGCTGCCCTTCCTAGAGGCGTAACTGAGAAACCCAGCCCGACTTAACTCACCATCCCACAGGAGAAAAATTGGCTTCCACCAGTAACCGGAAACCTCTGCGGCTCATCGAGACCTTCCGCTCCGTGTTCTACACCCCGATCTACGTCTCGGTTGCCGGTGGTTTCTTGGAGAAAGAGGGTCTGGACGTCGATTTCAAGACCTGTCCGCCTGAGTTCGCCCATCCCTTGAGCGCCCTGAACCGGGGCGGCGCGGACATCGCTCAGAGCGGCATAATGCGGTCGATCATCTCCTCGGATTGGGGCGCCGAAACTGTCCCGATGCACTTCGCCAAGATCAATTCCAGGGACGGGTTCTTCGTCTTGAGCCGGACCAAGCAAGAGCCTTTCCAGTGGGAGTCGCTAAAGGGAGCCAAACTGATTCCCGTGGGCTTCTCCCCCATGCCCTGGGCCTCGCTCCAGTTCGCCCTGCGCCGGCATGGCGTTGAGCCCGAAGAATTGGACCTGGTCACCGGGCTGTCGCTGGATGAAGCCATCGCCGCGTTCCGGAAGGGTCACGCCGAGTACATCCATGTCCCTCAACCGGCCGCGGAACAACTTCTTGACGACGGCACGGGGCACGTGGCAGCCGCGTTGGGCCTCGAGAACGGGCACCTGGCCTACAGCTCCTTCGCGGCGACCAACCAGTTCTTGGATTCCCAGCCGGAGACCGTGCAGCGGTTCACCGTCGGCTTCGCCAATGCCCTGGAATGGCTGGCGGCCAATGACGCCCAAGAGGTCGGCGAGGCGATAGCCGGTTTCTTCCCCGAAGTAAGCTTGGAGTTGGTGGTCAAATCGGTCGCCAGGCTGAAAGCCCAGGACAATTGGCCCACCGACCCTGTCCTTGCCCAACCGGAATACGAGAACCTGCACGACATCTTGGTGGCCGCCGGACTCGCCAAAGAGCGCCAGCCGTACAGTAAGGTGGTCCGCACCGACATCGTSGAGRCGGCSCTGGCSTCMCGCAATTAGCCCCGTTCTCCCTCACCTCCGCGCCTACGCACAACCATCAACCGATGGTGCCTGACGGACATCTAATGGTGTAAGATATATGCCCAGACAGGCTGGMAGCGCGTATCGAGCGGAGTCAGCCGGGCCGTTTTCGGAGGACCTTTGACCACAATAGCGATCGTAGGTACAGGCCTGATCGGCACCTCTCTAGCCCTGGCCATCAAAAGCTCCAACCTCCAGGTGGAAATCGTAGGCACAGACTATGACAGTACCGCCCGCTCCGGCGCCCAGAAATCCGGGGCGTTCAAAAAGGTTGAAGCCCGGTTGTCCAGCGCCATCAGGGRGGCCGACGTGGTGGTGTTCGCCACCCCGATCATGGCTATGCGGGAGATGATGGAATCCGCGGCCCACGATTTCCAAGAAGGCTGCGTGGTCACGGATGTGGGCAGTTCCAAAAAGGCCGTGATGCAATGGGCGGAAGAAGTACTGCCCAAGCACGTGAGCTTTGTGGGCGGCCACCCCATGGCCGGTAAAGAATTATCGGGCCCGCAGCATGCCGACGGCGACATGTTCAGAGGCAAAGCCTACTGCATCGTTCCCAGTCTCACCGCCGAAAAGGCCGCSGTGTCATCGGTGACAACCATGGCTGAAGCGATCGGCGCCAAGCCTTTCTTCATTGGAGTGGACGAGCACGACAGCTTTGTCGCCGCGGCCAGCCATCTGCCTTTTATGATGTCCATAGCGCTGATGGGCACCGCGTCCAAGAGCGCCAACTGGGACGACATAGCCCAATTGGCTTCATCGGGATTCGGAGACCTTTCCCGCCTTGCATCCGGCGACCCGGTGATGCACCGCGACATCTGCCTGACCAATCCTGAACCCATCGTCGCCTGGATGGACTCCTACATCCGAGAACTCTATGACCTGCGCAACTTGCTGGCCAAAGAGGGAGGACCCGACCCGGAAGCCGTGGAAAAGGTGTTCACCGAGGCCATGGAAGCACGGGCACGTTGGCAGGCAGGGATATTCACCACCATGGACCGCATCCACACCGAGATTCCTAGCTTTGCTGAAAACATGAGCGAGATGTTCATCGGCCGGCGGGGAGTGGAAGCCCAGAAGAAAATATTCGGCAAAGATAAAAAGAAGTAGCCAAGTTACGGCAATGACAGCACCCGGCCACCGGCTAGGACCGGCCATTTTGAGTAGAATCAAATCATGAGCACCGCCCCTCCATCCAGCCCTTCCCGTGGCATCAGCCGTCCCGCCTCTTTGGGCGGCGTCCTCTCCGTTCCCGGCGATAAATCCATCTCCCACCGCTCCTTGATCCTGAACGCCATCGCCCGGGGCGACGCCTTGGTCCAGGGACTTTCCGGCGGCGACGATGTAATCTCCACCATGCGGTGCCTACAGGCCATGGGCGTCAGCATCGAGCCCGCCGGAACTGCCGGCAGCTACACCGTGAAGGGCCGAGGCGCTCACCTGACCGAGCCAACAGACATCCTGGACGCCGGTAACAGCGGCACGTCGATGCGTCTGCTCTCCGGCATCATGGCCTCTCAATCATTCGTTTCTGTCATAACCGGCGACGGTTCCCTGCGGAGCCGYCCSATGCASCGGATCGTCGAYCCGYTGAARCAGATGGGCGCCCAGATCATGGGCMGGCAGAACGATTCCTTGGCCCCCCTGACCGTACGGGGCGGCGGACTTAAGGGGATCGAGTACGACCTGCCAATGGCCAGCGCTCAGGTAAAGTCGGCAATCATCCTGGCGGGCATTTCCGCAACCGGCGATACCGTGATTCACCAGCCGGCCCTTTCCCGAGACCACACTGAACGCATGATCACGGCCATGGGCGGCAAGGTGGAGGAGAACGGTCTGGACCTAGTCATTCATCCTGCGGAACTGAAAGCCGTGGACATCACGGTGCCCGGCGACATTAGCTCAGCCGCATTCTGGATGGTTGCGGGCCTCTGCCATCCCAATGCCCGCATACTGGTCCGGGGCGTGGGCTTGAACCCCAGCCGGACGGGTATCGTGGACGTGCTYCAAGAGATGGGGGCYGGCGATTCTCTGCAATTACTGGACCAGCGGACCGTAGGCGGCGAACCGGTGGCCGACATCCTGGTCACCTCCACGGAACTGCRCGGCGTCGAGATCGGCGGAAACCTGATTCCCCGCTTGTTGGACGAAGTGCCCATCCTTGCGGTGGCCGCCTGCTTCGCCACCGGAGACACCGTGATACGAGACGCGGCGGAACTCCGGGTGAAAGAGAGCGACCGCATCGCCACCACYGTGTCTGAGCTCACGCGACTGGGCGCCGGCATCGAAGCGACCGATGACGGAATGGTCATCCACGGAAAAGGCTCGGGTCCGGACGTGCTAAATGGCGCTGATTGCGAGAGCCATGACGATCACCGGMTGGCCATGGCCATGGCAGTAGCCGGGTTGCTCGCCGACGGTGAGACCACGGTCCATGGCGCCGCAGACGCCTCGGTGTCCTATCCCGAATTCTGGCAGGACCTGGAATTGCTGCTCCAAGACGTCAGGTAGCAGCAGGTGCCCGAGATCTCCTCATCAGCAGCATCGGGAGCGCCGGAAAACGAGTCCCCTCCGTTGTTGGTGGTGCTGTCGGGACCTTCGGGCGTGGGCAAGGACGCCGCTCTGAACGAACTTCGCAAGCTGGACCGGCCCTGGCACTTTGTCGTCACCGCCACCACCAGACCCATCCGCGCTGGGGAGACCGACGGGGTCGATTACATCTTCCTGGACGAACCCACCTTCCTCGATATGAAGGAACGCAACAAGTTCGTAGAGTGCGCCCAAGTGTATGGTAATTGGTACGGGGTGCCCAAGAGCCAGGTGACTTCCGGTCTGGCGTCAGGGAAAGACGTCATTCTCAAGATCGATGTCCAAGGGGCGRCCACAGTCAGGCAGATGGCCCCGAACGCCCTGTTCATCTTCATGGTGCCCGGTTCTTTCCAGGACTTAAAGGACCGGCTGGCCCAACGGATGACCGAATCAAACCCCGAGATGGAACTCCGGCTGAAAACGGCGGCGGCAGAACTGGAACAAGSCNAAGACTTCGACCGCCAGGTGGTGAACAGCCAGGACAAGTTGGAACAGGCGGTGGCTGACATCGACCGCGCCATCGCGGAAGAGCGACAGCGGCAAGGCCGCACTCCGATTCAGCTCCTATAGCGTTTTTAATAATCTTGGTATAATCTATTCACTTCCACGAGCCCGGCAACAGAAGCCCGGCGAGCGTATCCTTCGACTGGAGACCCGATGGCACAATCCCCCGACAAACTGGAGATCAGACCCCGCCTTCCCGAATGGCTCAAGGTCAAGATGCCGGGCAGTCCTCGCTACCTGGAACTCCAGAACCTGATGAAGAGCCAGTCGCTCCACACCGTCTGCGAAGAGGCGCATTGCCCGAACATCGGTGAATGTTGGGACCGGGGCACCGCCACCTTCATGATTCTGGGCGAGATTTGCACGCGGGCCTGCCGGTACTGCGCGGTCACCACGGGCCGGCCCAATGGCCTGGACCTGCAGGAGCCCAAACGCCTCGCCGAGGTCGTCCAAGCAATGGGCCTGGGCTACTGCGTGATCACCTCGGTCAACCGGGACGACCTGYCCGACGGCGGCGCGTACATCTTTGCGTCGTGCATCAACAAGATCAAGGAGACTAGTCCTAACTGCCGCGTTGAGGTCCTGATACCGGACTTCGCCGGGTCGTGGSCCGCCTTGAAACGGGTCATCGACGCTGGACCGGCCGTCCTGAACCACAACATCGAGTCGACAGTGCGGATATTCCCCAAGGTCAGGCCCAAGGGAAGTTACGACCTTTCGCTGGAGTTGCTGGCGAAGGCCAAGGACATCAACCCAGCCACGGTCACAAAGTCTGGGATCATCGTGGGGATGGGCGAGACCGTCGATGAGATATTGGAGACCATGGCTGATCTGCGGAAAGTCGACTGCGACCTGTTGACCATCGGGCAGTACCTCCGGCCATCGCCGCGGCACCTGGCCATCGACCGTTATTACCGGCCCGAAGAATTCGAAGAATTACGCAAGGCCGGAGATGCCATGGGCTTCAAGCATGTGGCGTCAGGACCGCTGGTGCGCAGCTCCTACCACGCCGACGAACAACACGACGCGGCGGCGCTGGGTCTGCCCGTTTAGACCGCCGGGTTGGACAGGACTTACCGCTAGGCGTTTCCCAGCTTTAGCGTAATTCCCACATCGTCCACCGTCTTCCACTGGATATCTGGCTTTAACGCCAATACCAGATCGGGCTCAACCGACGCCCACAACGCCGCTCCGCTCCAGACGCCCGCGCGCTGGGCGCACTGAATGTCCCTRTAGCTGTCACCCACAAACAGCGTTTCGTTGGGGGCAACCTCCAGGGACTTCATCACCTCCTGYAAGCCGGAAGGGTCGGGTTTGGGAGCCATGCCGTCGGCGAAGAATAGCGCCCGGTCAACGGAATCTCCGAGGTCCGAATACTCAAATTCAGGCACACCGAAGACCTCTCTTTTGTCGGAAAGAATCCCGGTGCGGTAGCCGCTTTTTTTGAGCCGTTTCAAGAGTTCTTGTATACCCGGATACAGCCTCTGCTCCTGCCATACGGCAGCGTCGTACAAATCCATGTAGGTTTCTTCAACCTGTTTCTGGTCGCCGGGGAAGAACCAAGCCAAGTGCTGTAGGAAGGGCCTTGAATATTCCTTGCCCAGATCTGCGGGGAGAGGCCGAGGGTGACCTAAAGCATCCGCCGTCTGGTCCATTAGATCGAGGTGGATGTCCCAACTGTTCCAGAGCGTCAGGTCCCAGTCGAACACCACTGCTTTCAGTTGCATAATTTTGCTGTCTTGCAATACTCTGGTCCGRCTCCTGAGGCCACGCTGGACCGATTCTACATCATCCCGCTTGAGCAGCGTTCGCTAATACGATTTCGGCCGCGTCTAGTTTCCAGTTTGAATATTCTTCCCCATAGGTCACCTTGATTCTTCTGCGGAAAGAGAAGGGTCTGCCAAGTTGATGATTGGCAGATTCTTCGGCTGACGCTTCAGAAAGACATTACTTAGGTTAGCCTGGCTCACACAGGGAGTTGCACAGGCCGAATGGTCAAGTTAAATAGTTGGCAAAACAACTTCTTAGCGGTATAGTTGCTGCAACAAAACTTGCACAAGCAACTAAATAACTTTTGCAAGTACATTTAGGGCCGGTGTTCYGGCCCAGTGWTWTMCTGAATCACCCAACGGCTAGAGCGCCTGGAGGCACACGATGAAGACACGCGGAATCAATCACCTGGCAATGGTAACCAACGACATGGAAAAGACCGTCCGGTTCTATCGGGACGTGATGGGTTTCCCTCTGGTCGGGGCGATTGGAAATGACCCCAACGGTCTTAGGGCCAGACATTATTTCTTCGAAACCGGGCCCAACTCGACCATCGCATTCTTCGAATGGGAGGGTGCTGAGGACTTCCACAAGCCGGCAGGTCTGGAAGCATCGGGCAGGGTCCAATTCGACCACGTCTCGTTCGATGTCGAGACTGAAGACGAGTTGCTGGAGCTGCAGAAGAAACTACAGGACGCCGGCCAGGATGTGACCACGGTAATCGACCACCGATTCATTCACTCGATCTACTTCCATGACTTCAGCGGCATCGCCCTGGAGGCTTCGGTCTGGATCACCAACCCCACAGGGACGGCGCCGGACTACTCCAATAAGAACGTCTTCGCAGACCCCAACCCAGTACCTGCGCTGCAGGAAGAGATGGACAAGGCCAGACTGGTCGAGTCCAGCTAACACTTTCTCGCCTTCTAAAGGTAAAGTTAAGGGGATGGCCGATGGGCCATCCCCCTTTTSTTGTCCGTCAAAAACCGGTGGTAAGCGATTTTCAAGAGATGCAACAGAAGCCTGACGTGGTTATTTTGAACGCCGAAGTGCTGACTATGGGCACCTCTCAGCCTAGCGCTAAGGCGGTGGCGGTGGCACAAGAGCGCATCGTTGCYGTAGGTAACAACACAGATATCCAAGCTCTGGCCGGCCTCGACACTCARGAGATCGACGGCCAAGGCCTAACCCTACTGCCGGGCTTCATCGACTCCCACATCCACTCATTATCCCTGGCCCGCACTACCCAGGAGTTGGACTGCAGGCCAGACAAAGCGCCGTCAGTGACGGCGATCGCCCACCGTGTATTTGAATGGGCCCGCATCGTACCGCCGGGGGAGTGGGTGCGCGGTTTCGGGTACGACGATCTAGCCTTAGACGAACGCCGTCATCCCAACCGCCACGACCTGGACGAGATATCGCCCAAGCATCCGGTGCGCCTGGACCACCGCTCCGGACACGCCACGGTTCTAAACAGCCTGGGACTGCGAATGGCCGGTATCACCGCCGAGACGCCCGACCCGGTGCAGGGCGTGATCGAGCGTAACGCCGACGGTGAGCCCACCGGGGTACTTTTTGAGATGGCGGCGTTTTTGTCTAAGAATATCGAAACCGGACGGACTCGGAACAAAATGCAGCGGGGTGTGACTGCAGCAAACCGCCTACTTTTGAGCTACGGAATCACATCGCTGCAAGATGCCGGACCAGAGAACGGTCCGGAACGATGGCAAGCCTTCCGGGAGTTGATCGACGCTGGAAACATCCAACCACGGGTCACGATGATGGCCGGCGCCGGGCGCCTGAAACACTTTATTGATGCCGGATTCTCTTGGGGATCGGGAGACGCCCTACTTCGATTGGGCCACGTCAAAATCATGCTGACCGTGACCACCGGCGAGCTCCATCCGAGCTTGGAAGAACTGCGGGAGATCGCCACCGGCGCCAGCAAGGCCGGCTTCCCAGTGGCGGTGCATTGCGTTGAGCAGGAGGCTGTGGCCGCGGCCGCCCAAGTGATTTCAGGACTGATTCCCTCCCCATCAGGGATTCCGCCCCACCGTATCGAACACTGCTCCGAGTGCCCACCGGATGTCTTAGACGCCGTACGCGGCGGCGGGGCGGCGGTGGTGACTCAGCCGGGGTTCATCCATTGGAACGGCCCCAGTTACCGGGCAAACGTCGCCGRATCGTTGCAGCCCCACCTGTATCCCATCGGCGCCATCGACTCCGCCGGGATCAAAATAGCCTTCGGGTCGGACGCCCCGGTGATAAACCCGAACCCCTGGCCCKCCATCCACAGCGCCGTGACCCGGCAGGACTACCAGAGCAAACCATTCCCTGAATCGAACGGTTCAGGCCGGGTGAGCGTTCAGTCTGCCCTGCGTATGTACACCCTCTCCGGCGCTGAACTGGAKGGCACGGTTAAAGACAAAGGCTCGATAAYTRCTGGGAAGCTGGCCGACCTGGTATTGGTGGATGCYAACCCATTGAAAATTGACCCCGATGAGTTGAAAGACATCAAGGCGAAGATGACGATGGTTGGGGGGCGGGTTGTGTGGGAGGGGCGGTGACCATCATTGCCTAAGGGAACATAGTTTTAGGGAGATTGTCTTGATCAACGAGAGCAAAAATCCCCCTCGGTCCCCCTTTACGAAAGGGGGAGGTGTGATCCATTCCCAAAGTCGGGCTAGGGAACTGAACGTAAGAACCCCCTTTTCGTAAAGGGGGGATGGGGGGATTTCCGCCGCTCCAAGGAAGTCATTTTAGTTATCCCAATTTGACTCTTAACCGACCCATTCCAACAAAACCCGGCTGTGCCGGCGGTTTCACCGCCGGCGGGCGGTTATGTAGTCGGCGAGGTCTAATAAGGAGCGTTTTGAGTCGCAGTCGGGCAGGGTTTGGAGCGCTTTGCAGGCCTTGTGGCTGTAGTCTTCCACCACTTCTTCGCAGTCGGCGAGGATGGTTGAGTCTTTGATCACCTCGACTACTTTCTCCAGCTTTGCGTCGTTCGACCGGTCATTGAAAAGAGACTGGACCAGGTCGTCGTTGGGATAACGCTCCAAGAGCATGATCGTGGGCAGAGTCAAAACTCCATTCAGCAGGTCGCTGCCAACCGGTTTGCCCAGATSGGACGCGTCACCCTCAAAGTCCAGCAGGTCGTCCCGCACCTGGAAGGCCATTCCGATGTTGTAGCCGTACTCCCGCAGGGCCTGGACTTCATTCTCAGGCGCCTCAGCCAGTACCGCGCCAGACTCGCTGGCGGTGCAGAACARSGAMGCCGTCTTGCGGTAGATGCGGTCGTKRTAKATCTCCCTGGCCTGGGACGGGTCGAAGGCCGTGAAATACTCCATCAGTTGGCCGCTGGCCAGTTCCATGATCGTTTCGGAGAACCGGCGAATCACCCGGATATTCTGGGTATCACAGACGAAGGTGGCGGAAGTTGCGAAGACATAGTCGCCGAATAACACCGCCACATGGGGGCTCCAGGTGTTGCTCACGGTGGCGCGGCCACGGCGCAGCGGCGAGTTGTCCACCGTGTCATCGTGGATCAGCGTGGCTAGGTGGAGCAGYTCCACGGCGCTGCCCATGATCACGGGCCGGGCAGGGTCGTGGGGATGGAACTGGGCGGCCAAGAGGGTGATGGCGGGGCGTACCCGCTTGCCGCCGGCGTCAGTCACGTATTGCAGCAATGGCTGGACCGGAGACGTCTCGGTCTCCGCCAGACTGCGAAGTTTGTCATCCACCATCGCCAGTCCTTCCTTGACGGGGGCGTAGATGGATGCCGTKCGTTGGTCTAGGCCGTGGAGCATGTTATTCGCTGGAGGTCCCGATACCAAGTCTTTGGACCTCGTCCTCGATGATTTCGGGGTCCAACTTAGTATACAGCGGCGAGGGCTCCCGAAGGCTGGCGCCTGCTTTGATGCCCGCCACGCAGGTTTCGAAGTCCCACGAGCCCTCTTCGATAGGACCGTCGAAACCCAGAAACTCGTGTACTTTCTGGGAACTGAAGGGCATGAAGGGATAGAGGATCGTCTTGAGACAGTTGATGGCCTGCATCGCCACGGTCAGGGTGGCCCCTGCCTGGTCCCGGTCTTCTTTGATCGTCTTCCACGGGGCCTTGGTGTCCAAGTACCGGTTGGCCTCCTGGGCCAGGCCAAATGCTTSGCCGATGGCYGYCTTGAAYCGGCAGTTGTAGAGATTTTCGTCGACTGAATCCATGGTCTCGCGGGCCACGCGAAGAAGACCTTCGTCCACCTCATCCAGAGACTGTACCCCCGGGACTTTGCCATCGAAGTTCCGGTAGGTGAATGAAAGCACCCGGTTGACCAGGTTGCCGTAGGTCGCCACCAGTTCSTCGTTGTTGCGTCGGACRAACTCGGACCAGGAGAAATTGGTGTCTCCCGACTCGGGCATGTTGATGGACAGCAAGTAGCGCAGYGGGTCGGGGTCGTACCTTTCCAGGTAGTCAGGCAACCAAACGGCCCAGTTCTGGCTGGTGGAGAATTTCTGGCCCTCCAGGCTCAAGAACTCGTTGGCTGGAACGTCATAAGGCAGGTTCAGACCTTCGTCGTAGGCCATGATGATCGCCGGCCAGATGATGCTGTGGAAGGGTATGTTGTCCTTGCCGATGAAGTAGTAGCTCTTGGTGGCGGGGTCTTTCCAGAAATCTTCCCAGTTGCCGCCGGTCTGTCCGGCCCATTCCACGGCCGCCGACAGGTACCCGATAACCGCCTCGAACCAAACGTAGATCCGCTTGGAGTCATAGCCGTCCACGGGGATCGGTACCCCCCATGACAGGTCGCGGGAGATTGCCCGGTCCTTGAGGCCGTCCCGGAGGAACTGGCGGGTGAAGTTCTTAACGTTGTTCCGCCAGTGGTCCTGTTTCTCGACCCATTCCAAAAGGGGTTTCTCGAAGGCCGACAACTTTAGGAAGAAGTGCTCCGACTCCCTGAACTCGGGGGTGGCGCCGCAGATTGAGCAGCGCGGGTCGATCAGCTCCTGGGGGTCCAAGGTACGGCCGCAGGAATCGCATTGGTCGCCCCTGGCGCGGAGGTTTCCGCAGTGGGGACAAGTGCCCACCACGTAGCGGTCCGGCAGGTAGCGGTCGCATTGGGCGCAGTAAGCCAGCAGCATGTTGCCGGTATAGATGTAGCCCTTCTCAAGCAGCGATTTGAAAACGCCGTGGACCACCTTTTCGTGGTTCTCGGTGTTGGTATGGGTGAACAGATCGAAGGTGATGCCCAGTTTCTGCCAGGCCTCCAGGAACATGGCGTGGTAACGTTYCACCACTTCCTGRGGGGTGATGCCTTCCGCATCAGCCCTGATGGTTATGGGGGTGCCGTGGGTGTCGCTGCCCGAGACCATCAGCACTTCGTTTCCTTTGAATCGGTGGTAACGGGCGAAGATATCGGCGCTCAGGTAGCAGCCGGCGATATGACCTAGGTGAAGCGGACCGTTGGCGTAAGGCCAAGCMACKSCMAYGAAGATGCGTTCGGGAGTATTTTCAGGCACAGGRGGAATTCTCGTTACGATTTACGGATTATVTGTACGTATTYTAGCATCGGKGAGTTGCCTCGTCCAAATGCYAACWTSYAKKWACRWWTWMWASKWANKAWCWGSTMTNNNSRMYGATSTCNWTWKACKAWKCNSYMRYARMKGTYSGAKSAKGMYAWTNSMWMWKGTCRCMYYKWTMARTCNSMGAYSWCCSMTATCCTGCGTTGGTGACCCACGCCCTTTTTGCCGAATTTGGCATGCCTTTGATCGCCACCATCGTCAGAGACGCCGGGTATGACGTTAAGGTGTTCGTCGAGCACATCGGCCCGGTGAAGTGGGACCAGGTGATGGAATCCGATGTGGTCTGTTTCTACACCTTCAGCGCCTCCATGCCCACGACGGTGGAATACATCAAGAAGATCAGGGCGGCCCGTCCTGAAATGCCCATCATCCTGGGCGGTACCCACGCCTCGGTGATGGCCGAAGACACTCTGCAATACTGCGATCTGGTGGTCCGGCAAGAGGGCGATGAGACCCTGCCCGACGTTCTCTCGAAGTAGCGCGATGATATGGACCTAAGCGAGGTTCAGGGTATTTCTTACTGGGACAACGGGAGAGTCCGGCACAACCCGGACCGTCATTACACTCATGAGATCGACACGATCACCGACCTTGAGCTGATCGACGGATACATGGACTGGAGCAAGCCCAAGCTCCTAATGAAACAGCGGATGCGGTTCCAGTTGCTTCAGACGAGCCGCGGCTGCCCCTTCGCTTGCACTTTCTGTATCGCCACAAGGGAGCTGGGCCAGGGCTACCGCATGCGCAGCGTCGATAGTGTGATAGCCGACATCAAGTACCAGGCGGGATCAAATTCTTCTTTTTCGAGGCGTTCGAACTCGACATAATAGGTGTCTAGTTCCCTTCGGAGAACTCGGGATACGCCGAATCCCCTTGGCTCAGGAATTCGATGCATTTGGCGGATCTCTGACATGCCCTGCCTTGCATTGTCTTCTGCCTTAAGGACAGCGCCCATCAACTCATCAGGATCGTTTATGTCGGCGGCAGCTCTAAGTGATTGCTCGAGACCAGAAATCAGAGTCTGCACCTCAGATCGCGGCTCCCCTGCGGTAATCCATTTGAATCCATCTTCTATTTGGTGTCCCAACGTCACTTTTTTAGCGCTTACGAGATTTTCACGCCTACGAATCGCAATTGCTTGACGATTTAGTTCCTCTCTCGAGTCGTGGAATGTGGACCCTTCAGAGCCTTCCACGCGGAAGAATTCTGCCGCAACTTGTACAAGAAAATTCTCTAATATTGATCGAAATTGACGGTAAGCCCGATTCTCCCGAAATCCTTCGCGGCCTGCTTTTTCAACGAGGTTCTGGTTAGCTTCTATACCAATGTCGATGACACCGAACATACGTCTATACGAAAAAAGTAGTATCCGGCCGACCTGTTCCGGCGTTCTTCTATGTGCAAGAAATCATGGTCTTGATTTCCGTACGGTAAAACTCTGATACCGTTTCGATATATAAAGCCCGCCGAAGAAATTTAGCTTTCTTTGAATTCTCCCGTATTCCTCTGGAGGCAACCGCGAGGCCCTTGCTTCACMTTGGACATACGCCAAATCGATTTTAAATGGCCCGCATTCGGTCGGCGTTCCACGAGCTTCCGGCCACGGAACAATGTGCTTTATCGGTTCATTATCATAGATCTTTATGTCGCCCTGAAATTGTCCAAACTCATCGAACTCTCCCCTGAACCGATGGTCCGCTGATTCGNNNANNNNAANTCACCGGTGGTGAAAAAATTACCCTCGCTGATAATCTCGTCAGTAATTTCAGCAGATCGGTGGTCTCTAAATTCTGGTGTAATTACAGGTGTTGGGTGGCCGGGTACCATCGTGTTTGTGAAACCAATCAACATCCGCCAAAGTATCGGCGCCTTACCTCCATCAACGATATCAATGTCTGGGTTCAGGCTTTCATCGACCGGTTGGATGTAAAAATGAGTGCCGCAGCCGTCCTCAGTAAGGGTTGGCTTGTCTAAGCGTAGTTGAAGTTCGGATGGATCCGCTAAAAACTCCTCGAGTTGTTCATCGATTAGATCTGCTATTAATTTATTTTCGTCATTCCTTAGTTGSTGTAGGTTAGAGGAAACGGCTGAAACCATTCGGTCTACATCCGTCATCGTAGGCAATGTCCCATTTTGGTATGTCTGAATTGGGATCTCTATGTCTTCAATGTTGACTCCCGGCAACGAAAACATTGTCCAATTCACGAAAGCCGCAACTGTTTCGCTTAGTCCATTTTCCCGATGAGCACGACTTAAGATGAGGACTTGCGGTCCTATTGCCGCAATCGATAATCGTCCGATTCCCTTGGCACCGAGCACAGTACGGTGTTCGAGTCCTAAATTTTCCGCAATTTCATCCAATCCACCGCCACTTACGATCTTGCTGTCAGTACCTAGCGCAAGCCACTTGTCTTGAAAGTCGTCTAGCGTCATCCCGAGGCCATCATCCCTTAAGACAAATAGCTGCTCGGGGCGGTAGTAATCAACTTCAACGACATCCGCGTAGGCGTCATGAGCATTCTTGAAAAGCTCATTGATCGCCGTGGGTATTCCGGCGATCTGCTGGCGTCCCAGCATTTCGACCGTACGTGCGCGTGTGGTGAATCTAGCCATATCTAATTAACTTTTATCTTCGTACWCGGGTAGAAATAGTCGATATGAGCTACGATTTTAGGTTCTCTAACGCGTTCGGGCAACGTGCTCCCGGAAGTTGTCGCCGAAACGCTGTGCGAGGAGCACCGGGACTGCATTGCCTACTTGTTTCGCCATAGAATTTAGGTTCCCCGTGAAAGTAAAATCGGGAGGGAAGGTCTGCAAAGACGCTGCTTCCCTAACGCTTATAGCTCGATGTTGAGAAGGATGTCCAAACCTGCCGTTGGAATAGCTGATACACCGAGTGGTAAGTCCTGAARCGGGTGAGTCCTATTTCATCCTCTCGTACACATCCGTATATCCTGAAAATCCTCCCCGGTGGCAATCTGGTCTCAGTTCTTCCGGYCAATCTTTCCATCCTCCSCCTTCGGGCGTCGAGCGAATGCGACGGAGGTTCAACGGAGAGAGCAAAGCGGCCCGGTGATTTTGTACCTCTGGATGTTCTTGACCCGCCGCGAYCGATGGAAAATCACCTATCCACTGGCGAACGGACGSGTACTCTGGACTAGCCGTGGCCGGCCCATGGGTTTTTCCGGGAAACTCGATCGGTCCGATTCTGCTGGCGATCAAAATCAACCGCTTCCGCTTTTGCGGTACTCCATAGTCTTGGGACAATATTACATTACAATCCACGCTATATTTAAGCCTTTCAATCGCCTGCCGAAAGCGAGAGAACTCCCAGTTAAGGTGTGAACCTTCGTGTATTCCAGGAACGTTCTCAACGAAGATCAGCTCTGGATGATGTCTTTTTACGAAGCGTAGTAGCTGTCCGAGCAGGCCATTCCTCTTGTCGCCCCGTTCAATCGGCGATGACCGCTGCTTCGAATACGGCTGACACGGAGCGCAGGCATTAAAGAGAATCGGAGATTCTTCTGCTTCTTCTATCAGACCGTCAATTGCCCGTGTCGKAAGCCTTCGAATATCGACGTTGAAGAATGATGCGTCCGGGAAATTTAACTTAAATGTGGCCGCGGCATCATCGACATTATCTATGCAAAGGACAATTTCCATTCCTGCCGATCGTAATCCCGCACTTGTCCCGCCACAACCCGAAAAAAANTCGAAAACCTTGATGGGATTGCTAAAATTTGGGGATGGTCTGTGGTTTTTGCACAAAATTTCTTGTYGGGCACCCGAAAAGCGCKAGCGAAAATGCAATGCCTTCCCGAAATAGGCAAATTAAGTTGAGTGTAGCTTTGGACACGTGGATGAGCAATGGCTTTATTGACAAGGTTCAAGGTCACTGATACGATTCTCAGGTTAAAACATTACGAATTCCGCTAAGAACGGGAGTAGTAAGGATACCCTGCCTGAGAGAGCCGGTGKTTGGTGTRAATCCGGTGGCAGTAGGRTYYSGAACTCGCCCGGGAGCGGCCCGCCTGAAATACCAGTAAGGCGCGGCGGTTGACACCGATATAATGTCTTCGAGTGACCGGGTGGTGAAACGGACACCAGGTCTAAAGAAGGGTGGTACCACGGGAACCACAAGCCCGTCCCTTCCAGTGGGATGGGTTTTTTTATTGGCAATTTTCAGTCCTTCGACGGGCTCAGGATGAGCGGATTATCGGAATAGGAAAATGGAACTGACCGGCGCTGAAATAGTTTGCGAAAGCCTTCTGAAAGAAGGCGTTGATGTGGTCTTCGGACTGCCCGGCGGAGCGGTGCTTCCTCTATATGGGGCCCTCTCCAGCTACCCGGCCATCCGCCACATCTTGGTGCGCCACGAGCAGGCCGCCGCCATGGCCGCCGACGGCTACTCCCGCGCCACGGGCAAGGTCGGCGTTTGCGTGGCCACGTCCGGCCCCGGCGCCACCAACCTGGTCACCGGCATCGCCGCCGCCCAGATGGACTCGGTCGCCATGGTCGCCATCACTGGACAGGTGCCCAGGCCCGCCATCGGCAGCGACGCATTTCAAGAGACCGACGTCACCGGCGTAACCCTGCCGATCACCAAGCACAACATGCTGGTAATGGACGTTAAGGACGTTGCCCAGTCGATTCACGACGCTTTCCACATCGCCCGCACCGGACGCCCAGGGCCGGTCCTGGTGGACATCCCCAGAGACGTTCTGCTGGGCGAGAAGACGGAATTCATCTGGCCAACCGAGACCAAGCTTCCCGGATACAAGGTACCCGGCGAAGCGCCGGAGGCCCAGGTGGCCGCCGCCGCCGAGCTGATCAACCAGGCCCAGAAGCCGCTGATCATGTCTGGCCACGGCGTACTCATCTCCCATGCTTACGGCTTGATGACCGAACTGGCGGAGAAGGCGCAGATCCCAGTGATAACCACTCTGTTGGGCATCAGCGCCATTCCAACGGACCACGAATTGAACATCGGCATGTCGGGGATGCACGGCATGGCCTATACCAACCTGGCCATCGACGAAGCCGACCTGATCATCGGCCTGGGCATGCGGTTCGACGACCGGGTGACCGGCCGCATCTCCGCCTTCGCCCCCAACGCCAAGTTCATCCACGTGGACATCGACGCCTCTGAGGTGGACAAGAACATCAAGGCCACCGTCGGTATGGTCGGCGACCTAAAAGCGGTCCTCGGCCAGTTGCTGCCCAAGATCGAGTCCAACGTCCACATCGATTGGCTGCGGCGCATYGATCAACTGAAGGCCGAGCACCCGTCGCATATCATCCGTGAGTCGGATGAGCTATTGCCCCAGTATGTGGTCCAGCGGTTGACTGAAGTCACCCAAGGCCGGGGCATCGTGGTCACCGGCGTTGGCATGCACCAGATGTGGGCCGCGCAGCACTGTAAATTCACCGAGCCCAACACGTTCATCACCTCGGGCGGACTGGGCACCATGGGATTCGAGGTCCCCGCCGCATTAGGCGCCCAAGTGGGGCGCCCGGATACCACCGTTTGGTCGGTCTGCGGCGACGGGGGATTCCAGATGACCATGTGCGACATCGCCACCGCGGTGGAGTGCCAGGCCGACGTCAAATTCGCCATCTTGAACAACAACTCCTTGGGGCTGGTCCATCAGTTGCAAGAGCTCTTCTTCGATGAGGACTATATGGCCAGCCAATATACGGCCAATCCCGACTTCGTGAAGATCGCCGAGGCTTACGGCATCCGGGGCATCCGCGTAACCAAGAAAGAAGAGGTTGTTGACGCCGTCCAGCAGGCCATGGAAACTGCCGGGCCGGTCATCGTCGACTTCATCGTAAAAGAAGACGAGGGATTATTCCCGTTCATCCCCAACGGACAATCGGTCAAAGAGATGCTGGAAGAACCGGCGCCCKAAGAGATCGTTTAAAGAGATCGCCTGATGGCCCAAGCTAACCAAACCGAACAACATACCCTCGTAGCCTTGGTGGAAGACAAACCGGGCGTGCTGACCAAGGTTGCCAGCATGTTCCGCCGCCGGGGATTCAACATCGCCAGCTTGGCCGTGGGGAATAGTGAGCAGCCGGGCCTGTCCCGTATGACTTTCGTGGTCAACGGCGACGAATACACGGTGGGCCAGGTGGTCAAGCAGTTGGACAAATTGATCGAAGTCATAGAGGTAGCCGACATCACCAGCGAACGCATCGTAACCCGTGAATTGGCCCTGCTCAAGGTCAAGACCACGCCGATGAACCGGGGTGAGATCATTCAGATCGTCAACCTCTTCCGGGCCAACATCATCGACGTCGGCAGCGATTCGATGGTCATTGAGATCACCGGAGAAGAGGACAAGATAAACGCCCTGCACAACCTGCTGGCGGCTTTCGGCATCATTGAGATGCTGCGGACCGGGCTGGTGGCCATGGTGCGGGGTCAAGCCAATKGGATGGCCAACGGACACGACGGACAGGTGAACGGCCACTCCTAAACAGTCTGATTAAAAGAACTAGCCGCGCGGCGCAAGATRAATCGTAGGGGAAGGACAGAACTAAAATGGTAGATGTTTATTACGACWAAGATGCAGACCTGAAGCACCTGGCCGGTAAGACAATCAGCATAATCGGCTACGGCAGCCAGGGCCACGCCCACGCCCTCAACTTGAAGGACAACGGGCAAGACGTGGTGGTAGGCCTTTATCCCGAGAGCAGCAGCCGGGCCGTGGCCGAAGCCGCCGGTCTGCGGGTCGCCGATGTCCCCGATGCGGCCAAAGAGGCCGACGTGCTGATGATGCTCATACCCGACCACATCCAAGGCCGCATCTACCGCGAGCAGATCGAGCCCAATCTCAGGCCGGGCAGCGCCTTCATGGTGGCCCACGGATTCAGCATCCACTACAAAGAGATCGTGATACCGGCCACCATCGACGTGATGATGGTGGCCCCYAAGGCCCCCGGCCACCGGATGCGCGAACTATTCACTGAGGGCGTCGGCGTGCCCAGCCTCCTAGCGGTGCACCAAGACGCCACCGGGAACGCCAAGGACATCGGCCTGGCCTACGCCAAGGGGGTGGGCAGCACCGGCGCCGGCGTGCTGATGACCACCATCAAAGACGAGACTGAAAGCGACCTGTTCGGGGAACAGACCATCCTCTGCGGCGGCGTGACCTCCTTGGTCAAGGCCGCGTTCGACACCCTGGTCGAGGGCGGATATCCTCCGGAGATCGCCTTCTTCGAGTGCCTGCACGAACTGAAGATGATCGTCGATCTGATGTACCAGGGCGGTTTCAACTACATGCGCTTCTCGGTTAGCGACACCGCCGAGTACGGCGACCTGACCCGTGGACCAAGGATCATCGACGAGCACGTCAGGGACAACATGCGCCAGGTCTTGAAAGAGATCCAGGACGGGACGTTCGCCAAGGAATGGATCGCCGAGAACGACGAAGGCCGCCCGCGGTTCAACCCCCTTAGGGAAGCGGCCCAGCACAGCCAGATCGAAGACATCGGCAAAGAGCTGCGGGCCATGATGCCTTGGATGGACCCCAAATAATCGAGTAACCACCGACTGATTTATATTCGGCAATACGGAGCAATATCATGATGAATCTGGAGGCGTTGAGTGTAGTCCACCATCGCCCGCTGGTCCTGGCAGGGCTGGCGGCGGTGGACTACRTGGCCCTGGCAACCCTTTCTGAAGGCCGCAGTTAGCGGCAAACGGCACACCCAAATCGACGAATCAGAAAGGGATTAGGTATAAAAGATGGCTAAAGAAAGAGTATTGCTCTTGGACACAACCCTCCGCGACGGAGAACAATCGGCCGGCATCGGCATGACCGGCGTCGAGAAGATGGAGATCGCCCGCCAGCTGCAGAAGATGCAGGTCGACATCATCGAGGCCGGATTCGCCGCCAGCTCACCCGGCGACTTTGAATCACTGTCCAACATCGCCAAAGAGATCGAAGGCCCCATCATCGCGTCCCTGGCCAGGGCGGTCGCCGAYGACGTGGACCAGGCCGCCCGGGCCGTGGAACACTCCAAGCGGCCCCGCATCCACGTGTTCCTCTCCTCCTCGGAGATCCACCAGATGCACCAGCTGCGCAAGAACCGGGAAGAGGTCATGGAGATGGCCGTGAGAAGTGTGGAGCGGGCCAAGGGCTATTGCGACGATGTCGAGTTCTCGCCCATGGACGCCACCCGGACCAACCCTGAGTACCTGTTCCACATGCTGGAAGAGGTGATCAAGGCCGGCGCCACCACCATCAACATCGCCGACACCGTGGGCTACGCCATCCCTTCGGCCACCGGTTTCGGTCAACTGCTTAAAGACGTCCAAGCCAACGTTAAGGGCATCGAAGACGTGGTCCTAAGCGTCCATTGCCACAACGACCTAGGGCTGGCCGTGGCCAACAGCCTGATCGCCGTCGAGTTCGGCGCCCGCCAGGTTGAGGGCTGCATCAACGGCATCGGCGAGCGGGCCGGAAACGCCTCCATCGAAGAGATCATCATGGGTCTGGACACCCGGAAGGACCACTTCGGCATCGAGATCAACGCCGACACCACCCAGATCTATAGCGCCAGCCGCATGGTCAGCCGAATCACCGGCATGGCCGTTCAGGCCAACAAAGCCATTGTCGGCGAGAACGCCTTCAGGCACGCATCGGGCATCCACCAAGACGGCGTGCTGAAGAACCGTTCCACCTACGAAGTGATGCAGCCGGAGCGCGTAGGCGTGCCCGGCAACACACTGGTCCTGGGCAAGCTCAGCGGCCGCGCGGGATTGCAGTCGCGGTTGGAAGACCTGGGTTACACCCTCTCCCGGGAAGACTTGGCCAAGGTATTCGAGTCATTCAAAGTCCTGGCCGACAAGAAGCGTGAGGTCACCGACCGCGACCTGGAGATCCTCATGGACGAGGAGAAGCGGACGGCCACCGAGCCGATCAGCTACACGCTGGCCCACGTGCAGTTCACCGGCGGCGACCAGGGCATCCCCACCGCCACCGTCAAGCTCATCGGCCCAGATGGCGAGTCCATCACCGACGCTTGCACCGGCAACGGTCCGGTGGACGCAGTCTGCAACGCCATCGACCGGGCCATCGGCACCGAGTCCAAGCTGGTGGACTTCAACGTGCAGGCGGTGACCGAGGGCATCGATTCCCAGGGGACGGTCACCATCCGCATCGAGAAGGACGGCCGTCACTACACCGGCCGAGGCGCAGACACCGACATCATCGTCGCCAGCGCTAAGGCCTACCTGAGCGCGGTCAACCGCCAACTGGCCTCCGACGAGGAGTCCGACGTCCCCGCATTGGGTAGTACGCCGGACTAAGCCGGGGGTAGATTCCCAACACCATCGGCCCTAAAACGTAGGGGCACGGCAATGCCGTGCCCCTACGTCGTTCCCTGGAAAACGGCCCCTCTTTTTACGCCGCAAACATCTTAATCGGCGATCAGAATGAAACAGGCAGGGCCTTTAAACCCCAGAAAACCAGGCTCGGATTCCTCTCCACCTCGTTGGTCTCCAACTTGAGACCAGGCATACGGCTTAGCAGCGTGCCGATGGCGATCKGTCCTTCAATACGGGCCAGGGCGGCGCCCAAGCAGTAGTGGATGCCCTGGGCAAATGAAGCGTGCCGGTTGTCGACCCGCGTAATATCCAGACGATTAGGCTCTTCAAATTGCTCCGGGTCCCGGTTCGCTGACCCATAGCACATCGCAATCAAATCTCCGGCCCTGATGGTCTTGCCTCCTAAATCTATGTCGACCTTGGCGGTTCGCCTTGTTTTCTGGATCGGAGGATCGAATCTCAGGAGTTCTTCCACCGCCGAGCCGATCAGTCCGCTGTCTTCCTGCAAGAGTTGTTTCTGCTCTGGATTTTGCAACAGGGCCAAAATGCCATTCCCGATAAGGTTGGTGGTGGTCTCGTTGCCGGCGAACATTATCATCACGCAATTTGCTACTATCTCCTGTTCCGTCAGCCTGTCTCCCGCCTCTTCCACCTCAACAAGGGAATTAAGAAGGTTGTCTTTAGGTTGTTCCTTCAGGTTTTTGATGATGCCTCTGAAGTAATCCGACAGTTCAAGCAAGCTTTTTTGGCCCATATCAAGGCGCTCAATCGCGGATACTGKCCCGTCGAACCCCTCCAGGCCCCTGGCTATGTCATTGGACCATTTCTTGAACTGGGGTTGGCCTTCCTCGGGCACGCCCAGCATGTCTGATATCACGATACCCGGAAGGGGAACCGCCAGGTCGGCGATAACGTCCATACGCCCATTTCCTTGGACCTTGTCCAACATCCCATCCACAAGGGTCTGGATCCGCGTCCGCATATTTTCGATCATGCGGGGCGTGAACGCCTTGTTAACCAATGACCTGATCCTTGTATGAGCTGGTGGGTCTGACATCAGGATCCAAGACAATACCGATTCGATAAATGGGCTATACCTCNTTTTTTCTTCTTCCGACAACGACATGACCATGGTCTTAAACCGCTCGGAGGACAATCTGTCATCCCGGATGATCGTCATCAGGTCTGCATAGCGCATGACGTACCAAGTGTTGTCAGCCTGGTTCCAGTGGACGGGGTCATGGGTCCTGACCTGGTCATAGAGCGGGTACGGGTCTAAGGCGGCTTCGGGGCCCTTCAAGTTAATGTCCAGAATAGACTGTGTGATATTCTCCGCCATTCCCACACCTCTCCTGAAATCGCAAGATTKCCACGAAACCGAATTTCAATGTGCGCCATTGTACAACAGAACGGTAAGGGGGTATCCAAATCAATTCGGTATTTGCTACGTTTTTCCCTGGCGTTCCCAGCTATGCCGGTCTGCGGCGGCGCGTACTAACGCCCAATAAACCCGTCCCAACGGAAACGGGGCGGGTYAGAGACCCGCCCCTACATGTGCCCTCCTGAACCGATACCCCGTTACTTCGACCGTTCCGGCCAGACCGGGTCGTGGTGCCCGAGGGGCACCGATGGCCTGGCCCAGCGGGGTGGCGTCTCGGAAAGGCCCAATACCGGCGCCAGGTGACCGAGTTTGCCCATTGGCGTTTCGCTCACCGTAGACCAGTTCGCTATCTCTTCGGGAGTAAATTCATCCGGCACGTTCTTGAGGTCGGATTCCGGYATCTCGCCGTGACTGAGCAGCCAGCGTCCTACCTGGGCCAGAGATATCCGCACCAGCCAACTACCGCCCTCATGGACCCGGCGTTTCAAGGCCACGGCCCCTCCGAAAGCCATCAGGTAGCCGGTGAGGTAGTCGATAGCCGAAACCGGATAGAACTGGGGACCCGGGGTCGCGCCGGGGAACAGGTCTCCCTGACGGCTCGTGATGCCGCTGACCGTCTGGACCACGGTGTCGAAGCCGCGCCGCGACGCCCACGGGCCGACGTGGCTGAAAGCGCAGAGGGAAATGTAAACGATGCCCGGCCGCAATTCCGCCAGTTCTTCGGGGGAGAGTCCCCGGCCTCCCAGSGTCCCTGGCCGGTATCCCTGGGAGAACATGTCCGTTTTCCGGACCAAGCCACGCAGGGTTTCCAGGTTCTTGTCCTCGCGCAGGTCAAGTTGGGCATTCAATTTTCCGTGGCCGGTGTCGTATTCCTGGTAGCCGATGTTGGGCAGATGGGCGGCGGTGATCTTCATGACATCCGCGCCGTGCTCTGCCAAGGTYCGCGCACAGGACGGCCCAGCCAGCACCCGAGTCAGGTCCAGTACTCGGACCCCGRAAAGAGGGCGGCTACCTTYGGACAATGGCTCGGGCGGGCTGTCCGCGATCTTGACGATCTCCATCAAGGGCAGGGAAGCGATGGCGGCGGCCTGTGGGTGGGTGGACCATTCCTCCATCGTGCGCACCATGCCACCGGCGCCTTTGGCCTCGATGATGGCCTCTTCAAGTTCCAGGGCGTCCCATTGGGCCACTGCTTTAGTCACAGCGTCCCGGTCTTCAGATACGCCCAGCACGCTGAGGGCGGCGGCCCGGTGATTGGGGAAGTTGCAGTGGAGATAACTCCAGCGTCCATCCTTGGTCGGATACACGCCCATCACGGTGTTGCGTTCGGTTGAAACCCCTGCGTCGTCCATCTGCATGTATTTGCCGCTACGCAGCGACGCCGTGGCCCGGCGGGTATCCACTGACACCTCTTGGCGGCGTCCGGTGCGGGTCTCCCAAAGGTCTGAAACGGCCAGGCCCAGGGCGCCCAGCGCGGCGGCGCTGGACTCTCCGATGCGGAACGATGTGGGCAATATCGGGTCTGTGCCGCCGGTGACGCTCAGCTCGTTCATCCGTTCGTCGGTCCATCCTGCGAAGGGCAAAAGAGTGCGTARAATCTCGTTGGCCATGGTCCTTCCTTAGGTGTAAAAATAGCGTTAGACGTGATGATAGAGGGCTTATATTACCCGAAGTTGTGGCAGATGGTCTGCGGCCAATGGTGGGCCGGCGAGTTGGCGGCAGACGACCTAGACCAGCTTCATCTGGAAGCCGGTATCTTGTTTCTGACCCCGGCCTGCCAGATGGACAGCCGGGTAGCCCAACTYCCGCAGCCGCGCCGCCAGTTCCGGGAAGCCGTTCACGGTGTAGACCTGCTTGGGAGCAACCGCCTGGACGTATTCCACCAATTCGTTGAAGTCGGGGTGATCGCTGTAGGGCAGGCTGGCATCGGCGGTGCGGCCCCAGGGCATGCTGCCGTTAGTCGCCCAACCGGTCATCTCCAGGGTCCGTTTTCCTCTGAACCCCTTCAGGGCCTGGCCGCGCTTTCCCGGCGGAAACATCAGGACCCAGCCCTCTGGCCACTCGCCTTCAAACATCTTGACCTGGCCCGGGAATTCCACCCCTGCGTCCAAGTAGACCTGGGTGCCCAGGTAGATGCTTTCTTCGAGTAGAACGTCGAATCCCTGGCCTAGCAGATGATGGAGCAGTTCCTGGGACTTGCCCAACCGCCAACCTTGGACCACGGGCCGTTGGCCGCGGGACAACCACATCCTCAGGGTCTTAAAAGCAGTCTCCAGTACCTGTTCCTCGGGAGGGAAAACATATTCCGGACGGCCGTAGGTGGCCTCGATCACCAGGGTGTCGCAGGGCACGGGTTCCAGGGATTCATTCGTGGGGCTCGGGCGGCTCTTGATATCGCCGGTGTAGAGCAGCCGCTCCCCGGTCTCCTTGGATACGATCAGCGCTTGGGCGGAACCGAGACAATGGCCGGCGGGATGGAGGGTCATGGTGAAATTCGGAGCGTCGAAGGGCTCATGATAAGGGAGGAGGATGGGGTCGGACTTTACCAGATAGTCCCCCAAAAGTTTGGCCGTGTTGGGGGTGAGCGCCGGGCGGTTATGGCGTCCGGTATGGTCCGAATGGGCATGCGAAATCAGGCTGAACTCGCGCTTTCTGGTGGAGTCCAACCATAGGTCCAGATCGGGTAGGTAAACCCCGCTTTTGAACACCGCCTCCACGTACACCTCACAAGAAACCGGGCCATCGGCTGCCGAAATCCCGCTGAGGCAGCGCGGCCAAGTATATCACGGGGCCCGGCGGTCTCCGAGGCGGGTGTTCCCCACCSGATTGTGGGGTATAATCTGCTGGGCGCGCCCAAAGACGTGAYGTAAAGGCGCCCAAATCTTTACAATCAAAGGCGGGAATATGCCGGCAGAAGTTGGCGATGTAGCGCCCGATTTCAAGCTCCCCTCCCCAGATGGGGACGTTTCTCTGGCCGACTACAAAGGCAAGAAGATCGTTGTCCTCTCGTTCCACGTATTCGATTTCACCTCTGGTTGAACCTCGCAGGCAACCTCGTTCCGTCAGGAGTACACACGGTTCGAGGAGCATAATGCCCAGGTACTGGGCATCAGTTGCGACACTGTTCCATCCCACCGCGCTTGGAGCACGGCGTTGGGTGGGCTGCCCTACCCCGAGTTGTCCGACTTCCACCCCAAGGGTGAGGTCAGCATGGCGTATGACCTGTGGAACGAGGAGCGGGGCGCCAGCAAACGGGCGGTGATCATCATCGACAAAGGAGGCGTGATTCGCTTCCGTGAGTTGTACGAACCCGGCACTCTGCCCGACCCCAAAGCCATCTTCGCCGTGATGGAAGGGCTCACCTAGGAACAGATAAGAGCGGGCATCWAGMYWTYRARMRKRMRMMKSRWMMTKSYKMKRRMKKWYRRGSSKMMWWWWGMKMWRTSRTTWTWRYKTYTRMKCRTWAAARGGTCATAACCCTTAAAACAGAAGGCCGCCCCGGTAAATCGGAGCGGCCTTCTTGAATCCTGGTTCTCAGTGACCCCGGAGTTAGCTGATGGCGGTGATCCGCTGCACCAGGTAACGCAGGGTGCCTTTAGGGACGTTGATGGTCACCTCTTCGCCGACCATTCTATCTAACAGGGCCTGGCCAACGGGTGAGGTGGTGGATATCTTGCCTTGGGTGACATCTGCTTCGCGGACATCAACCAGAGTGTAGGCTAGGGTTTTACCGGAGTTGGTGTCCTTCAGAGTAACCTTGGCGCCGACCGAGGAGCGGGCCACTTTGGACGACGCGCCTTCGGGAAGGATCTGGGCGTTATTGATGCTGGCTTCCAGTTCGCGGATGCGGAGTTCGACGATTCCCTGCTGGTCTTTGGCTGCGTCCAGCGGTGCGTTTTCCCTGAAGTCTTTGTCAGCCATCGCCCTTTTGATATCTTCTAGAACGAGGGCTCGCTGGTCTTTGAGGTCGTCCAGTTGACCGACCAGGCGGTCGTACCCTTCTTGACTGAGATGGGAGCCGGTTATAGCGGTGCGGCCGTTGGTTCGTGTGGTGGTCTTAGCTGCTGCGGTGCTGCGGCGGGTCCGGGGAACTCGGAGGTGGGATGCCAGTCCATTTTCGATCCATCCCTGGTCTTTCCAATAAGCSAGGAAAACCTTGACGGGGCTCAACCGGTGCACGGAYTCTGATCCGCCKAGACCGATCTGCTGCGCATACTCAGCGACTTCCGAGGGGGAGAGTTCGGAGACCCTACGCTCCCGGCCGACCCAGGCCACGAAACGGCCCAGTTCCTGATGACTTTGTTGGGCAGTCTTGGCGGATTTCTTTGCCGCCACAAAATGCGTTAGCGCTTCGGATATTAAAGGGCTTTGCTCAGTCGTCAATCCAAGTACCTCCACCTGCAGTCAGTCTTTGATTTTCGTAAGCGTGCGCCAAACCCTAATGGTGTGGGGATTCGCCGGGGAGTTTAAGAGGTCTACCGAAGGTCTGATCTAGTGTCTTCTTAATGGACCCCTCGGCACAGAATCTTCGATGGAATCGCCCTCTTTACGGAGGAGRAATCACTKCAAAATCATACCAGGATTARGCCGCGAAGGCAATTCGAAGTTTTGTAGCCCCGGCCAGACGAGCGCCTGATTTCCCGGTTGGTACCGCACGTGAATAGATGCCAGTATCTGGACCATACCGGCCCAAAAACCCACTCGTCCTTCCGTGATTTTCCCACCGCTTTGCCATCCTGTCTTATCCCTCGATGCTATGTTTTTAGACACCGCAAGACGAATGGCCAAGTCCCAGAAGTCAAGAGGCCTAACACCGGGGATTCACCTCTAAAAATCTTTGACTTGGYCACGGCTAGGATGTAGCATACTGGCGGCCCGGCGCGATATGCCTGCCAAGTTACCGGCGCCATCCAAACTAACGGCGTTCCGGCGACCACTTCCAACTAATACGGAATCGGAATACATGAGYCCCCAACTACAGCCAAAATCTGGCTCATCCCTCGCCGGTCCCACCAACGTACCGGCCTTCGAAAAAGAATTAGACCGCCTGGTAGCTTTGGCCCGCCAAGGCCACAAGCCCGGCGCAACTTTCAACAACCCTTCGGAAGAATGGCTCATCAGCCAGATGCACGTGTTGCAGGACCTTCCCGAAGCCGAACAACAGAAGTTACTCAGCGAAGCCAGCGTTATCGATAAAGACGCCGCCGAAGCCAATGCCGCCGGGAGGGCAGCCGGGCGGGCATGGCCTGAAGTGGTGGTCCGGTTGAACACCGGAGGGTACGCCTTCTTCAGCCAGCTAGGCGTCGTTCGCCGGCCCGACCTGACCCAATACTTCATCGACGGGTTCGCCAAGAACCGCGACGGAGTGGTGTTCAGCACGGAAAGCCAGACCTTGTTCGCCGAGGTCTTTGCGCACATCAATGATTATATGGAAGAGAAGCTGGCCTCGGGCGACACCATCGTCCAGTCCGACCGCCAGGTCGGCGACGCTCCGGGACGCTCTTTCCATGCCCGCCAGATGCTTTTTGGAACGCGGTACATGCAGATTCCAATGATGTGGCGCCAATTGACCTTCCCTGCTTCCGAAGAGATCAGCCGTCAAGAACCCGACATTCTTGAGGTCTCCCTTCCCCATTGGCTGGAAGACCTGGGATTGCCTGATGAACTGAAGCAGCGGGTGCGCGATGCCGGGTTGACCCAGTTGGTCTTTAAAGCGCCCACCAAGGGACTCTCATTACATCTTGGCTTTGATTACGTTGGCGAGCATAAGATGGGGCCCCTGTCCATCGCGATGTTCAAAGTGAAGGAAGTCGACGGCTTAGCGATCCAAGCGGCGCTAAGCATGGCCCGCGCCAAGACTCTGGCCGGCCAGAAYAAGAACACAGCCCTGATCACCATTGGACCGTCGCTGCACGGCAAGAGCACCCTGACCATCATGTTGGAGTTGGCCAACAGCGAACTGGCCAAGAAGCTCAATCTGGATCCAGACGCTGATGAAGGCGTTTACCCGATGAACGATGACATCGTCCTGCTTCAGCCCTTGAAGGAACCGGTCAAGGTAACCAAAGACGGGAAGGAATCGACCCTCTACTACGGCATCGATGGGACCGAGAATAATCTCTACGCCATGCCCTTTGGCTTGAACAAGGAAGAAGACCCCATCACCTTTGAGGCCGTCCGGGGCACGGACGAGGACCCAAACACGGAAGAGACGTTGGAAAACGTACCGGTGGACCTGGATTCAGGCGCTCCVAACTTCCTTTCCAACCCCGTCCGAAACATGCGTGTAACTCTTTCCCGCACCAGGTTGGTGACCAAAAAGGGGGCCAACGAYWTKCTCAARAAGATCACCAACGGCCGSGAGACYGARGGWGTYCAYGTYCCCRTCGARGACACCGACCAGGTYTTTTGGCAGGCCGTGATGCGCCAGAACACTGTGGTACCGCCGTTGCGCCGGCTCACCCCTGAACAATACATCCGGGTCCTGATGTACGGCGAAGCGGTACAGATGGGCGCGGCCATCGGGGCCATCGGCCGTCCATACGTTGAGTACTTCTCAGACCCGTTCATCATCGGCTTGGAAGACCAGAACGCCAACAACCTCTACAACATCGTTAAGAAGATCGAAGAGGGCGGGTTGGAACAGCAATACTTCGTCTTCAACACCGGTGGCGTGGGCGCCGACACCAATGACCAAGCCAGCGGCGCCAAGTACAAGAAGATTCCCCGGGAATTAACCCTGATGCTCCAAGAGGCGTTGCTCCGGGACGCTGTGAAATTCCAATATGAATCGCATCTGGGGTCGGACATCGCCGTCGCCATCGTGGATAAATCGGGCAACGAAGTTCTGGACCTTCGCGATGATTGGCTGCCCGAGAACATCTACGGTGCGGAAGACTATTCCCAACGCATCACCGAGTTGAGCCGCCGCAGGTTCTACGGCGAGAACTCTGAAGACAAAGCCGGGATACTTCGCTACACCAAGGTCTTAAACGGGCTTTATGACCTGTCCGACATCCCCGTTCCCAACAACGAACGCGAGTTGACCTGGCTGCTTTCATTCTTCTGGAATGTTGACCAGGCGTACGACACCCTGGCTGACCTGGACGCCAACCGAGCCGAGGGTAGCGCCCCAGATGCGGCGGTGTCTCAGGGCCTGCAGGACATATACRCCAAGGCAACCGCCAGCGRGTTGAGCCTTCCCAGCAGCGCCTCCGCCGCGTTGGCCTCGTTAGGGCTCCGAGCTTCTTAACGGTGGGACACCGGTCGGTCCAAGACGTGGTTTCATTCCCTGTCTTGCCTCATGAAAAATCGATGGCCGCCCTCGGTTCCGGTCGTTTTCATGGTCCCGGTGTATACTTACCGCCATCCAAACGGTAGCCGCAGCATCATAGTTAAATCACCTTAGAATCTAGCGGACATTTCAGGAGRCCCCATATGAAGGCGATACAGATCACAGAATTCGGCGGCCCCGAGGTCATGAAGTATCAGGACGTGGCCGACCCCTCTCCCGGTGAGGGCGAAGCGGTGGTCCAGATTCAGGCCGCCGGTGTGAACTTCACCGATGTCTATAGCCGCCAGGGCGTTAACCCCGGACCSCCCCTGCCCCGCATCATCGGAGTCGAGGGCGCCGGCGTGGTCCACGCCATCGGCCCTGGAGTGACCGAAGTCAAAGTAGGCGATGAAGTAACCTATTGCACCGCACCCGGGACCTACGCCGAGTTGGCGGTTGTGCCCGCCTGGCGGTTGATGAAACGCCCCAGCGGCGTCGACGCCAAAGCAGGGGCCGCGGCAATCCTCCAAGGGATGACGGCCCATTATCTTTGCCATTCCACCTACGCCGTCCAAAAGGGAGACCGGGTGATAGTCCACGCAGGGGCCGGCGGCATGGGCCTGCTCCTGACGCAGATGATCAAGAAGTTGGGCGGTTTCGTSTTCWCYACCGTYTCCACCGAWGMMAAGGCSGASCTKKCCARGSARGCSGGCGCCGACCACGTSATYCTCTAYACCCARCWGGAYTTYGCSGAAGARGTCAAGAAGGCCACCAACGGCGAAGGCGTCAAGGCGGTTTATGACGGCGTCGGCAAGACTACCTTCACTCAGAGCATCGCCAGCCTGGGCCGCCGCGGCCACATGGTGCTTTACGGCGCGGCCAGCGGCGCCCCYGAGCCTATGAATCCAGCTATGCTTGGCGCGGGTTCACTCTCGCTGACCCGGCCCGGACTGGGCGATTACACGGTTGACCGCGYCGAGCTGGAGAAGCGGGCCGGCGACGTCTTGGGCTGGGTAGCCTCCGGTGAACTGAAACTCCGGATCGGYGGTGAGTTCCCTCTGTCCGACGCCTCGGAAGCGCACCGGCAACTGGAGAGCAGGGCCACCACCGGCAAACTGCTCCTGATTCCTTAAATATCAATGAGGCAGTGGAGATAGCCATCAGTTATGTGGGYTCTGCTGCCTCGCAAATGGCCCACCAATAATTGTTGACCATGTTGRYCGACTTTTATATAATCGTGGCAGGCAACCCCATTAGGAGGCAGATATGGCCGAGGAAACCGTCACCTTAGATGCGATCTATGAGGCTTTGAAAACGGTGTATGACCCTGAGATTCCGGTCAACGTCGTTGATCTGGGTCTGGTATACGACGTTCAGGTAAAAGACACCGGAGACGTCTACATTCAGATGACCCTTACCTTCCCCGGTTGCGGCATGGGCCCATACATCGGCCAACAGGCTGAATGGGCGGTGCAAGAGTTGGATGGCGTCGAAGAAGTTCAGATAGAGATGGTTTTCGACCCGCCCTGGTCGCCCGAATTGATCAGCGAAGAAGCCCGCTCCCAACTCGGTATCTAAATAGTCCGGAAGCCCTGGCACCGGCATCCGATATATCCGCGACCCGCAGCCGTCAACCGGGATTGATYCCGGCGCTGGTTGCCGTATTGATTGAGTCCAGAATCCCATCCGGAGGAACGCATGCCCACGCCCCAGGAAACCGCGCGTCTTGAACAGATCAAACGGACTTGGCAGCAAAAGCGCCAGATCACAGACCGTCTCGGCAAAATCAAGACCAAGATYGGCGTCTACAGCGGCAAAGGCGGCGTGGGAAAGACCACCGTTGCCGTGAATCTGGCCGTGACGCTAGCAAACATGGGTAGCAGCGTGGGCCTCTTAGATGTGGACATCGACTGCCCCAATGTAGCAAAGGTCATGGGCATCACCGACAAGCCCGAATACGTCGATGAGCAGATCATCCCGACCGAGAAATATGGCGTAAAAGTCGTCTCCATGGCCTTCTTCCAAGAGAATCCGGACGAGGCTATCATCTGGCGCGGACCGATGATCCACAACGCCATCAGCCAGTTCCTGCAGCAGACCGATTGGGGCGAACTGGACTATCTGGTGGTGGACCTGCCTCCCGGCACCTCAGATTCCCCGCTCACTGTTATGCAGAACCTGCCGATGGACGGATTCGTTGTGGTCAGCACGCCCCAAGACTTGGCCAACTTGGACGCCAAACGCTGCATCAACATGATACGGAAGTTGAACCTGAATGTGCTGGGCGTTGTGGAGAACTACACCGGCGATATATTCGGCCAAGGCGGCGGAAAAAAACTGGCTGAAGAGATAGATGCCCCATTCCTGGGCGAACTAGCGCTGCGTTCGGCCTACCGTGACTCATCAAGACCGACGGCCCTCCTGGACGAGTCAGTGGAAGATGAGTTCGTCTTTGTTGCGGATGAAGTGAAAAAAAGCCTCAAAGAGTTCGGCTCGGAAGCGGCCTAGACAACACTCCGGGCAGGCATCCCGTCGCTGCCGGATTGCTCGACGGGCTTAATCATCAGACGCTACCTCGGCCTCGGCGGCCACGTCCTTCCGGCCCCTTCTTCGTTGCTTACGGGACGGCCTTCSCGGTGGCGCGTCACCCGATGTGATACTCATCAGCAGATCCACTTCCCGGCTCATGGCTTCCTGAGAATGCCCGCTTTCCTCGCCCATTCTCCGGAATTTCTGATACCGTTTCTTCAAAAGTTTGCCCTGGGACATCTTGGACAACTGAACGATGTTTGTGAGGATCGCCGATTGGAGACTTTTCGATGCCTCTCTGGGGTCCACGTGGGCGCCACCTTCCGGCTCAGCGACCACCTGATCGGCGATACCCAGTTCCACACAGTCATGGGCTGTCAGCATCAACGCCTCAGCGGTTTCGCGGTCCAGCATGTGGTCGTGATACGCGGCGCCGAGAGTGTGGTTCGCCGACATGGGCGAATAGACGGCGTATTGCTGGATCAAAATCCGGTCGGRCAACCCCAGGGCCAATGCGCCCTCGCTTCCGCCTTCGCCAATCACTACTGAAACCATGGGCGTCGGTACCGTCAACATCGAAGAAAGTGTTGTGGCGATCGCGTTCCCGATACCCTGTTCTTCGGCTTCCAATCCGGGATCGGCGCCTTGGGTGTCGATGAGGGTGACGAGAGGGAGCTTGAAACGGCTCGCCAGGTCAATCACGCGCTTGGCCTTGCGCAAGCCGTCGGGAAACACATGGTACCGTTCCCCTTCAACCAAAGGCCGGCGTTCTTGGCCGATCACCGCCACGGGTTGGCCGTCCATGAATCCCAGACCMGCCACGATCGAACGGTCATCGCTATTCAGTCTGTCGCCGCGAAGCTCGATGAACGGGTCCAACATGAACCGGAAATATGCGCTCGCCTGGGGCCTCTCCGAATTTCGGGCGSCGGTAACCGCTTCCCACGGCTCCACTTCGGCGCATGTTTGGGGTACCGCCTTCAGCAGATTCTTGTGGTTGGAAGATCCATGCTTGTGGGCCGTTAGGATCTTCAGCAATGACGCAACCCTAGGTTGCAGGTTCTCCCGGTCCACCACATTGTCTAACAGCCCGTGACCAACGTGGGCCTCGGCCGTATGCGCGTCCAGGGGCAGAGGCATCTTTGATACCTCACGTAGCGTGCGCAGGGGAGATAATCCGATCAACGAACCCGGCTCCGCCAGGATCACATCGGCGAGGTTGGCGAAACTGGCATAGGCTTGACCGGTGGAAGGGTTAGCCAAAACTACAATGAAAGGCAATTCTTCTTTCCGTAGGCGGTTGGCGGCGGTTACCGTTTTGGCCATTTGCATCAACGACAAGACGCCCTCTTGGATCCGGGTGCCTCCTCCCGAAACTACGGCCACTGCCGGCAAGCCTTTGCGGGCCGCGTTCTCAAAGGCCATAGACACTTTCTCGCCGACGACGCTGCCCATGGTGCCGCCCATGAAACCAAAATCCAAGACGATCAGCATCGCCTCGGTGTCGCCGATCCGGCATTTCCCCGTAACTACAGCTTCGGTAAGCCCTGTCCGGTCTTGGTCCTGGGCGAGGAACTTTCGATAACGGGCCCGGCGCGAGAACGAAAGGGGGTCCACCGAGCTCACATATTTATAAAACTCTTTGAAAGTTCCTTTATCGGCCAGCAACTCGATACGTTGGCGTGCGGTTACGGTGTAGTGGAACCGGCAGAAGGGACAAACACGGTAGGTAAGATAGGAGGGAGAGTCRCTGATCGGCTCCTCGCAGAACAAACACCGGTCGTGAATCWCCGATAAGTAGGTCTGGTCTGACTCACCGTCGCGGTTRAATAGGTGGACAAGAAAATTGGCCAGGTTGCGCAAAGRCGGCCTCCGTRGGYTCGCGAGCGGGKCAGMCYAMTTTAGCTTTCYGMGATACTCCGCTCKTTAMCYTWTCCATCATACAAAACCTACGCCGATTATGAAACGCCGGACAGCGGCAAATGTCAGCCGGCCCGGTCTTTTTTTATCTTGACCACCACTACCCGAGGGTGGTCTGTGGCGAGCCGAGTCCATCGATAGGTAGGACATTCACACACTTACTGTTTTCGTTGACATTCGCGGACCGATAAAATACAATCTRATTGATTAAATTCCTGAATCAGTAATTATATGATATAMTATATACTATARTCGTACTAATTGCTGCTAAACATTAGCAAATMCTACGTTTTCGATACCTGTGGAATTTTGCGGCAATTGGATCCATCACGTCTTCCAGTACCGTATTCTCCCGTTCAACGGAACAACTGTTTGATCAGTGGGTCTTAGGATTCACAGGAGAAAGCCCAATGCCAGCAAAGTGGATAGATATAGGCGTCAACGCGAGCACTATGGAAGGCTACCTTACTCAACCTGAAGGGGAAGGCAGCCACCCCGCCGTGGTTGTGATTCAAGAGATCTGGGGCGTGAATTCCCATATTCAGTCGGTCGTTGACCGGCTGCCTTCCCTAGGGTACGTGGGCTTGGCGCCGGCCATGTTCCACCGGGAAGGCCCGATGACGACCGGACTGCACGAAGAGATGGATACCGCCATCGCCCGGATGCGCAACTCCACGGATGCTGACATACTCGCCGATGTCAATGCCGCGATGGCTTATTTGAAAGCGCAATCCTTCGTAGTTGGCGACAAGATCGGCATCGTCGGATTCTGCTACGGGGGCCGGGTATCCTATCTGGCGGCCTGCAACGTCTCTGACCTTGCCGCGTCGGTTGTATTCTATGGCGGCGGTATCGGAAATGCCCTTGGCGACGGGCCTTCGCCGCTGGAACARACGGCCAACATMGGCTGTCCGATGCTTGGATTATTCGGYGTGGARGACGCAAACCCAACRCCGGAYGWCGTGGCCAAGATGGATWCGRARTTGACCAMMCACRGCAARRCYCACGAATTCCATAGCTAYGACGGCGCCGGGCACGGYTTCMAYTGCGAGACCAGGGCCAGCTACCGGCCGGAAGCGGCCGCCGACGCTTGGGGCAAGGCCATGGCCTGGTTCGACCAGCATCTGAAATAAGAGGAACGTCCCACCCCAACGCCACGAATGGTCCATCTGCCGAWACCGWGCAGATGGACCATTTTTGCGGGTTCCCCAGCTCCCATACGGGAATCGACCGAGTATCTGTTGTGTCATCTAACCCCCGCGGGGTTCCGTTTGGCTGACCGTGATAAGCTTCCCGAGATGACATCCCCCGATATCAAACGGCTAACAATATCYGAAAAAACCACCGGAGAACTTCGCTCGACYCCTCCTGAAGTTTTCCGTCCATCGATCGACGTGACGGGCAAAGCCGCTAGCAGGTTTCTGGTTGTCCCGTAGAGCAGAGCCCCAAACTGGGAATGATCCAGCCGGCGGCCGCCGGGGTAATTTCTGGATAATCTCSCATTACRAAGATTTCCGGTATCTATGGATCGGCAACTTCTTCACCGTTGGCGCCCAGTGGATCCAGATACTCACCGTGGGCTGGCTGGTGCTGGAGCTCTCCGGCGGCAACGCATTCTTGACCGGGACCGTTGTCGGTGTACGGACACTGCCAGTCCTGATAATCGGGCCTTGGGCGGGGGTGCTGGCAGACCGGGTCGACCGCCGCAAGCTGGTGATGTTCACGCAGGTCTATATGGCGATTTCAGCAGTGATCTTCGCCTTTCTAGTCTTGGCCACAGACCTAGACGCTTCCCCGGTGACCGGTCCGCTCAAATGGTGGCATGCCTTCATATATATGGGGGTATCAGGGATCGCGCATTCCATCGTCCAGCCCGTGAGGCAGACCATGGTCCCAAACACGGTGCCGCTGCGGGACTTGGGCAGCGCCCTAGCATTGAACGGTATGGCTCACCCTACCATGCGCATCGTTGGGCCGGCCGTAGGCGGGTTGCTGATCGCCACCTTAGGGTTCAACTGGAACTTCTTCATCGAGGCGGCCGCCTACGTGACCATAGTTCTCATATATCTGCCCATGAAGCTGCCCTACAGGGAGGAGCGCACGGCCACAGGCACCTCCTTGCTCTCCAGCATGAAAGAAGGGTTGGCTTACGTGGTGAAGGAGCGGACTATTCGGCAGCTGATCCTGATGGCCGTGATCCCCAACCTTGTGTTCCAGCCGGTGACTTTCGTGCTGCCGATATTCACCACCCAGGTGCTAGACCGCGGGGCCGACGCCGGGGGCCTGATGGCCGCGGCGATAGGCGCCGGCGGAATCGTAGCCGCCGTCATTATCGCCGGCAAGGGCTTCATCATCCCCCGAGGGCCCGCTACTCTGGCCGGACTGATCGGTGGCTGTATCTTCATCCTGCTGTTTGCCCAGTCGACATCGTATTTCYTATCGATGGCTTTTCTGGCCGGKTTGGGATTTTTCCAATATATCTTCCGGGTTGGAAATAACACACTGATCCAGACGATCGTTCCCGATGCTCTACGGGGCCGGGTGATGAGCATCTACATGCTGGACAACGGACTCACCCCCCTGGCGACGATGGGCATCAGCTTCCTGATTCATGTCTGGAGCCCGGCTGGGGCGTACACGGTTTTGGCTTTGGTCAGTCTGGGATTCGCGCTGCTGCAGCTGGCGTTCTTCCAGCGAATCAGAGAATTGGCTTAAAAACCTAAGTACCGCTGCTCCTAACAAGCGGTCTCTCCACATAGCCCTCGGCCCTATATGATTTAGCCCTGTCCCATCCAATTCACCGTTCGTTCTTATTAAGGAAGGACCGAAGTGATGAAGTGAACTGCGGCTGACTGGAATTCCTCTCCAGACCCACAGAATCCCGTGCCGTATTTCATATCCCGTGATTCAGCTATATAGATAATTCCAAAACGCAATAAAACCCATTGACGGCTACCTAGCAAGTGTTTATACTTCCGAGCGATCTAGGGCGTGGCCTATCGCATATGTGTTTGTGCCTAGCACAGATACAAAATGTTAAGCGGCGATGGACAAAACGCTCATACCCCGGCAAAATGCCCGATTAAATCTCCGAATTTGGTATTAACGGCGGGTCCACGGATTTGAAAGGCCCGCTCCCCGACTGCCTTTGTGATTTAAMGGCAATTATCCACGAAAGGTAAGTATCGTGGGCCCAAAATAAGGCCTCACAGCGCCGAGCAGGGAGGAGACCACTTGAGCGAAGTAGCAAGCACGGAAGCAACAGCGGCACACCAGAACGTAGAAAGGGTGCTTGAAGGTCAGTCTTCGGCCCTCACGCTACTGACCGCGATGCGGTCAGTCACCAGGATCCTCGACCGCACCTACCTCGGTATGGGGTATCTCTGCGGAACGATGTTCCTGCTCTTAGCACTCTTCATCACCTACCAGGTGATTGCAAGAAAATATGGCRTTGTGATGGCGCCAGGCATGGACCTTATGAGCGGCTTCACCATGGCCATGGCCTCAACTTGGGCCTTCTCCTACGCTTTGCGGACCGGCTCCCACGTCCGTATCGACGTTTTATTGCCCTTCATGTCCACCAGAGTCAGGTGGTGGGCCGACCAAGCAGCGCTCGCTTCGATCGTCTTCTTCATCGGTATCACRTCTTGGAAAACTTGGATTATGGTCATGAAGTCCYATGAGATTGGCGCTGTAACCAACACCTATCCCCTGGTCCCGTTGTGGATTCCCCAAACGTTTGTAGCCATCGGATTCAGTATGTTGGCATTCACGGCGGTCCACATGATGATTGACAAGGTCGCGGAAGCAATCCTTCCGAGAGTGCACAAGATGCAGGGCGGTACTGAAAGTTACCGCACGGTGACTGCTGGAACCAATCTTGATCCCGTCCTGACGGAAGAGAGTACGTCGGGGGTCTGATCAAAGCAAAGTTCGCTCCGGCCGAATCTYGTACGGCTGGACCGAAGYGATYYTCAACANNKTYAAKAWWCYWSYCMTGCSGRYANNSCGWTSCYKGCGCCGAAAGGTTAGGAGGACCGAAACAGATGGCAATAACCTCAGCATTCCTAATGATGGGCGGCTTCTTTTTGATCGGCGTTTACGTGGCCGGCGCTCTGGGTGTTTTGTCGCTAATCTTGATGTACGTCTTCTCCGATGCTCCCCTGTGGAACATCATGGGGAACAAAGCATGGGAGACGAACACCAACTTCATCCTTATCGCGATTCCGCTATTCCTCCTGATGGGGGAATTGATGCTGCGGAGCGGCATGGGTGAGAGGATGTACAACGCGGTCTCCCGCTGGATATCTTTCCTGCCGGGTGGACTGATTCACACGAATATCGCCTCCTGCGCCATCTTCGCCGCTTGTTCCGGTTCCAGCGTGGCCACGTCGGCCACCATCAGCCGGGTATCCCTGCCGACCTTCCGGCAGCGGGGGTACAGTGAACGGCTGGTGATCGGCTCTCTGGCCGCTGGGGGCACTCTGGGAATCTTGATTCCTCCCAGCATCGGACTGATCGTTTACGGGGTACTGGTTGAAGAGTCCATCGGAAGACTGTATCTGGCTGGGTTTGTCCCAGGGATCTTATTGGCCCTTATGATGATGGCCATGATCGTGGTAGCGTCTATCGTGTTCCCATCCATCGCTCCGAAAGAGCCCGGCACAACCTGGCGGCTGAAGTTCCTGGGCCTATTCTCCATGATTCCCGTTTTACTCATCATCATGGTGGTCTTGGGGTCGATCTACGCAGGCTGGGCAACTCCCACCGAGGCTGCCGCATTCGGTGTATCGGGCGCCCTGGTACTGGCCTTGATAAACAATTCGGGCCCGGCGGTCATGGGATGGTTCATCAGTATTATTGGTGGCTCCAGCTCCTCCACAGGAGTGTTAGCCAATCTGCAAGAGCGGTACCCCGTCGTCGATGGACAGCTTCGCCAGTCCATGACGATTAACTTTCAAATGATTAAAGATTCGATCCTGTCCACCGTCAGGACATCGTCGATGATCATGCTCATCGTCGTAGCCGCATTCACGCTGAGTTTCGCTTTCGCCAGGCTGGGTATCTCCCATGACATCTCGCAGTGGATCATCGGCATGGAATTGTCCGGCACCCAGTTGGTGATCGTGCTTGTCATTTTCTACCTGTTGCTGGGGACCTTTATGGAGAGTTTCGCCATGTTGGTCACCACGGTGCCAATCTTGGCGCCGGCGCTGGTAGCCACCGGGGTAGACCTGGTATGGTTCGGCATCATCATGGTTATCTTGGTTGAGGCTGCTCTCATCAGCCCGCCCGAGGGCATCAACCTCTATGTGCTCCACGGAGTACGGAGGGATGTCCAGGCGGAGATGGCGGAAGCGTCAGGCCAGGCAGAAGAAATTGGCACCATCACGGATGTTTACATCGGGGTGCTGCCCTTCATGGCGGTGATGGCAGCTATAATCGTCTTGCTGATCATCTTCCCAGACATCGCCTTATGGCTCCCAAATCTAGTTAAGGGTACCCGGTAGTCTCAAGGATAGAGGTTCGGGAAACGCCCCTATAATTCACAGCAACCAAAAAGGGCCGGTCCTTCTAAAGAAGGACCGGCCCTTTCTCTATTTTCGGTAACTCCTGCACCGGAGCGGTTACATCACCGACCGGACCACGCCGCCGTCCACTAAGATCGTCGCTCCGGTGGTATAGCTGTTCTTCTCAGATGACAGGAATGTCACCAGGTCGCCCAGTTCTTCGGGCCGGCCCAACCGGCCCACCGGTATGGTGGACGAGTGGGCCTGTAGCAATTCTTCCACATTGGACCCAGTGTCTTTAGACCGGGTCTCGAAGATGTGCATCATTCGGTCTGTTAAGAGATATCCGGGCGCTACGTTGTTCACCAAGATGTTGTCCATGCCGACCTCGTCGGCCAGGCTCTTGGCAAAAGCCACGGCGCCCATGCGGGTAACCCCGGAGGTTACCAGGTTATCGATGGGCTGATAGACCGAGCTGGCGAGGATGTTGACTATCCGCCCCCATCCATTTTCTTTCATGTGGGGGACCGCTTCCTGGCTCATGCGGATGAAGAACATGAGGGCCATGTCGATGCTTTGACGCCAGACCTCCTCAGTGGTATCCGCAGCCCGACCGGCAGGCGGGCCTCCGGAGTTGTTGACCAGGATCTCCAGACGGCCAAAATGTTCGACCGTTCTCTTAACCAGCCTTTGGATATCCGGCAGTTGGCTAAGGTCTCCGGGAACGGCCAACACCTCGACCCCAAACGCTTGGCTGATCTCCCCAGCGGCTTGGTCCAGTTCTTCGGCGTTCCGGCTGCAGATCACGAGGTTCGCGCCTTCTTGGGCCAGGGAATCGGCGCAGGCCCGGCCCAGTCCCTTGCTGCCGCCGCCGATTATCGCCACTCTGCCTTTCAGTCCCAGGTCCATCACTTCCTCCCGCCAAGAGTCTCAACATGCTACCAACCGGGCCCGCGGTAGGCAACTGCTCTCCGAACGCCAACCTGGTGGATTTCCCTTGACACCCGTAGGTGCCTGATTTATGCTGGCGCCAGCCTCGAACCGGGCGCGTTCGGCCCCCTCTTTTTGACGCCTGACCGCGCTTTCCTGAGCCTCCTATTTCAACTACATGGTGAGACTTTGAGCAACGTAGACCGCATCCTGGAAGGCGCCCTGGATATACACGTCCACTTCGGCCCCGACCCTAAGGTAGAACGCCGGGCCGGCGCCGTGGAGATCGCCTTACAGGCCAAGGAACTGGGCATGCAGGGGGTCGTTCTAAAGAGCCATGAGTACCCAACCCATCCGGTGGCCGCGACCACCAGCGACATAGTACCCGATATAACCGTGCTGGGCGGCATATCCCTGGATACGGAAGTGGGAGGACTAAACGTCCATGCGGTGGAAGCCACGGCCAATATGGGAGGCCGCATCGTCTGGATGCCCACCTATTCCGCCAAGGCGGACCGGGAAGCCAAGGGCCTAGATGGAGGTATATCGCTTCTGGACGGCTCCGGCTCCCTGGTACCGGAGATACATCCCATCCTGGACATGATCAAGTCCCACGACATGGTGCTGGCCACCGGTCATATATCCACGGCTGAGAGCTTGGCTCTCGTCGCCGAGGCCCGCAATGTGGGTATCCAGCGGGTGGTTGTCACCCATGGCACCACGATGTCGTTCTGGACCGGAATGACCCTTGAGGACATGAAAGAGCTGGCCGGGATGGGCGCGTTCATCGAGCACTGCGTGCACGTGATGATGCCCACCACCCACCGCCTGGACCCCAAGGAGTTGGCCAAGACGATCTTGGCCATCGGCTCGGAGAAATGCATCCTGAGCACCGACTTCGGACAAGACTTTCACCCGATGCCCGCGGAAGGCATGCGCATGGGCATCGCCACTATGCTGCGGTCGGGGATGGAAGAGGTAGAAGTGGGTATGCTGGTGAAAGACAACCCCTCCCGCCTCATGGGCACCTAAACTACAGGGACCGCTCCTGAGAAAAACTGATCCAGAGCACTTCTTCACCGTAATCCGGGGGAACCTTTGCCCAGTCGGCGATGCGGTGACCAACCACCCAGGCGATTCCGGTATCTGTTTCCAATAGCGGAACCCTTTCACGCCAGGGCCGGGGTACACGCAGGTCGGTGAACAGGTCTTGCAACTTCTTCCGCCCGCGCATCCCCAAGGGTTGTATCCGGTCGCCGGGCCGCCACCCCCGCACGGTCGCTCCGCCCCCGATTGCATTCCGGTCCAAACAGGCCGTCCACTCATCACCGCCGCCGGAGTTCGCCCAATCCGGCCGTTCCTTGGCCGGCCCAACCTGCATCGTAACGACCCAAKGGCCTGCTGACGCCACGGTCTTCACTCCAGGTTCGGCTGGAAATCGAATGGCTAGTTCTCCCTGTAGCTCCGGATACGGGCAGTCTGGCCCTAGGTCCCGTGTCAGCACCAGATCGGCGTATCCTTGCCGGAGTACCACGCCCGCCGGCAGCTGCAGCGAGCGTCCACCGCGTCCACCGAGCGCCAGGCCCTCCATGGCCACCATATGAGTCTCTCTGAGCCGCGTGGAATCTCCCGTCACCAGGATGTAGCCGCGCCTGAGGGCTAGCCGTTGCAACAACGGATGCAGCTCGTTTAGGGCGTTTTTGGAAAACCGCACCTCGCCGTCCGATTCCACAGCCACAACGGGCCAGACTTTATCCAGTTCCCGCTCCACGAAATCCAGTTCTTCGGCGGCGGTCCGGGCCAGCCGGACCAGTGCATCCCGTACCTGTGGGTTATAGTCCTGGGCTAGGCGCGGCATCAGGTCTTGGCGGATTTTGTTGCGGGTGAACCGCCACATATAGTTGCCGCTGTCCTCGCGGTAGCTACGGCCAATCTCACGGCAGTATGCGGCTGTCTCGTCTTTCGTTACCTTCAGCAGGGGCCGAAATAGCTGCAGTCCGCCCGCATCGGGCGGCCAAGGCCAATCTGAGACCTCGCCCATGCCGCGGAGACCGTAGAGGCTTTGTAATCACCGCATCTGCTTCAGGAATGGCTTGCATCATCCGGGCTTGAGACAATTCCCGTTGTACACGACGAATTCGACGCCGGATCTCCGGATCGCCTTCGGTTCGTTTCATTTCTTCGCGTAGTTCTTCACGCGTCATCCGGATATCCTGTTCATGCTGCCATCTCTGGTACAGTAAGTCAAATATCGACAGAAAGAGCAGCGCGAGCGCTGCTCGCAAAAACACCTGAAACCCAACTCGACCAATTGTAGATACAAACAAAGCAGCAATTTTCGATTTATCAGCATCAACCAGCGAAAGGACATCCGTTAAATTCGACATTATTGTGACATAGACAATATATCCAATTAACACAATCTTGAAAATCGATTTCGCAGCTTCAAATAGCCCCCGCATGGACATGATACGCTTAAAACCGCTAATTGGATTAATGCGGCTCAACTGCGGCTGCAGCGGTTGAGCAGAAAAGATAAGTCCAATTTGAAAAATATTTCCAA